>NZ_RWIV01000001.1:1507500-2107500 GCF_003944835.1 Bacillus sp. HMF5848
ATTTTCATAGTGCATGGATAGATGCCAACCAGTGACTTAATTTTACCTTCCTGTTTAACAGCGTAGTGACAATTCATATGGTTTTGTGTCTCTTTATAATACGTGGGAAGTAGATTAGGGAAATCATGAGGTTCATCTGTCATACTGAACACCATATTTAAAAAGTCTATTGTATCTCTATAGTCTTCTTTTCCTAACTGCACAATGTTCATATTAGTCTCCTTTCAAATAACTTTATTCTTTTAGTATATAGTTTTAGGTCTTTGTAAAAAAGAGGAAATAAGATGTTACTAAAGTCACTATACAAAATGATTTTTATAAATTAAGATAACGAAGTGATTGATTTGATTAGGAGGATGGGGTATGAAGGAGAACCAATCAAAGTTCTCAAGCTTTATGGCGAATCCATTCGTGAGAGCCATATTAGTTTCAGGATTATTTCTGCAAATAGGTATTTGGGTCCGTAATTTCTCCGTATTACTGTTTGTCATGGAACAAACAAATGAAGACCCTGTTGCAGTTTCGTTAATATCAGTAGCTGAATTTGCCCCGATTTTTATTTTTTCAATTATTGGAGGCACGTTTGCAGATCGTTGGCTTCCTAAGCGAACGATGATATGGTGTGATGTTTTAAGCGCGTTGTCGCTAATTGCCATTTTGCTGACACTTATGTTCGCAACGTGGAAAGCGGTATTCTTCGCCATGTTAATTTCAGCTATTCTTTCGCAATTCTCACAGCCATCCGGTATGAAGCTGTTTAAGCTCCATGTTCCAAAAGAACAGGTACAGATGGGTATGTCCATTTATCAAACGATGTTTGCTTTATTTATGATTTTAGGCCCTGTTATAGGTACTTTTGTATTTCAACAATATGGTATTTATGTATCTCTTGCGATTACTACAGTTATGTTTCTGCTATCAGCAGTCGCATTATTGTTCTTGCCAAAAGATAAGCTTGAGCCTAAGGAAGATGAGACTACTGTGTGGGAGGAGCTTCTACAAGGGATTCGTTATGTGAAACGTAGTAAGTTTTTAACTATTCTTGGAGGTAACTTCTTCGTTGCAGGTTTAGCTTTAGGGTTAATTCAGCCATTGGGAATCTTTATTGTAACGGAAAGACTTGGACTTGAAAAAGAGTTTTTACAGTGGTTCCTTGTCGTTAATGGGATTGCGATGATTATTGGAGGAGGCCTTGCTTTAGGGATGGCAAGAAAGTTGCCGCCAATAACAATGTTAGCAATGGGAATGGTAGTAGATGCTGTTATGATATCAATTATGGGATTCTCTAATGTATTATGGCTGACGTTAATTGCACAATTTTTTAATGGGCTTATGCTACCAGCCATTCAAATTAGTATAAATACGATGATCCTGCAGAACTCTGAAGAGAACTATGTTGGCCGTGTAAATGGCATTATGACACCGTTGTTTATGGGGGCCATGGTAATTATGATGAGCATGTCGGGATGGATGAAATCTCATCTTGGTTTAACATCGGTGTATCAGATGGCAGCTGTATTATTTATTATGGGAGCTATATTAATAGTACCGTTAATTATGAATGCGTCTAAGTATGTTTTAAATGAAGTGAAAGATCCGGCAACCGAGATAAAGCCGGACACAATCTAAATTATTTATGGAAAGCCAGAGGAGAGTTTAACTCTGGCTTTTCCCATATGCTAAATTATTACCGAGGAAATGTAGTAAATTAAATGTATACATATTATTAAGAGTAGCTTGATGTTGGCTAAAAGATTAAAAGTGGAATCATTTCGCCTGTTTTCTTATTAAATTAGGAAGCCAGTCGGTTAAATTTGAAAAGTTATAACCTAGTTTTTGTGCTTTTTTTGTGCTCATTGTCCAATTATTTTCAATACCATAAGGTGAGTGGATGTCACCTGAAAAATCTTCAGGTAAAATTGCTTTCTTATCCGTTACATGTTCAATCATAGAAATAAGCTCTTTAAGTCGTAAGCTACCGTTAGCACAAGCATTGATAGGGCCTGTGAAATCTTGAAAACCACACCACACAAGGAAATTGCCTGCTTCTTCTTGATGAATAAAGTTCATATCCGCTTCAATGTTTGGGAACCCAATTGGTTGTTCGTTCTTTATTTTATCAATATGTAGTTGTAAACGCTCAGTATAATCGTCAGGTCCTAATACTATTGGAATACGCATCGCAACGACAGGAAAACTTGCTTGTTGAAAAAAGACAGCTTCAGCTTGTTGTTTCCCTTGCTGATACGTTAATTCACTACCAGGTTTAATTGCCTTTAAATCATATGTATAAGGATCAAAAGCAGATTCAAGTAAATGATTTCCATAGCCATACACAGATAATGTTGAAGTGAACACATAGCGCTTTATTTTACCCTTTAAAGCGTCAACTGTAATAGCTGCCTGCTCTCCGTTGTAGCAAATCTGGTCAAAAACAACATCCCATTCTCGTCCTTTTACAACTTCTAAAATACTGTCCTTGTTAAACCGGTCTACTTTAATTGTTTCAATTTGTTCAGATGTAAATGGAAGCGTACTATTTTGTCTCGTCGCTACTGTAACTTTTACACCTTCCTTTACAAGCTTCTCTACTAAATCTTTTCCGAAAAAACGTGTACCCCCAAAAACTAATGCCGTTTTCATATTTTTTCTCTCCCTTCTTTACCAATTATATATTAAACGTCTTATTTCATGAGAAACATTTAGAGAATAGTCATAATTTAGAATGTGGTCGGTTTAACTCATGTTTTGGACAATCCCTTCATATTTATGAGAATGAAGGGAGGTTATGGCTAATGAGAAGAAATACAATTGATACACCCTTCTTTATGTTAGCGGTACTTTCAGTTGTACTTTTATGTTCAGTTATTTTTATGGACCCAGTAGCTTCAGAAACGTGGCTTCAAACCATTCATAGTAAATTGATCAATGGTGTTGGTGTGTTATATTTGTGGATTGGATTTATGTCTTTACTTTTTTTAGTTTACGTAGCATTTAGTCGATATGGTCAAATAAGATTTGGTCATAAAGATGAAAAACCAGCGTTTTCTAATTTTAGCTGGGTGGCGATGATTTTTTGTGCTGGTATTGGGTCTGGAGTCATGTATTGGGGTACGATAGAATGGGCGTTTTATTTTGTTAGTCCACCATTTCATTTACCGGTTGGCTCGAGCGAAGCGATTGAGTGGAGTACAGCATATGGGTTGTTTCATTGGGGGCCGACAGCTTGGGCTATTTATACATTGCCTGCTTTACCAATTGGATACTTATATCATGTGAAAGGCAAATCAATTTTAAAAATAAGTGAAGCGTGTGCGCCAATCTTAGGTAAGTATAGCAATGGGATATTAGGCAGAATAATAGATTTGTTATTTTTAGTAGGCTTGTTAGGTGCGTCGGGAACAACGCTAGGACTAAGTGTGCCAATGATTGCTGCAGGTGTTACGAAGTTAACAGGTATTCAGCATACATATAGTCTCGACCTTATCATTTTGGCAATCTGCACGGTTATTTTTTCAGTAAGTGTATATGTAGGGCTTGAAAAAGGAATTAAAAAATTGAGTGATTTAAATGTTTATATTGCTATGTTTGTTTTATGTTGTGTGTTTTTGTTAGGCCCGACCATTTTCATTTTAAAAGTTTCAACCAATAGCATCGGCTTGGTACTCGATTCCTTTTTACGTTTAAATACGTGGCTCGATCCAATTGCACAATCAGGCTTTCCAGAGAAATGGACATTATTTTATTGGGCATGGTGGATTGTATATGCTCCATTCGTTGGATTATTTATCGCCAAAATATCCAAAGGACGAACGGTGAAGCAAGTGATAGTTGGATCTATTCTTTCAGGGTCCTTTGGATGCTGGCTGTTTTTTTCAATACTAGGGAATTATGGATTATTCCTCGAATTGAGAGGTATTTTACCTGTGACTCAGCTTTTACAAAATAACGGAGCACCCGAAGCTTTTGTCACTATTTTGCATACTTTGCCCTATGGAAGTGTAGTAGTTATGCTGTTTTCCATACTAGCCATTATTTTTTTAGCAACAACGTTTGATACCTCATCCTACATGCTTGCGGCAGTTACACAACGTCACGTTCATGGTGATCCTATTAGGTGGAACAGGCTATTTTGGGCGTTTATGTTGGCACTTCCGCCAACAGCTCTCATGTTTATAGGAGGGTTAGACGCACTACAAGCGGTTACTATTATCGCAGCCCTTCCATCTATTCCCATTATGATTTTACTAGGATTGTCTTTTTTAAAGCTAGTTCGCTAAAGTATTTCATGTGTCTGACATATTAGTGGGGGAGAGAACACCGCTAAAGGTAAAAACCCATTAACATACTCTAAAGTAATGTGTAGACATAACAAGGCTATCTCAGCAAAGCGTTGGTTGCTTGTAGAGATAGCCTTGTTTCTTTATTAAACGCGATTAAATTCGTCAGGATTTGGCCCTATACGGCTTTCTTCGTTCAAACTGTTAATCTTGTCTATATCATCTTGTGATAACTCGAAATCAAAAATGTTTGCATTGTCGACAATGCGTTGCGGCTTCACAGACTTTGGTATTGTAACCACTTCATTCTGCAAATCCCAACGTAAGATGACTTGTGCAGTTGATTTTCCGTATTTATTAGCAATCTCAACTAATGTTGGGTTGTCAAGTATTTTACCTTGCATCAGTGGTGACCATGCTTCTAGTTGAACGTTGTTCGCTTTACAAAACTCATGTAATTCTTTCTGAGCTAGACGAGGGTGATACTCTACTTGATTCACCATTGGTACAATATCACATTGATCAATCAAATCCTGTAGGTGATGAATTTGGAAGTTACTCACACCAATAGCACGAATACGCCCATCTTTATAAAGCTTTTCAAGTGCTTTCCATGTTTCTACATATTTGTTTTGTTCAGGAACAGGCCAATGGATTAAGTATAAATCTAGATAATCTAAGCCGAGTTTTTGCATGCTTTCCTCAAATGCTTCAAGAGTAGAATCATAACCTTGTTTACTGTTCCAGACCTTTGTTGTAATGAACAACTCTTCACGCGGTACATCTGATTCAGCGATTGCTTTTCCAACACCTTCTTCATTACCGTAAATAGCTGCTGTGTCAATGCTTCGGTAGCCAGCTTCAATAGCTGTTTTTACTGACTCAACCACTTCTTCACCTTCTTTGACCTGGAATACACCAAGCCCAAACCATGGCATTTGCACCCCGTTGTGCAACGTTGTTGTGCTTTGTAGATTTTTTGTCATACACAAAGACACTCCTTTTTTTGATATGTATTATAACCGAAACTGCCTCCAGACATTTCGATTAACTAAATAAATTATACCATTTTTTGAGAACTTTGCGAAATGAGACACGTTTTGGAAAGGTTGTATATATCTAGAATCTTTCGTCTTCTGTGTCTGCAAGATTACACAACTCCCAATCAGAAAGCCGTATCCTTTAGGTTTGGCAGCAGTAGAGAATATGATATAGTGAATACAAAACGGTTAAGAGGATTGATAGGATTGCTAAAAAAGATAAATCATAAGTGGCTGTTAATAGTTCTTGGACTTTATGTACTATTAGCAGGGATATTATATATACCGATACTCCCCTTATATGTGGTGGGAAAAGTACGTGAAGCAGAGATTGTATTATGGGGGTATGTGTCAGTTATTGGTGGTTTAGTAACCGTAATAGGTGCTTTATGCTTAACTTCCATTAAAAAACATGATGTTTTGAAAGTCTTTCATTTCATTGGACTACTTGGCTGTATGTTTATTATATTAGGGCAAATACCGCCGATTCTTTTATGGGTTGTGTTCCCTATAGGAGCGTCGTGGCCTCTTTTTATACATATAACTTTGTCAGCTTTCGCTGCTTTTACTTTTAGTAGTTTGCTTCGTAATATTGTAACTACTGACAGTGCCATACGGTTTACTAAAAAAAATTGGCTAGTAGCTGTAGGCAGTGTGTTAGCAGTTATTATGAGTTTAGTAGGGTACAATATGTATTTAAATACGACTTGGGTCAAAAGTACTTACCCTGAAAATGGTCAAATAAATGTACCTCTTCATACGACAATAGAAGTTAATTGGCGGGAAGATAACTATAATAGTATGGGAATGTCTGTTGATTACGCAGATAAATCAAATAGTATTCAAGGTATGACTAGTGGCTCTAATAGTGGTATGGTATTTGTCCCAGACCTGCTTGAACCAGGAAAAGAAGTTGTTGTTAAAGTTCGAGCGGGCTTTAGATCTCATACATTTAGATTTACAACTGCTGAGAACACCGTTAGTAAAGTAGACTTGTATCGTGCCGTATTAAAACATTATTTCCGGGCACCACAAAGCGATACATTATCTCCTGAATTAGTGATTATTAATACAGATTATATTGATGTACCTGAAGATGATCAGTTAGAGGTAGGAAAAGGACTACTAGCATACACGCCTAATGTAGCAGTTGGATCTGAGAAATCAGGGTATCAAAGATTGAGTGTATATACTGACATTATTGGAAAAGAAGACACGCTAGTACTAACATTAAAAGAGCAGAATAAAAATGTTGTGATAGTTGAAAGTATGCGAGAGTTGCATAGTAAACAACCTAATATAAATAAATACAAAGTTGAGCTAAATAAGGGGACTTGGCAAGTAACTTCCATTCAAGAAAGCTCAAATCGGCCCTGGGGCTAAACGTAACTTACTAAGTGAGTTACGTTTATTTTTTATTTTGGCGGGTATGAAAGCTAATGAAGACATAGTTTTAGTTGAATTTTTTCTAGTTTCAGACAAGATGTAAATAAAGTGATTACATCTCAGATACTTATATAAAAAATATGTCTATACAAACAACAATGTGTTTTTGTTGACATAGTGAAGAAGTCTTCATATAATTAATCTTGAATTAAGTTATCTTTAATTCGAGATAATAATGCGCTTTATAACAAATGTAAAAAAGGGGAGAATGAGAATAATGACAAAAGCAAATTGGGTTATTGATTTAGCACATAGCGAGATAGAATTTTCAGTTCGTCACATGATGATTTCAAACGTAAAAGGCACATTTGAAAATTTTGAGGCTCAGATTGAAGCTGATCCAACAGATTTAACTTCTGCTTCTATTGAATTTTCGGTTGATGTCAATAGTATTAACACACGTAACTCTGACCGTGACAATCATTTACGTTCAGCAGACTTCTTTGATGTAGAAAACTTTCCTAAAATGACATTTTCATCAAAACAAATAGAAAAAACAGATGAGGGAGAATATGCTGTTACGGGTGACTTAACTATACATGGCACAACGAATACAGAAACGTTTAATGTTACTTTCGAAGGGCAAGGAAAAGACCCATGGGGAAATGAGAAAGCTGGATTCAGTGCAAGTGGTACAGTTAATAGAAGTGATTATGGGTTGAAATGGAATGCACCTTTAGAAACGGGTGGCGTATTAATTGGAGATAAAATTAAAATTGGAATGCAAATTCAAGCTGCAAAAGCGTAATAATATAAGCTGATGTCTACTTTTTGAGACATCAGCTTTTATATTTTATAAAAAGGAACTTTGAATGTGATGTCGAATATTGGTAGGATAAGATGTATTATACGAATCGGGAGGGATTTTGAATGACTATACGAGTAGGCATTATCGGGTGTGGTGGGATAGCAAACTTTAAGCATATGCCAAGCCTAGCAAAGATAGAAGAAGTACATATGGTAGCTTTTTGCGATGTAAATGTTGAACGTGCGGAAAAAGCTAAAGGTGAATATGGTAAGCCTGAAGCAAGCGTATATTCTGATTATAAAACGATGTTAACTGAAGCGAAATTGGATGTTGTGCATGTTTGCACACCTAATATTTCTCACGCAGAGATTTCAATTGCTGCCATGGAGGCTGGTTGCCATGTAATGTGTGAAAAGCCGATGGCAAAAACAACGGATGAAGCTCGTACGATGGTGGAAGCAGCAAAGCGTACGGGTAAAAAATTGACAATTGGATACCAAAATCGATTTAGAAAGGACTCTTCATACTTACATTCTATTTGTGAGGAAAACGCGCTAGGGGATATATATTATGCGAAAGCAAAGGCGATTCGTCGCCGAGCTGTTCCCACATGGGGTGTTTTTCTTGATGAAGAAGCACAGGGTGGTGGACCACTAATTGATATCGGAACACACGCCCTTGATTTGACTTTATGGATGATGGATAACTATAAGCCTAAATATGTTGTAGGTAATGTATATCGTAAGCTTGCGGATACAGAAAATGCCGCCAATGCATGGGGACCATGGGATCCGAGTAAATATACAGTAGAAGATTCTGCCTTCGGATTTATTACGATGGAAAATGGAGCTACTATTGTTCTTGAGGCAAGCTGGGCACTAAATACATTAGATGTTGGTGAAGCAAAAACGACATTATGTGGTACAAAAGGTGGAGCCGACATGGAAAATGGCTTGCGTATTAACGGTGAGGACCACAGTGTTTTATATGAAAAAAATATTGAATTGCAAGTGGGCGGAGTCGATTTTTATGATAGCACCGGAGATGATCCAGCTGATATTGAGGCGAAACAATGGATTGACAGTGTCCTGAATAATACAGAGCCAGTGGTAAAGCCTGAGCAAGCATTAGTCGTCACACAAATTTTAGAGGCGATATATGAATCAGCGAAAATAAATAAACCTGTTTATTTTAGTTAATTAGGTTTGTCAAGAGACATTTATATAGTTAGCTCTATGGAGTTTTCTGTGTATTTTAAATTCTAACCTAGTTATTTAAGACTAACAAAAGGAGCATTCAACATGTTAAACGTCACAGTATGGAACGAAAACAGACATGAACAACAAAACGAAAAGGTTCGCCACATTTATCCAAACGGTATACATGGAGCAATCGCTGACTTTTTAGAGGATAAAGACCTTAATGTTAGAACCGCAACTTTAGATGAGCCAGAGCACGGATTATCAGATGAAGTATTACAGAGTACAGATGTGTTAATTTGGTGGGGGCATATGGCACATGGCGATGTGAAAGACGAAATCGTTGAGAAAGTTAAACAACGTGTACTTGACGGTATGGGGTTACTTGTATTGCATTCTGGTCATTTTTCGAAAATATTCAAGGTCTTAATGGGTACAACTTGTGATTTAAAATGGCGCGAGGCTAATGAAAAGGAACGTATTTGGGTTGTTGATCCGAGTCATCCGATTTCAGAAGGCCTAGGTGAGTATATAGAAATAAACAGTGAGGAAATGTACGGCGAACACTTTGATATTCCAGCACCTGATCAATTAATATTCATAAGTTGGTTTGAAGGTGGAGAAGTGTTCCGCAGTGGCTGTACATATCAGCGTGGTAAAGGGAAAATCTTTTATTTCCGTCCAGGACATGAAACGTATCCTACTTACTACCATAAAGATGTGCAGCGTGTTATTCAAAATGCTGTTCGTTGGGCAAAACCGACGGAGTTGCCGAAACCAGTGTATGGTAATGTAAAACCACTTGAAGAAATTAGAGAGAAATAGTAAGCGATTAGGCTGCCAAACTAGGCAGCCTAATTGCTTACAAGGAAGAAAAAGCAGCTTTTGATTTTAAAAGAGTTGGTTAAGAAACCTATTGTAATAAATCTGATTTCAACCTATTAACAAAATCAACTGCTTTGCTTCGATATGTTTCATCGTGTAAATACGTGAAGCGATTAGGTTTAATCGAAGGGGCCATTTTGATTGCCTCAAGAAAGTCGGATTTCTTCATGCCTAATGTTTTTGCAAATTCAAAAAAACCGGTTCTTGTAAATACTTTTTCCATTCGTTCAGCTCTATGCTCTTGTACATGCGCCATTATGTACGTAGCAATACCAACTTGAATTCCATGCATTTGAGGATTGTCTTTCATCTTATCTAAAGCATGTGATATTAAATGTTCTGATCCACTAATAGGTGCACTATTTCCACTTATAACAGTTGCAATCCCACCCATTGTAAGGGAACTCACTAGTTCCTTTAAAAATATTGGGTTTTTAATATCATCCATCGGTGTGCGAATGAAACTATTAACTGCTTTTTTACTTAACATGGAAGCAAAAGCGTTTACGCGACTCACACCGTGCTTCTCTTCGAATTCCCAGTCATATAAAGCCGTTATATTGGACATTAAATCACCAACCCCAGCTAAAATAAAACGTTGTGGAGCCTGCTTTATTATATCGAGGTCAGCTATTATACCATATGGTACTCTTGCGGGTACGGTTGTTTTTTTGCCGTTTACTAATAATGAGCAGTTGCTACTAGCAAATCCATCGTTGGATGCGGATGTAGGTATACTAATAAAGGGACTGCGACGTGAGAATGCCATGTATTTTCCTTGGTCGATGACCGTTCCCCCACCAATTGCTACAACAGCATCATATCGTTCGAGTTCAAATGCGTGTTTAATAAGTATTTCAATATCAGAGTTTGCTGCCATTAACATTGTATCGGCTTTTAATGATTTTGGTATAGAGTCCATAATTTGTTGTTTATATGTGTTGTGTGTGAAATCATCAAATAATATAATGACCTGTTGAAAGCCATGATTGTGTAGTAATTGACCTAATTTCGTAATAATACCGTTTCTTATTTCTAAAATTGCTGGAATTGGTATATTCGTAATAGGGTTTGACATTTATTCAAGAACTCCTTTGTCATTTAAATAAGCCTCAATGTCCTTAAAGCTATCAATAGCAACAAAAGGAATGTTTTTCTCCTGCAAAATACTTTGCAGCGCGTCTTTTGCAAAGGTGACATCTGCATAGGCAGCTGGATGTGAGTCAGGTTCACTATCTCCCGCAAAATATACGGTTTCGTATGATTCTTTTAGTTTTTGAATGACTTTGGATTTATCAATCCCATACCGTTCCGAAAAATGCCACATGTTTTTATCAATATTCATATGTACATTTTTATCATGATAACGTCCTTGATTAGAATACACTTCAACATTTCTAATATCATATTTCTTTAAAATGTGCTTTATGTAGTAATCTGTTCCGGCACTTAAAATGTAGAAGCTCCCACCATTCTGTTGTACTTTGTTAATGAATGAAGGCACGAATTCATCGATCGGAATGGATAAAACGTCATGAATTATTTGCTCTTCATCCTGATGGATAGATGTGAAGACTGTATCTAGAAAATCAATGTCTTTAATTTCACCAGCCTTCCATTTTTTAAACAAGTCGCGACCCTCTGGAAAATACTTTTCAATAACAATCCAATAAAAGTCTTTTATAGAGATGGTACCATCGAAATCAGAAACAAATGCCCAGTTTGTTGTCAATTTGACCCCTCCTTGCTAATTGTTAAGCTGAGTTTATTGATGAGAATAAATTTGATTAGTAATGTATTATTCAACATTACTATATACTTTTACTATTCCTTATTACAACTAGCCTAAACATCATATTAAAATAGTAGGTCTATTCACGTCACTGCTTTCAGCTCCGAGACCTCTATAATGATAGAAGACTTAAAACTCAAAGGAACGCACTATATTGTTCCCGTGATTGAATTAAAAATTGCAGCAGTTTATGAATCACTAGTTGAGAGATAAATGTTCGTAAAAAGTGAGTTTGAAAGTTGCATGGTTAAATGTTATTTTACTTTTCATTGCATAAAAAAGGTGTCCGCTATATTATAAGCAGACACACTTTTAGCATTCCTCACAAAACTCAGTAACTGAAAATAAATCTTCAATTTCAACATTTAATACTCGGCTGATGCCAACTAATATTGTTATATCAAATGATAATTTTTCATCAAAAGACCGAACCTCTTCAATTGGTATCCCTAACACTTCAGATAATAAGTCTTCAGAAATGTTTCGTTCTTGTAATAACTTTTTAAGTTTTGGTTTTACTTCATATAATGTCATAGTTACCTCCTTACATAGATTTATCATACTATAAGGTACAGTGAAAAATAAAAAGATATGTTTTAACAAAGGCTAGCGAGAATTGCCCTTCAAAATCTTAGATTTAGTTGGCGAGGTTCACACTGTGTAAATAGGCAGTTCGATTGTAAAAGTTGTCCCGCTGCCTGGAGCACTTTTAACATCAATGGTGCCATTTAGAGAATGAATAATTCTGTATACAACCATCATTCCAAGCCCGGTGCCTTTCATGCCTTTTGTTGTATAGTATGGCTCACCAAGCCTTTGTAATTGAAGTTGTGTCATACCAATTCCTGTATCTGTAATAGTAATTCGAATTGTACCATTGATAGTTATTGTACTATTTACTGTTAGTGTACCACCTTTCTCCATTGCTTCAATACCGTTCTTAAATAGGTTTATAAAACACTGTTGAAACAGTGCTTTTTCACCAATAATAATGGCAGGTTCAAGCTTTTCAATAGTAGTAACGTTATTCATATTAGCAAGAGGTTTTATTATATCTAAGGCTTTTTTTAATTCGATATCAATTGAGACTTGTTCTAGCTTTGATACGGTAGGTTTTGCAAATGTTAAATAGTCACGAATGATGTGCTCTGCACGATCCATTTCATCAATAGAAATTTTTATATAATTCTTTTGGTCTTCAGCAAGATCTGAATCAAGTAACAGTTGCATAAATCCTCTACTTGTTGTTAAAGGATTTCGTACTTCATGAGAGATACTTGATGCAAGCTGGCTAACTGCTTCTAGCTTCTCGTTACGAATGAGCTGGTGACGCATTTGCATATGTGATAGTACAGCTTCTATCATTTTAACTGTGATAAGCATACCTAATGTATTTCCAAAAATATAAATAAGCCAATAATTAATTCCTAATAAAGGCTGGTTAGAAGAATACTCAACAATAAATGCGACAGTGGTAGCGATTACAAATGTAAATATTACTGCAAACGTCATGCGATTTGTGGGGGTTTTGTGCTGATATTTATGGTATGAGAGCAGTAAAACAATTATTTCTATAGCATAGATTAATAAAGAGGCATAAAAACCATCACCACCTAATAGGTAACGATATATAATGGCGGTCGGCATAATACCAGCAAGAACATATGGTCCGCCGTATAGGCCACCTATAACAATAGGAACGTGCCTTAAATCAAATATAAAATTATTACTGATTTTTATAGGAAAACTCATACAAAGAACAATAGCAACACATGTTAAAATAAGAATGCTATTTTTGCGATCTTGTACTGATAAATCCTTCTTCTCAACCCAAAATTGAAATAACAATACACAAAATAATATAAAAAATAAATTCGCTGCTAGGTCCATAATAAAAGTATATAGCATTTAAATAACATCCTTTGAATTCAAACATTTTTATATAAAACATTCGACACTTTCCAGTTACTTTCCTGTTTATTTTATAGTGAAGAAAAATATAATACAACTTTGAATAGGTATTATCATGGGAGGAATTATGTTGTTTTCTATGCGTTGTCCAGTTTATAAAACACTTCTGTGCTGCTGATGCTAGTTTTTTTAATTATTTCGTTCATTTAGGTATAGGTGATCGAATGATGTTTACCTTAACAAAATTGTTTTGTGGCATTGCACTAACTCTTGAGGATGTTAATTGATAAAAGGAGAGTATATATAGAAGCAATAGCAATAATTTATCTGAATATTTAAATAAATACTTTTCATTTTCGGCCGTATGTAATAATATATATAAATAAAATCTAATACTTATTGATCTTATCAAGAGAGGTAGAGGGACTGGCCCGATGAAACCTCAGCAACCGACAGACTGTCATGGTGCTAACTCCAGCAAGCTAATATTTAGCTTGAAAGATAAGAAGAAGTTGACTGTATAATGGAAACCTTCTTCTTTTGAAGAAGGTTTTTTAGCTAATAGGAAAATAAAAAATTTTCTTCAAAATTCATTCTTGCCTAACTCATAAGTGCAACTACGCCTCTGTTTTCGCTTTAAGGCTTGCCAATCGGTGAGTTTGACGTTAAGAGAGACTAGTTACGATAGAAGATTCAACAGTAGTTTACGGGTACTGTAGTTTTTAAAGCAGGCGCATAAAAAATTGAGTATGAAATACAAGGGGGAGCGTACATGAGAGAAAAAAAACATTTTCAAACACGCTTAGCACAGGTAGGGAATCGATCTGATGTGATTACAGGCACAGTAAACCCTCCTGTTTATTTTTCAACAGCCTATCGGCACGAAGGGATAGGTCAATCAACTGGCTACGATTATATTCGAACAGGTAATCCAACAAGAACTGTTCTTGAAAACGCAATAGCAGATTTAGAGAATGGTGATCAGGGGTATGCATGTAGTTCTGGAATGGCAGCGATACAAACAGTTTTCTCACTGTTTCAACAAGGCGATCATTTCGTTGTATCTAAGGATTTATATGGAGGATCGTATCGTGTGTTTGAACAAGGGTGGAAAAACTGGGGATATGAGTTTAGTTATGAAGATCATAGGAATTTACAGTTGTTTGAGAAAGCTATTAAAACAAATACAAAGGCCATATTCGTAGAATCCCCTACAAATCCACTTATGCAAGAAGCAGATTTAATAGAAATTAGTAAAATAGCGGAACGCCATGACTTGTTATTTATCGTTGATAATACGTTTTATACACCAATATTGCAAAACCCGCTTGATCATGGTGCTCATATTGTTCTTCATAGTGCAACAAAGTATTTGGGGGGGCACAATGATGTGTTAGCTGGATTAATTGTGGCAAAAGGAACACAGCTTTGTGAGAAATTAGCTATGTTTCATAATACTATAGGAGGTACACTTTCACCATTTGATTCTTGGTTATTAATAAGGGGATTAAAAACATTAGCACTTCGTATGAGAACTCATGAAGCTAATGCGCGAATAATTGCTAATTTTCTAGCTAATCATAATGGAGTTGATGAAGTGTTGTACCCTGGAAGGGGGGGGATGCTTTCGTTTCGGATTCGGGACGCATCGTGGGTAAACAGATTTTTGCGAGAATTAAAGATTATTACTTTCGCAGAAAGTTTAGGTGGTGTAGAAAGTCTTTTAACGTATCCCGCTACACAAACGCATGCTGATATTCCTGAAGAGATTCGAATAGAAAACGGGGTTTGTAACAGGCTTTTGCGATTCTCTGTTGGAATTGAATATGTTGATGACCTTATAGATGATTTATCACAAGCATTAGAGACAGCAATGGGAGGAGACGGAATCTATGAGTAAATATTATAGCCTACAAACGCGGCTACTTCATAATACCCACAAAGTTGATAAAGCGACTGGAGCTGTTAGTGTGCCGATACAACATGCGTCTACTTTTCATCAGGATAGCTTTGATGATTTCGGAAAATATGATTATGCACGTTCAGGGAATCCAACTCGTGAAGCTTTAGAGATAGCTATAGCTGAGCTTGAAGGGGGAGGTTATGGTTTTGCTTTTAGCTCTGGAATGGCTGCTATTTCAACTGCTTTCATGATGCTAAGGAGTGGAGATCACGTATTAATTCCAGATGATGTCTATGGAGGAACATTTCGCTTTATAACCGAAGTGCTGTCTCGGTTTCAAATAGAGCACACATTTGTTGATATGACAAACCTTGCTCTTGTGGAAACACAAATCCGTCCGAATACAAAAGTTATTTATATAGAAACTCCTTCAAATCCACTTTTGAAAGTTACGGATATAAAAGCAATTGTAGCACTTGCTAAGCAGTACGGTTGTTTAACGTATGTTGATAATACTTTTATGACACCTGCTTGTCAACGTCCATTAGAGCTTGATGTAGATGTTGTACTTCATAGTGCAACAAAGTTTTTATCAGGTCATAGTGATGTTGTCGCAGGTCTAGCAGTGGTAAAGGATAAGATTTTGGCGAAAGAAATGCGGTTTTTACAAAATTCCTTTGGAGCAATATTAGGAGTGCAGGATTGTTGGCTTGTGTTAAGAGGCTTAAAAACTCTTCATATTCGTTTGCAACAATCAATTGAATCAGCTATAAAACTCGCTAGATTTCTTGAAAATCACAGTGCTGTTAGAGAAGTAAATTATCCAGGACTCGAAAGTCACCCAGGTCATACACTTCAGTGTAAACAGGCTTCAAGCTTCGGTGCTGTTCTGTCATTTTCGTTACAAAGTGAGGATGATGTTAGGCAACTACTAAATAATATAGAAATCCCGGTGTTTGCAGTTAGTCTTGGAGCTGTGGAGTCGATATTGTCTTATCCGGCAAAAATGTCTCATGAAGCTATGCCAAAGGAAGAAAGACACAAAAGGGGAATTAGTGATGGATTATTAAGGCTGTCAGTAGGTCTAGAAAATGTTGATGATTTAATCGAGGACTTTGCGAATGCTTTAGACGCAATAGTAACAGAGTGAATGTTAGGTGTGTAAATGGTAGTGCTTGAATAGGTGCCGTAGGACTATAAGGATTTCAGAAAAAAGTAGTTTTTTTACATACATGATGGTATTAGCTAGTATAATCTCTTGTTCATTTATGAATATTCCAAATTAAATTTTTGATTTTGGGAAGAACTATGCTAATCTGTATCTGTCAATTTTTTATGATGCAATATTACAAGTTTTGCTCTATGTTGACTAGGTTTAAAGATGTCTCAATCGATAATTTTTTGATACGAACGATAATACAGCAGGCTACTTATCTTGCATTACTCATAACTATCGATTGATCGCTATTTTTTAAATAATTATTCATCGCTAAATCTAATCGTTGACTTAATCTAATAGTCTCAGGATGCGTTAGCCCTTTTTTAAGCCCTGTCTCAATGAGGTCTAAACGAAGCTTTTCAATTTTTGTAATACAAGTGCTAGTTGTCATAAAATACCCTTCTTACTAATATTTAGAATAAAAAACATTTTAACACATATTTGCAAGTAAATGTGTGATTTTTTCATAGATCTCAAAAAAGAACGAGGGCTGCCCGAAAATTCGGGGCAGCCTAATGACTTGCTCCTAAAAAGCCTAACTTTAAAAAAGTTTGTCTGGTGGTGTGTCTTGGTAGCATGTCTGGAGTCAATAAACTCTTTGGGAGGAAGTCACATTTACATTGTTGACAATATCACGTTTTGTTATACCATTTCTTGCCTTCATATTGCATTTGTATGGTAGAGTAGAACGATATGAATAGCATTTTACTATCAAATTCATTTTATGAAAACTAAAAAAAGGATGCCGTGTTACCGTTTTATGAACATAATTAGCATCCTTTTAATGTATAGGAGTTTAAAATTCTGAACCTAGGTGAGTGTGTACTCAGGCGCACGTTTTGAGAGACAAATATTAAGGCTCTGATGGCGCCCGTCTTGTACTTATCATCGCTAGGGAGGCGACTTGCGCTTTACTATAGTTCAAGGGCTATGCTTTGAACTGAACTTGTTTTCTAATTATTTGATTAATAACTTCAGAAAAAACTAATCCTATAGCAATGGACCCTGAAATCATGAAGGCTCTTGCAGCTAAATTTGTAGCTGTATTGTAATCATTTTCTACAAAATGTCTCATGGCGTCGTAAGCGAGTCCGCCAGGAACGAGTGGAATAATTCCAGCTACACTAAAGATAATGACTGGTGTTTTGTAAAATTTAGCAAAAAACTGACTAGTAACCGCAATAAAAAAAGAGGCGGATAACGTTGCAACAACCGGATCTATTTTGTTTAAAGTTAACAGTATATAGACTATCCATCCAAGCATACCAACTAAGCCACACTTAATAAGTGATTGCTTTGGAATATTAAACATGATTCCAAATCCAGCCGAAGCAATAAAACTTGTAACAAGTTGTTCAATTATGACCATAATGTATTCCCCCGTTTAATTTAGATAAAAGCAAAGACAACAGCTACCCCAGACCCAATGGCAAATGCAGTTAAGAAAGCTTCTGCGCCTTTTGAAAGTCCAGATACTAGGTGTCCCGCAATGAGATCCCTAACAGCATTTGTAATAAGAAGGCCGGGAACAAGCGGCATAACAGAACCAATAATGATTTTATCTAATTCATGACCTATTCCAATGTACACAAACAAATATGCAACAACCCCAATAACAACGGAGGCTGTAAACTCAGCAAAAAATTTAAGAGGAATAAGGCGATTAGCGTACACATAAAATAAAAATCCAATTCCTCCTGCCACGATTGCTGGGATAAAGTCATACCAAGTCCCGAGAAACATTATAACAAAACATCCACTTGCAAGGGATGCGGCGGCCAGTTGTAGTGAAAAATGATAAGAATCATTAGATGCTTCAACATCTCGTAACAATTTGTAAGCTTCAGCCATTGTTAATTCGCCATTTGTAATTTGTCTTGAGATGCTGTTAACCATCGTAACCTTGCGCAGGTCAGTAGTGCGATCCATGATGCGAACGAGCTTAGTTTTAGTCGGCTCTGCTCCTTCTAAAGAGAATATAATTCCCGTCGGTGTTACAAAAGGATGTGAATGTTCAACACCATACGCGGCAGCTATGCGAATCATCGTATCTTCAACTCGATAAGTTTCGCCCCCGCTTTGTAACATAATCTTTCCAGCAAGTAAACACACCTTCATAACATCATATGTACTATATTGATTTTCCATAATAATCTCTCCATATATGAAACAAACTATGTTCAGTGTAATAGACAGATTTGTCGGATGCAATATTATTATATTAAGTGATCTTTTTCTGAATAAAAAAAAAGACGACTTAATAGTCGCCCCGGTGAAGATTGTTATTTCAATTGTGAGTGATTTTGCACAACTGCAAGTTCTTTGTAACCCTCTTCCATTGGGCTGTTGCATAAAGGACAACTTGCTTCCTTTGAACCTCTAAAGTTGTCACGTACCCATCCATTGCAATCTTCGGAGGTGCATTGCCAAATTTTTGTTTCCTCAACGGGTACTTCCTCAACAAATCTTCTGCCAAATGCCATTTAATTACCCCCTAATATGAAATACAAAAAGTATGCCATTTGGCAATTCTTTTTGTTACAGCATCTATCTAATAGTATACGCTATTTTATCAAAAAAATTACAAAAATTTAGGGAATTGTATTCAAATAGATAATATTCCCTGTTTTCATCAGATGAAAACGTATGAGTTTTGCACCTGGATAACTGTCTCACTTTAGGCACACCATGTTTTCTGGTAAGGGATTACCTTCAGGAAGAATGCGTATGATTTGTTAGTTGTGTTTTTTTGTAGTTCCAAGTAATTAAGAAGAATATCCTTTTACTTGAATAACAAAAACTCATTTTTCCTTATGGGAATAATAACCGTGCTTGTTTTAATCTAGTTGGTGAAGTTGACACAACATTTCGCTCAAGCTTGTGATGCTTAGGCACGCCTAACAACAACGGTGCGCCACACGGATCAAAATTGTTGATTACCACTTGTTGTCAAACGTGCGTCTCGAAATATAAACCATGTGGAAAAGAATTCCTTAACAAACCTGTCACATTTTTTTCACAGAAAATATATTATTATAATAAGTACGTGTGATTAATATCACATAATTATAGTGGAAATGGTAAAAATAATCCTTTGCTAAAAGCAACATAAAGAGCAATAATATTAATGAGTTCGACAAACAAGTTTACTTGTTGTTCGTATAAACGTAATGCTGCTTTAGCATATAGGTAAACGCACAATTGGCAAAAAATGTCGAATTGTGTCATTTTTGTGAAGTTTTGAACAGATTTCGGAAGGAGTAAATGCTATATGAAGAATAGAAAAATCTTGTATTCTATTTTCTTTGTTATGCTAGCTGCATTCTTAAGTGGCTGTGAAACAAATATGGTAGTTTTTGAACCACAAGGACCAGTAGCTCAAAGCATTTTAGAACTAATTAATTTTTCGTTAGTCTTAATGCTTTTAGTTGTTGTTGTTGTATTTAGTTTGTTTGGTTATGTGATCTGGAAATATCGCGAGAAAGAGAGTAATAAAGATTACGAGCCGGAATATGAGAAAGGAAGTCACAAACTAGAGATAATTTGGACTGCTATTCCTTTAGTGATTGTTCTTGCATTAGCAGTAGCTACAACAATCACAACATTTAAACTTGAAAAAGTACCAGAAGGTTATGAAGATCAAGAACCACTTATTATTCATGTAACGTCTGCTGATTGGAAGTGGATTTTTAGCTATCCAGAACAAGGGATTGAAACAGTGAATTATATGAATATTCCTGAGGATAGAGCTGTACAGCTAAAAATGACATCTGCAGGCACAATGCAATCATTCTGGGTACCAGCTTTACTTGGACAAAAATATACGATGGCAAACATGGAAACTAAACTATTCATGGTTGCTGATAGGCCTGGATCGTATAGAGGTATGAATACAAACTTTAATGGTCAAGGATACGCTCATATGGAATTTGAGGTTCTGGCTCAAACAGCTGAAGATTTTGAAGAGTGGGTTCAAGATGTTAAGGATACAGCACCTGTGTTAACTGAGGTTGAATATGAAAAGTTACTTCTACCAAGTGTTGTTGGACGTATGACTTTTAACGAAACACACTTGGCTTGGATTGATCATGCTGAACATGACGCGAAAAAATATATAAACCCTGAATTATATCGTGTGCACGGTGTGATTGGAAATATACCAGATTATAGTGATAGCGCAGAAGGACATGAAACAGACCATGGCGAACATGGAGCTTCAGAGGAAGAAGCAAAGCACAGTGATCATGATACAGAAGATACAAAAAGTGAGCATAGTTCTTCAGTAAATGAAGGCAATCACAATGATCATGAATCAATGGAAACTAACAGCGAAGGAGGCGACGAGCATGGATCGCATTAATCTTCGAGATCTGCTTGTAATGGGAGATCCTCTTATTCTAGGTGCCCAAATCTCGATCGCATTAACGATGATTGGTATTCTCGTTCTTGTCACTTATTTAAAGAAGTGGCGCTATTTATGGGACGAATGGATTACCACAGTTGATCATAAAAGAATAGGTATTATGTATATCCTTGTAGGTGTACTTATGTTCTTCCGTGGTGGAGTAGACGGTTTATTAATGAAGGCACAAACCTCACGACCAAACATGGAATTTTTAGATGCACAGCATTATAATGAAATCTTTACAACACATGGCATCATTATGATATTATTCATGGCTATGCCATTCTTAATAGGGATTATGAACGTTATTGTTCCGCTTCAAATTGGGGCTCGTGACGTAGCGTTTCCGCAATTAAATGCGTTAAGCTTCTGGTTAACGTTTAGTGGAGCAATGCTATTTAACATTTCGTTCGTAGTAGGTGGATCACCAGATGCTGGTTGGACATCATACTTCCCACTAGCGGGTAAAGAGTTTACGCCAGGTATCGGAAATAACTATTATTCGATTGCTATCCAGATTGCAGGAATAGGTACGCTGATGTCGGGTATTAACTTCATTGTGACCGTGTTAAAGATGAGAACGCCAGGTATGACTTTAATGAGAATGCCTATGTTTACTTGGACGTCATTTATTACGTCTGTCATTATCGTTGCAGCATTTCCAATCTTCACTGTTGCTTTAGCGTATATGGCATTAGATCGTATTTTTGGCACACATTTCTTTACTGTTACAGCTGGTGGAGAGCCCATGCATTGGGCTAACTTGTTCTGGTTATGGGGACACCCAGAGGTATATATTGTTGCGTTACCTGCGTTCGGTATGTTCTCTGAGGTTATTGCAACATTCTCTCGTAAAAACTTATATGGCTATAAATCTATGGTAATTTCTATAGTCGGAATCGCATTTTTAAGTATGCTAGTTTGGGTGCATCACTTCTTTACGATGGGGTCAGGTCCTGTTGTTAATTCAATCTTTTCCCTTACAACTATGTTAATTGCTGTTCCGACAGGAATAAAGATCTTCAACTGGTTGTTCACGATGCGCAAAGGTCGAATTAAGTTTACAACAGCTATGCTTTGGGCATTAGCATTTATTCCTAACTTTACAATTGGTGGAGTAACTGGAGTAATGTTGGCGATGGCAGCAGCTGATTATCAATATCATAATACTATGTTCTTAGTGGCACATTTCCATTATGCACTTATTCCTGGTGTTGTCTTTGCCGTATTTGCCGGTTTATATTACTGGTGGCCAAAAATGTTTGGCTTTATGTTAAATGAGAAAATTGGTAAGTGGCATTTCTGGTTATTTGTAATTGGTTTCAACATGACATTTATGCCAATGTTTTTCGTAGGTCTAAATGGAATGCAACGCCGTCTTTACACGTATTCAGAAGGTCTTGGATGGGAAGGTTTCCTAGCATTCTCTGCTTTCGGATCTTTAGTACTAGCAGCTGGATTTGCAGCACTGTGTTACAACATCTATTGGAGCTTCCGTTATGCACCGCGCAATATCGGAAACGATCCATGGGATGCACGTACACTTGAGTGGATGACCGCTTCACCTGTACAACACTACAACTTTGCTACACTACCGGAAGTAAAAGGGTTAGACGCATTCTGGACTATGAAAAAAGAAGGTTTGCCAGTTATGAAGGAATCGGATTATAAACCGATTCATATGCCAAGCAACTCAGGACTACCGTTCTTTATGTGTGTTGCATTTGGTATTGTAGGCTTCCTATTAGTTTTTGAATTTATTACACTAGCAGGGATAGCTTCATTGTTAATTATTGCTGGACTAATCATACGCTCATTTGATTACAATGACGGCTATTATGTAAGTAAAGATGAAGTCATTCGAACAGAGCGTGGATGGAGAGGTGATCAAAGTGGCAGGGCAAGTTAATACGTCACTACCGTTAGAATACCAAACTCAACAAAATCAAATGAATATTCTTGGCTTCTGGGTGTTCCTTGGAGCAGAGATTGTATTATTTTCGACATTATTTGCTACGTATTTTGTACTAGAGGGGCGCACAGCTGGCGGCCCCACACAACAAGATATGTTTATGTTAAAAGAAGTTATGATCCAAACAATTATTTTATTAACTAGTAGTTTCACATGTGGTCTTG
This sequence comes from Bacillus sp. HMF5848, assembly GCF_003944835.1. Classification (GTDB taxonomy): domain Bacteria; phylum Bacillota; class Bacilli; order Bacillales; family HMF5848; genus HMF5848. The sequence continues at coordinate 1,530,465 of NZ_RWIV01000001.1, forward strand.
CAATCTTTGAAATGCGTCGACACAACTTAAAGGGTCTATTAGTATGGCTTATTGTTACTTTGTTGTTAGGTGCAGGCTTCTTATATATGGAGATTAATGAGTTTCTTCATTATGTTCATATGGGTGCTACTATGCAAACAAGCGCTTATCTATCAGCATTTTTCGCTTTATTAGGGACACACGGTTTACACGTGAGTCTTGGAATTGGCTGGGCTATTTTAATTATTATGCAACTATTAAAGCACGGTTTAACACCCGTTACAGCTCGTAAAACGTTCATTATTAGCTTATACTGGCATTTCTTAGACGTTGTATGGATTTTCGTCTTTACATTTGTCTACTTAAAAGGGATGGTGATGTAATATGGCGAAGCAAAATAACAGTGGATATCCTGTATCACATATTATTGGTTTTATTGCTTCACTTGTGATGACATTCGCTGCCGTTGGTATTGCTCTTAAAACAAATTTATCATTCACAGTTATTATGTGGCTTATAGGTTCATTAGCAATGCTCCAAGCTGGTATGCAGTTATTTATGTTCATGCACGTCACTGAAGGAAAAGACGGTAAAGCAAATCTTATTAATATGGCATATAGCTTTTTCTTAGCTGTAGTTGTAGTTGGTGGTTCAATCTGGATTTTAACATCTGGACATATGGCACATTAAGATAAAATAAAAGCATGAAGCTTTCTCTGACGGGAGGGCTTCATGCTTTTTTGTATATATTAATTTCAATGTTTGAGTGATCTTCGTTGTTAGTGCAGTTCGTTAAGTCTTTCATATTATTCTGTATTTCTTCTGTTTAATATTTATTAACCAGTGCAGTGTATCCATTAAATCGCATCGCTGCCTCATTACTGTCTTTTGTTAATAGTACATCAATAGTACATCTAAAATAAAACTTGCACAATTTCTGCACCATTTCATCGTATAGTTTGTCTGTACACATCTATAATCATTGTGCAGATAGTGTAAACGGCATCTTTGATTAGCGATTTGATTAGTACCGTTACCTCATTTGAAATTCGGTAGGTCATGAAACTTAAAGCTAGGTAAAGATGTATTAAGTTTTGAAAATTTTGCATAATAATTCAATGGAGGTGCGTCGCCAAACAAGGTCGCTCTGGATTTTTTATTTAATATATAATGACTTTCAAAGATATGAAATAGGGGATGAATAAATGGGAGTAACAAGATTTATAATAATTGCTTTAGCTTTTATATTAATTGCAGGTTGTAACAATCAACAAACAAATAAATCTGTTATAAATGAAACAAGCAACTCAAATTCCGAGGCGCAACAACCAGACAGTTTTAACGAATCTTCCGCGCAAGCCTTGAAAATTGAATCAACAAAAAACGTTACTAGACTTATGACAGATAATCCAATAGAGCTATCGGTTATGGTATCTCAAACTATATGGCCAGCTACACATGAAGCAAATCGTCCTGGTAGTGTAATTTTATCGCCTGTAGAACAGTGGCAAATTGGCTTGGCGAGTGTGGATTTAATACACCATCCAAATAATGGGCCAGTTTTGTTTACTGTTAATGGGGAGATCCCAGTCGAAGTATTAAATGAATTAGAGCGACTAAACCCTAAAGGGACAGTTGATGGGACACAAGTCATGGTAATGGGAACAGTTGGCGAGAAGGAGCTAGATAAATTATCAAGTTACAAGGTAAAAGCCTTCAAAGGTGATAATGCATCAGAATTTGCGAATGCTATTGATGATTATTACAATCAGTTAACAAATGATATACCAAAAAGTGTAATTATTGCTTCAATGGATGAAACGGCAAAATTATATAGTCTGCCTGCAGCCAATTGGATTGCTCATATGGAAGAGCCGTTGCTATATGTGGAGAAAGACAATGTACCAAAAGCAACTATTCAAGCGTTAGAAAAGCGGAATGGTAAGGCAAATATGTATCTGTTTGGCCCAAAAACTGTAATTTCGGAAAAGGTTGAGCGTGAACTTCTCAAATATGGAAACGTAGTTCGAATCGAAGGTGAAACTCCTTCAGACCAATCTATTGCATTTGCAAAATTTAAGGATGATAAAACAAAGTTTGGTTGGGGATTTAATAAGCCTGGTCATGGATTTTCATTTATTTCAACTGAAACTCCAGAGTATGCAATTGTTGCAGCACCGTTCTCCCATTTAGGAAAGCATGCTCCTTTACTTTGGCTAGAAGATGGTGAGTTAACAGATAATTTATACTCCTTCTTAAAAACACTAAAGCCTTATTTTGAAGATGATCCAACATTAGGTCCATATAATCAAGGTTACATTTCTGGATCATTTAACAATGTATCCTTTCAGATGCAAGGTTTAATTGATGATGTATTAGAAATAGGCCAATTAGAAGGCATGGAACACGGCGGTCATTAAGCATATTTGGAAATCCTTGTATGAACGAGGATTTCTATTTCTATTTATTAACACGGTGACAAAAAGAGGTGATCTTCTATAAAAAAACTATCATTTAAGCTTGGTATGCTGTTTTTCATATTCATCTTACTTATAGAGTCTATGCTATTCTTTTTTTTATATTTTGGAATAGTTAGCGAGAAGGTTAAGGATGAAACCAGTGGTTTATTAATACGTGGGATAAGCCATCGAGATGTGTTAGAGAAAAAACTTGATTCTGTTACTGTAAGGCATGTCGCACTAATGGAATCTGAAGCGGAAGCAGATGTTATAATTACAGATGAAAATTTAAAAGTGATAGACTCATCTAATGAAATATCTTCTAAACAATATCAAATTATGAAAAATAGTAAAGCGATAGAATTTTCACACCATGGCTTAATACTAGAAGCAAGGTGGAAAACGGAGCCTTATATTGTGACAGTTAATCCCATTAACATAAATAATACCTTAGAAGGGTATGTTTTTATGTTTTTACCGACTGGTACGATACGGAATATGGTTAACGAATTAACATATTATTTTTTATTTATGGGGTTCATATCCATTATTTTTACATTTATCACTATCTTTTTTCTATCTAAATTTATTACTGCGCCATTATTGGAAATGAAAAGAGCAACACAGGAACTAAGCAAAGGTGATCATCAAGTTCAGTTATATGTAAATCGAGATGATGAGCTGGGGGAATTAGCAAAGGCTATCCAGTTATTAGCCGATGAATTAAAGCATTTGAAGCAAACCCGTAATGAGTTTTTATCAAGTATTTCACATGAATTACGTACACCATTAACGTATATAAAAGGCTATGCAGACATTGTAAATAAAAAATCTATAACAAATGAACAACGCTATGAATACATGAAAATTATTCAAGAAGAGGCTTCACGAGTAGCATTACTAGTAAAAGATTTATTTGAGTTAGCAAAAATGGATGAGAATGAATTTAAGATACAAAAAGAAGCTGTATCATTACAGAGTTATTTGGAGCAACTCGTAACAAAGTTCAGACCTGCTTACGAGTCACAAGCTGTCCAACTAATATTGGACTTTCCTAAGAAAGATATAGAGGTTTCTATAGATCCTACTCGTTTTGGACAAGTGATTCATAACTTGCTTGATAATGCGTTAAAGCATTCAGGTACTAATACATCTGTCACTTTGTCTGTTAATTATAGCGACAGTCAAGTATCCATTATAATAAATGACGAGGGCGAGGGCATTCCACATGATGAGGTTCATCACATTTGGGAGCGCCTATATCGCGTAGAAAAATCGAGATCACGGGCAACCGGAGGAAGCGGGTTAGGCTTGGCTATTGTTAAAAAGATAATTGAAAAGCATGATGCGATCATTTCAGTTGATAGCAAGCTTGGTGAAGGTACAACATTCACAATAGAACTTAAACGGTGATTTTACGAGAAAGGAGTATCTTATTTGAAAAAATTAATGTTAATTGATGACGAGGTCAGAATGCTGCAGCTTTTACAACTATATCTACAACCGAACGGCTTTGAATGTGTCACATTTACAACTGGCCAAGCTGCGATTGAGTACTTAGAGGAAAATGCTATTGATTTAATTATTTTGGACGTGATGATGCCTGGATTGAATGGTTGGCAAACAGCTGGACAAATTCGAGAGTTTTCAGATGTGCCAATCATTATGTTGACAGCAAGAGATCAAAATACAGATGTCATAAAAGGGTTAAATACGGGTGCGGATGATTATATGACAAAACCATTTGATGAAAACGTACTTTTGGCAAGAATAAATGCTTTGCTTAGAAGAACTAAAAAAGTTCGGAAGTTAGAGGTTGATGATCTCATATGGGATGAAGAAAATCATGTATTAACCTACAAAGACCAAGTGATACTCCTTACTCCAAAAGAATTTGATATGTTAGGGTTGTTACTGAAAAATGTGAAAACCGTGTTTAGCCGGGATCGGCTTATTGAGTCTGTTTGGGGATTTGATTCAGATACTGAAGGTCGTACTATTGACTCACATGTGAGAAATATTCGAGATAAGTGTAGAAAGGCAAAGTTTCCAATTGATAACCACCTTAAAACGGTTTGGGGTGTAGGGTATAAATGGGAGTAATTGCTCCAAAGAAACTGCATATTTTCTTGCTATGATTGCATAGAAGGAAGGAAGTGGGTAATTATGATGAATTGGATGGATTATTGTTCTGGTATTCAAGGCGGCGGTTGGATGATGGGAGCTATGTTTGTTTTTTGGACTTTGTTACTGGTAACAGGCTTTTACTTGTTGAGAAGTTTCACAGGAAAAACTAATAAACATAATAGTTATGAGAATATCTTAAAAATGAGATTAGCTAGTGGCGAAATTAGCGAAGAAGAATATGACCGCTTGAAAAATAAGCTTAAGTAATTATCCTGAGTAAGCTATTACTTAGGACCATAGTCTTCGTAACTGTGTTGTTAAAGAAATTAAGTAAAACGCCTAGTACTTAGGCAATGTCCTAATCATACAATACGAATGTAAAATAGTATGAGGAGGAACTTTTTATGCACTATAATAACATAAATGCGATGCCTAATGTATCACCAATTGTAAACGCACCAGCTATGCCTACGAATGTAATGCCTGCTACGGATATGATGTTTCCTAATCCATTAGTAAATACGATTCAACACTGTGCAGCAACTTGTGACCATATGATTACACATCTTATCTGTCATGAAGACATAAATTGTCGTAGACAGCAGCTGTTGTTACTTAGAGACTGTGCGGACATATGTAACCTAACCGCGAGCTTTGTAGCAAGAAATAGCCATTTTGCTAGAATGCTAGCAGGTGTTTGTGCAAATATTTGTGAAGCTTGTGGAAGAGAGTGTGCTCAATTCCCTGATTATCATTCACAACACTGCTCACAGGTTTGCCTACACTGCGCAAAAGAATGTCGTGCCTTCGCTATGTAATAAAAAAAGCTGATTCAAAAATACTTGAATCAGCTTTTTTAATGGGAAGAAAAAATTATTTACCTAAATGAGTGCTTAGCTTAAGGCGCCATGTACTTTTCTTAATGTTCCATAAAAAATCCTCTTTCTAGACAACATAAGGAAGCGAGTGCTAAGCTTTATTTACATTTTTACAGAATGTTTATAATTTCTTATAGACTGTTTCATAGGAATGCGCGGAGAAATGTTGAAAAAGCTCAGAGTGATGTCGAGAATGCTCTGTGGTAATAAGCTTCAGTGGAAAGAAATAATGCGTGCGAAATTGTCGGAATGCTTGAAGTTAGGTCGATTATGCAACGGGGGTGTATGCTTGTATCAGATTTTAAGTCAAATTAGTCATTTTTTTAGTCAACCATTTATAAATATATTTTACTCAATAGATGGAATCCCTATCCTAGCTGCTTTTATTTTAGGCGTGGTTGGCGCACTAGCACCTTGTCAGTTTACTGCGAACTTGGGAGCTATCACGATTTATGGCAATAAATCAATACAAAATGAGATAGCTTGGAGGGATGTTATTTGGTTCACGTTAGGAAAAATCCTTGTATTCTCGAGTTTTGGCCTCATTGTATATTGGCTTGGGAAAGAATTTCAAGATAATGTGACATTCATATTCCCGTGGGTTCGAAAAATAATGGGACCAATTCTAATCTTAGTAGGTTTATTCATGCTTGGTGTAATCAAAATGAAATGGAGTCTAACATTAGGCAAAATCCCTGATGTCTTGAAATATAGTAAAACAGGTGCCTTTTTTATGGGTGTTAGTTTTTCCTTAGCTTTTTGCCCAACAATGTTTGTCTTATTTTTCATTACATTAATGCCCATTGTATTATCAACATCGTATGGAGCCATATTACCTAGCATCTTTGCAATAGGTACTTCATTGCCTGTCATATTTTCTATATTTCTAATTTCGTATTTTGATTTAAGTGGGAAAACATTGAAGAAAAAAGGAAGACATGTAGGTCAACTAATTCAAAGGCTAGCTGGTGGATTCCTGATTGGAGTTGGTATATTGGATACGATGGTGTATTGGTTATAACAATCTTATGCATGCAATTTGTCTTTTCTTATTAATGTAATAGGAGATAAACTATTAGCATATATTTTTGTACATGCCGCTTTGCCGAGGGGAGGGTTGTACAATACATGACGTTAGCTATGATTATTACAATATCAGTACCATTGATTATCCTAATATATATGCTAAAAGTCCTGCTAGCCCATCGCACTGAAGTGACAAGTATGAATGGTATGGTAGTAGCGATGTCTATCGGAATGGTTATCGGGTTACTAGGTGGGGGTATATTAGGAGTTGCATTTCAGTCTATTTTCTTCGCTACCTTTCTGTCTATGATATTAGGCTTAATTATTGGTGGGATATATGGTGCATTATGTAGCACTTTTGCTATGATAGACGGTATGTTATCAGGGATGATGGCAGGTATGATGGGTGTTATGCTTATTAATATGATTACTCCCTCATATTATGAAATCATGATAAAAATATTATTTGTTATTACGGTTATAGTACTTATAATCCTAATGTTTTCACTGTGTCATGAGCTGAAGCTGTATCAATCTTTTGCATATAGGCTTATAAAAAACGTTGGCGTTGTCATGTTTTTTTTACTTATCTTAGTATTCATGTACGAGCATAGTGGTCCCTTATTTAATCATATACACGAACATCAAACTGAACACCATGAGCACGAATAAAACCACAGTAGTGAATATACTGTGGTTGTTCTTTTTGACAATAGAGTAGTAAAGCTTTTAGCTGTTAATAAGAATCATGAATCAGAACGTCTTGTTTATCTGTCAGCACACACATCGTTAGGCTTCCTTATCCCATTTCGTCAGCTTTTACGTTTGTAACGCCTTTCATGTTTTTTATTGAAGAACAAATATCTGTCATGAATCTATTTTTATCTACATATATCACGCATTCCATTTGTTGAATTTGTTCTAACTGTTGTACGCTAACCTTTGTAATTTGCATATTATCATTTCTCATCTCATTAAAAATATTAGTTAACTCATTATCATAATTCATAGTAAGTTTAATCTTAATGGATTTGTATCGAAGTATTTTTGGTCCAACTTTACTCATAATTCTCGGTACAATTTCTACACTGAACATCATTAGTGTTAAGGCAACTACAGCCTCTATGTAAAAACCTGCTCCTGCTGCAATGCCGAGTCCACCTGAAACCCATATCATAGCTGCAGTTGTGATACCAGAGATGACATCATTATTACGGTGCAGAATAACTCCTCCACCTAGAAATCCTATTCCCGAGACTATTTGTGCTGCTAATCGTAACGGATCCATTGGCTTGCTGTATGCAACTGAATACATATCAGCACCGTGTATTGACACAATAGTAATAAGAGCACTACCGACTGTTAAGACCATAGTTGTTTTTAGCCCAGCAGGTTTCTGCCTGATTTCTCTTTCTAGCCCAATAACTGTACCCATACCAGCGGCAAACAGGAGCTTATACAGTATAGCAAGATCTATAACTATTTCTTGTCACCTCGCCCTTATATATCGCTTTTTTGTGTAATTGTCGAGTATGTATGCTAGCTTATGATGATTAATAAATTTTAACATTCTTAACAAAAATTAAAAAACAAAAAATGTTTACAAATATACTGTACAGGGGTATAGTATACATAAGAAGGGGTGAGAGTTTATGACTGATAATCAAAATAACTGCCATATTGACGTTGATGAAACACATACTTTACAAACTCCTAGATCACAACAAGAAAAACAACAATTACTTAATAGATTAAAACGTATAGAGGGGCAAGTCAGAGGTATACAAAAAATGATCGAAGAAGATCGTTATTGTGTAGATGTACTTATTCAAGTGTCAGCTATTAATGCTGCTTTAAAAAAGGTTGGATTCTCTTTATTGGAAAGACATACCCATCATTGTGTTTCGGATGCGATAAAACAAGGTGATGGGGATGCAGCGATTGATGAATTAATGAAAGTGTTTCAACAATTCTCCAAGTCATAGGTAGGAGTGGTATATATGGAAGGGCAAAAACAAATGAAAATTGGTATTACTGGTATGACATGTGCAGCATGCTCCACGCGAATAGAAAAAGTTCTTAACAAGATGGATGGTGTGAATGCCACTGTAAACTTAGCAATGGAAAACGCCTCTATTAAATTTGATCCGGATAAAGTTCAGACCGAAGATATAAAAAAGAAGATTGAAAACCTTGGATATGGTGTACAAACTGAGAAGATTGATCTGGATATATTTGGTATGACGTGTGCGGCATGCTCTACTCGGATTGAGAAAGTATTAAATAAAATGCCTGGTGTTAGTAAAGCTGCTGTTAACTTAGCGACTGAGTCAGGCACTATTGAATTCGATCAAGCCGAATTATCTATTGATGATATTATTAAAAAAGTTCAAGGGTTAGGGTATGATGCAAAAGTTAAAGCAGATCGTAAAGAGAAGGCCACACATAAGGAAGAAGAAATAAAAGCAAAGCAAATTAAATTAGCCATTTCTATTATCTTATCTCTTCCATTGCTATATTCAATGGTTGGTCATGCCCCTTGGGATCTTGGCTTACCAATGCCAGCATTCATTATGAATCCTTGGTTTCAATTTTTACTAGCAACACCTGTCCAGTTTTATATTGGATGGCAATTTTATGTAGGAGCTTATAAGGCTCTTAAAAATAAAAGTGCGAATATGGACGTTCTTGTTGCACTTGGAACATCGGCAGCGTATTTCTACAGCTTAGTTGAGGGTATACGAACAATAGGCAATCCAAACTATATGCCACATTTGTATTATGAAACTAGTGCGGTATTAATAACCCTTATTTTAGTAGGTAAATTGTTTGAAGCACTAGCAAAAGGACGTACAACGGAAGCCATATCTAAGTTATTAGGTCTTCAAGCAAAGGAAGCAACAGTGATTCGTAACGGTGAAGAAGTAAAAATTCCTATTGAACAGGTTGTTGTAGGAGACAGCATAATAGTGAAACCTGGAGAAAAAATACCTGTAGATGGTATTGTCGAGTCAGGCCAGTCAACAGTTGATGAATCAATGATAACTGGAGAATCAATTCCTGTTACAAAATCGCATGGTGACCCTGTCATTGGAGCAACCATAAATAAAAACGGAACAATTACAATGGAAGCAAAAAAGGTTGGAAAAGATACAGCGCTTGCTGGTATTATCAAAGTCGTTGAAGAAGCACAAGGCTCAAAAGCTCCTATTCAACGTATGGCTGATATTATTTCAGGCATTTTCGTTCCAATTGTGGTTGGGATTGCTATTGTTACATTCCTTGTATGGTTTTTCTTTGTTTCACCAGGGAATTTACCGAATGCTCTTGAGGTTGCCATTGCCGTACTTGTTATTGCATGTCCTTGTGCGCTTGGTCTGGCAACACCAACATCAATCATGGTTGGAACAGGTAAAGGAGCAGAAAATGGTATCTTATTCAAGGGTGGAGAGCATTTAGAAATTGCTCATAAAATAAATACAATTGTTCTTGATAAAACAGGCACAATTACAAAGGGTAAACCGGTTGTAACCGATTATCAAGCCTTAAATGATGAAGTCCTTTCTTATTTATATGCTGCTGAAAAATCATCTGAACATCCGCTTGCTGAAGCTATTGTTGAGTATGCAAAGACAGAGGGCGTTTCTAATTATGATGTAGAACGCTTTGAAGCAATACCTGGTCATGGTATAGAAGCGACTATTAATGGTAAGCGTTTCTTAGCGGGTACACGTAAATTAATGAAAGAGAACGACATTGATTATGGTCAATATGAAGAAACTCAGATTCAATATGAGAATGAAGGTAAAACTGCTATGCTACTTAGCTTGGAAAATCAATTAGTAGGAATAATTGCGGTAGCAGATACTGTTAAGGACACAGCCAAACAAGCTATTTCACAAATGCAAAAGCTTGGAATTGATGTGTACATGATTACAGGAGACAACGAACGAACTGCGCAAGCTATTGCAAAGCAGGTTGGCATTACAAATGTCTTTGCTGAAGTTTTACCAGAAGATAAGGCAAATCACGTTAAAAAGCTACAAGCATCTGGAAAGAAAGTGGCAATGGTCGGGGACGGTATTAACGATGCACCTGCACTAGCCACAGCAGATGTCGGCATTGCGATAGGTACAGGAACTGATGTTGCTATTGAAGCTGCTGATATAACGCTAATGGGTGGCGAATTAATGCTAATTCCAAAGGCTATAGATTTAAGTAGAAAAACAATGAAGAATATTCGCCAAAACTTATTTTGGGCACTCGCATACAACTCAGCTGGTATTCCAATAGCAGCTATTGGTTTATTAGCTCCATGGGTAGCAGGTGCTGCTATGGCTTTTAGTTCAGTATCTGTTGTAACCAATTCACTGCGTTTAAAACGCGTCAAGCTGTAATCTTCTCTTTATAGAGTTGATATATAAATTTTGAGATAGGAAAGGTGATTAATATGGAAAAAACAACTTTAAACGTATCAGGGATGACTTGTGGGCATTGTGAGAAAGCAGTTAAAACGGCATTATCTAATCTAGAGGGTGTCGCAAGTGTAAATGTTTCTTTACAAGCTGGTACAGTGGAAGTAGAGTATGACACAGCGAAAGTGTCTGTACAAAGCTTAAAAGACGCTGTTGAAGATCAAGGATACGATGTAGCGTAATAATTCAATTCAGATAAGCTGTCCTGTGAGCGATTCGTACAAAGCTTGTGGGACAGCTTTTTCCTTATTAATATGTGGGGGTTAACTAAATGACGACAGAGTCGAAATATACTAAGCTTGCCATTAATGGTGGTATTGGATTTGGTGCCATGTTAACAGGAAAGCAATTGAAAACAGTCATAGATTTGCTAGGTGAGGATACAGCTTTTGAGCTAACAACATTCCAACAGCTATATGTAGATGTTCGAGTAAATGAAGTAGATGAAATAAAGAGGAAGCTTGAACAAGTTGGATTTTCATGTTATCCAGTTGGGCTATATGTGAAAAGTCTACGTACTTGTAATTTTTGTCAAGGGGCTGAAGAGGAAGGTATGCCAATAGCTATTGAATTAAATCGCCGTATAGCAGGAAAACCAGTCCCGTTTCCACTTAAGCCGGCCTATACAGGTTGTCCCAATGCATGTGGGGAACCACTTGTAAATGATATCGGTGTTATTAAAAGAGGAGAAAAATACGACCTTTATATTGGTGGAAAGGCGAAAGGAAGAGATGCTAAAGTAGGTAAATTGTATAAAGAACAGCTAGAGCCTGATGAGCTATATCGAGAAGTAGAACAGCTAATCGCAAGTTATGCCGAAAATGGTAAAAAACGAGAGCATTTCTCAAAATATATTTCAAGAACAGGTATCATTTAATTTAGAAGGAGAAACGAGGTGCCAAAATTGAAAGTTATATTTAGAAATGTAGTAATTGTAGGTGTAGTATCCTTTGTACTTCACTTTATATGGGAAATTTCCCAATGTAGCATCTTTTATAATATGACAGTAGACTTTTCTAATCCCCTTATGTGGAGTGCAACATTCGGAGATATGAATATGGCAATTGTATTGTACATTATATTAGTATTTGTTAATAAGGATAGCAATTGGATTATGGTACCGTTCACAAGAATCAATATGACAATATCTATTTTATATGCTTTATTTTTAAGTTTTTACTTTGAAATTACAGCCTTAACAACTGACAGATGGGGCTATTCAGATGCTATGCCGTTGATTCCAAATACGAATATTGGAGCTGTGCCAGTTATTCAGCTATTAATTCTATTTCCAGTAGCTTTTCATATAACTAGCTTGATAATAAAAAAACAAAACAAGCAGGTGAATTAGCCTGCTTGTTTCTGTCTTCTTATATAATCTCACTTTGCACGTAAAAATATAACAGGTTATACGTGTTCTCAATAGATGAGATGTGAGTTCTCTCATTTGCGTGAGACGAGTCAATCCCTGGGCCTATTAAACCGTGGACTATATCATGACCAGACCGAATAGCAGCAGAGGCATCTGAGCCGTAATATGGATAAATATCGAGTTTATAGTCAATGTTGTTTCCCTCAGCCAACTGAACTAACTTTTTTCTCAGGCCATAATGGTAAGGTCCGCTTGCATCCTTCACACATATAGAAACAGTATACTCGTCCGTCGCTTGACCGTCACCCATCGCCCCCATATCAACAGCTAAATATTCTACTGTCTCAGGTGTTATGTTTGAGTTTCCACCATATCCGATTTCTTCATTATTTGATATCAAGAAGTGAGTCGTGTGCGGGAGCTCAAGTCTGTCTTCTTTTATTTGCTTAATCAACTGCAATAGTATTCCAACGCTTGCTTTGTCATCAAGGTGACGCGATTTTATAAAACCATTTGATAACACTTCTACGCGTGGGTCAAATGATACAAAATCACCAACTTGAATACCAAGTTTACGTGTATCTTCAGCATTATTTACAACTGCATCGACACGAACCTCGATGTTATCTTGATTGCGCTCAGCTTTTCTTGCATCTTTGTATACGTGTACGGATGCTTGATGCATAAGAATTGTCCCTGTATATGTTTGGCCTGACATTGTTTCAATTTGACAGTATTCGCCCTCAATAGAGTTGTATGTAAATCCTCCAATTAAGTCAAGCTTCAAGCGACCATTCGGTTTGATTTCTTTTACAATCGCCCCTAATGTATCAACATGAGCAGTTAACATACGATGCTGCTCATCATTTTTACCTGGTAGAGTGGCTATAAGCCCACCCTTTCGATTTCGTTTTGTTTCAACATTTAGGTTTTGTAAATATTGTTCTACAAACGTAATAACAGTATCTGTATTTCCACTAGGGCTAGGAATAGACACTAAGTCAGAAATAAGCTTTACTGTTTGTTCATGATTTATCATTGAATATCGACTCCTTTGTTACATAGTATAGCATTTATTTAACAATAATTATCTATGTAGTACTTTAGTGCGTAAAAAATGATTCAAAAAGACATTTCATAATAGTATAATTGTACTATCTCAAAAACAATAATACGATGTACTTTATGAGGAGACAGTTATGATTTATAAATCTATTGATGAACTGAAAATAGGAGATATAAACACTAAGACTATTTTTTCAAGTTCGGGAGTTCCTCTTTTAAAAGAACAAGTTGTATTAACAATAGGGATTATTTCTAAGCTTCGAAATTTAGGTGTTAAGGGTCTTTATATTTATGACGAGCGCTTTGCAAATATAAAAGTAGATGAAATGGTTTCAGATGAAACGAAAATGAATACATTGATCGGTTTATCTGATGTAGTAAGATTTCTTCATTCTAAACGAGTTGTAAATCCGCAATTTATTTTGAATCATATTGATAAAATATCTTCTGAGATAATAGTAAATCGAGAATTGTTATTGAGTCTGACTGACATACGAACCTCAGAGAACCACAGCTTTGTCCATGCTATAAATGTTGCTATAGTTTCAATTACAATAGCGATGACTTTTAATTTTACATCAAGTGAAATTAAGCAATTGGCAACAGCTGCCTTACTTCATGAATTAATAGACGTTTCCCAACCGATTAAAGGTGTGCACCTTGATGAAGATGTCCACAAGATATTAAAAAGATTTAATACAATAGATAGCAATATTCAATTTATTCATAATGAAAAAAAAGTTATAGATCAGTTTTTAGTACCTAACTCTAACACCGTTACACAATTGTCAGCGGAAATTATTGCTTTGTCTGATTATTATGACTCACTTATATCCCCGTTCTCGTTAATAGGACCTTACCTTCCACATGAATCATGTGAATTTTTAATGGGATTTTGTAACAAAGCCTTCCGGATTGACTTAGTTCAAGCCTTCTTAAAGCTCGTATCGGTTTATCCAAATGGCTACACTGTTAGATTAGAAAATGGAAAGTTAGGTATTGTATCACGACAAAATCCTAAACTTCCAATGAGACCTTTTATCCAACTGCTATCCAATTCTCATTCACTTAATGAAGCTACTGTAACAGAAGAAGTTGATTTAGCTTTAGTAACAACATTATTCATTAAACAAATAGTCAAATAGCTGGCTAGTACATAAATAAGAAGCTTGAGGAAAATCTCTCAAGCTTCTCTTTATTTATCATATTTTATGCTGCCCAGCTAGCACCAACGATGATTAAAAGAATAAATAGTACAACGATTAATGCAAAGCCGCGACCAGCACCAAAACCACTAGCGTAACCGCCGTAACCATAACCACCTACATTGTGAAAGCCACAATTGTTGTAATACATTTAGTTAAACATCTCCTTTTAAGCTTTTTTTATGGTGTTAAGTTAAACTTAGTAACCAAGTGTCGTATAACCACTTGCACCGACAATAATGAGCAGGATAAACAATACAACAATTAACGCAAATCCTGTACCCATGAATGAACACCTCCCTGCTTCATTCACTAACTATCCTATGGGCATTTAGGGCTGTCCGATTGGGCAAAAAATAAAATAGGGCGTGTGCCTATTGAATTTTTTAAAATATTACATCAAGAAACATATTAAAATGCTTTCTTCACTTCACCACAATCGGTTCATATTTACTAATTGTTAGGGGATATTACAGTATGGAGGTGATTTCAAGTGTCAGATAAAAGAAAAAAAGATGGTTCGAAAATTGGGCTAGGTTCAAGTCAAGTTGAAGGGCAAGGAACTACTACAACTGAAACAGGAAACATGAAATTAGATTCCGCTCGAAAAAAAACAAAGCGTACTTAGAAGCTCGTGCCTGTGCACGAGCTTTTTATTAATAATAAAACATCTCCATAAAAACCCATTGAATTAAGGTATAATGAAAGCAATAACTGAGAGGGGGCTTTACTCATTGAGAACTGCTATCGTAACTGGAGCTAGTAGTGGTTTTGGTCTACTAACGACCATCATGCTTGCCAAGCAAGGTTTTCATGTTGTTGCAACATATCGTAGCGATGATAAGATGAAGTATATTGAAGAGGAAAGTGAAAAAAATGGTGTTAAAAACAATGTGATCATTAAAAAGTTAGATGTGACTCATGAAGATTCTTTATTAAAGTTTAGCAACTTCATAAAGTCATTGGATAAAATTGACGTATTAGTAAATAATGCAGGAATGGCAGTTGGAGGGTTTTCAGAGGAAGTCCCATTAGCGGCATTTCGTGCTCAATTTGAAACGAATGTATTCGGTGCTATTGCTGTTACTCAGATAGTACTTCCTTATATGAGAGCGCAAAAGGCTGGACACATAATAAATGTTAGCAGTGTGAGTGGTACGGTCGGATTTCCAGGTTTATCTCCCTATGTATCATCGAAGCATGCTCTTGAGGGCTGGAGTGAAAGTCTACGACTTGAAGTGGCTTCATTTGGTATTAACGTTGTGTTGATTGAACCTGGTTCCTATAAAACTAGTATTTGGACAACAGGACGTTATGTTCCTGAAGAGGCACAGAAGGAAACATCTCCATATGCACCGATGATGAAAAAAATTGAAAGAATATTAGACAAATCAGCTTCTTCCTTTGGAGATCCTTCTGAAGTAGCCAAGCTAATTACCGATATAGCTACAAAAAATCAGAGGACTAAGCTTCGTTATCCAGTTGGTAAAGGAATTGCACAGACTGTTTGGATAAAAAAGATATTACCATGGAGTCTTTGGGAGAGAATTGTACGTAAACAAATGGGGTAAAGGAATTAAATAAACCCTCGCACGAATAGGAGGGTTTATTTTCGTGAAAACCATGTCAGTACTTCTTCAACATATGTATTATCTAGATCTACAACACGTGCTTGTTTTCCAATCGACGACTTTGACATGATAGATATTTTAACGGTAGAAAGTTGTTTTCTTTGTTGAAACTTACTTTGTTGTTTTTGTAATGATTGAATTTTTTTCTTAGGAACAATATAGGTTGTTTTACTAATTGCTCGGCTTATTGAAGTGTATAACGTATTTGAGAAACCAACCCCTGCAGCATTATATTGGGCAATCGCTAAACTATATAAGATAGGGATGATAGCTAGTGTTAACGCTCCCCATGGTCTTATGGTAATAGCAACAGGTACAAAGATAACTATAGCTGGTAAAACTAATCGGAAAATATATCGGAATTTTGAGCGCTCTGGTAAAGTGTGTATGTTTACTTGTTCACAATAATCAGGGAGTAGATCTGTTAAAAATGACTTTAATTTTTTTCGGTGAAGTAGTGGAAATAGCAGAGTTGAAAAATCCTCGCTTTTTTCCGAGACACTGCCAGCGCTTTCAACATATACGGTTACATAGCCTAAAGGTTCACGAATAATACTTTCTTGAATACGTACAGCTTGTATTTTTCTAACGGGTATTGTGATTTGTTTTTTTTCAAGTATCCCCTGTGAAATAATAAGATCATCGCCTTGCTTTTCGATGGAGAAGCCACCATATTTCAACACAGAACCTAAGATGGATAAAAGCCAAGCAATAATGAGAAAAGCAATTACAAGTCCCGTAATAATGATGGTTCCAAGGTGAACAAACTGTTCATAGGCTGTCATGTAAAAATCCTCCGGTATAAACTCATCAATTTGTGATGAGAATGCAGCCAATGCGGATAATATAACACCTATACGCCCAGATGTTGTAGCAGCTATTAAAAGATCTTTTGTTGAGAGTGTAAATCGTGTAACATCATCTATATGATTTTCATTAGGCAGCTGGTGCCCTGTATCCTTTGTTAAGTTTGCTTTGTTCATTAGAGTTGTTTGCAACTGAGATGCATCTGTTCTTGTAATTGCCGCCAGTACAACCTCTGCTTCGTGACCACCTCCAGCTGTTTCGACTTGAATTTTGACAAGGTTGAACACTCTTTGGACAATACCTTGTGATACATTAATTGATTGAATTTTTTCTCTATGAATATAACGTTTCTTTTGAATTAATACACCATACTCTACTCGTAGTTCGTCTTCCTCAATACGATATGAAAAACGATACCACCACAAAACACTAAATATAAGGAGTAGTACAATAACTAAGCCAGCCCCAAGTAAGCTGTACAGTCCAAATGAGCGATTACCTCCGAAGAAAACAAAAATAATGATAGGGAACAGTAATTCTCGCAGTAATCGAAGGAACCTTAGGGCAATGACAATCGGGTGCAGTCTCTTCTGATCATTCATCATCGGACACTCTCGCTAACTGAGAGATATGATCTCGTAGTTGATCAGCCTCTGTTAGAAGTAGGGCAGGGATCTCATGGACTGTTGCGGCTGTAGATATCGTAACAGTAGCCAAGTTATATTTCCTGAGTAAGGGACCTTGTTTAGTATCTACGTGTTGCACACGGACCATAGGGATAAGTGTCCGCTTTTGTATAAATACACCGTACATTAAATCTATCTCCTCAGCAAATACATCGTAGCGCCATCGTTTCCATTTTAGCTTAGGCATGATTACTACTGAAAGTATTGAGGTTAAAATTAGGATAAAAAAGAACGTGATGCTTATCCATAAAGGTAATGAAAAGCGGAGTGTTAGCCATAAGTATCCAACTCCGATAGCCCAAAAAAATAATATTTGAATCAGGTTTACTAACCGCCACACTTTTAAAGCGTCCTTAGCAATCATATTATTAGGAATTTGTCTCATTTTACGTTCCTCATTTGCCTCTTTTTTATTAATTTATATCACTAAAAATATATAAAGAAAACCTTTATCTTTTCTTTCATAAAAAACGAAGAAAACGAATAGCATTTTCTTCGCTCATTTGATTTATTTTTAGCCGTTTATAATTATGCTGTTGATTTCTGCAAAATTTTGCGCTTTGCTTGCCAAGTGGCTGTCATAAGCCTCCCATCCTTCGTCTTCGTGATTTGTTTCACATTACCATTTTTTCGCTGGAGTTTCACATATTTTACTATAATTTCCAATTGTTTAAAAACCGATATGCCCAATTAGGCGAGATGTTATTTTAAAAAAGATAGATTACCCCATTTGCCGTTATCAAGGACAAGTTTTTCTAAAAGCTTATAAGCATGAACAAAATCATTTAAATTTGCAACTTCTACTGGAGAGTGCGAGTATCTACGAGCTATCGTAATAGCACCAGCAAGGACACCTTCACGTTCTAGGTGAACGGCTGATACGTCAGTAGATGCACCCGACATAACAGCAAGCTGATATGGGACGTTGCTTTCATTTGCATATTTAATAAGTAGCTCTTTCTTTTGTGGCGCCATTATGTTACCACGCACAGACCCACCTGCGAGAGCTGGTATTACAGGTCCATTACCAATACCAACTGGGTACCCACTTTGTAGACTATCAGGTGTATCAGCACAAGGGATCGTATCTAACACAATCGCATAGTCAGGGTTTACTCTATATGTCGCCACCTTCGCACCTCGTAAGCCGACCTCTTCTTGGACTGTAATAACTCCCACAATGGTGCCAGAGACATCCTTTGATTGAAGTGATTTGAACAGCTCTAACAATAGAACACAGCAACTACGATTGTCTATAGCCTTACCACAAATTAAATCTTGGTTAGTAAATGTATCAATATCACTTATGTATGTGATGGGGTCACCAATTTGAATACCCATATCAAGAACATCCTGCTTATTGTTTGCTCCAACATCAACATATAATTCATAAATAGATGGAAGGCGTTTTCTTTCTTCTGGCGTTTGAAGATGCCCAGCCTTAATGCCAATAACACCAAAATGTCCATGGACGTTAACCTTTCTTCCTACAAGTAAGCTCTCAATCATTCCACCTGTTCGTTCTATTTTTAGAAATCCTCTATTATCAATATCTCTCACTACACAAGCAATTTCATCAGAGTGAGCTGAAACCATCAGTGTTGGGCCAGGCGAGATACCATGCTTATAAACATAAAGATTACCCATATGATCAACTTCTATATTATCGACATAGGGCGTGAACCATTGTACAAATTTATCTACTACCTCCATCTCCTGTCCAGGTGCCCCGGGAATTGCTGCGATCTCTCTAAGATTGAGTAGAAAATTTTCTTTTAACATTTTATCACCTCAGAATTTTATAAATATTCAATGATTACATATTGTATCATGATTCTATTAATTTCGCTTGCCGAAATTAATTTGAGTTTGTATGATTGAGAGGACTTGGTTTTAGGAGGAACATTATGAGCATTGTTTTCGGCGTTATAATGCCGGTCTTTTTAATTTTCACAGTGGGATTTATTGTACAAAAGTGGAAGCAAATGAATATTCGCTCGGTCTCTACAATAGCCGTATACATATTAACACCAGCACTTGTATTTCGAACATTTTTAGAAGCGAATTTAAATAAGCAATATTTCTTTATTACGATTTTTGCACTATGCATTTTGTTTTCTATTATTATAATAAATAAACTGTATGCTAGATGGCGAAAGCTACCTCAGGATGTGGAGAGTGGATTGATTTTATCAACGGCATTTATGAATGCAGGAAATTACGGCTCACCAATTATTTTATTTGCATACGGAGAGACTGGATTTACATTTGCCGTATCGTTCCTTGTTTTGCAATCCATAATCATGAATTTTTTCGGTGTATATTATGCAGCAAAAGGACACGCCGGGGTTAAGGATGCTATATTAGCTGTACTAAAGATGCCAGTTACATATGCATTACTTGGCGCCTTATTCTTTAATATAGCTAACGTTCCATTTCCAGAGAACATTTTTTCAGCAATCGATCTGTTAGCTGATGCTGCAATCCCAGTTGCTATGCTGATATTAGGTATGCAGTTAGCAGATTTGAATATCGGAAAAGTATTTGATTTTGAAAAAGTAGTGTATGGTGTTACAACAAGAATGGTGATATCACCCTTATTAGCTTATGTATTTGTCACAATAATGCCTTTTGAGCCTCTGCTGCAAAAGGTACTTATTGTATTAACAGCTATGCCAACGGCTGTAACTACAACGATGTACGCTCTTCACTTTAATACAAGACCGCAGCTTGTCTCAAGTATTACCCTTTGTACGACTGTATTAAGTGCTATAACCATTACATTATTGTTAATGTTTTTATGATACTGATACTGACGAGAGTAACTGGTTCTAGCGAGAGGTGAAAATTAAAGTGACATTTTAATCGGCATATTAATTGAGATGCAGTCTTTATTGGTTTCGAGCATATTTTAAAAGGATTTATTAAAAAACACTCAGATTATTTTAAAAAATCTGAGTGTTTGCTTTGCGAATTTTTTTACTATACCTGTTGCGTATTTTGCCTAATAAACAAGTCTTTGTAACTAAACGGAACTACTCGTGTTGGGTATCAGCGCCGGGTCTATTTTTTAATAATAATCGGATGCTCTATTAGTGAATATGTCGATTTAAACGTTTTGCGATTGTTGCGAAAACCGTTTGCTCTTGCTGAATTCGCTTATTCATGTATTCTAAATAGTATTCACATTTTTCCACGTATTCATGTTCCCCTTCTTCCATACAAATATCTAGGAAAATGGTAAAGTATTTTTCTAGTAAAAATACATGCTTGTACGTTAACGGTAATGTAACTCCAGCATATTCAGCATCTTGATGGCTTTGATATAGCATCAAAAATTTTGTATGATAGTTTTCTAGAATTTTATAGTCATCAATATTTTGTTTATTAGTTGTTATTGTTTCTCCTACATAATGATACATACAAGTTGCAAAATGAAACCAAAACGTAGTGTCTTCTTGAGACACCCATAAACGTGCACATTCTTCTGTTAATTTCTCTTTTGCTTCTTTGTGAGCCTCAAAATCTAGAATAATCAAGTGAATCCCCCCGCTCAAAAAATTCTTTTATCATTCTCTCATATTTATAGGGAGACGTCCTGTAGTAAATAGTACCATTCATTCACCACTAATTATGTTAGTTATTGTTGCAATTCTCTTTGCCTGTTCACTCGTTGTTGCAAGGTCAAATTTTTTTAAAGCATGAAAAAGTTCGTTTAATTGCTCTTGTTCAACTTCATCTCTTATAAAAATCAAACATTTTTCATACAGATCTTTAGGTAGAAATGGTTGTTGTTGATTTAGTTTATTTACAACATCGGTAACAGAGTGGTCTATATTGCATCCCATCAAAAACATCCTCCTTATCTGTTTAATCTCCCATATTTCTTATGAACCTATTAAGTATGTATCACATACGATATTACCGATAATTATGCGGGAAGGGAAGCGTTTATATGCAAAAAGAGGTTGAGCAGCTCATAAACCATTTAATTCATATTGAACATTTATCAACAACTTTATATTTGGCAATGTCTGCTTATTTAGGGAAGCTTAATTATACGGGTATGGCTTCGTGGCTAAAAATACAATCCGATGAGGAACGTATGCATTTACTTAGATTGATTAACTACTTAGTAGATCGAGATGGGACGGTAAAAATTAAGGCGCTAGAAGCACAACCGTCTGATTTTGGAACACCTGCAGAAACATTTGAAAAAGTTTTTGAGCATGAAAAGTTTGTGACAGACTCGTATCGACAAGCTTATCCATTTGCTCAATCTGTTGATTCTCAAACAGCAGTTATCATTCAAGATTTTCTAAGGGAACAAACGGAAGAGGTCGCGCAAGCACAAAAAATTTATAATCGTCTTAAGATTGCAGGACCAGACGGAGCGGCTATCCTGCTTATTGATCAAGAATTAGGTCAGCGACAGCCAGTGATTACTCTGGCACAGGGATAATAATACTAAGGTAACAGGGAGGCGTGTGTCTCTCTGTTTGAATTTGTGTTTGCCTTATAAGTAATCCATTCATGTATCATGTCAATCTAACGAGGGAAATTTCTTCCTTTTTATAAAAAAAGTTCTATTCACTGTTTATATAGATTAATAAGTTTTCTAGGCTTCTCTTAAGAATGTAAAAACTTTTATTTTAAATAGTTAAAAAAGTACAGCCCGTATGTTAAATGCGGGCTGTAAATTATGATACGTTAATCTTGAATGCGTTTACTTGCTTGTTTTCCAACCCCAAATTTAACCAACTCGGAGCTTACTCGTTCTTGTTTAGCATTGTCGTTTTGTTGTGCGTTACGGTTGCCACTTTTCGTACGACCCATCCTGTTTAACCTCCTCCACAAGTCTACTCAAACTTAGTATGTGGTTGGGATGAAATAGTAAACATAAAAAAGCTGGAAAAATAAACGGAAAAATAGGATAATTTTACTATAGGAACATATATAGTATTTTTTGAAAGGAGGGAGACGTTTTGACTTCAACAGTGAAATCTTATACAGATCATAAATTAAATATGTATAAAGTTTTGTCACCCATACTGTTACTGGTGTCAATTATTGCTTATTTATTTGAAACTAGATTACAGCTCCCTGATGCTGATCCACTAAATATATATATTTTCCCTGTCCTTATAGTACTGTTTTTACTAGCTACTGTTGTCATGTATAAGCAACCTACTTATATTTCTTATTTTGAGAAAATGATTTTAATTTTTATAGTAATAATGTATGGATTGAAATTCACCTACGTTGTTTCTACAGAATTAGTTCACACAAATACGTTAGGAAAATTTGTGTTTTGGTATCCCTTGCTACATGTTTTTATTTTTATGTCATTTAGTATGAGAAGGGCATTAATACTATCTTCTGCCATGTATATCTGGGAAATAATCGTCGGTATTATGTATGTTCCCGTATTATTAGGACATGAGGGGGGATACGTCCTTTTTTATTATTATTTAGCAAAGCTTGTTTTTATAATAGCGTTATATTTCTTGCAAACATTAAAACAGCTATACATGCGTGCAGAGCTATGGAAAGAATTAGCTGAGCATGATTACTTAACACAATTGCCAAATCGCAGACAAATAGATACCACTATTAAAAAAGCACTTGATAGCGCAAAAGAAATAAATTATGCGATTGTTCTAGCAGACATTGATAATTTCAAGCATATTAATGATACATACGGCCATCATGTTGGGGACATCGTTCTGCAGGAGGTTGCCTATTTTTTAAGACAAAGTAAAGGGGATCATAACTTTATTGGTCGATGGGGTGGCGAGGAATTTATTATCGTGCTACGAGGAGATTTAAATTCAACTATGAGTAAAGTCGAAGAGTTACGTGGAAAATTGGCTAATCATGCTTTTTCTATTCGGGGCAACATAAGTGCTAGCTTTGGTGTTACCGATGTTCTACCCGAAGATAGTATAGTTGACGTAATATCAAGAGCAGACCGTGCACTATATGAAGCAAAAAGCAGTGGTAAAAATATGGTATGCATGCTTCCGTCATATGAACAACATATTAAGAGCATGACAAATTAATGTGAAAAGTGATACATTGAACGTATCAGCACATAAAGGGGTAATGTCATGGAGGCATTAGAGGAGCTGTTGCAGCAATGGGGAATAGTCGGTTTAATGATTACAGCATTTACCGAGGCAGCTTTTTTTGTAATCCCGCCCGATGTAGTGCTCGTACCACTTTCAACTCAAACACCTAGCTCAGCTTTTTGGTTTGGAGCAATTACGGTGTTGTTTTCTGTTCTAGGAGCGTTATTTGGTTATTTAATAGGGAATAAATTAGGCATACCAGTATTGCATAAATTCGTAGATGAGAGAGCTATTTTGCGTGCTGAACGTTTATTTAGTAAATTTGGTGTATGGGCTTTAATCATAGTTGGAATTACACCAATTCCATTTAAAGTATTTGCAATACTCGGTGGAGTGTTAAAAGTTCCTCTGTATCTTTTTATAATTGGGTCCTTTATTGGAAGGTTTATTCGCTTCATGCCGATCTCGATTGGGATATATTATTTTGGAGATGAATTAAATACGTATGCCCCCAATGCTTCATCTTGGTGGATGTTACTCATTTCTGTTATTTCAATTGCCGTTGTCATTCGACTGTTTGTGAAAAAGAAGTCACACGATAGAGCAGAAGTTTCCGACTAGTTATACTAGTCGTTTTTTTATTGGTTTTGGGCGAGTTAGACCCCTTCCTTAAGCGCGTTAGCGGTAGGTACTACGTCTTAATTTAATGTCATGTAGATGCGGAATATTTAGTATGTAGCTTGAACCGAAGTTTACTTTTCTTAAATACGGTCAAGCGTCTGTTGATAAAAAAACTGTGTGAATTAAAAAAAATCGGACAAACTTAATGTAGAACAGAGGAATAGGTAGGTAGGGTGAATTATGTTTCAAGCAGCATTTTGGGGAAGCGTCGCCGGTTCAGCATTATTGCTGGGTGCTTCTGTTGGATTATTCTTTCATGTGTCTAGACGAATGGCTGCTTACATTATGGCATTTGGGACGGGTGTATTAATAGGTGCAGCCACATTTGAACTTCTAATTGAAGCAACCAAAAAAGGGGGGATTTTATCTTCATCTTTTGGGTTTTTAATAGGTGCTCTATTGTTTGTAGGGCTGGAGCTTTTTATTGCGAAAAAAGGGGGAACAAACCGTAAGCAGTCGAAGAAAAATCCTGTTGGACATTCTGGACTAGCCATTTTTGTTGGAACAATGATGGATGCCATTCCAGAATCAGTTATCATTGGTGTAAGTTTACTCGAAACCGATCAAGTTAGCTGGGTGATTATTATTGCTATTTTTATTAGTAATTTTCCAGAAGGCTTATCAAGTAGTATAGGGTTGAAAGAGGACGGATATTCTACATTGAAGATATATATTATGTGGGGTGTCGCTATGATATTGTCAGCAATAAGTGCGGTTGTTGGGTATAGTATTGTAGGTGGCTTATCGGATATATATGTGGCCTTCATAGGAGCATTTGCAGCAGGTGGTATTTATGCTATGGTAGCTTCTACTATGCTTCCAGAAGCGTTTGAGGATAGTGGGCCCATTGTAGGGTTTGTTTCTGCTGTCGGTCTATTAACAGCATGTATGTTAGCTTATATTCAATGAAACAATTGATGCGGCTCAATCGTATATATAAGAAATAAGCATTACGGGAGGCGCAGTTATATGCTAACATTACCAGAAAGGTTTTTGCTTTTTTCTTTAGACGATGATAGTGGTAAATTTGTTTCACAGAGTTCCTTGTCATTACCGTATGGTTTAGCAGGTGCGATATTACTTGAACTGCAGCAAAGTGGACACATAGCTTTGGAGGAAAACACACTTTATATTACAAATTGTAATAAAGCAATTGATGACTCTATATTACAAGATGCCCTTACTTTTATGAGTGAGAAAAACAAGCTGAAAAATATTAGATATTGGGTTCAAACAGTTGGACATTTTGTAAGAAAACATAAACTAAAGGACCAATATGTCAATAGACTAATAGATAAAGGGATATTAGTACAAGAGGATGCAACCTTTCTTATGTTATTCAAAAAAGACGTGTTTCCAGCTATTGATAGTACACAAGAGGATGATGATAAACAGCGTATTCGATTGTACTTAATAGAAAATCAACCTCCTGGAAATGAGCAAATTGTTTTGTTAATAGCGTTATTAAGAGCGGCTCAAATGGATAAGCTCTTGTTCAAAAAAGCAGAATATAAAATAGTTAAAAAGAAGGCTACAGCGATTATGAAGGATAATCCCTATTCTAAAGCAGTTGCGGATACTGTTCAAGCGGTACAAGCTGCTGTTGTATCAGCAACAACATAGTATGAGAAAAGCTCGGGATATGCCCGAGCTTTGTATCTTATAGGTCGTTAATTTTGTCAAGTGGCTTTTTAGAAGGACCTTCAATAACTTCACCATCAATTGAAAAACGTGAACCGTGACAAGGACAATCCCATGTGCGGTCTCCTGAGTTCCAATTAACTTCGCAGCCTAAATGCTTGCAAGTGGTGTCCACAACATGTAACTCCCCAAATTCATCTCGGTAAGCGCCAGCTCGTTGCCCATTCACTGTTATATATCCAGCTTCGTCATTCTTTAAGTCTTCTGGATTTTTAAAAGAGTAATCGAGCTTTCCTTTTACAAAATGATAGGCAACATGACTATTTGTAGTTATAAAGTTTTTTATGTCAGGGTTAGTATGGAAACGGTTTGGCTTATACAAATCTTCATATGAATTTGTTTTGCTTGTAATCTTATCGGCGAGTAAGTGAGCGGCTTGAATTCCATTTGACATGCCCCATTTACGATAACCAGTTGCAATAAAAATATTATCAATATTGTCTCTAATTTCACCAACATATGGTACATCATCTAATGTGAAAAGATCGTGTGCAGACCAACGATATAAGACGGAATCCACTCCAAATACTTGGTGCCCAAATTCATACAATGCCTCATAATGTTGTATTTCCGGTTTACCATGGCCTGCTTTGTGGCCCTCTCCTGCAATTAAAATAATTTCTTCACCGTTATATGTTGCTGAACGGAGAGAGCGTGTAGGATTCTCAGCGGTAATATACATACCACCTGGAAAAGTCTTCTGAGATTTAATTGCAAGTAAATAAGAGCGCTTAGGATACATTCTTGCGAAATAAAACCCATTTCCATCGTAAAAAGGAAAGTGAGAGCAAATAGCTACATGCTTACAGGTAACTGATTGCCCATTGCGAGTTGTGACTTTTGGGTTTTGTCCTTTTTGAATATCGGAAGCTGTTGTATGTTCGTAGAGTTTTCCTCCTGCGTTTGTTATTTCCTTCGTAAGAGCAGTTAAATACTTTATTGGATGAAATTGTGCTTGTTGTTTCATGACAAGAGCTGATTTCATCTGTACAGGAATAGGAATGGAATCAACAAGCTGACTTTCAATGCCTATTTGTTCATAAGCTTGTTTTTCCTTTTCGAGCTTATGTAAGTAATTATCGTCATTGGTATAAACAACAGCATCCTGCTCACTTAAATCACAATCGATTTGTAAAGATTGTGCTGTGTCTCTGACGAATTGAATAGCACGCATATTGGACTCAAAATACTGCTTTGCTTTTTCCAAACCTTGTTGATTAATAAACTGATCATAAATTAATCCATGTTGTGCCGTTAGTTTTGCGGTTGTATGACCGGTAGTACCGTTTAATATTTGACTTGCCTCAATAATAGCAACAGAAATATTTTGTTTACTTAAAAGATATCCTAGTGTAATTCCTGTTATCCCTGCTCCTACTATACATACATCAACCTCTATATTTTCATGTAACGTAGGAAAAGACGGAAGTGAGACACCGTCTCTCCAATATGGCTCTGGAAATTGTGGTAAAAATGAATGCTCTGTCATTGTGATGCGCTCCTCCTATGTACAATCTATACTAGTAGTGTTCACGTAATAATGGAAAATATTACAGAACTTCACGAACGGGAAAGCCCATCTTCTTCAGGTGTGGGAGTGTCAGAAAACACACTTTTACGTTAGAGCATTGAGTCGTCATCTTTCTTTGTAATCAACAATCATATATATGGATTAGATATTCTCGAGGGTTTCTTCGTTTAACGGGGACTCAAAATGTAAATAATGTGTGTTAATGCATTCTTAAGTGTTTGACAAACTGGTCTATAGGTTTTAAGAATTTCAATGATTAGCCTTAATTTTATGTGTCAGCTGTAAAGGTATTCTGTCAAATATGTTACGATAAGAAGGTCATATTGTGTGAAAATGGAAAAAGAGGGAAAAAAGATGAATTCTACAAATAAACACCGGTCATTCTGGCAATTTTTCACATTTAGTATGATTGCTGGATTTAACGGTTTGATTGATATAGGTACAATAAATTTATTGCTTATTTTATTTCCAACTCGAGATGCAACTATGTTAACTGTGTTTAATTCAATAGCGTATGTGCTGGCGGTAACGAATAGTTACTATTGGAATTCTCGCCTGACATTTAAATACAGTAGAAGTCACAAACGTGGGTCTGAACTTATTCTGTTTGTTGTTCAAGCTCTCGTAAGTCTAGTTATTAGTAATATAGTCTTTGTCTCAGCTATTTATATACTTGATGTTTTGCCAGTAAGACAATTTATTGTAAATAATATTAGTAAAGGTTTGGCGATGCTACTTTCATCATTAGCGAGCTTCTTTTTTATGAAGTATATTGTGTTTCGTAAAAAACAGCCAAAGCATTCTGTATTGTCCACAAATAAAAAATAATGACTATAAGCTTATGAGTGAATTTTTGAAACCATATAGTTTAAAAATGCAAAGTGCTAGGCTCCCATACTACAATATATAGAATAGACAATTTTCTACATATTGCATTAGTGAATGGGAACCAGGCACTTATTGGACAGCCCCTTTTAGCTGCATAATTATCCTGATTTATCTTTCAAAAGCTTACTTTTTAATCTGTTGTTTTAAATGCTGAATGACTTCTGTAAAGGGTTGAGTGTGTTTAACCTCAAAAAAGCTTTCGAATGGATCTCCCACTGAAGTTATCCGTTCATAAGCTTTAGTCATAGGAAAATGCTCAATTCGTAAAGATTCATCTACTTCTTCCCAAAATAAAGGCATAGCAACATATCCACCTTCATTACCTCGCATAGAATACGGTGCAACAATGGTTTTTCCTTCTGCATGTTGTAAAAAATCCACATATAGTCGGTTACCCCGATTTTTCTTTAAGCGTTCAATAGTGAAGCTATCTGGGTCTGTAGTAATTAAGTATTTAGCAATCAATTCAGTAAAGAGTCTTGTATCATCATATGTAAAATGGTTATCTGGGAGTGGTATATATATTTGTAATCCCTTATTTCCACTCGTTTTAACAAAACTAACAAGGTTAAGACCGTCTAGAACTTGTTTTAACAATGTCGCGGCACGAATAGCTAGATGAAAATACTCCCGAGATGGAGGGTCTAAATCTAGAACTATTTCTGATGGAGAGCCAATTGTATGAATTGTTTCATATGGTACATGAAATTCAAAAGCCAATTGATTTCCTAACCAAGCTAATGTTTCAATATTGTTACATACGATATATTCAATTTCTTCATATTTAAATGTTTGTACATAATCTGGTGCATAATCTGGACAGTTTTTTTGGTAAAATCGTTCACCGTATGTACCGTGAGGATATCGAATAACTGTTAACAACCTATTTTTTAGAAAGGGAAGCATATATGGTGACAGATCCATGAGATATTGGACAAATTCCTGTTTTATTATTGTTGTTTCTTTAAATAATGGTTTTTCAGGATTTGTAAGTTGTACAATTTCAGGTATTTGAATCTTTGTATGGACAAGGGCAGTCCAAGTTAAACTGTGCCAATTGGTATTGAATAAAAATCGATTAAACATCGGTTGACGCAATTGGTTTCCATAAAGCTCTAAGTATTTTAACTCTACACATATACCAGGTGCTACCTTAATAAATTTTGTAGTTTCTTCTAATTTATTCTGCTGGATGATTTGTAAAAGTGCAGTACGTTCATGAGTTTCAAGGCCGTGGGAGAACAAACCAACTTCAATAATATGTTGATCATGTATGACTCCAACATGAAAATAGGCATTATGTTTGTCGTAGCCTATTATAAAGCAACGACAAAGCTGCCAATTTTTTATTTTTACCCATGACGTTGTTCGTTTGCCTATCTCCCATTTACTTTTTAACCTTTTCGTAATTACACCTTCTCCTCGATGCTGTTGAATGAGTGTCCAAAGGGAATCGAAATTTCTGTAATACATAATAGGCTGAAGTAATTGATTATTTGAGGCGTCTAGTTCGGTGAGCAAGTTATGTTTTTCAAACCACTTTATAAGCTGATTCTTCCTTGTTTCTAACGATGATGAGGTTAAAGTCTCACCAGCCTCCTGTAAAAAATCAAATATTAAAAAGTGACTACGTTGTCGTGCGCTTGCTTCAATAATTTTATCTTCTGTTTTGAGTCGCCCTCTTTGCTGTATGGCTGCAAAGTTAGCCTTGTACTCTGTTTCTAAGATGCACAATTCCCCATCAAATTGTAACGGTAAACTACCCTTAACAAGTTCAGTTAGTGTACTACATTCTTGTATTATCTCAGGAAATTGGTTGTTAAGAATGGTACCATTTCGGCTTAGCAGTGTAATGCTTGTGTCATCCCAAAATAAGATAGCTCTAAATCCATCATATTTAACTTCATACACCCAGTCTTCACCCTTAGGTGCTTCATAGGTCAAAGTAGGAAGCATCGGTTTCATATATATCTACCTTTCTAATTCTTTAGGCCTTTTTTCGGGCGGTAATAGCCTTTTTAGCATTTTGTGCTGCTTGAGCCTTTGGCTTTTGCATTGGTTCAGGTTGTTTGACACGAGCTTCTGTTTCTCTTGCCCGTTCGATACTAGCTTGTAAGGCACTCATTAAATCAACAACATTTGTTTTCTGAGCATCTTTAGGTGTGGTGCTTTCGTTATTACTTACTTTTGCTTGTACTAATTCAAGTAGTGCATGGCGATATTCATCTTGATATTTATCAGGTTCAAACTCGGTTGTAAGCTGGTCTATTAACATTAACGCTGTGTCAAGCTCTTTGTCATTGATTTGAGCTTGTTCCGGTACACCAGGTACTTCTGCAACATTACGCACTTCATCAGGATAATGAATTGTTTCCATGACTAGACTGTTTTTATATACACGAACAACAGCAAGATGTTGTTTAGAACGAATGGTTATTTCGGCAATACCAATTTTTCCGGATCTGACAAGTGCCTCGCGTAAAAGTGCATATGCCTTACTTCCATTTTCACCTGGTCCAATAAAATATGAGCGATTAAAATAAATTGGGTCTATTTCTTCTAATTTAACAAAGTCAATGATTTCAACGCTTTTATCTTCATGCTCTTCCTTTAAGCTATTTAGTTCTTCATCACTTAAAATAATATACTTTCCTTTTACATACTCATAGCCCTTCACAATGTCATCATTACCGACCTCTTCCTCACAGTGTGGACAACTTTTTTCATACTTTATCGGATTATGGCATTTTTTGTGTAGGTTGCGAAGCTTAATATCTTTATCTTCCGTTGCCGAAAATAATTTCACAGGAATATTTACGAGTCCAAAGCTGACAGAGCCCTTCCACATAGTATGCATAGACATTCTCCTTCTTCATTCTTTTATGTTAGCTTAAGTATTCAGAGAGAATTTATAGCATACAATGTTTTCCTACTATCGGTATTCAAAGTATGGTGTGTATGTTTTAATAATGATATACACATAAAAAGTGGGAGGTCATATTGATGAAAAAAATGGAGATTAAAGAATTAGGCTTAAAAAGTGTGTTCAAGATTACGTTATATATAATGGTAATACCGCTGATTTTAATGGCGCTTATCGGTGTGATCATACTAATTGTGGGCGCGTCGATACAAAATACTGAGGTATCCATAATTGGTGGTATGTACACAGCGATGCCAATCTTTATGCTTTTCATTTATGCTGCTATCAACGTTTTGGTTGCTCTTGTGTACAACGTATTTTCTAAGCGGTTTGGTGGTCTAGTAGTAATATATGAAGAAAAAGAATTAGAAAATGAAAACAGTTGGAATGTGTACTAGGGTCGTCGAAGAGCGGCTCTTTTTGTATGTGATTATGTATGTAATACTAATACAATTTACGATACATCACTTGCACATAACCTAAAGTAATAACGAATGCTTTTAAAGTTTTTTTAAAAAATTTGTCGTACTACCCCCAAATATCTTTCTCCATATGCGTATTGTTTTAGTGAAGATGAGATAAACAAAGCATCATAAGGAGGAAACATTAAATGAAAAAGAAAATGCACACATTATTTGCTACTGTTTTAGCAACATCAACATTAACTTGGGGGGCAACATCAGCCTTTGCTGAAGAAGGAGTAGCAAATACAGACACAGTAAACAATGTAGAAGTGGTAGTAGTCGATGATGCGACAGAATCAACAAGTATTGTAGAAGAGGAAGTTACAAGTGACGCTACGTTAGTAGAGAGTAGTGAAGAGTCTGTAACAGAAGCCGTATATAACAGTGAGTTAGATACTAATGAGCAACAATTGGTTTTACCAGGTAACTTCTTCTATTTTGTAAAAATAACTATCGAAAAAATCCAACTTGCTTTAACATTTAATGAAGAAAAAGAAGCGGCTTTAATTGCTAAATTTGCAGAGCAAAGAATTGCAGAAGCTCAACAGTTACTTGAAAATGGTGAAGAAGAAAAAGCAATTGAAACATTCCAAAAAGCAATTGAAACCTTAGACATGGTAGTGTTACCTACACCACAACCAGCAGTGGATACAGAATCAGCTTCTGACGAAAGTGTTGAAGACATTGAGAACGTTGAAACTGAAGTAGATGTAGATGTAGATTCAGATGAGGTTGTTGAAGAAGAGTCAGAAGAACTACCAGTCACTGAAGTTACTGAAGAAATAAAAGAAGAAGTAAAAGATGAAACAGAAATCAAAGTTTCTCAAAATATAATTGCTTTAACTCATGCACTTGAAAACGTAAAAAATCCAAATGCTCGTGCAGCACTTCAACGCAATATTGAAAAGTCTTTAAAGAAGCTTGAGAAAAAATACAACTTAGAAATTACGATTGAAATTGAATCAGACGTGGAAGAGGAAGAAAAGTCTGAACCTACTTTGGAATCTGATGTTGAGGTTGAAACAGAGTTAGAAGCTGTTGAAGCTGATGAAGTCGAAGACGAAGTAGAAACGGCTATTGAAGATGTAACAACTGAAACAACTGAAAATACTACAACTCAATCTGAAGAATCTGTTAATGTAATTTCAAAAGACAAAGTTGAAAAAGTTAAAGTTGAAATTAAAATTGAAGAAACGAACAAAAAAGAAGAAAAAGTAAAAAAAGATAAAGAAGAAAAAGAGCAAAAAGATAAAAAAGAAAAGTCGAATAACGGTAAAGGTCACGACAAAAAGAAAGATAGAGAAGAAGATAACGATGATCGTGACGAAGATAAAGACAACGACCGAGATGATGAAGATAACAAAGGCAAAGATAAAGGTCGTGACTAATCATTGCATGGAAGTGGAAGTCACCTTTAAATAAGGTGACTCCTTTCTATTGTATTTTCCTGTTTTAAAGAGAGGTGATGCTGATGCTAAGTTTATTGTTTAAGATTATCCCTAAACGAAGCAAGCTTGAAGAATCAATTATCGAAATTCAAAACGGGGATACACAGCTACAAAACGAAATAATTCAAAAATATAAACCTTTTGTAGCAAAAACGGTTTCATCTGTTTGCAAAAGGTATATTCAAGAAAGCGACGATGAATTTAGCATTGGACTCATTGCATTTAATGAAGCGATAGAAAAGTATTCATGTGAAAAAGGACGCGCTTTCATAGCGTTTTCTGAGCTTGTTATAAAACGTAGGGTAATTGATTATATTCGTAAAGAATCTCGTCAACCGGATATAGCTTTAGACTTTACTCCAAACGATGACGATGGTGATATGTCAACACAGTCACATATTGATATAAAACAAGCATTAGATCAACATAATTTAATGCTTGAGCAAGAGCAAAGAAAGGCTGAAATTGAGTTGTACGTTGATCAACTGAAAGACTTTGGCCTGACTATAAAAGATTTGCAGGAGCAATCGCCTAAGCACGAAGATGCTAGACAAAATGCTATTAATGTCGCCAAAACACTTGTTGAACATGAGGAATTAAAAACACTATTATTTGAGAAAAAGCAAATTCCCATGAAATTATTACAATCATATGTGACAGTTAGTAGAAAAACGCTAGAGCGTAACCGAAAGTACATCATTGCAATCGCAATTATTTTATCAGGAGATTTTGTGTTTTTACGTGATTATATAAAAGGGGGGGCTTACTAATGAAAAAGGGAGTTATTTTAGAAATAAATAAAAATTATGTAACTTTATTAACCCCGGATGGTCAATTTGTTAAATCACAGGTACCTTACGATGACAAAATAGAGCTAGGTCAAGAAATAACGTATATCCCTGTTCAGGCCAAACGCCCTGTTGTGGTATCACCGTTTAGTATGCTGCATGTGAAAAAATGGAGTGCTGCTGTGTTAGTAGCCATTCTGTTACTTGCATTCATTCCTTTTTACAACAGTCAGCAGGTTTATGCATACATGTCAATTGATATTAACCCAAGCATTGAGCTTAGTCTTAATAAAAAGTTAAAGGTCATTTCAATAACACCAATGAATGATGATGGAGAAAGAATAGTTACTGAATTAACCGGATGGAGAAACAAGCCTGCAGATACTGTAGCGCTAATGATAATTGAGAAAAGTAAACAGACAGGATATATCACAGAAGATGAAACAGCTGTGTATGTAACAACAGTAATAAAAAAGGAAAATGCTAATACTGAGGCTATTAAGAAAACAGTAGAGAGTGTAAAAACACTTACAACTTCAGACAAGATAGCAATAGTTACTGTCGAAAGTAGCTTGGATACACGTAACGAAGCTGTAAAACAAGGTAAGTCTACACTTGAATTAGAAAAGAAAAACATAGTTAATGATGACGATCATGACATAAAAGGAAACTTAAACCATAATCCACCAGGATTGGAGAATAAAGAGAATAGAGGATTAGAAAAAGGAAAATCGAGTGAAGTGGATAATAAAGAACCTAATTCTCCAGAAAAAGTAAACGGAAAAGGTCGAAATAATGGTAACGGTATAAAGAAAGATGAACAAGATTCAAATAAAAACGAGCAAAACCGTGGAGAATCAAATAATAAAGAGAAACGCAATGAAAATGGTAAGTCTAAAGGTGAAGATAAAACAAAGAACAATAATGGCGCAGGAAAAGATAATGCAGACAAAGGTATCGGAATAGGAAAAGGTAAGGAGAAGGAAAATAACAATAATAAAGACAAAGAAGATAAAGGGAATGGGCCAAAAACCAAAGATAATAATAAAGGGAAAGACAACTAGAGATAGACATTTTCTTTTCACAGTAAACACTTACCAGCATGGATTGCATGTATAATTGTCATACTACTAATGCACCACATTTATAGTTATAAAATAAAAAGGAGAGGTTATTTTATGGCACGTAGTAGTAACAAATTACTTGTACCTGGTATAGAGCAAGCTCTTGATCAAATAAAATACGAAATCGCTCAGGAATTTGGAGTTAATCTTGGTTCTGATACAGTATCGCGCGCGAATGGATCAGTGGGTGGCGAAATTACAAAACGTCTTGTTGCTCAAGCTCAGTCACAGCTTCGCGGAGGGAAATAAATATAATTGAATACTTATGGCTAACAAGTGGCGTTTTGCCACTTGTTTTTTAATTACTCTTTTCAATCACGATAGTTTTTATTATGATATAACGTGAGCTTAAAAAATCACTAGGAGTAAAAAACAATATGAAAAAGAAATTAAAAATAAGTGAACTAAGTCCAGCACAATTAATAGTGAGCTTATACGTAATAGCTGTTATTACATCTACGATATTAATTAGTTTGCCTTTTGCACATAAACCTGGTGTAGAATGGACTTTTCTTGACGCATTATTTACTGCAGTAAGTGCAGTCAGTGTGACAGGGCTAACAGTTGTTAACACAGCTGATACGTTTAGTATTCCTGGTATATTCATTTTAATGTTTGTACTACAATTTGGTGGAATAGGTATCATGACATTAGGAACGTTTTTTTGGCTTCTTCTTGGCAAAAAAATTGGCTTCAAAGAGCGACGCCTTATTATGACCGACCAAAACAGAACTGACCTTTCAGGACTTGTAAACGTTATGCGTCAAATCTTACTTCTCATCATTACCATTGAGTTAGTAGGTGCGCTCATTTTAGGGACATATTTCTTGAATTATTTTCCTACATGGCAGGAAGCTTACTTACAGGGATTATTTGCTTCAGTAAGTGCAACTACCAATGCTGGGTTTGATATAACAGGTCAATCACTCATTCTATTTGCAGAAGACTATTTTGTACAATTCATTAATATTTTATTGTTGACGTTAGGAGCAATCGGGTTTCCCGTTTTAATTGAGGTGAAAGATTTTATACTTTCAAAGAAAAATCAACGCTTTCGTTTTTCTCTCTACACGAAACTAACATCCATTACTTTTTTTCTACTGATGTTATTTGGAACATTTATAATTATTGTGCTAGAGTTTAATCATTTTTTTAAAGATGTTGTTTGGCACAAAGCGTTTTTCTATGCGCTGTTTCAGTCTGCTACTACTAGAAATGGTGGTTTAGCAACAATGGATGTTTCGGAATTTCAGGAGCCTACTTTGCTTGTTATATCAGCATTAATGTTTATTGGTGCGTCTCCTAGTTCAGTTGGAGGCGGCATTAGAACGACAACCTTTGCGGTTAATCTTTTAATGCTATATACATTTGCACGAGGAAGAAGTAATATTAAAATCTTTAAGCGTGAGTTACATGAGGAAGACATTACGAAATCACTGGTCGTAACTATGATGGCAATGTTTCTCTGTTTTATTTCGGTCGTAATTTTAACAGCGTCTGAACCGTTCACAACTACCGAGATAATGTTTGAAGTCACATCTGCATTTGGTACAACAGGGTTATCTATGGGGATAACACCTTATTTAAGTTCTACAGGCAAAATAGTCATTATTATATTAATGTTTATTGGAAGAATTGGTATATTGTCATTTTTATTTTTGTTAATGCCAGCTCATAAAAAAGAACCAAATATACACTTCCCTAAGGAACGAGTTATTATTGGATAAGTAACAAGTATATTTACGTATAGTTGTCAAAAGATAATAATATGTAAATAGTGCTTAGGAGTGTTGTTTATGGAAACTGTGTTGAAAAGTGTAGTTCTCATTTTTATAGGAACGATGTTGTTACGTTTTGCAGGAAGAAAGTCACTTAGTCAAATGACAGTTGCGCAAACAGTTATTATGATTTCAATTGGATCGATTATCATTCAACCAATAACAACTAGAGGCATTCCAAATACAGCAATAGCAGCAACTACTTTTGTCGCTGCTACATTATTGATGGAATACTTGCAGGTTAAATTCAATTGGTTTGAAAAATTTATGACAGGTCAGTCAAAAACAGTGATTGAAAATGGACAGCTTAATGTAAAAAATATGAAAAAGCTTAGAATGTCCGTAGATTTGTTAGAAACACGACTTCGTCAAAATGGTATAACTAAAATTAGTGATGTGAAATATGCTACGCTTGAGCCTAATGGGCAATTAGGTTATGAGCTCATAGATTCTGCTAAACCTGTTACGAAAGCAGATTTGCAGAAAATTTTTTCGTATTTCGAAACCCAAACAAAGCAACAGCCTAATCAAGGCGATTTATTTAAAGAAGTACAAACGAAGCAACATGATATCCCTGTCCCTAAACAGCTTCATTAGATAATTGGAAAATAAAAGCAGGTGGCGTACCACCTGCTTTTAATCTGTACTTTTTGAGACATCAAAGGTAGGATGCATAAATGGAACACCTTTTGGCTGCTTCTTTTTTTGAAGCAAATCGCGATTTTCTGAAGTATTCCAACCAATGTCATTTGTCGGATGAACCCATTGGTCTCCAGCCATGACAGCGGGATCTACATCTTTGCTCCAGTTATTTAGAGGCGAATTTTTTGAGTTGTACAGTGAATCGCCAATTGTTACCCCGTAATCGTTAATAAATGGTGGTTGTACTTTTACACCGGTTTCATGAAATGACGGGGCATTAATTTGATGAGGCATTGTCTCATGTAACATGGGAGATTGAGTCTTTTTTTCTTTTGTCATATTGATCACCTCATGTTTAGTATGAGCGAATAAGCTTAATTTTTAACAGACATAACATGGTAGTCATAACAATACGATTTCTACAAACAATAACTATGATTATAAAATTTATATAAGGGGATATGATAAATGACAGTTAAACGAAAAGTGTCATATAAAGCTGCTTCTAATCAAAATAAAACGCCGACAGAAAGCTTATCAAAAGACGAAGTACAAGCCGATTTTGCAGAAGAAAGTCCTATGAAGGGCTTTAACCGTAATACAAAGCATGGTCGTGAAGGAAGAAGCTAATGCAAATGAGGGTGTCCCAAAACTTACGTTTTTGGGGCATTTTTTCTTGGTTTTAAACTTTAGTTGTTGATTTTCGCTCCATTGCGCTCGCTTTCCGCGGGGTGGCCGTGAGCCTCCTCA
Organism: Bacillus sp. HMF5848; assembly: GCF_003944835.1. GTDB lineage: Bacteria > Bacillota > Bacilli > Bacillales > HMF5848 > HMF5848. Next base: position 1,568,964 of record NZ_RWIV01000001.1, read on the forward strand.
GGCTGCGCCTTGTGGGGTCTCACGCTTGCCACTACAATCCCGCAGGACGTTGATTAGGCTTCTTCGGGCTAACATCGCACGAAGAAAATGCAATAGCATTTTCGAGGAGTCGAGCGCATTCCGCTACAATCAACAATGTCGAATCATTATATGTTCCAAGAAATAAACAAAAAAACAAGAAGTTAATTGCAGAACAATTAATCCAAAGTATTTACTTTATTTGGTTCTCTGGCAATAAACAACCCGATTTCCGTACAATCAATCGCTTTCGTTCAGAGTGTATGAAGGATGTTATCTACGTGACCGTTTTACCCCACAGAAAACAAAACTGTCCCAATAAGGTCTATTATTCATGACCTTTTTAGGACAGCCTCATACTCTTTTGGTTTAATTTTGCTTAATGTTTACCTGTCGTTAGATTTAGACTAGTAGTAGGTTTTGGTTGCCGAAAAACAGTTTAGTAACACGATCATAAGGGTCGAAATATGCTAATACAATCGTTTCTCCTTCTTTCACGTCAGCTTCTTTGTACCAATCTTGTAGATCGACTGAGACAGTATCAATTATCGTATGCTTGTGCATATCCTTTTCGGACAAAGCTAATTTCACAAACTCACTGCCAAGAAGATGTGGAGCTTCGGTAATTTTACGATATAGTTTTGATCTTTCATCTTTTGAGAGAGTATCATCCCACCATGGCTTTCTTGGCTTGTATTTTTGATTCCTTAAATAATCTATTTTCATGAGAGCGAATACAGCATTAAGCATTGCTGGTTTGGAGTAGCGAATAAAAGTATATAACCTAATGAATAAGTCTTCTAGCTGATGACCAATTCGTCCCCAACCTTGTTCCTCCCAATACGTTCCAAATTCTTGGAAGAAATCAAATGGCGTTTCGAAAACGTGTGTCACAATAAACTCAATTGTTTCGTCCATACGGTGGTCGTTCCAATACTTTTCAAGTACATCTTCAACTTGTTTAATACGAACAACATCAGCAAAGCTTAACACGGAATTGGCCAGCATTTCATAAGGAGCTTGCTCCATAAAGATATAACCATATTCATTAGCACGAACACGTAATCCTGTTCCGCGAAGCATTTTTAAAAAGCCTAGTTGAAGCTCTTCAGGACGAAGAGCAAACACATCATTAAAAGTTCTACGGAATGATGTGTAATTTTCCTCTGGTAATCCAGCAATTAAGTCAAGATGCTGATCTATTTTGTTGCCATTCTTAACAAGAGACACAGTACGCACAAGCTTATCCCAGTTTTGTTTTCGTTGAACTAGTTCATTTGTATATTCATTTGTCGATTGTACTCCAATTTCAAAACGAAATAAGCCAGCAGGAGCATGCTCATTTAAGTATTCAATGACCTCTGGACGCATTATATCTGCCGTGATTTCAAATTGGAAAACTGTTCCCGGGACATGTTCATTAATTAGAAACTCAAACATTTCCATGGCGTAGCTTCTGCTGATATTGAATGTTCGGTCAACAAATTTTATTGTACGAGCGCCGTTTGCCATGAGATAACGAATATCTTCCTTAATCTTTTCTCTGTTAAAATAGCGTACACCTACTTCAATGGAGGAGAGACAAAATTGACAACTAAATGGGCAGCCTCTACTTGTTTCTATATATGATACTCTCTTTGAGAGGTGCGGTATATCTTCTTCAAATTGATATGGACTTGGCATATCTTGAAGCTGTAGCTTTGACCGTTGCGGCGTGACATATAGAGTATCATTTCTTCTGTAAGCAAGCCCACTGATATGTTCCATTTGATTATTTGTAGAGAGTGCAGTAAGTAACTCTTTAAATGTTACTTCACCTTCACCAATAACTATAAAGTCAAGCTCTGAGACAGTTTGTAACCAATCTTCATAGTCATACGTAACCTCAGGTCCACCAAACACTATTGTGACATTAGGAAGCACTTTTTTAATCATACTAACAACTTGAATTGTTTCTCGAATGTTCCAGATATAACAGCTAAAGCCAATAACATCAGGTTTTCGATTATATAAATCTGTCACGATGTTCATGGCAGGGTCCTTAATTGTATATTCAGCGAGCTCAATATCAAATTCAGGAGCAGCGTAGGCTTTTAAGTAGCGAATGGCTATATTTGTATGAATATATTTTGCATTTAATGTTGCGGCAATGACCTTCATGGTAACACCTCAATTATTCAATTTATTGCCTAAACTAATATTATATAGTATTACCAATTTAAAAGCATTGGAAAAGCTTTAAATATATAGAAGGCTGTTATATTACATTTATGTTTCTGTTATATATAAAAGTTTGCATTTTGCTACTTAATTTATAGGCCTTTTTTCTATACAAAGATTAGTGTACTAATAAAATTTTAATTAATGTTTGATTTTTGTCACAGCATATTCATACTACTTACGTTAAAATATATGTATCGACATATAAATATTTTATTAATTCTGAATATTTAAAGTTCAAGGGGGATTAGGTGAATGTCAATATTACCTATTAAGAATGAGCTAGGTTTTTTTGAGATTCGTTTAGAATCAATAGGTGGTCTAGGAGCAAACTTAGCTGGTAAAATGTTAGCCGAAGCTGGAGTGTTAGGACATGGATTTAACGGTTCTAATTTTTCTTCTTACGGCTCAGAGAAAAAGGGATCGCCAGTCAAGAGTTTTGTAAGATATTGTGATGCAGATACTGAAATTCGTGCACATAGCCCGATTGAGCAACCACACGTAATAGGGATTTTTCACGAAGCACTATATAAAACGGTTGATGTTGTAAGTGGTTTACAGCCCGATGGAATCGTATTAGTGAACACGACACGTCCTTTTGACGATGTAGCACAAGATTTAAATCTTCAATATGGTACTCTTGCAACAGTGGACGCCCTTGGAATAGCAGTAGAGGAAAAAACCAAGGTAAACACTGCGATGCTTGGTGCATTATTTCGTATATGTGATTTTTTAGATCCAGAAATTATGAGGCAAACAATTCGCAAAACGTTTGAGAAGAAATATCCTCATTTAGTAGAACCTAATATACGAACGTTTGAAAGAGGGTATGAAGAAGTAAAGTTTAAAGAGTTAGACACTCCTGATGATGCGCAGAGTAAAGAGTTTCATAGAGTAAAGCCAATATACGGTTATGACACACAAATTATTGGTGGCATTATTACCGCTAATGCTAATAGTATTTTTAAAGATTTGAGTGGGTCTCGACAAGGGTTTTTACCGAGATTTGATCAAGAATCATGTATAAATTGTGCTCAGTGCGATACAGTTTGTCCGGATTATTGTTTTGTGTGGGAAGAGGGCGAAGACAAACGCGGTCGTAAGCAAATGTTTTTAAAAGGTATTGATTATCAATACTGTAAAGGTTGTTTAAAGTGTGTAGAGGCGTGTCCTACATCAGCTCTGTCAGATTTCCGTGAAGAAATTGGGTATGCTGAAGAAAATCAAGTTAAACATACATTTTCTTTATTGGGGGGGAACCGCTAATGGCGACAGTAGAACGAGATATAAAGCAATTGCAACAAGCTGAACAGCTTACAACGTTTGAATCAGGTAACGAAATGGCAGCCTTAGCGGCTGCACAAATTAACTACCACTTAATGGGGTATTTTCCTATCACTCCATCAACTGAAATAGCACAGTTGTTAGACCAAATGAAGGCACGTGGTGAGCATGATATTAAGTTAATTGCTGCTGATGGAGAGCATGGATCGGCGGGGATTTGTTATGGTGCATCTGTTGCAGGGGCACGTGTGTTTAATGCAACCAGTGCTAACGGATTAATGTATATGCTAGAGCAATTACCTGTTCAATCCGGTACAAGATTTCCAATGGTTATGAATCTAGTAACACGTTCAATTAGCGGTCCACTTGACATACGTGGCGATCATTCAGATCTTTATTTTGCTTTAAACACTGGTTGGGTGATTTTAACGGCTCGAACGCCTCAAGCTGTCTACGATATGAATATTATGGCTTTAAAGATTGCTGAACATAGCGACGTTCGTTTGCCGGTTATTGTTGCATATGATGGCTTTTTCACATCACATCAAAAACGTCGTGTTAATTATTTCAAAGACCGTGTAGCTGTTCAAAAGTTTGTAGGAGAATGCCCAACTGGATACCCAAATGCATCGAATCCGAAAGAGCCTGTAACTATTGGTGCTCATATGAATGGAGACGACTTATTAAATAACAACTATCAGCAATCTGAGGCATTATATCGTGCTGGAGATGTATTTAAACAAGTAGCACAGGAATATGCAAAGCTATCTGGTCGCGAGTATCCAGTTTTAGATTTGTATAAGATGGAAGATGCAGACGTTGCTCTATTCTTATTAAATTCTGCCGCAGAGACAGCTAAGGATGTTGTTGATAACTTGCGAGCAAAAGGAATTAAGGCAGGCGTCATCAGTCCTAATATTATTCGACCATTCCCTACTGAGCAGATTCGTGAAGCATTAAGAAATGTCAAAGCACTGCTGATTGGTGAGCGTGCAGACTCATACGGCTCTAACGGTGGAAATATGACTCATGAAGTGAAAGCTGCGCTGCAAGCTGACAAAGAGAATACTACCATTGTTTTATCACGTATGTTTGGAATGGGTGGTAAAGATTTCTTTGCAGATGATGCAGAAGCATTTTTTAACATGGCTATTGATGCGATGGAAACAGGTGATGCTGAAATAGCATTCGATTATTATGGGCATATCCCAGGAAATCCAGAAGTAAAACAAAGTCCAGTTGTTGAACCGTTACATGGAGATGCATTTAAAACAGGTTTAATTAAGGTAACTCAAGATGAAACAACAGGGAAATTAAATGTACGAATTCCACCGCTACGGGCACTAACCGGGAAGCCGAAACGAATTGCTTCTGGCCACGGAGCTTGTCCAGGATGTGGTATTTTCCCAGGACTTGAGTTGTTTTTTAAAGGTATAGAAGGTGACATTGTTGTGTTATTCCAAACCGGCTGTGCCTATGTAGTCACTACAGCATATCCACATAGCTCGCATAAACAAACGATGATTCATAACTTGTTCCAGAGTGGTGCCGCTACATTATCAGGTACGTTAGAGGCATTTATGGAAATGAAGCGTCGAGGTGATATTGACGTTGCTGATGATGTTACATTTGTAATGGTAACAGGTGATGGCGGTATGGACATTGGTATGGGCTCTGCCATCGGAACCGCACTGCGCGGCCATAAACTGATTATGCTAGAATATGATAATGAAGGGTATATGAATACAGGTTCGCAAATGTCATATTCAACTCCTTATGGGCACATGACAAGTACAACAAGTGTTGGAAAAGTACAGCAAGGTAAAACTTTCCATCACAAGGATACAGCTCAAATTATGGCTTCCACAAATATCCCTTACGTATTTACAGGAACAGAAGCGTTTCCGCAGGATTTGATAAAAAAAGCTGCAAAAGCACAATGGTACGCACAAAACGTAGGAACTGTGTATGGGAAAATTCTTATAACATGTCCATTAAATTGGAAGTCAGAAGATCGCTACGGTGGAACTATAATGGAGAATGCAGTAAATTCATGCTTCTTCCCACTTTATGAAATTGAACAAGGTGAAACTACTATTACGTACGACCCTGAAGCGAAAAATAAGCGTGTCCCTGCTGAAGAGTGGCTTCGTTATATGGGGAAAGCTAAGCATTTATTGAAGAAAGATAACGCGCACATGCTAGCCGAATTTGAAAAAGAAATTGAAAGACGTTGGCAGCGCCTAAAAGCATTACATGAAAGTCCATATTTGTAAAAGTCGGACTATTATAGAAAGAACTAACTTATTCAGGTTAGTTCTTTTTTTCAAGGAGAGGATAAAGTTTATACTAATAGTATAAACAATAGAATAGTATGGTGAAACACTATAAAACTATAAAAATATTTATAAAACAGAATTAACAAAAAATAAAAAGGGATATTGTAAGTTTTTGTTGAATTATTAGCTTGGATACTTGCCTGTGAAAGGAGGCAATCAGTTTGCAACACGTTACGAATGATGAAATACTTACTTTGAGAAAAAGAATTGAAGAGTTAGAGAAGGATAAATTAATTATCGAAGAACAACTTGAAATGTATAAGGCAACTTTTGCACGAGCAAAGGATGCCATAGTCATTTTTGATGAGCAGATGAACTTTCATATTGTTAACGCAGCAGCTGAATTGTTATTTGAAATGCCAAGTGAGCAGTTATACAAAAAAAACATTTATCATTTTTTAAGCTTAGTTCCTTCACATGTTATTAAGGACTCATATAGCATTCTCCAAACAGAAGGTGAATTAACAGATGAACTACTTATTAAGTTAGAAAACGGTAAAGAGAAATATATAGAGTATTCAGCAAAGCGTAATGCATTTAACAATTATGATATTTCTATCATGCGAGACATCACAGACAGAAAAAACCTTGAATATGAAAGACATTTAAGCATTCAGCTTTTTCAAGATGTGTATGAACGAGCCGGTGTTGGAATTGCTATTTTTGATGAAGCTGGACGTATCATTGATGCTAATCCATACTTTTGTGAAAAATTAAAAAGAGAAAAACATGAGTTGCTAAATAAACTATTGTTAGATTTTGTGTCAGGACATGCTTTTGAAGATGCTCGTATAATGTGGAGGTCACTCAAGTTAGAAGGAACCGTTCAAGGAGACACCGCTTTTGAACTACCTGATGGTAGCGATATTTTATTTGATTTTTCAGCTACTTCAAATTCAGATAATCAAATATTTATGGCGATATTTCATGATGTTACAGAAAATCGGGAATTAGTTAAAAGGCTTTCTGAAAGTGAAGAGCGTTTTCGTCAAGTATTCAATCATGCTCTTGACCCCATTGTCATTTGGGATGGTGAAGGGACTGTCATTAAAGCCAATCCAGCAGCAGCGAGGTTGTTTGAACTGCCTTTAGAAGATCTTATTCAGACAAATATGGTTGAGTTTGTCGAGGAAGATAGTGCTAAGTTACAAGCAGTTACAAATAGATTTCTAAAAAATAACCAAATTCGCGATGAGTTACATTTCAGAATGGCGAATGGACAACGTAAACTAGTTGAGTTCACGTCTAATAAAGGTGTCATAGACGGCTATAACATGACTATTTATCGTAACGTTACTGAGAGGAAAAGGATGGTAGATCAGCTTCAAGAAAGTGAAGCAAAGTTTAGAAAAATATTTGAAGCAGCAATGGATGGTATTATTCTGTTTAATGATGACAAGCAAATTATTGACGCAAATGAAGTTGCTAAATCAACGTTACATTTAGAAAAAATGGGTGGGAAGTTTTTTGATATATTGTATTGTAGTGATATAAAATTTATGCCAGTTGATACGCATCCTAACTCTCCCCAAGATTCGATAAAGAGAGCTCACTTTTCTTTTATTAATGGTATGGAAAAGACGATTGAATTCTCTTATAAGCGTAATGTGTTTGGGGATGTTCACCTAGCTGTGTTTCGCGATGTAACAGAACGTTTACAAATGGAGGAGCAACTGAGAAAGTCTGATACACTTTCTGTTGTTGGACAACTAGCAGCAGGAATAGCACATGAAATTCGAAATCCTATGACGGCGTTAAAGGGATTTATTCAGCTAATGAGTGCAGAGGTCGAGGACAAGTATGATATGTACTTTAATGTTATGTCTTCTGAGTTAACGAGAATAGAGTCTATTATTACTCAATTTTTAATTTTAGCAAAGCCTCAAGCTGTTAAATATGAATTAGTAGATATATGTGAGTTAGTTGAGACAACACTAGAGTTAATGCGTCCACAGGCGATATTACAAGATACAGCACTTAAATTTGAATCAGAGGAAAAGCTTACTAAAGTCTATTGTGAGCCTAATCAAATAAAGCAAGTCTTTATTAATATAGTAAAGAATGCTATTGAAGCTATGAATAAAGGGGGAGCTTTAACCGCTACTGTAAAGAAAGATGAAATTAATAAAGTTCAGATTATTTTTACTGATGAAGGGCCAGGTATACCGGAAGAAAAAATAAAAAAGCTTGGAGAACCCTTTTATACCACTAAGGAAAGAGGAACGGGGTTAGGTTTAATGGTAAGCTATAAAATAATTGAAGAGCATGATGGAGTAATAGATGTTTATAGTGTTCTTAACGAAGGTACCACGTTTACCATTACACTACCTGCTACATTGGAGTGATACATCATATATTACATAACTATTGACTCTCCAATTGGACTGCTTTATGTCGTGGAGAAAAATCAAAAGATAACAAGGATAGATTATACTGACACCTCAATTAATGGATTAGAATTAAAAGAATCAAGTCTATTATTAGAAGCCTCAAAGCAACTGCTAGAATATTTTTCTGGTAACAGAAAAGTATTTACACTGCCATTGGATATTGAAGGTACAAACTTTCAAACGAAGGTTTGGCAAGGGTTATTACAAATACCATATGGTACAACATGGTCTTATAGTGATCTTGCCTGTTATATAGATAATGATAAGGCAGTAAGGGCTGTTGGACAGGCAAATCGAAGAAATCCTATCCCTATTATCATACCATGTCATCGAGTTGTGGGGAAAAATAAACAGCTTGTAGGCTATTCTGGTAACAGGACGGATTTGCAAGAGATTTTATTGAAAATAGAAGGTGTTTTCACATAAAGACGAGTGCGCTAATATAGGCAGTCGTTTTTTGTTTATCCAAATTTATTGCAATCCCCATTCGGTTAGATTATAATCTAATTAGATACTTATCGAATTTTATAAAGAGGTGTTTTTTTTGCAATTAAACCAACTTGTTAATTTTCATAAGACTATTGGTGATCCAACAAGGGTCCGCATTTTAGTTTTATTAGCAAATGGACCTTTACATGGACAGGCGCTTGCTGGAAAGCTAGGATTAACACCCGCAACAGTGACTCATCATATCTCAAAACTTCGAGAAATTGATGTTATACATGAAAAGCGAGTCAAAAACACAATTTATTTCTCGATAAACGAAGCTGTATTAAAGCGAAAGTCAGATGCATTAATGAAGGTTGTATTTAAAAGAGAAGAGGGTGAATCGATGCAATTGGAGGCAAAGCAAGATAAGCAAACAATGTTGAAAAACTTTTTGACAAAAGAGGGCCGATTAAAGAATATTCCAGCACAAAAGAAGAAGAAGCTGATTGTTCTTGAATTTCTTGCGAAAGGTTTAGTTCATGGGCGGAAATATAGTGAAGCAGAAATTAATGAATATATTAAACAATATCATGAAGATTTTGCAACACTTCGCCGCGAATTAATTATGAATCATTTTATGTTTCGTGAGAACGCTATTTACGAATTAAATCCAGAAGAAATGTGGGATAAAGTTCTGTAACAAAGAAGAGAAGTGTGAGAACACTTCTCTTCTTTGTGGCTATTATTCAAAATAAAGCTGAAATAAATGACGAAAAATAGGACTTTTGTAAAAATAATGTCTAATTTTGCGATTCTATTTACAACTGCTATAGAATTTGTAATAATTCATTTCGTGTAATAAATATTATTTCGTATGTCGTTATTTTCCTAGGAGTGAAATCAATATGGGTAATGGTAATTTATTAAATGAAAAAGAGCTATTAGGTTCTATTGCCGCTCTTCGAAAAGAAATGATTGATACTGCCATGCATTCAGGTTTTACTAGCTCTAGTACAGTTGAAATATCTCAAAAACTAGACAAGCTTTTATTTACATATCAAATCATGGTACAAAAAAAAGAATGTAGTGTAAAAACTTTTTTTTTAAGTAGAAATCCAGTTGCTTATTAATGCCATTACACATATTTTGTGAGGCAGGCAAACATTAGGTTTATTTGATCCGTATAAGTACCCCAGTTTCAGCCCTTCTTAGCACAAAAACATTCTAATATTAATTATATTTCCCTGTTCAATAAAAGTTGAAAAATATTACAACTGTGATAAATGTTACTGAAAATGTCTGTCCATTCAGTATATTTTTAATATAAACAAGATAATCAACAAAAAAAGGCATTTTTTTGTTGTAAGCGTTTTATAATAGAATTATAAGATCTTCAATTCTACTCTATTACGTTCAATAATTCACAAACCTTCAAGAATAACAGCAGGATTAAAATATACCTATCATAGTAGGGCGTTCTGCTTCCTCAACTTTGTCTTGTACACAACATGGATAATTCCTACCCTACATTCTTTTTCGAATAGCTCTGTTAAACTTTGTTGTTGATTTTCGCTACATTGCGCTCGCTTTCGGGGTGGCCGTGAACCTCCTCTGCGCATGCGGGGTCTCACGCCTGCCACTACATCTCGCTGAGGCCCGCACGATGCGGGTCAGAAAGACGTTGCTACAGGATGTGGCGCTCTTAGTCTTTCGTCTTCTATCGCGCATTTCACTGCTATCAACAATATTAAAAAATCAACACTCACCTTTAACAGAGCCTTTCGAATAAAAAAATATGCATTATGGCTGTATTTTTTACAGCAACATTATTATATAGGGAGTGAAAATTAACATGCATATTGTTGTTTGCGTTAAACAAGTACCAGACACAAAAATAATTAAAATTAACCCCAAAACGAACACATTAGACCGCCGTAGTGCGCCGGCTATATTAAATCCATATGACGCTCATGCGGTACAAGAGGCTGTGAACCTAAAAAAGAAATATGGTGGGACGGTATCTGTTGTATCAATGGGCCCACCTCAAGCGACTGCCGTTATTAAAAAGAGTGTGGAAATAGGTGCCGATAGAGGGTATCTCATAACAGATAGAGCTTTTGCTGGTGCTGATACATTAGCAACTAGCTATGCATTGTCTAAAGCTCTGGAAAAGATTGCTCAAGAGGAGCCAATTGATCTTATCTTTTGTGGGAAGCATGCTATAGACGGGGATACAGGGCAAGTAGGTCCAGGTATAGCAAGACGTTTAGATATTCCACCAGTAACAAATGTGATTGAAGTTATGGAGTATAACAAGAATGAACAGATTATGATTCTGAAGAGAAAACTGACGAATGGTTACGAGCTTATTCAGGCAAACACTCCGTGTCTTGTTACTGTAGAAAAAGAAATTAATGGAATTGAATTTTCACCACTACCGAACATGCTACAAGCTGCAAGATATAACCCTGTCATATGGAGCGTTAATGATTTCGATGATGTTGACCGGACTCAATTAGGACTGAAAGGCTCACCAACAATTGTTGGTAAGATGTTTACACCACCAAGACCAGAAGGTGGTAAACGCTTTGAGGGAAGTAGTGAGGAGCAGGTTGCTCAGCTAGTTAGTACGTTGCTTGAGAAAAAGGAAATATTTAGCTAAGAAAAAGTAAGGAGGCCTTGAGAAATGGATGAAAATAGAGGAGTCTGGGTATATATTGAAGAAAATGACGGTAAAATCGAAGGTGTATCTCTTGAACTTTTAGGCGCAGGAAGAGACCTAGCAGATAAATTAGAAGTACCATTAGCTGGTATTTTACTAGGGAACGATGTGAAAGGACTCACAAGTCAAGTTATAAGCTATGGAGCTGATGAAGTATATGTAATAGACAATCCTGTATTAAAGGATTATCGAACAGAATCATATATGAAAGGTGTTATCGAATTAGCGGAAAAGTATAAGCCAGAGGTCTTTCTTTATGGAGCCACTCCTAACGGTAAAGACTTAGCTAGTGCGGTAGCCACTGATTTAAATACCGGTTTAACAGCTGATACTACTATATTAGATATTAATAAGGAAAAAAGATTACTTGAAGCTAGTAGACCAGCATTTGGTGGAAATATAATGGCCACTATTTTATGTAAAAAACATCGACCACAGATGGCTACAGTCCGACCAAAAGTTATGAAGGCACTAGAGCCAGATCAATCTAGAACAGGAAAAGTCATTGAGGAAACAATTGATTTACAGGAAACGGATATGAGAACAAAAGTACTAGAAATTGTTCGCAATACAGGAAAAAAAGTGAATTTAGCTGATGCAGATATCATCGTTTGTGGTGGGAAAGGTATGCAAGATGCAAAAGGATTTCAGCTGATTCATGAGTTGGCCGATGTGTTAGGGGCTACGGTCGGGGCAACCCGTGATGCCGTTGAGGCTGGATGGATCGAACATGATTATCAAGTAGGGCAAACAGGAGAAACGGTTACGCCGAAATTGTTTTTTGCTATAGGTGTGTCTGGAGCCATTCAGCATGTGGTTGGAATGAAAAATTCTGAATATATTGTAGCTATTAACAAAGACCCAGAAGCGCCAATATTTGATGTTGCGACATATGGCATTGTAGGAGATGCGTTTGATATTGTACCTTTGTTAATTGAAGCCTTCAAAAAAGCGCAACAACAAAAGGACGGTGAAATCAGCTATGTCTGAAAAATTTGATGTAATCGTAGTAGGAGCAGGACCAGCAGGAGCAGCATGTGCCCTTACTTGTGCAAAAGCAGGATTAAATGTACTACTTTTAGAACGTGGTGAGTATCCAGGGAGTAAAAACGTAATGGGAGGCGTCTTGTATCGTCAACAATTAGAGGATTTGATTCCGGAATTTTGGAAAGAAGCACCGCTAGAGCGTCCTGTTATTGAACAACGTTTTTGGATGATGGATAAAGAATCAATGGTATCTTTTGGTTACCGAGGTCTTGAATGGGGCAGAGAAGGTGAAGAAGGAAGCCGATATAACAATTTTACGGTGCTTAGAGCAAAATTTGATCAATGGTTTGCTCAAAAGGCTGTTGAAGCAGGAGCATTATTAATAAATGAAACAACAGCTTTAGAATGTATAGTCGAGAATGGAAAAGTCGTTGGTGTTCGTACAGACCGCCCTGACGGTGAAGTGTATGCTGATGTTGTCGTGCTAGCAGATGGTGTTAATTCACTGTTAGGTAAACAACTTGGTTTTCATAAGGAGTTTAAACCAGAAGAAATGGCATTAACTGTTATGGAGGTTATTAATCTACCGAAAAATGTAATTAATGAACGATTCCAACTTGAGGATAATCAAGGCTGCACAGTTGAAATATTTGGGGACTCAACAAAGGGGCACCTTGGCACAGCATTTTTATATACTAATAATGACAGTTTAAATATCGGTGTTGGAACAACACTGTCCGGTATGATTAAAGCAAAAATGAAGCCATACGAATTACTAGATTACTTGAAAAATCATCCGATGGTGAAGCCTTATTTAGCAGGAGGAGAGTCTGCTGAGTACTTAGCACACTTAATACCAGAAGGTGGATATAACTCTATTCCGAAGATTGTTGGCGACGGTGTAGTTGTTGTAGGAGATGCAGCACACTTAGTAAATGCTATTCATCGTGAAGGTTCAAATATGGCTATGAAGTCTGGGCAACTTGCTGGTGAGACAATTATTGAAGCAAAGAAAAAGGGTGATTTCAGTACTGCTGCATTAGAGCCTTATCGCGATAAAATCTATAATAGCTTCATAGGTCAGGACTTAAAAAAATATAAAGATGTTACACATACATTTGAAAACAACCCACAATACTTTAGTGAATATGTACCTATGTTAAATCGAGCTGCTAGTAAGTTTTTCACTGTTGATGGCACACCGAAGAAACTAAAGCAAAAGCAAATTATGCGCTCTGTTACATCTGAAAAAGGTACATTCAAAGTAATACAAGACATGTACAGAGCTTGGAAGGCGGTGAAATAATGTCAACAAAGAACCTTGAAGAAAAGCAGTATTTAGTACGTTTTAAGGCTGACACGAAGTCGCATTTAACGGTTTTGGATTATGACGTTTGCGCCACAAAATGCCCAGATAAGCTTTGTACTGTGTTCTGTCCAGCCGAGGTTTATAAGTGGGAGGGCACACGTATGCAAGTCGGGTATGAAGGCTGTCACGAGTGCGGAAGCTGTCGCATTGGCTGTCCGTATGAAAACATTAAATGGGAATATCCAAAAGGCGGATATGGGATTGTGTTTAGATTGGCTTAAATCAATTTATTAATTAGAGTATGTATTAGAGGCTCAGTTTTTTTGAGTCTCTTTTTTTATTGGAATTCTTAAAAGTTTATTTTGGCTTTCCTTGGAGTTAGGTACATTTTATTTATTTGAGATATTTAATATCTAAATAGAGCGATTATGTACAAAATATTGTTTAATCTTCCGCTATTTTGCTAAAGATAAAATGTCTATTTTTAAAGTAATGATGGGAGGGCATTGATTTGATTCAATTTATACATTCTAACATGCGAAAACAAGGGCAACATACAGAAATCACTTTATATGTTTCTGATCACTCGATGGAGTTTGCAGATGAACTGGGAAACCGAAAAGAGAAAACCGGACAATATGAATTAGAAAAAAGTGCACGGAATTATGTATCAAAAAACTTTCCAAACGTAAAAAATGCAACAATTAAAATTGTGGCGGGCTCTATGTTAATAGGGACTTTAACATTAGGAACTTTAACACCAAAGGCCGGTGCCGAGGAGCAGGTTAATCAAACGCAAAGTAACACGAACTCTAATGACAGTTCAGCGACAGGATCAAATGATACGCAAGCTTCTAACGATACGAATGAAACGCCAACTAATAGTAATACAGTAACGGGTGATAGCCAAGGTGATGATACGAATGGCGACACGACTTTTCCAGTTAAAGATGTAGTTGATTTTAAAGATGTTAGTGATGAGGATGAATTTTATAAATATATTAAAGATTTAGCAGCATATGGTGTTATTCAAGGTGTGCAGCCAGATAAATACGGTACATATGATAACATTACACGAGCACAAGCAGCGAAAATAATCGCAAAAGTCGCGGGTATTGAAGTAACTGATACCAACGTGGATCCTGGGTTTAGAGATGTTGTAAAAGGTGGCACGGATGCTGAATATGGCTGGGCATATCCATATGTGGCAGCTTTACAGAATGCGGGTGTAATTAAAGGGTACGAAGTGAATGGTGAAAATGAGTTCCGTCCAAGAGATCCTGTTACCCGAGAGCAAATGGCTAAAATGCTTGCTAATGCTTTTGCTTTAAATGGAGATGAGCTAATTACTGAAGGGGAAGGAGCGAACTGGTCAGACCCATATATACAGTTACTAATCGATGCAGGTATCACATCGTACGACAGTCCTGATGAGTTTAGGAAAACAGAAGCAACGAAAAGAGGACAGCTTGCTAAGTTTGTATACGAAACAAGAGCTTCTGTTGGGTATGTAGGTTTAGTTGAAACAGTGACAGATTCAACAATTACTATTTCAGGAGTAGACTATCCACTTACCGACAATGTGAAAAAAATATTAAACCCTGCTAATGAAGAATTTTTACAAAACGCTGATATTAGTGTTGGTTATAATGATGCGGGGGAAATCAATGAAGTATTATGGCTTAGCATCATTGATATAGATGATGAAGGCGGACTTGTAAACTTCGATGGACAAGATGCAACCATTAAAGATGTTTATGTGTTTGCGACTAATGTTAATATTGAGAATCTTAACGTTGAAGGAGACTTAACTATTTACGCAGGAGAGACATTAGAAGCAACAAATGTAAATGTTGGCGCTCGTACTATATATGTTGGAGATGAAGATGAGACGGCAGATGAGTTCCCAAGTGATTTAGTATTTGCTGATTCTAAACTAGGGTTACTATATTTAGCTAAACATAATTTGAACTTTACCACTAAAGGAACTACTACAATTCATAAAATGTTTGTAGAAGGTACGAACATGTCTATAGAAGCACCTAATATAACAGTAGAGAAATTTGAAATAGCAGATAATGCCGAATTAAAGGTTGCACCAGGATTACATGTTAACAAACTAGTTGTACCGGCTGGCAAAGCAGCTGCAGATGTTATAACTAATTATGACGATATATTATCAACTGTAAAACAAGTGGGGGACACAGATAATCCGAGTCATACTGGTGTGGCAAAGCCGGTCGCATTTTATAGCTTTATTGATGAAGAAATTTTTGCAGTGGCTGGAGAATCGGAAACTCTACCTGTAACAGCAACAGCATATAATGTCCCTGCTGACACAAAGCTCTTATATAAAATAACATTGTTACAAGACGGTGAACCGTTGACTGATCAAGAGATCTACTATGAGGGAGGCGACATTCCGATTAAGACGGATATTGATGGAGTAGCCCTCTTTGGACCAGCAGATGGGTTTACAGCTGAAAGCGTAAATCTTGCAGATGGAGCAACTCAAAATTTCACAACGACTTTCTTAAGTGGAGGAAACTACGAGTTGCACGTACAATTAGTTGATGCCGTAGATAAAAGTCTAGCCATTGGCGCACAAGGCACACAGCACATTTACGTAGGTGAAGCGGGCAATGTAACTTTTGATTTTGGTCCGGACTTTGATTTACTAAAAGAGGGAGAAGCAACAACTTTTAATTTAACAGCAACCGCAAGTGATATTAATGAAACCATTCCAATGCAGTTTAAAATTTTGTTAACGGATATAGAAGGCACACCACTTGCGAATCAAAAATTCTCATATACAACAATTGAGGGCAATCCAAGTTCGTTTGAAACAAATCAAGAAGGGGAAGCCATTTTTGGTCCTCAAGAGGGCTTTACCGTTGGTGCCTTGAATTTACAAGGAGGCGTTACCATACCAGTAACCATCAATATGCATGAAAGTGGCCGCTATGTGATGGATATTGGATTAGTAACGAAGGAAAATCCTGATATTGCAGTAGGAGAGTTTACTGAGAAAGAATTCACTGTAAATGCGCCAGGTGATATGTCGAAAACAACATTTAGTGGATTTGATACCTTTGTAGCAGGAACGCAAAATGAGTTTGCTGTAAACTTAAAAGCTGAAAATGTAACTTTAGATGATGTTAGTTACAAGGCAATGCTAGTTGATGAAGACGAGAATCCGGTCACTAATTATCGTGTTGAATATTATGATAATGATCTTCAGGATTGGATAGATGTTGTTGTGATTGAGGATGAAATGTTCTTTGGGCCTTATGCAGGGATTGCTCCGGAAGACACAAACTTAGCAAGTGGAGAAGAAGTAAAATTTAGAGCGAGTATTGATAAACCTGGCACATATAATTTTAAAGTAGCTGTTGTCGATACATTAGATTCAGATGTGTTAGTAGACGATTGGGCAATAACAACATTTACGGTAGCGACAGCACCAACTTCATGAAATATAGTTAAGACATGGTCTATGACCATGTCTTTTAAAATGCAGCTATCCATATCTAGTTAATTGTGATTGTGATGTATGTGAGTTTCTTTATTCTAACTTATGTATCATTATGGTGAAAAATATGTGTGTGGACTTTCACAAAGTTTTCCAAAAAGAGGTTGAAGCGAAGTGTTAACTTATTTTAGAGGAGTGAACAGAGTTGATAATGCCGTCGGCTATTGATAAATACTCTATTTCTTTTGCCTTATCACAAGCCAGATGAAAACACGGTATTGAATCAGAAATATATTGAGGGCGGTCCCAACTAACATTTCCAGCTTGGTTAGTAGGGTATACGTAAATTTTCCAATGATATTTTTCGCTGTTATCTTCAACGGGTGTACCTTCCACGCCGATTAACCAGTGAGTATATGTTGCTATGTCTGAAGAAACAAGATGTTTAATATCATGTTCACTTATTTCAATTAACGGACGTTGGTAAAAGTCGTGTAGGTTTGGAAACGTATACATAAATATTCCTCCTTCATTTTATGTTATAAAAAAACATAATTTTTCTAAAACCTCCCATAATCGATTTCTCAGAGTATTAGGTACATGATAAGAATGTTAATTTCACAGAATATTCGTTATAATCTTATTATATGCTAAAAGGTGAAACAATTAAATCCTAATTTGAAAAAAATGTAAAATTTTAAATAGGAAAGCAAAAAACATGGACATTATCTGACCATGTTTTTAAGTATATATTTAGCTTTGTTTATCTCAGGTTTTCAGACGAGCAGTACACTTTGTTAGTTCTTCTACATCATATTTGTTTTATCTGCGGGTAATAGGAAAGTAAGTATACCGAATAAAGGTAAAAAACCGATAAGTATTATTGTTTCAACGAGACCTATTGTATCGGCTATGGCACCAAGTGCAACAGACCCAATTGCGCCCATTCCAAATGCGAGGCCAACAATAAAGCCGGACATCATCCCAATGTTTGCGGGCATTAATTCTTGAGCATAGACTACTGTAACAGAGAAACTCGACATCAATATGAAACCAATCATACTAATTAACACATATGCAAGTATTTTCGGTGCAAAAGGCAATACGATGGCAAGTGGTGTTGAGGCTACCATTGATAAAAAAATAATGTTACGTTTGCCATAGCGGTCTGCCAATGGTCCACCAACAAATGTACCTATAGCACCAAACAATAAAAAAAGAAAAAGAAAGCTTTGTGCGTCGGCGATAGATACACCATATGTTTCGATGGCATAAAATGAATAAAAGTTAGTGATGGATGAAATGTACCATGACCTAACAAATACTAATAATACAATGATGGTTAATGTAAATATTATAGCCTTAGAAAAGGAGGCATCCTTGTTACTATGCGTCTTTTTTAAAGGCGCTTCTGTTTGTATAATTTGCTTGTACCATTTTGCTATATATGTTAAAAATAAAACGGCTGTTAAGGCAACGAGACCGAACCAAATAGCACCAACTTGACCAAGAGGTACTAATATAAGGGCTGTAATAACAGGTCCTAATGCTGATCCGCTGTTTCCACCTACCTGGAAGATGGACTGTGCTAATCCTCTTCGTGGACCTGCAGCTAAATATGTTACGCGAGACGCTTCAGGATGGAACATAGCAGAACCAAAGCCAATTAAAAGGACCGAACAAATAATCAAAGCGTAGCTTGGAGCAAGTGCCAATCCAATAATACCAATAAAAGTACTAGTTAATGCAATAGGAAGAACATATGGTGTTGGACGCTTATCCGCTACATAGCCCACTAAAGGCTGCATTATAGAGGAAACAAAATTAAGAGAAAAACCAATAAATCCAAGCTGAGTGTATGAAAGATTCATAGATCTCTCCAAAATAGGAAACATCGCTGGGATAACGGCTTGTATAGAATCATTTAATAAATGACATAGAGCTATGATAAAAAGTATGTTGTATTGTGTCGTGGCAACCCGGTTGTCATTTGCTTTTGGTAAGCCCATCTGTACACAAACCTTTCTACGATTGTTTTACAATAGTTTTATTATAATCAAATTAGGTGTTTCGTGTAACTAAGTTTTTTGAAAGCAGACTTGTTATACAAATCGCTAAGCTAATGGGATTGTAATTTTCACAGATGTACCTACTCCGACGGTACTCGTTACATGGATAGTACCTTTATGCAATTCAACAATTCTCTTACATACAACAAGCCCTAGTCCAGTACCTGCTGTTTTCTGTGTAACAAATGGATTGAAAATATTTGGCATGATATGGTCTGGGATGCCTTTTCCATTATCTGTGACCGTAATGATGCAATTCTGTTCTTCCGCTGTAATAAAAATAGCCACATTTCCTGTGTCTTCAATAGCTTCTAAGGCATTTTTTGATAAATTTAATATAACTTGCTTTATTTGAACATTGGCGCAATCAACATTAATATCATTGCTATCATATTCAAAGCGAACGATTGCATTATACAAGTTCGCTTCAGATTTTATTATTGGTTCCACTTCTTTTACAATAGTAACTATATTGCATTTACTGAAAACCTCAGCAGTCGGTTTTCCGAGTACGAGAAATTCATTCACTATTTGATTAATACGATTGATTTCTTCATTTATAACAGAAAAATAAAACGTATCCTCCGGTTCATGACTATATTTTTCCTGTAATAAATGTATGAGCCCCTTTATACCTGTTAAAGGATTTCTAATCTCATGGGCTGTACTTGCAGCAAGAGTACCAATCATCTCCATTTTTTGTGTTTCATTTTGATGCCGTTCGCGTCTAGCCTGTCGTTTAAGTAAGATATATTTTACTAATAAAAATAGAACATGAGAAAACGCGATAGTTATTAATAGTGTAAGAGTTGAGAACTTAACAAGCTGACTATGGTCAATTTTCTTCGGATTTGCATACAATCGCCAAGGTACTTTATCAAGCTGAACTTGAACTAAATATTGTTCGGCCTTAGTGTTACTAGTATTTAATAATGATTGATTAAGGCCGTCTACTAAAAGAAGATGGATGTCTGGAGTTAATTCTCTTATTACATTTTTCATATAATCTAGTCGTAACGTAGCTAATAAGTATCCCGTTATTTCTCGGTTTTTATTCAGTATAGGAGTTAATATGGCAACGACTCTATGGTCATCAATTTCGTCTATTGCTTCAGAGATTACTGTATTTTTTTGAATTTTAGCAGATAGATAAAATTCTTGATTTACAATAGATACGGGTGTTTTTAGCTCCTTCGTACCTATAACAATGTCGCCTTTAGGATTAACGTAAAATAAACCTGCATAGCGAGGATCACGTTCGTATGTTTTTTGCAACATAGTTTGGATTTTATTATTGTCATTTGTTCTGAGCAGTGTTAACGTTTCAAGGCTAACAATTGTCTCTCCGATAAGTCGATCTATGTGATTTTTGTGAAACTGAGTGTATGTATTTACTTTTAAAGCCTGTTCCGTTTGAATTTCTTTTTTCTCAGCGTAAATTAAGTATCCAGAGATAATTAGGGAAGGAACAAATACAACAAATATATACATGATAAATAGTTTAAGGCCATTTTTAGACATTTGCATACATAACCCCTTATGTTGTGACAATTTAATTATAAGTTTTACATAAGTGAAATCCAAATATTATTTAGCAGGAAATCGGTCTTTTTTCGGGAATATATCAAGTATGTTAATAATTTTAATAGAAAGAAGTGATAGCTATGAAATTTGAACAGTTCGAATATGTAAGACCAATACAAGAAGATTTTGAGGAGTCTTATCAATCGGCACTAGAAGAGTTTGATCAAGCCAAATCTTTTGAGCAGCAAAACCATGTTATGGAAAAGATTAATAGTTTACGCAAAAATATTCGTACAATGGATGATCTATGTTACGTTCGACACACAATTGATACAAATAATGAATTCTACAAAACGGAACGCGACTATATGGATGATTTTTATGCTGTTAGTAAGAAATGGGACACAAGGTTTTATAAAGCGCTAGTGTCTTCGAAGTTTCGTAAGGAGCTTGAAGAGAAATGGGGAGCACAATTATTTGCTATTGCTGATTCAGAACTTAAAACGTTTAATGATGATGTATTTGCTGATTTACAGAAGGAAAATAAATTATCAAGTCAATATACAAAGCTAGTAGCAGCTGCGAAAATTGATTTTGATGGTAAAGAACTAACATTAGAGCAGTTACAACCATACACTGAGTCAACAGATCGTAATATTAGAAAGGCGGCACGTGAAGCATATTTCGGCTACTTTTCAGCACATGAGGAAGACTTTGACCGAATTTATGATGTATTGGTTTCTATTCGCACGTCCATTGCTAAAAAGTTAGGATATGAGAATTTTGTTCAATTGGGCTATTACCGGATGAATAGAACTGATTACAATGCTGAAATGGTAAAAGTATTCCGTGAGCAGGTTAAAACACACATTGTACCAATCGCGACGAAACTTTATGAATCACAACGTGAGCGCATAGGCGTAAATGAACTTACATACTATGATGAGCCGCTAAAATTCTTAACAGGAAACGCTAATCCTAAAGGTGATCCAGAGTGGATTATTGAAAAAGGAAAGAAGATGTATAAAGAGCTTTCTTCAGAAACGAACGAATTTTTTACATTCATGATTGAAAAAAATTTACTTGATCTTGTAGCGAAACCAGGTAAAGCAAATGGAGGCTATTGTACTTTAATAGAAAATTATAAAGCCCCATTTATTTTCTCAAACTTTAACGGGACAAATGGTGATATAACAGTTTTAACGCACGAAGCAGGACATGCTTTCCAAGCTTACAAAAGTACGGTATATGATGTGCCTGAATATCATTTCCCAACATCAGAAGCAGCAGAAATTCATTCAATGAGTATGGAGTTTTTCACATGGCCATGGATGAAAGAATTCTTTGAAGATGATACAAATAAATTTTTATATGATCATATGGCGGGTAGCTTATTGTTTATTCCATATGGTGTTGCTGTAGATGAGTTCCAGCATTTCGTTTATGAAAATCCAAGTGCTACTCCTGCTGAACGAAAGCAAGCTTGGCGAGAAATAGAAAGTGTATATTTACCACATAGAAACTATGACGGTTTTGCTTACCTAGAAAACGGTGGATTTTGGCAACGACAGTTACACATTTACAACTACCCATTCTACTACATTGATTACTGTTTGGCGCAAATCTGTGCATTACAATTTTGGAAGAGAACGCAACAGGAGGACCCAAGAGCATGGGATGATTATGTCTCTTTATGTAAGCTTGGAGGCTCAAAGTCGTTCTTAAAACTTGTGGAACATGCGAACTTACAATCTCCATTTGAAGAAGTTACAGTTGCAAGCATTGTAGGAGAAATTGAGAGTTGGTTAAATTCGATAAACGATAAATCTCTATAATAAAGAAAAGAGGGTGTCCCAAAACTAACGTTTTGGGGCCCTTTTTTGAGTAAAGAATTGCATTGTACCTTGTTGTTGATTTTCGCTCCATTGCGCTCGCTTTCCGCGGGGTGGCCGTGAGCCTCCTAAGGCTACGCCTTGCGGGGTCTCACGCCTGCCACTATTTCCCGCAGGACGTTGATTAGGCTTCTTCGGGCTAACATCGCACGAAGAAAATGCAATAGCATTTTCGAGGAGTCGAGCGCATTCCGCTACAATCAACAATGTACGAAACATTATTATATACTCGAAGCAAAAAATACGCATAAAAAACAAGAAAATCTGCCGAAAAGTATGACCAAAAGCTAGATAAAAGAGTTTAGACAGATCCTTTTATCAATTGAAGAAGTGGTAGATGAAGATGAGCTAGCAAAACAAGCGTTAACACTTCAAGAACGGCTGACATTTACATATGAAATAAGCGTAAAGCAGATAATGGATATGAGTCAACCAAGCGGCATTATATGTGTATCTCTTGTCATGGCTGTCCGCACGAACAAACTTGTGCGAAAGGAAAAGATATGAAGAGTATTTCTGTTTCGTAGGAGAACCAAAAGCAACGCAAGGAAATAAGAGAACGGTTGATGACAGATAAGGGCAAGTAAAATACCAACAGAGAAAGATAGATGTCGAGCCCGTCTTTGGTCAACTGAAATATAACAATAATTATTCACGTTTTCGAATGAAAGGCCTGTCAAAAAATACAATAGATTTTAGCCTGCTTTGTGCTGCACACAATTTGAGAAAATGGCACAAAATATCTAACCAAATAAAGGATAAAGAAGTGATATAGTTTAAGTAAAAGTACGAAAGGTACTCTGAGACAAATTTTAATTGAGAACATAGATATTTCTAGCATGAAACAAAAAACTGTCCCGAGAAGGTCAACTTATCAAGAACTTTTGGGACAGCAGCTTTTCTTTATATCATAACATGAAGCTACTCATCCTCTATACGTTTATCGAATCACTATTGAACAATCCAAGTATCCAAGACTTAAGTAGCGTACCGAGAGTGCTTGATTACTCCTTATTGATTCATATGTTTATTGAACAGGATTGTCAAAAGTGCGGGGTAAGAGATGTGCGGTACTAAATAAATGGTAAATTTGGAAAAAAATAAAATAATGGTTGAAAAAATACCTCATAAGGTATATTATACCTGTAAGGGTATTTTAAGTTAATTAAACGAGAGGGATGAGTACATGAGAAGAAACTTAAAGGAACAATACAGTCCACTGTATTTCTTAGCAGCGTTAGGTAGTGGAGGATTGGCAATCTCATTTTTTATGTATTTAATGTTTATGGTTAAGCATCCAGGTAGACCGATGGCAAATTTTGAACATGTGTTTCCTACATTACTTGGAAATAATATTTCTTTATCAGCTGTAGTAGCTGTTAGTTTAGTAGGTATTATATTTTTTGCTTTTAAGCATTTTCAAATATTGCTCTGGAATATTCGTGAATATAACCTTTTCAAGAAAACAACTGCTTATCAAGAGCTTCGTAATTCTAATAATGAGGTTTCATTAATGGCCATCCCATTGACTTTAGGGATGACAATAAACGTTGTGTTTATCATTGGTGCTGTTTTTGTTCCTAATCTTTGGAGTATAGTAGAATATCTGTTTCCGTTTGCACTTACAGGGTTCTTGATAGTTGGTGTCTATGCACTTGTCATTTTCAAGGATTATTTCACACGATTTATCATTCAAGGTGATTTAGATTTTGTTAAGAACAATAACTTAAGTCATATGTTAACGATTTTCGCATTTTCTATGATATCTGTTGGGTTTGCGGCACCAGCAGCGATGAGTCATACACTAGCAACTTCTGTTATAGCTATGGTTATGTCTATTTTCTTTGCAAGTTTAGCCATTATGTTAATGATTGTGAAAATGGTACTAGGCTTCAAATCAATTTTTAAGCAAGGTATTGATAAAATGGGAAGCCCGAGTTTGTGGATTGCTATTCCGATTCTCACGCTATTAGGTATTACATTTGTTCGCTTATATATGGGGATAAATCACAACTTGTATGAAGTGGCTGATCCATCTCCCATTCCAATCTTCCTAGTGTTAACAGTGTTTGTATCAATCCAAATCTTGTTTGGTTTTATAGGGTATAGCGTTTTGAAGAAAATAGGCTACTTTACAGATATGATTCATGGCGAAGGGAAAAGTCCGGGCAGCTTTGCACTAATTTGTCCAGGCGTTGCATTCTTTGTACTAGGCATGTTCTATATCCATTGGGGATTCGTTAAGACGGATATTCTTACCCAATATTCTATTGTGTATTTTGCTTTACTACTGCCATTCATTTACGTACAATTTAAAACCGTTACTACAATTTTTAAGCTATCTAGTAAACTACTTCGTGAACCTCGAGTAAATAACGTCGTTTTGAATAAAAAGCAAACAGTGTAAGGTAATACGATTTGCAATAAACGAAAGAGGGTGTCCCAAAACTTGTGTTTTTGGGGCATTTTTTGTTTAGAAAAAAAAGTGTCGTTGACTTTTTCGCGCCATTTCGCTTTGCTTTCCACTGGTGGCCGTGAGCCTCCTTATATGAACGAGACTGTCAAAGCCTCCACTCTACACGGCGGTGTAGGAAGGATGTAGCCTCCCTTTATCTCATTTAAAGAAAGTTTGAATTCAAACTTGTAACATTTGGAAGTTATGATTATAATAATATTTGTGAAATGTTGAGCAGAATCTATTGAATTCAATAATAGAAAATTGTGACGGGAGAATACTATGAATCTAGATGAATTACGAATTGATTTAGCGAGGAGAGGCAAAAGAGGTTTACACTTTATTTTAGCTTCTGTCATTATTTGGTGTGCTGTTCTAATTGTTTGGTTACTTCCCATTGAAGATATATATACAAAAACACTGCTAACTTTTTGTTTCACCACGCCTCTTGTTCCACTTGCTTTTGTTATTTCTAAGGTGATTAAAGCTGAATTCTCGGCAAATAGTAATCCTTTAAATAAACTAGGACTTTTATTTTCATATAATGAACTGCTGTATATCTTAATCGCTATGTGGGTCTATGCAGCAGCACCTGATAAAATGGTCATGGTGTTAGCGATTATTTTTGGAGCACATTTACTACCATTTGGTTGGTTGTATAAGTCAACTGCATACACAGTGATGGCTGTTTTAATCTCTGTAAGCATTTTTATTATTGGTATCATCTTTGACCCTGTGATTGTTTCAATTGTGATGATTTCTTTTGAGATAGTATTTAGCATCTGGCTTATAATAGAGGTTAAGAATTTGCAAAAGGTTGCAACAAGTTAAAATAGAAATAAGTTAAACGGATGTCATAGACATCCGTTTTTTATGTGCAATTAAAAAATGCTAAAAAAAGGATATTTTGAAAAGGTGTCGAATAATTGTTTATTTAGATATAAACAAAGAGTGGGGGAATATAGATTTATGCTTACACAGTTTGAAAGAGTAAAAGAGGAAATTCACAAAGTTATTATAGGTAAAGACACAGAAATTGAGTTGTTTTTTATATCTCTAATGTTCAATGGGCACATTTTATTAGAAAGTGTTCCAGGAACGGGAAAAACTATGCTCGCCAAAACGTTTGCGCAAACAGTAGATAGCAAATTTAGCCGTATTCAGTTTACACCAGATGTATTACCGAGCGATGTAACAGGTATTCAATTTTTTAATCCGAAAAAACAAGAATTCGAAATGAAGATGGGCCCTATTGTTGCGAATATCGTTCTTGCTGATGAAATTAATCGAGCAACACCACGTACACAGTCAAGTTTATTAGAGGTAATGGAGGAGCAACAAGTCACGATAGACGGACAAACTTGTAGATTAGAAAAGCCATTCGTTGTGATTGCTACACAAAACCCAGTTGAATCTCAGCAAGGCACGTTTCCTTTACCTGTTGCACAAATGGACCGTTTTTTTATGAAGTTAAAGACGGATTATCCTACCTTTGAAGAAGAAAAGCAGATGGCAACGTTATATCAGCAAGGGGATTTACTAAAAAAAATAGAACCTGTTTTGAGTGTTGCACATATTCAAGAGTTACAGCAACAGGTGCAAAATGTCAAAGTTGTCGATGATGTAGAAACGTATATTGTGAATATTTGTAGAGAAACGAGAAAACATGCTGCTGTAGAGTTAGGCGTAAGTCCACGTGGTACGTTAGCTCTTATGAAAGCAGCCCAAGGGCACGCCTTTATTAACGACCGGGATTATGTGACACCGACTGATGTGAAAGAGGTTGCTCCATTTGTTATCACTCATCGGATGTATTTAACAACGGAAGGCTCGCTCACAAGAACGCCTTATGCAGTGATACAAGAGATATTAGCGTCTGTTCCGGTGCCTGTGGAAGTGAGTTATGTATAATGGAATGGCAAACATATACAGTAGGCAATCGTATTATGATGGTGTTGGGGGCTACAACCTTTTTTCTTATGATAATAGCTCTTTACATCAATAGTTTTCTTTTTTTCTTTTTTACTATTTTATTGTTAGTTTTCGTTCTAGTAAATTCATATTATGTAGAAAATCTACATAAAGGCATACATATTCTGAATGAAAAAGGTAGGGTGCGTTTACATCAAGGTGACAATTGTGAAATGACAGTAAGTATCCAAAATACTGGATTTCCTATTTTATTAGGAGAGGTTACATTACAAGTTGATGATTGTGTAGAACCGTTAGCAGGCTATGTGGCTAAACAATCGGCTTCTTACATGGTTACAGTTCCTTTGTCACTAACTAGGAAGAGCGAAACAATGATTCGAATACCTGTCCAAACTAAAAAAAGAGGATTAGCGAAAATTCGAAACATAGAGCTACGCATCCCACATTTGTTAGGATTTGGTGTAACAGTACTTCAATATAAACACTTTTATAAACAGGATGCTATTGTGTATCCTTCACCTATACCTGTAAGTCAGTTGGAAACCTTGTATACACAAGTAGAGGGGGCCTTTTACAAGCCCATGTCTATTTATGAAGATCGGTTAGCCACTATTGGAACTCGAGACTATCAATATGGTGATAGTTTATCCAATATTCATTGGACAGCATCTGCTCGTATGATGAAGCTACAAACTAAGCAGTACGAGCGAGTCGTGAACACAGGATTTATGATAGCAGTAAATGTTTCGTCAGGTTATTCATTAACAAGTGATTTAGAATCGATACTGAGCGCAGTTTGTAAAATTGCTTATTTTGCACATGAACAAAACATCCCTTATTCATTAGCTATTAATGTTCGTACCGCTGGGGATATCCCGTTTTATTATGTGTCACCTGGAAGTGGGAGAGAACAGCTTCAAAAAGTTTTGGAACTGTTAGCACAGATTAGTGTAAATTGTGTGACACTTCCATTTCAAAATATGATGTTTGTTGTGAGTCGTCATCTACCGCTTCAGCCATACTGCATTGTCGCAGGGGAAATAACAGAATCAAGTGAAAGGCTAGTATTAGAGATTTCAAAAAAGGTTGAAGCAACGTTTTCTTTAGCAATCTCAAATGAACAGCATGCTTACATGGCCAGATGGTGTTAGACAAGGGGGAAAGATCTATGCATTCATTTCGTTTATTTCAAAATGTTTATCATTGTGCCAATGAAATGCTGTTCGCTTATATATGCTTACATCTAATCAAACTTGGTGTACCTATAGAGCTAGATCATTTTTTACTATTTGCAGGTCTATCCATTTTGGTATTAACGTGGTCTTATGAGAAAGGAAAAATGTATGTTATTGTTGCCACGGTTTTTCTTATCATTATAGGGTTAATTGTATTTAGTACCATCATAGACCCATCACTGATCGTAGTAGGAGTGCTTTGGAGAACAGGTTCTCATTACAAGCACTTTGATATGATGAGTCATCCTGGTACAGTAGTTGTCTGGTCCGTGATACTAGGTAGTTTATTATACTGGCTCATGTTTGTAGCGGATAAGCCTGGAGCATATAAAATTTTAGCAGTTCTTTTTATACAGATTGGTCTTGTCATCATCATTGAGTTTGCTAAAAAGATATTATTTTCACACCTGCAAACAAAAGAAAAAGTAAAGGTAAGTTCCATTTTTACTCTTTTTTTAATCACGTTATTAAGTATAACTGCCTTAGCGTCAGTAAGTTACTTGTTAATTCCTAAAGTTGTAATGGGACTTTTAGGGATGATTGGGCAGGCAGTAGGGTTTTTATTGAGTCCATTTTTAATGTGGCTCATAAACTATTTTGAAGAACGTGGAGCTGATCCATTTAAGCCGGTGCAAACGGATATTTCTGGTGAATGGGAACATCTGCCGTTGGAAAATGTTGCATCAACAGTGTCTGCTTCTTTTAATTGGTTTATATCCTTAGCTGTCATTATTACTTTAGTTATCGTTGTTTTGCTTTTATGGAGACGTTTTAAAACTGAAAAAGCGTTTCATGTGAACCGAAATGAAGGTATGTTATCACAAGTCATGCCTCTCCAAGTAACGAAAATCAACAACCGTACGAATATGTATAGAGGTAATAATGAAATTCGAAAAAGCATGTATCAATTTGAGTTATATTGCAAAAAGAAAGAATTAAACCGCTTGGAAGGAGAAACCGTCATAGAGTGGTTCAAGAGAATCGAGGCACCGGACGTGGTTAAAGGAGATATATTATATATTTATGAAAAAGCAAGGTACGGAGAAGAAATAAAAGAAGGTGAAGTTCATCGTTTTAAAACATCGATAAAGCTAATTAAGACACATATTAAGAAGAAAAGAAAGTAGCAAACTACCCTGTGAGTGAGTGATGCAGGGTAGTTTTTTAGGAAACAGAATAAATGAGTGATTACTCACTTTACAAATAAACTAGAAAGGAGTAAATTATAACTATACTATAAATGAGTGATTACTCACTTATTGCTGAAAGCGAGGTTATAAATCTATGAGCGAGCAAATGTGTATACAAGTCCATAATGTTAGTAAAAGTTTCGGAAAAAGAGATGTGCTGCATGACATTAGCTTACAAGTGAAAAAGGCAGAGATATTTGGATTGTTAGGTCCTTCAGGAGCTGGCAAAACCACACTAGTACGGACGATGGTGGGGATTGATGAGGCAACTAGTGGTTATGTAAATGTATTATCAACGAAAATGCCTAACTTACAAGTGCTGAATCGGATTGGATTTATGGCACAATCTGATGCTTTATATACTGAACTTACGGCTCAAGAGAACTTAGAGTTTTTTGCTTCTATATATGGACTGCGTAATTTAAAGAAGAAGCAAAGAATTCTTGAAGTAAGTGAACTTGTTAACTTAACAATTGACTTGAAGAAAAAAGTAAACGCATATTCTGGCGGTATGAAACGTCGACTGT
Source organism: Bacillus sp. HMF5848 (assembly GCF_003944835.1). Lineage (GTDB taxonomy): Bacteria > Bacillota > Bacilli > Bacillales > HMF5848 > HMF5848. The sequence continues at coordinate 1,598,958 of NZ_RWIV01000001.1, forward strand.
CACTCGCTATTTCTTTATTACATGAGCCAGACGTTCTTGTGTTAGATGAACCAACAGTAGGGATTGACCCTGTGTTGCGTAACCAGATATGGGATGAACTACGTCGTTTACGTGAGCAAGGTACAACGATTGTTGTTACTACGCATGTGATGGATGAAGCGGAGAAGTGTCATCGCCTTGGTATGATTCGTGATGGTAGATTAATAGCAATAGGCTCACCAGAGGAGCTTAAAGACAATACAAAAACAGCATCATTAGAAGAAGCATTTTTGTATTACGGAGGTGTGCGTGCATGAGAATAATAGCTTTAGTGATTAGAATAATAAGACAATTTTTTCGGGATCGTCGTACGCTAGGGCTCATGATTGTAGCGCCAATGTTTGTGTTACTTTTAATGAATATTGTGTTTAATGGCAAAGATTATGTCCCGACAATTGCTTATGACAATATGCCAGCATCCATTATAGACTCACTTGAATCATCAGATGCTAAAGTAGTAGAGATGAGCGAAGAAGAAGCACTTGATGAGCTTCAGGCTCAACGAGCAGATGGATATATAAAGATGGATGGGATGGTTCCGTCTATTATATTGGAGGGAAGTGATCCAACTGCAAATATGGCAGTAATTACTGCTGTAACTACCGCTTTAAAAAAACTATCATCTCAAGCGAATTTGATGGAACCTGAAATTGAACTTCTACACGGATACGAAAATATGTCTCTTATTGATAACTTTGGGCCAATATTGATTGGGTTCTTTATATTCTTTTTCGTGTTTTTAATTTCTGGTGTTTCGTTTTTACGAGAAAGAACAAGTGGTACCCTTGAAAGATTGTTAGCTACACCACTTAGGAGGTGGGAGATTGTCGTTGGTTATATATTAGGCTTCGGTATTTTTGCAGTTTTCCAAGCGACACTGATCTCTTGGTTTGCCATTGAAGTATTAGATATTATGATGACAGGATCGTTTGGATTTATTTTATTAGTTACATTTCTACTTGCTCTAACAGCTTTAAGCTTAGGTACCTTACTTTCCGCCTTCGCTGGCAATGAACTGCAAATGATGCAATTCATTCCGATTGTGGTTATTCCACAAATATTCTTCTCTGGTATCATTAATCTTGAAACGATGGATCAGTGGCTACGAACTGTGAGTTACTTTATGCCATTAACGTACGGGGCTGATGCACTTAGACATATTATGATACGAGGTCAAGGTTGGGACGCTATTGCAACTGACGTGTATTATTTATTAGGTTTTGCACTTCTGTTTATGCTTTTAAATGTGGTAGCATTAAGAAAGCATCGCAGATTGTAGGAGTTGAGACAGTTGGAAAAATGGATAAGTGAACTGCTCGTTGATCAGCAAAAAGTAAGTGAAAGGCAAGTGCGTATCTTAGAAGCTGCTATCGAAAGCTTTTCGGAAAAAGGTTATGCATCTACATCTACAAGTGAAATAGCAAAGCGTGCGGGTGTCGCAGAAGGAACTATTTTTAGGCATTACAAAACAAAAAAAGACTTATTACTCGCCATTGTTGGACCAACAATGTCTAAGGTTGTCGCGCCGTTTATGGCTAAGAACTTTGTTGATGAGATATTAAAAGACGAGTATTATAGCGCTGAACAATTTATTCGTGCTATTGCCGCTAATCGCTATGAGTTTGTTAAAAAAAACACACCTATGATTAAGATATTTCTCCAAGAAATTGCCTTTCATGACGATATAAGAGAAAATTTCAAGCCAGTTTTTCAAGAATTGATATATAAGCGAATTGCACCAATTATGGCACATTTTCGTGAATGCGGAGAAATACGAAATCTTCCGGATGCTACAATTATCCGATTAGTATCTTCAACATTAATTAGCTTTTTTATTACAAGGTTTATTGTTATACCCGAACATCCCTGGGATGATGAAAAAGAATTAGAAGATACAATCCAATTTATTATGCGTGGATTACGCAATGAAACAGCTGATCAGAAAGATTAACAACAGCTGTTTTTAACTTGCTTAACAGAGATTTAATTGTAAAAGGAAAGAGCACCTAGATAAATGTCTAGGTGCTTTCAATAGTTACTTTACCTTAATCTCGTTATCTTCAACATATACGTCAACATGATTAATATCATCATAGTCTAGTAATAAATCAGCAATCTTGTCTTCTAGTTCTTCTTGAATAACGCGACGCAGAGGACGAGCTCCGAATGCTGGATGGTACCCCTTTATAGATAGATATTGCTTTGCGTCATCTGATATTGTCATTTTAATTTGTTGCTCGTTAAGCTGCTCAATTACTTCAGCAAGCATTAAATCTACAATTACTAGTAAGTCTTTGCTTTCAAGGGACTTGAATTCAATAATACTATCAAATCTGTTTAAAAACTCAGGCTTAAAATAATTGCTAAGTGACTCAAGAACACTACTTACAGAAGTAATATCGTTCTTTTCAAATCCTACCGTTATTTTTTTAGTACCTGCGCCAGCATTGCTTGTCATTATGATAACTGTATCCTTAAAGCTTACTGTTCGCCCCTGGCTATCTGTTAAACGACCATCCTCCATAATTTGCAAGAACATATGCTGCACGTCAGGATGTGCTTTTTCAATTTCGTCTAATAATATAATGCTGTATGGGTTACGACGAACACGTTCTGTAAGCTGGCCAGCTTCGTCGTGGCCAACATAGCCTGGGGGAGAACCAATCAGCTTTGACACAGAGTGTTTCTCCATATATTCACTCATATCAAGACGAACCATTGCGTCTTTTGAGCCGAAAAGTTCTTCTGCTAGCGTTTTTGATAGCTCGGTTTTACCAACACCGGTTGGTCCGACAAATAAGAATGAACCAATCGGGCGATTTTTCCCCTTTAAGCCAGCACGGCTTCGACGAATCGCCTTTGCAACTTTTTTAACAGCTTCCGCTTGACCGATAACCTTCGCTGCTAAGTTATCTTCAAGGTGCTTCATTTTAGATTGTTCATCTGCTTGTAGCTTTCCAACAGGAATACCAGTTTTCTCTTCTATGATCCGTTGAATTTCGGTTAAAGCTACAGTTGCCTTGCTTTTTTCGTCAGCTCTGGACAATTGCTTTTCAAGCTTAGCTTCCTCATCTCGAAGCTTGGCGGCTAGTTCATAGTTTTCTGCTTGTAAAGCTTCTGCTTTTTCGGTTTCGAGTTGAGCTAAGCGATCATGAATTGCTGTTTCATCTGTTCCACCAGATTTTAAGTTAACCTTTGAACCAGCTTCATCCATTAAGTCAATCGCTTTGTCTGGTAAAAAACGATCTTGAATGTAACGTTGTGATAATGTAACGCACGCTTGAATCGCTTCATCGGTGTAAACTACATTGTGATAACTTTCGTATTTTTCTTGGATGCCTTTTAAAATTTCAATAGAATGATCTATTGTAGGCTCATGAACTATGACAGGCTGGAAACGGCGCTCAAGCGCTGCATCCTTTTCAATTTTCCGATATTCTCTTAGCGTTGTTGCCCCAACAACCTGGAGCTCACCTCGTGCGAGTGCGGGCTTTAAAATGTTCCCAGCGTCCATAGATCCTTCGGCTGAACCTGCGCCTACTAGTAAGTGGATTTCATCAATGAACAAGATAATATTTTTGCGTTTTTGTAGTTCAGCAATAAGCTGTTTCATACGTTCCTCAAATTGTCCACGAATACCTGTATTCGCAACAAGAGATGCAACATCAAGTAAATATACCTGCTTGTTCAATAGTTTTGCTGGCACAGATCCTTCTGCTATTTTTAGAGCAAACCCTTCCGCAATTGCTGTTTTACCAACCCCAGGTTCACCAATTAAAACAGGATTATTTTTATTTCGCCTGTTTAAAATCTCAATTACGCGTTCTACCTCTTTATCACGGCCGATAACTGGGTCAATGACTCCGGCTTTTGCCATATGTGTTAAGTTGCGACCAAATTGATCAAGAAAACCATTTCCACCGTCATGCGTGTTTGTGGTTTTCTTACCTTCATGATTATGTGGGTGTCCATGAACTGGAAAGTTTCCAAATAAATCATTCAGGTTAAATCCATTAATGCCATTCGTCATATTGTTAGGCATCTTTAATTTGCTTTTTTCTTTCGTATAACAATCCTCACACAGGAGCAATTGCTTACGATTTTCATTAAATTGAATATTAAGCTGTACAGTCGCTTCTTTTTGTTGACATACTTGACATTTCATAATTAATTACCTCCTGCATATATTTTTTTGACTTTGATTAACTTTGATCAAATAAACACAATACATGTAACAAAAATTATTGAAGTATTTTTGTTTGACTATTTCTGACCTTTATAAGTGTATTATAATCTGACCTTTTTTGACTTTCAAGTAATATGTTTGATTTTTTTATAGAATGTCAATAATGTAGCTACATAATGATAAGGATGGTAAAAACATGGTGAAGCGATTAGATTTAAAATTACTTTTCTTTTGTGTAATACTATTTTGTTCAAGTACGTACTATCTTTTCTATACATCATACTCGTTGCAATATTACTTACTTCTACCTTTTGTAGCTTGGATAATAATCCAATTAATAGAACCGAAAGAGTTTTTACACGAAGTAAAGTTAACAAAGTTAGGTAGAACTGGCTTGAAGATATGGGGCAAGATAATAGGGTTAGCCATTACAATGAATGTCATTAACTACACTATTCTATGGTCTTTTACGTCTGCAAACCTTAACGTTTCACTTTTAACAGTGCAATCTGTAACACTTTCATTTTTTGAATTATTGTTAGTAGGAGTTGTTTTTTTATTTACAAGTATCATTTGGCAGGAGATTGTGTGGCGAGGCTGGATTTATGAAAGGTTAAGAGGAAAGAGCTTTGTATTAGCAGTTATATCATCAAGCTTTGGACAAACAATTTTCTTAGCACCATTCATATATTTTACATATGAATTGCAGCATTACGGAAATGTATTTATATTGTATGTTCTTTTTATTCTGTTTCAAGTATTGCTTAATATTTATCTTATTACTCTTCGTGAAGAATCTCAAAGTATTTGGCCTTCATCAATATTTCAAGCAATATATTATATTAGTTGGGATATTGGAAGTGACTTTACTATTGATGCGAACGTGTCATCAGAATATGTTGGAGGATTGTATGGTATAACAGGGATATTGTGTTTAGGATTTTATATTGTTTTATCAAGCACAATACAGAAAGTAATTATTAACAAGCAGCAGAATGCATCAATATAAATAAGTACTCTCGTCCAAGGAGTGCTTATTTTCTTTATGTTGGGATAATTTAGAAAAATCCTAATGTTTTTTTACTAAATTATGTTAAAATGATGTAAACAAAGATTGTTAAGCAAAATTTGTAAAGGTTGAGCATGCAAAATAAAGATCTTTTTATTTTTCTATAGTTAAAGTAATATTCAGGAGAGGCTTAAGGAGAGGGTTTTATGTCATTATTTTTAAAGATAATACATTTGTTTATGATGTATGTAGCTATATTTACCGTATTAGCTTTAATTATCTTAATTCCAAGACAAATCAGTGTAGTATACGAAAAGGGCGAGGAAGTACACTATGAATTTACAATGCAGCACTATGCTAATAACATTTCAGAGTTTATTACATCAATATGGCAAGAACATAGTCTTGGAAAAACCAGATACGAAAATTCCGTAGAGTCAGAGTTATTAATATACTTTCCAAGAAGCTTATTAATTATTATTCCATCCTTCATATTAAGTATTATTTTAGGGATTGCTATTGGATTGAGACAGTTTCAAACAAAGCACAGACGCTCTTATCCTGTAAGGAAGGGAGTATTTTGGTTGCTTTCGTCAGTGCCGGACTTCTTCTTGATTATTTGTTTGATTTGGATTGTAATCTTATTTGTTCCGAATTTTGATATATTCGGTCATGAGCACAGCTATGCTTTCGTAGTTCCTATTATTTTAGTTACCTTGTATCCTATGCTTTATGTTGCCAAGATTACGGAGGTTGCTCTAGAAGATGAGGGAGAGCAATTGTACGTGAGGTTTGCTAGAGCTATGGGATTCACAGAAGCATATGTATTAATCCGTCATGTATTACGAAATGTATATCCCTCTATTCTTAATCATTTTCCTACGATTATGATGTATGTGTTGTCAAATTTATTAGTAGTAGAGTGGTTATTAGACTATAGAGGTTTAACATATAGATTATTTAGAGCTGTCGATTACACAGATAAGATATCTGGCATGACGTCGCCAAATTATGAAGGTGCATTAATAATCGGGATTTCGATTTGTTTTCTATCTGTCGTACTTGTAAGTCAGGTACTGAGTCAGTTAGGAAAAAGATTGCTTGATCCTAGATAGACTAGATAAAGTGTAATTTTGTAAAAGGGGACATTTATTATGAAACGGAATTTTGCTTTATGGATTGGATTCTCAATGTTTTCTATATTAGTACTTACAGCAATAATTGGACCGTTCATTCCAGACGTTGTAGCGGGTGTAGAAGAACAACGTATTCAGTATTATGGTGATGGAAAATTTGGACGAGCACCATTTGCCCCTTCACTTGAATTCCCACTAGGGAGTGACGAAGAAGGTCGCGATATTCTGAGTTTAATAATTATGGGAACAAGAGATACATTATTTATCGTGTTTACTATTACATTAGTTAGGTATGCTTTAGGGTTGCCATTGGCGTTTTTAGCATTACATAAACATGGTTTTTTTCACCGTGTCATTGAAGTGTTACATGGGTTCTTTTCGACGATTCCAACCATATTTTCGGCAGTTATTCTTATTAATTTACCGTTTTTAATATTTTCGGAGATTCGGACAGTTTGGGTCATTTTATTAATTGCATTTATTGATATGGCAAGTGTTGCTTATGTGTTTAGAGAAACGGCTCATGACATTTCTAAGCGGGAATATATTACTGCGGGAATTATGATTGGAAATACGCGACGTCAAATGATAAAAAATCAATATATTCCTGTATTAATTCCAGAAATTATTGTCCAATTTTTTATTGATGTTAGTCGTGTTACGTTACTTGTAGGTCAATTAGGTATTTTTCATATTTTTGTTATGCAAACATGGGTGCAAACAGGGTTTACGGGAGGATATCTTGAAAATACTAGCTACAATTGGGCTACACTCATTGCTGGCACTCGTAATATAGTACTGAGTTATCCATGGATTCCATTTTTTCCAGCACTAGCTATTGTATTTGCAATTTTTACATTCCAAATTTTAAGTGATGGCTTACGTCAGTATTTTCAAAGAAAAGTCAGTGAATGATAACAAAAGGAGCTTGAGATCGTTCTCAAGCTCCTTTTAAGCGTATTATGATTAGCGACCGATTTAAATGCCGGAAGAACAAGTGTGTATACTAAACTAGTAATTTTACAAGCATAAATCCAACAATCGATAATAAAACAGATCCAGCTAATCCAGCTGCTAATGGGCGTAAACCATACTTCTTTAATGTCTCCATTGAAATGTTTAAACCTAAACCTGCCATTGCCATCGCTAATAATGTATACGATGCTGTCATAATTAAGTCAACGATTTGTTGACTAACAGGCACAAATGTATGGAATACACTTACAGCTAAGAATCCAACAATGAACCAAGGTATAGGAAGTTTTTGCTTTTCACTAGACGTCGTAGAATCTGATTTATTGAAAAGTAAGCCAACTATAATAGCAACTGGTACTAATAACAGCACGCGTGTTAGTTTTGCCAACACTGCCATGTCAACAGCTTCAGCTCCTCCAGGTGCGGCTGCTGCGACAACATGTGCTACTTCGTGAAGGGTGGCTCCGGCAAATAAACCAAACTCGCTTGATGATAACCCTAAGAATGGGAACAATAAAGTATACATAATAGTAAAACCTGTACCAAGTACAGCAATCGTCGCAACACTTACAACAGTTTCCTCATCTTTAGCTTTCATTTGTGCTGCAATGGCAACAATAGCGGCCGCTCCGCAAATCGCAGTTCCACAGGCAGTAAGGAGACTAACATTCCGGTCAACCTTTAACATCGTTGAAATGGCATATACAATGAGTAATGTAAAAACAATATTGACAACCGCAAGTACAATTACACTTGTACCACTGGCAGCAATATCTGATAAATTCAAACGGAAGCCAAGAAGAATGATACCTAGTCTTAATAATTTTTTAGATGCAAACGTAATTCCTGTATTTAAGTGAGTAGGAACTGGCAACGAAGCTTTTGTTGCCATTCCAATTAAAATAGCAAGTACTAAAGGACCTACTACAGAAATGATTGGTAATTTAACAAGTAAGTTCGCAGCAATAGCAATAATGAATGTTAGAGCTATACCTTTTATGAATGATTCCGAGCTTTTCTGCTCTAGAGGGCGTTCTGCCAATACAATTCCTCCTAATAATCTTGTATATATAATAATAAATACGATACAATCATTAGTAAAATATAATATCGTAATATCAATCATTAGTTTTTTTAATGATAAGGGTGGTAAATATGCAATATGAGGCTTTGCGAACGTTTGTAACAGTAATTGAGGAGAAAAACTTCACAAAAGCTGCGGAAAAATTATATATTTCTCAACCAAGTGTTAGTTTGCACATTAAGCAGCTTGAGAAGGAATTCAAAACGGTGCTGCTCCATCGCTCACCTAAACATATAGAAGTCACTCCAAGCGGTGTTTTATTATATGAAAGAGCGAAGCAATTATTAGAGCTTTATGAAAAAACAAAGCTTGAGTTGCTAGATATAGATAAAAAAATACAAGGAACACTAAAAATTGCAGCTAGTTATACAGTAGGTGAATATGTACTGCCAAGGTTATTGGCAGATTTTCAAAGACAATATAATGATGTGACCTTTGATGTAACGATAGCTAACACAAAACAAGTGGTAGAGCAGACTAAGCTATATAAAGCAGATCTTGCCTTAATAGAGGGAAAAACAGACGATAAAGATTTAGTTATGATACCGTTTATGCGTGATGATATGGCAGTAGTTGTTTCATTAGAGCACCCGTTAGCTAATTTAGAAAGAATATGTGTGGAGGACCTACACGATCAAAACTGGGTAATGCGTGAAGCCGGGTCTGGAACAAGAGAATTTCTTGAGCATATTCTTGTGTCCTATGGACTTAAAGCGAACAAGATGTACACTATTAGCAGTAATCAAGGGGTGAAAGAAGCAGTTAAAAACAACCTTGGCATTACAATATTGTCTTCTTTTGTTGTACAGGCAGACGATAATGTTAAAAAAATTCTTGTTGAAGACATTTCATTATTGCGTAAATTTTCTATTCTTTACCCTGCTCATACTCGTCATAATAAAATCACACAGTTATTTTTAGATTTACTCTTAGAAAGAGACTGATCATAAAGATGAACAGTCTCTTGAACAAATCTTTACTGTTTATGCGGGCTTGTTTTTTCAACCTTTTGATTTTTCTTTTCTGTTAGCTCTGAAGAAAATTCATTTAAACTTTTAGAACTTTGTAATCCAGCTTTTGTTCCTCTGTTTCTTTTTGTCAAAAAATCAACCTCCTGTGGAAAAAATCTAGTAATTATCGAATATGTTATTGTTAGCTGCAGCACCTAGGTAGTCTCCAAAAAAACAGGAGTTATTAACATCGCTCTATCGTCACTAAATGTCATGATTGATTTGAGACGTACCTTTTTGAAAATTTTACATAAGGTTCTCAGGGGCCAAAGGCTTTAGTATCGAGAACGGCCTAGGTCGTTACTTGTGTTTTCAGGCCGGCTAAATACTTCTCACTACTGAAGAGTCCATATTTTTGGACATAGAACGTGACTACGTGGTGCTTACGCTTTTCTTATTTTACTCTTTTTGTCAAAATAAACTCATCTAATTGCCATTGACAACTGGTTGTTTTTTCCTTACATTACAATTGAAGCTAATTTTCTACATCAATATGCTGTTATCCTCTTTGTGAAAATTTAGTAGTTAAACGAAACAAATTTACTTGCTGATTCGTAGTAACATTTATTAAGAAAGGGATGATAACATGACTAAAGGCAAAAGCCTGTTTGGCATTGTGTTGGTTGTTTTAGGAGTCATATTTTTATTAGATTCATCAGGTGTTGTGAATTTAGGGATTGATATTGAAAATCTAAATTTGATGACGTATAGCTGGCCGTTTTTTCTTCTAGTTCCAGCAATCCTATTTCATGCAGGTTTCTTTTTATCAGGGATGAAAAAAAGCAATGCGGGTCTACTAGTACCTGGTGGTATTTTATTGACATTAAGTTTGTTGTTCTTCTTTGAAACATTTACAGGCTGGAGGTTTTCTGGTGTAACATGGCCAATATATATTTTAGCACCGGCTGTCGGGTTATTTGAGCTTTACATATTTGGGGGACGTGAAAAAGGACTTTTAATACCTGTTGGGATATTATCGTCCATTGGTGTTTTTTTTCTACTGCAGAACATTTTTATTGAAATGATGGAATTTTGGCCAATCATTTTAGTGCTCGGTGGATTGTTTCTCTTACTTGGAAGAAACAAAGAAGAAAAGATTTCAAAATAACATAGCATGTCGTCAACTAAAGTTGGCGACTTTCTTATTTTATGTCTCTGTTAAAGGTGAGTGTTGATTTTTTAATATTGTTGATAGCAGCGAAATGCGCGATAGAAGACGAAAGACTAAGAGCGCCACATCCTGTAGCAACGTCTTTCTGACCCGCATCGTGCGGGCCTCAGCGGGATGTAGTGGCAGGCGTGAGACCCCGCATGCGCATGCGCAGAGGAGGCTTACGGCCACCCCGCGGAAAGCGAGCGCAATGTAGCGAAAATCAACAACAAAGTTTAACAGAGCTTATTTTATAAAAAAAGAGGTACCAGCATCTAACTAGTACCTCAAAATATTTATAAGTTCAAATCAAATCGCTCGCCTTTTACTAAATAAAGAATGTTCTCTGAAATATTTGTCACATGATCAGCTGCTCGTTCTAAATAACGCGCCACAAAAGCAAGTTGTGTAATTTGATTCACATGCTCAGGTTTATTTACAGCTTCATTCATTAGTTCATCAACAACAATGCGCATTAAATTATCAACTTCATCATCCCGTTTAGCTATTTGGTGCGCTGAAGCTGTGTCCTCGTTATGAAATGCTAACAGAGCATCACTAAGCATAGAAAGTGTGATATCTGCCATCTCTGGAATATGTAATAATGGTTTTACTAATGGCTCCTCTATAAATTTGACTGATTTTGATACGTTAACCGCTAAGTCTGCTATACGCTCTATATCAGAGGATATTTTTAATGCGACAATTACTTTCCGTAAGTCATGTGCAACTGGTTGTTCTTTTAAAATTGTCGAGATAGCCAACTCGTTAATATCTTTTTCTATTTCATTAATATGTTGGTCATTATCAATAACTTTTTGAGCTAGATTTTTATCTAGTGTTTTTAATGACTCAACAGATTGACTAAGCGCGTTATTAGCTTGCTCTGCCATATTTTCGATTTTCTCTGTCAGTTTTAATAATGATTTGTCAAAATGTGAACGTGTTGCCATGTTTAACCATCACCTATCTTTACTTTGTATGTGTTATATAGTATCACATTTAAGACATGTTTTTTATACAATTTTTCCATAGTTAATACGTAAAAAAATAACACTGCTTTATAGAAGGTAATAGAGCAGTGTTATTTATATTTTGAAATACTATAACTTTATTAAAAAGTTGAACAATTAAGCGCTTGCAATTAAGAAGGACTAATTAAAAAAATCGGTTATTCTCCAACAACCTTGTAATTTTTATGATTTACAACAGTCCGTTGTTCTAGGTCAAGCTCTTTATAATTTTGCATAAATGTTAGGTCTACGATGACAGAGTTTTCGTTTACTTTTTCAACGACTCCTCTTAAACCTTCTTTAAATTCTATAATATTCCCCACTTGTGCTTTTTTCATGTCCTCTCTCCTTCAAATTTTCTGGAAAAAAAGTTATTATGAATATATTGCCTTATATTTCCCATTTCGTAAAGGCTTTCTTTATAAATTGTATGAAAAATGTCGAAAAAATGAGACTTAGATTAGCAATGAGAGGAGAGGCGTATGACATGTCTGCTGGATTAGTACTAGAAGGTGGCGGTATGCGTGGTGTTTATACAGCTGGAGTCCTTGAATTTTTCATGGATAATAATCTATATTTCCCATATGTTATTGGTATGAGTGCGGGGGCTTGTGTAGCAGCTTCTTATATTTCACAGCAAAAAGGGCGAAATAAAATCGTCAATATAGAATACTGTAATCATCCAAACTATATTTCATTTAAAAACATCATTAAGCATCGACAAGTATTTGGTATGGATTTTATTTTCGATGAAATCCCCAAAAAATTAGTACCATTTGATTTTTCTGCATTTCGAAAATCGCCGCAGCGTTTTGTTGTCGGTGCTACCGATTGTATAACGGGAAATCCTGTATATTATGAGAAAAAGGACATCGGAGACGATATAACAACTATCTTACGAGCATCTAGCTCTTTACCATACATGGCACCTATGATTAGTTATGGAGATAGAGTACTGCTAGATGGGGGGATTGCAGACCCTTTACCAATAAAAAAAGCCGAGCAGGATGGTTATACAAAAAATGTAGTGATATTGACAAGGAATGGTGGTTATCGTAAGGAAAAAACGAAGCTGTCGTGGTTATACAAACAATCATTTAAGGATTATCCTGGACTGCTACATTCACTCGTAAATAGACACCATTTATACAATGATGTAATGGACTATATAGAAGAACAAGAGGCCCGAGGAAATGTAATTATTATTCGTCCACAAAAGCCTTTAGAGGTAAGTCGTGTAGAAAGAAATCCGCAAAAATTGTTGAAGCTTTATGAAGACGGATACCAAGACGCTAAGGACACCTTTCAAAAGATTAGTGCATGGTTGCCTGAAGAAATCGTACAAAATAGGTAGAACGTCTTGTACAAACTAAGATCGTTTGAATATTGTATAATTGCAGGAGTGGAGGCACCTTGCAATATAGTTCAGCGTAAATAGTAGGAAGTATCCCCTCCTTTTTCTACATGAGCCTCCCATGTAGTTTTTTCGTAGTTTTATTAAATTAGAACCATTTCACCTTTGCTAATGGTGTGCTTGTATTTACTGTTTTTTTTGAACAAACGGTTTTTACAAATCGTAAGTTGTAATGCTGATGTATACTTTTCGTATTTTTAATAAAAGGAGAATTTGTATGGATGAAGAAACAATTCAATCAAAATTAGACGAACTTCGTGACGGGAAAATTAAACAATTACATGTAACAAAAGATGAATTTATGATGTACAGGAAATATATCGTAAATAGAAGTGATTTTAAGCATTTTCGTGGTATTGCTCAGCACGGCGGGAATGTACTGTATGAGTATTCAGAAACACCTAGAAGTTAACTTTAAACAAGGGAGGGATGTATCATGTTTCACGGACTAACTGTTATTGTTACTGGAGCGGCGAACGGTATAGGTAAGGAAATCGCGGTTGCATATGTTCGTGCTGGTGCGAATGTTGTCATTGCAGATGTTGACGAACAAAAAGGGAAACAGCTTACAAAAGAGTTAGCAAGTAAAAATGTAGTTTTTATTAAGACTGATGTTAAACTCCCTAATGATATTAATAATTTAATGGAGCAAGCAAAAGAATTATTTGGTACTATACATATTTTAATTAATAATGCTGGTGTTTCACGCTGGAAACATCCGTATGATTTAACTGTTGAAGAATGGGATGACATATTAAATACAAATTTACGAAGCGTCTTTTTAGCATCACGTGAAGCAGCTAAACATATGGAGAAAAATGAAAAGGGTGGGTCTATTATTAATATTGCTTCAACCCGAGCAATCATGTCTGAAAAAAACACAGAAGCTTATGCAGCGTCAAAGGGTGGCATAGTTTCGTTGACACATGCTCTCGCCATTTCATTCGGTGAAAAACGTATAAAAGTCAATGCTATTAGCCCTGGTTGGATAGAGGTTGGAGACTATAGCAAATTAAGACATGTTGACCATAGTCAGCATCCTGCACAAAGAGTAGGACAACCTTCAGACATTGCTAAGGCGTGTTTGTATTTAACAGCCCCAGATAATAATTTTATAACAGGGACTAATTTAGTGATTGATGGAGGTATGACAAAAAAGATGATTTATGAAGAGTAAACTCCATAATAAAAATGAGCAGGTGTGTGAAGCTGGAAAATGAATGAAACCTCATAAGGGGTATAGTACACAAGACTCAGTGATGCGTGCAGCTAACGATTAACATGCAGATCTATTATTAATTTGGAGGTTGCAGCCCTTTTGATGATAACAAAGGATAATTCACTAAGTATGTTCTTAGCATATGATATGTCAGTTTGATAGAAAAAGGGCGGTAAGACATGGTCTTAGCGCCCTTTTTTCGAGATATAAAGATAGAACAGAATATTGTACTTTGGTTAAGGTTAATGTCTAGCATCTTGGCATAAAAAGAGTCATCTATTATTAAAGGAGAAATTGGAAAAGAGATAATCTTACACACCGATACTTTTCGTTGTTTAGTAAAAGGTAGGCGGGAATTTTGCTTTTTTGAAAGATTCTTTGTATCTTTAAGTATATAAAAAACGTTTTTTTGTACAAAAGTTATACAATATGTTAATATCTATTATACAAATGTTGAACAACGCGAAAAGGGGCGTGAAGTAATGATTTCTTCAACTACAAAGATAAAGAAAGACAGCATAATAGATCCTATGGAGCAACACTTTTATGATGTTATACGATTGATTGGTGAGGACCCTGAACGTGAGGGCTTGGTTGAGACTCCTAAACGTATTGCCAAAATGTATCGTGAAATATTTAGTGGTTTACATGAAAACCCAGAAGAAGTACTAGCAAAGACTTTCCCTTCAGAGGGAACTAAGGACCTTGTTGTCGTTCAAGATATACCATTCTATAGTGTTTGTGAGCATCACTTTGTACCATTTTACGGGAAGGTTCATATCGGATATATACCAAACGAACGAATCGTTGGTTTAAGTAAGTTTGCAAGATTAGTAGATGTTTTTGCAAAGAGACCACAGGTCCAAGAACGAATTACAAATGAAATGGTGAACACCATCCAAAAGGTTGTAGACCCACAAGGCGTTATTTGCATGGTAGAGGCTGAACATATGTGTATGACGATGAGGGGAATCAAAAAGCCTGGTAGCTTAACAAGGACTATCGCCAAAAGCGGTGTGTTTGAGGATGACCCAAATAACGTATTAGAAAATCGCTTTTTCAGCTTGGTAAATAAAAATTCGTAAAAATTGTTTGAAGTGCCTAAGCTTAGGCGCTTTTTTTTATGTAACATAGTTTATAACTCTGAACGTAAGTCAGTGTCTAGCTCTAGGTGCCAACCTGTGGCAGAGTATTACACCAAAAGGGAGGAGTCGCACGTGGAATTTTATAAAAGCTGTGGGTGTCATCTAGTATATAAGAATATAAAAGTGTAAGTACAATAACAACTAGCACAAAAGGAATGAAATTAGAATGGTACGTCAAGAGTGGCGATATAACCGGTACTGTTATGTATTTAAAAAATAAAAACATTGAATGGATTCATAAGTTAAGGCATAATATGTTTTGTTCGGTAATCGAAATAGTAATGAGGTGTCATCAATGTCAGATTATAAAAAAGGTGTCTTTTATACGGCACTTGCTTATGTTGTCTGGGGTCTGTTACCTATGTATTGGAAGTGGGTAGAAACTGTACCAGCGCTTGAAATTTTGGCCCATCGCATAATTTGGTCATTTTTATTTGTTATTTTCTTGCTAACTGTTTTAATTCGCCGCGCAGGTCTAATGAAGCAAGTGCAAGCAGTATTTACTGACCGAAGGCAGTTAATCTCAGTGGGGCTTGCATCTGTGTTTATTAGCTTAAACTGGGGAACATATATTTTTGCAGTCAATAGTCATCAAATTGTGGAGGCTAGTTTAGGATATTATATTAACCCTCTAGTAGCTGTAATGCTTGGGATGATTGTACTAAAAGAGCGATTAACAAGTGCACAATGGCTTTCGTTTGTATTAGCGGGTATTGGTGTTACATATATGACGATCTCATATGGGCAAGTTCCTTGGATTGCTATAGTGTTAGCATTTAGTTTTGGGCTGTATGGCCTGGCCAAAAAGCTAACAAAGCTTGATTCCCTATTAGGTGTATCATTCGAAACACTTTTCGTCATGCCGATTTCTTTGTTTTATATATTTACAGTGCAAGCAAACGGAAGTGGCTCTTTTATTAATGGCGGATTATCAACAACATTGTTATTAATAGGAGCAGGTGTTGTTACTGCAATGCCACTATTATGGTTTGGAATCGGTGCACAAAAAATACCTTTATCTATGGTTGGTTTTCTTCAATATATTGCACCGACTCTGCAGCTTACAATTGGGGTTTTGTTGTATAGTGAACCTTTCACTAAAACCGATTTGATTAGCTTTTCATTTATTTGGATTGCACTAACTATTTTTACACTCTCAAAAATGAAGTTATTGGCTAAAAGACAAGTTAAAGAAAAGACTGTCAGTATGTAAAAAATAAATACTAAAACAAAGCCTTGAATCATTTTAAAATTCAAGGCTTTGTTTAAAATGTGATATAGCATGTTAAACAAATTAGTTGTGCATATGACTAATGTATTTATAACACTTGAGTTATAGTGTTTCGTTTAGCTCCCATGACTCTACTGTTTTATAGGCTGTTTGTGGGTCCATACCTTGCCCTAATAAAAATGATATAGCTGCTACTTCTCTCATTGCATGTGCAAGTGATGTTTTCTTTGCTTCTTTTAGTCCGTATTGAACAAAAGGTTCTACAGCTTGTAGAGTTGGTTGCTTTAATTGTGGATACATAGGCTGATTTTTCATCTTATGAGCCATCATCTCTGATTGTGGCATAACTGGGTAAGGTACATTCATATCATCCATATCATCATCCATATCCATCATCATTGTTGGCATCATACTAGGTCCCATCATACTTGGGCTAGCCATCATATGTGGACCTGCCATGGAACCTGGGGCAAGCATCATACTGTCATATGGTGCGCCTCCCATTGTTCCAGGCATTCCCATTCCGTGAAAGGGAGTAGTAGCATATGGCATCATTGGACCGTACATCATAGGCTGATTCATCATTGGGTTACAAGTTTGACAGTGCATTCTATAAATTCCTCCTCATTAAATCTACACCATAGTGTATGAGTTAATAAGGTTGATAGGTTATTGTCCATATCAAAATGTGCTTTCACCTAGATGTAGGCTGACAGGCAAAAAAATGCTATGAAAAAAGCGCAAGGAATCCCTGCGCTTTACTCGAATTATATAGCCCATTCACCGTTACGGAAGATTGGTTCGCGTGTCCCATCCTCTAATTCACCATCGATATCAAGCTGACTTGATCCAATCATGAAGTCTTCGTGAACAATACTTGTGTTGACTCCTGCTGCTTCAAGCTCTTCTTTGCTCATGCTAGTGCCACCCTTTATATTTGTTGGGTATGCATTCCCAAGTGCTAAATGACATGATGCATTTTCATCATACAAAGTATTGTAGAAAATAAGGCCTGATTGTGAAATAGGTGATGAGTGTGGTACAAGTGCCACTTCTCCTAGTGAACGAGCACCTTCATCACTATCTAATAGACGCTTTAACGTTTCATATCCTGCTTCTGCTGTGAAGTCAACAACTTTGCCATTTTTAAATGTTAATGTAAAGTTTTCAATTAAATTACCGCCATAATGTAAAGGCAAAGTGCTTGAAACGACTCCATTTAAGCCATCTTTGTGTGGCATGGTGAATACTTCTTCTGTTGGAATATTAGGTAAAAACTGAGTGCCACCCTCTGTTATAGCACCGCCACCTACCCAAATATGGTTTTTTACAAGCTCAATAGCTAAATCAGTACCTGGTCCTTTGTAGTGTAATTTCTTATACTGTTTTTTGTTTAAATAATCTGCTTTGTCCATTAACGAGCCACTGTGCTCTATCCATGCCGTAGCGGGGTCTGCTAAATCAGCACGTGTAATAGAGAAAATAGCATCCCACATTTTTTCCGTTGCCATCTTAACGTCTTCACCAGGATATACTTTAGCAACCCAAGCATCAGTAGGAACTGATACGATAGACCAGCTCACTTTATCTGACATGGTGTATTCACGGAATTTTTTTAACGCTTGGCCAGCAGTTTTTTGCCAATTAGCAATACGATCAGGATCAACACCTTTTAGAAGCTCTGGATTTGGAGCATAAACATTTAAAAATGCTGCACCATTTGCTGCAAGCTCCTCACGACCTTTAGCTATCCAAGATGGAAATTCTAAAAATGAATCATCTGGAGCGTGGTCATAACGGATTCGTGTAATTTCCTCATCTGCAAAATCAACATAAACATGTTTTGCACCGGCTTCATAAGCTTTTTTTGTAACAAGGCGCACGAAAGGTGCTGTCGAAATTGATGTACTTATAAATAGTGTTTGCCCTTTTTGTATGTTGACGCCTGCTTTTACAGTTAAGTCAGCGTATTTCTCGAGATTTGTTTCGTATGTATTCACAAAATTACCTCCTTTATTATTGTGCAAACTCTATCTTAACATTTTCGTGATACAATGAGAATAAGACAGTCTGAAAGGACGGGAAAATTATGCTACAATCTGCATTAATTGATAAAGCTGTCCGTTATGCAGCAAAGGCTCATGAGGGACAATATAGAAAAACAGAAAAAGTAAGCTATATAACACATCCTTTTACTGTTGCATTATATGTTTTTGATGCGTTAGTAGAAACTGATTTTTCACCAGCTACAAAAGAAGCTATTGTTATTGCAGCATTACTTCATGATGTGTGGGAGGATACTGAAATTAGCTTAGATGATATTCGTAATGAATTCGGAGAGCAAGTAGCAAAGTTAGTATACGGAGCAAGTGAGCCGGATAAATCACAAACATGGAAAAGCAGGAAGCAGCATACGATAGACTCATTACGCTTAGCTCCACTTGAAGTAAAGTATATTGTTTGTGCGGATAAGACTCATAACATTACATCATTATTAAATGATTACGAAAAGCACGGGGATAACATCTGGCGTTCTTTTAAAGGAACAAAGGAGGAACAACACTGGTACTATAGTGAGATAGCCAAATCGCTACAAACTGGTGTGTTAAATACACCAAAATTCTTCACAAAGTATGAGGAATTAGTAAATAATTTATTTGTAAAATAAACTAGTGACATCTTCTTTGAAAAGTAGTATAGTTATACATATTGGGCTATCAACAAACATAATATTCTTTTTCAAAGATATAATTCCGTTATATGATTTAATGGGAGAGGTTCTAGAATACCCTCTATAAAAAACTAAGGAAAAAGCTGTGTCCTTAGATGCAGCTTTTTTTTATTGTTGTCTAAATTATATTACGGCAGCACGACAAATGAAGAAGGAAGTGGGTATGAACGCATGCTTACATCTGAGAAGGCAATTGTAGTGTTTAGTGGCGGACAAGATAGTACAACTTGTCTATTTTGGGCTAAGCAGCAGTTTGCTGAGGTTGAAGCCGTTACGTTTGCTTACAACCAGCGTCATAAACAGGAAATTGACATCGCAAAAGCCATTGCTAACGAGTTAGGTGTTCCGCATCATGTTCTCGATATGACTTTATTAGGACAGCTCGCGCCAAATGCACTAACAAGAAGTGATATTGACATTGAACAAAAAGAAGGGGAGTTACCAACAACATTTGTTGATGGGCGCAACTTATTATTCTTGTCATTTGCAGCAGTATTAGCTAAGCAAAAGGGTGCTCGACATATCATTACAGGAGTATGTGAAACAGATTTTAGTGGCTATCCTGACTGTCGAGATGTGTTTATTAAATCATTAAATGTAACCATTAATTTATCAATGGATTATCAATTTGTTATTCATACACCACTTATGTGGTTAAATAAAGCTCAAACATGGGCGTTAGCCGATGAGCTAGGAGCATTAGATTTTATTCGAGACAAAACGTTAACGTGCTACAACGGTGTGATAGCAGATGGGTGTGGTGAATGCCCAGCTTGTATGTTACGTAAACGTGGTCTTGAGACATACCTTTATTCAAAGAAGAATGAAGATACAAAGATAAATGTTTTATAAGGAGGAAGAAAATATGGCTGGTCGTCAATCTGATGAACTACAAGATATATCCTTATTAGGGAACCAAGGAACAAAATATAAATTTGAATATGATCCATCTATTTTAGAAACGTTTGATAATAAACATCCTGACCGTGATTATTTTGTAAAATTTAATTGTCCAGAATTTACTAGCTTATGTCCTATTACTGCTCAGCCAGATTTTGCAACAATTTATATTAGCTACATTCCGGATATAAAAATGGTGGAAAGTAAGTCTTTAAAGCTCTATCTTTTTAGTTTTCGAAATCATGGTGACTTCCACGAGGACTGTATGAACGTCATTATGAAGGATCTTATTAAATTAATGGACCCTCGTTACATCGAGGTGTGGGGTAAATTCACACCACGTGGAGGCATCTCCATTGATCCTTATACAAACTATGGACGCCCAGGTACGAAGTATGAACAAATGGCCGAGCATCGTTTAATGAATCATGATATGTATCCTGAAAAAGTAGATAACCGATAATAAATAAAGGCATTCGGATTTTTCCCCGAATGCCTTTTATTAATGAGATCTCTTTTTAGATTAGTCGTCCGTAAATGCATGAAGACAAGTAATTGGAGGATTGGGTTTACCTAGCATCAACACTTATAAATTTAAGATAAGATAACTCCTAAATAGGACTTGGTGGGATTCGAACCCACAAGACACTCAACTGCACACGGAGTACAATTGGCTGCTCTGGCCATTGAGCTACAAGTCCTTGATTATAGATTAAACATAAGTTAGGAATTTTATGCAACATCAATTGACTGATCATTACTTTTATTTTAAAATTGGTATAGACCACCTTATGTATATACCGAACATTAAACGGTGCGCTTAATATCGATTGTAAATTTGTATTTGTCAGCTCGAAAAGCTGATTTTGTTACCTCAAATGGCGTTCCATCATCCAAATAGGCTATACGTTCAATGAGTAAGATGGGGTCACTCTTTGCTAGCTGCAAATGTTTTATCTCAAAATCAGTTGCTATAACTGCTTCAAGTGTTTGACGTGCAAAGTGTATAGACTGATTTAACTGGGCCTCAACATATTTATACAGAGAATCCTGCAACACTTGTTCTGAAAGTTGAGGCAATAAAGCTGCGGGAATATAGGTTGTTTCAAGGGCAATTGGCTGTTCATTTGCTAAGCGGACTCGTTCGATTCGGTGTACTTCATTTTCCGTATTAATTTGTAACTTAGCACAAATATCCTCAGAAACATGCAATGTTTTAAAAGACAATAATATACTACCTGGTTTAAGTCCTCTTTGTAACATTTGTTCGCTAAAGCTGGATAACCCTAGTAAATCTTGTTCGAATTTTTTTTCAATAACAAAGGTACCACGGCCCTGCTCACGATACAAAAAACCTTGGTTGACAAGGTTTGTAATCGCTTGCCTAACAGTCATTCTACTAATGTTATATATGTCAGACAGTTCCCGTTCTGAAGGGAGCATTGTACCAGGAGTAAGCTCTCCATTCTCAATTTGCTGTTTTATAAGTTCTTCCAGTTGATAATAAATCGGCAAGGGAGATTTTTTATTTATCATGAGAAACACCTCTTTTCATCAATTTCATTATAGTTTGAAACGTAAAATCTAACAACAAAAGGAGGGAGTATTCATATGGCATCTTTTTGTCTTACTAACATAACTGTTTATGGCGAATACCAAACATTTACTAATGGCTATATAAAAATTGTAGAAGATAAAATTGTTGATGTTGGATCTATGGATGACTTGTCAGAATCAGTAATGGATGCAATAGAGATAATTTCATTTGAGACAGGCTATTCTGCTATTCCAGGTATGATAGATATACATATCCATGGTGTTGAAGGAGTTGACACTATGGATGCAACAATTGAAGCACTTACCAAAATGTCTCAAGCACTACCTAAGGAAGGAACAACAAGCTTTCTTGCCACAACAATAACACAGCATCCAGACCTTATTGCAGCTGCTCTGAAAAATGTCGCTGACTACAAACGTACAAACAATCAAGATGAAGGTGCAGAGCTACTAGGTATACATTTAGAGGGGCCATTTATAAACGCTAATAAAGCGGGAGCCCAGCCTATAGAATTTATTAGGAAGCCAGATGTAAATCTTTTTAAGAGTTGGCAACGATTAGCTGAAGGGTTTATAAAAATAGTTACGTTAGCTCCTGAAATAGAGGGAGCGATCCCGTTAATTAATTATCTAAAGAAACAAGGTGTCATTACCTCTATCGGTCATTCCGATGCAAATTCTACGGATATAGATCATGCGATTCAAGCGGGAGCGACACATGTTACACATCTTTTTAATGGAATGAAAGGAGTTCATCATCGTGAGCCAGGGGTGGCAGGTGCTGCTTTATTACACAATGAACTCAAGACAGAGCTTATTGCTGATAACATTCATGTGCATCAAGATATGCTCCACTTAGCGTACAAAGCGAAGGGTCCTGACAATATTATGTTAATTACTGATGCAATGCGAGCCAAATGTTTGGTCGATGGCACGTATGATTTAGGAGGACAATCTGTTCATGTAGATGGAAAGAAGGCTATACTGGATAATGGAACTCTAGCAGGTAGTATTTTAAAAATGAGTGAAGCATTAAAAAACATGAAGGAAATTACTAAGAATAGATTTGAGCAACTTATACAAACTACGTCTAGTAATCAAGCAAAATCCCTAAACATATTTGATCGAAAGGGAAGTTTAACGATTGGTAAAGATGCTGATGTTGTCATTATAGATGAACAAATGCAGGTGATTATGACCATTTGTCGAGGGCGGATCATTTATAGAAGAGGTGATTGAGCATGAGGTTATATGTTACCAAAAACCATGAAGGCCTCAGTGAGCTGGCGGCTGCTTATGTGTTAGACGTTGTAAAAACAAAATCAACGGCTGTTTTAGGGCTTGCAACAGGTGGAACACCAGAAAGAACATATCAATTACTTGTAGAAGATCATATTAAAAATAAAACCTCTTATAAACATATAAAAACGGTGAATTTAGATGAGTATGTCGGGTTGTCTTCCAATCACAACATGAGTTATCGCAAGTATATGCATGAAAAGCTTTTTAAGCATATTGATATATGTGATGCGAATATTCATATTCCTAACGGAGCAGCAGAGGATATAAATGAAGAGTGTAAGCGATATGATTACAACCTTGATAAGCTTGGTTACCCTGATATCCAAATCCTGGGTCTTGGGCAGAATGGTCATATTGGTTTTAATGAACCAGGTTCAGATTTTTCGCAATCAACACACCTTACTAAGCTAACTGAGTCGACACGCATAGCTAATGCCAGGTTTTTTCCAAGTGTAGAAGATGTTCCAGTGTATGCTATTACAATGGGGATAGCAAGCATTTTAAAGTCAAAAAAAATTCTACTTCTTGTATCAGGACAACGCAAAGCAAATACTCTTTTACGTTTGTTTACTGAAGAAGTCCACACTCAATTCCCTTGTTCTGCATTAAATCTTCACGATGATGTTGTGGTTATCGCTGATGAGGCAGCAATGATAGAGCTAAGGCGTTTTAAAGAATATGATTCAATAACTGTAGAGCAAACAGACCGTGTATAAAAATACACGGTCTGTTTTTTAGGTTGTATATTGTTTTTAGGTTTGTATATATTGAATGAACGGATTAGAGCCCTTAACTAGATCTATAGTGCTCCTTACAAGTACTTATTTTAAATCTTCAATTGAGTTAATGTCCATATAAGATGGGACAATAAGCCCGATCTTTGTACCTTCCAGGTTTGCACCAAGATCCACAAACTCGCCATCATATTTATCAACATAGTCAGCATGTGTTGTTGGTAACCAGCCTGCAACATGCGCATCTACACTACCGTCGGCAACACCTGTCCACATAGGACCAGCCTCAACCTGACTAATCGTCACATCGTAGCCGATATCTTCTAGTACTTTTTTAACAACGTTAGTTGACGCAATTTCACTTGACCAAGCAACGTACGCAATTTGGATTTCGTCGCCATCAACAGCATCTGCACCTGCAGTCCACTCAGCTACCTTATCACTGTTTTCTTCTACCCATTTTGCAGCAGCTTCTTCGGCCTTCATACCGTCTTCAATCATTACCATAACCGTAGCCATATCATCTGGTGTCCAGTTGAATTGATCTAATACAGTGTAGGCACTTGGGTGATCAGTGTCTAAACCTTGGCGTGCAATTGTGTGAATTTCTTCGGCATCACCATAAATACCTTTTGGGTCCTCTAAGTACTTAAGATCGAACTTAGAAAACTTCCAATGAGGAGTCCAACCAGTAATTATGATTGGTTCTTCCTTATCATATGCCTTTTTCAGAGCTGCTGTCATAGCTGCACCAGAGCCTTCAACAAGCTTCCAATCTTCAAGACCATAATCTTCAATGACTGTTGCAGTTGCTTTCATCAATCCTGCTCCTGGATCAATCCCTACAATCTCATAATCTACTTGTTCTGCAACAGAACCAGATGCACCTTCGTTTCCTCCACATGCAGCTAAACCTAGTGATACTACTGCTGCAAGGCTAAATGTAAGTACTTTTTTAAACATTATAAATGTCCCCCTTGATTTGTTTTTGTTATATTTTGAGTAATCCGGTCTAGCATAATAGCAATGATAACGATAGCTAAACCAGCTTCAAAACCAGTACCTGTTTGAATTTGTGTAACAGCACGATACACTTCTGCACCTAGTCCAGGTGCTCCTACCATTGATGCAATTACAACCATAGATAGTGCTAGCATAATACTTTGGTTTATACCTGCCATAATAGTAGGCATGGCTAATGGTAGTTGGACCTTTAATAACCGTTGTTTCGTTGTTGACCCAAACGCTTCCGTCGCTTCAATTAAATCTTCTGGCACTTGCTGTATACCTAACACTGTCAAGCGAATAGTAGGTGGCATCGCAAAGATAACTGATGCAACAATTCCTGGAACAACGCCAATATTGAAGAAAAAGATTGCCGGCAATAAATACACAAATGCAGGCATCGTTTGCATAAAATCAAGAATCGGTGTCACAATTTTACGAACAAGAGCCTGTTGTGATGCCCAAATACCAATTGGAATTCCGATAAGTATTGATATAAAAACAGATGTTAGAACTAATGATAACGTTTGTAGCATTTCCTCCCAGTAATCTAAGTTGCCGATTAGGAATAGGCCAATAAACGTAAAGACAGCAACTTTCCAGTTTACAAGTCTCCAAGCTAATAATGAAAATAAAATTACGAGAATAAAAGGGTGTATGAATGCTAGAATATCTACTAATCCTTCTACTGTTCCTTCTAAACCGTCAGCAATTATCTCAAACATGCCTTCAAAATGATCTGTAAACCATTCAACAGACGAATCAATCCAGTCTGCAATTGGTATCTTTGGTAAAAATACATTACTCAATATGTTCACCTCCTGCTGCTACTTCTACTTTTACTTCTACTTCTACTTCTACTTCTACTTCGTGGTTGATGTGTTGCTCATTACCAGCAAGAGCTCCTATGACGGCACCACGCACGAGTAGGCCGTGAAGGCGATGCTCCTCATCAACAACGGCAACAGGAATAGTAGCTTCTGATACTGTTTCAAACACATCAGTTAAAATAGTATGTAAGGGCACAGTTGCAACATTAGGTATTAATATGTCAGCTATTGTTTTCTTCGCCTCAACAGCTTTAGAGGCATCATTTGCAGTAATAGCTCCTAGAAGTTTTCGTTGTTTATCTACTATATAAATAGAAGAAATCCCACGCTCCTTCATTAGTTGAAGAGCTACACGAGGTCCTTTTTCGATCTGAATCGATTCCGCTCGCTTCATGACATGACTAGCTGTTAACACTTTCGCAAGGTCGACATCCTCGACAAAACGCTCAACATATTCGTTAGAAGGGTTCATTAAAATCTCTTCAGGCGTACCTATTTGAACAATGCTACCATCCTTCATAAGGGCGATACGATCACCAATACGAAGTGCTTCGTCTAAATCATGTGTAATGAAAATAATTGTTTTTCCTAACGTAGATTGCAGCTGTAGAAGCTCATCCTGCATATCCTTTCGTATTAATGGATCTAATGCACTAAATGCTTCGTCCATTAATAGTACATCAGGATTGTTCGCAAGAGCTCTAGCTAAACCAACGCGCTGCTGCATGCCACCACTTAATTGTGAAGGGTATTGCTCTTCATAACCTTCTAAACCAACTAGCTTTAACGATTCAAGTGCTTTTTCTTTTCGTTCTGTTTCATTAACACCCTGAATTTCTAGACCATATTCGGTGTTTTCTAGTACAGTTCGGTGTGGAAACAGCGCAAATCGTTGAAAAACCATACTCATTTTTTTTCGGCGAATGTCACGCAAATTTTCTTTATTCATGCTTGTAATATCCTCATTATCAACATATACAGAACCAAACGTAGGCTCGATAAGTCGATTAATGAGTCTTACTAGCGTGGATTTCCCACTACCTGAGAGCCCCATAATGACAAATATTTCGCCGTTGTGAACTTCGAACGAAGCGTCTTTAACACCAACAGTAGCTCCCGTTTTTTGAAGTATATCTTGTTTTGTTTTCCCTTCTTGAATTAATTGCTGGGCTTGTTTCGTATGCTTACCGAAAATCTTAGTAATATTTTCGACCTTTATTTTTATAGTACTTTCTTCCATGTGTTCACCTCATTTTCTATGTACAAACAAAACCTTCTAAAGTTTAAAGCTTTTTTTAAGAAGACCATTGGTAGTTAAGCCTAGTTAATTTTAGCTTAATAGTAAAATTTATTTCAAACAGTAAATTCAGTTAAATAAGTACATATAGTACGTTCAGTTAAAACTGTACAAACAAAACAAACTATATCCTTATAAATACTACATTATGCTTAATATTCCGATATGAATCGCACCTTTACAACAGATGAAAAAAACGCTACTCTAATTATCAAAGATTAATAATTACAGGATATTACAGGATGTGAAAGCGTTTGAAAGATATAGAGCAGCTTGATAAGGCACGAGAAAGAGTAATTGAAACAATCGCGCAAAATATGGGGTTATACGGTGTAACACCTTCGGTTGGAAGGCTATATGGCTTACTATATTTTAAAAATGAACCAATGACTCTTGATGATATGAAAGAAGAGTTAGGTATGAGCAAAACTAGCATGAGTACGGCCGTGCGTCATTTATTAGAGCTTAAGATGGTTGAAAAAGTATGGAAAAAAGGTTCGAGAAAAGATTTATATATAGTAAATCAAGATTGGTATCAAACGTTTGCTGATTTTTTTGCGATAAAGTGGCGTACAAGTATTTCGATTAATGTGAAGGCTATGAAAAAATCCATAGAAGAGCTGCACGGCATACTAAATAGTGAGTCGGTAGAGGAAGGTATTCAAAAAACTGCGAAACAAGATATTGAAAAGCTTGAACATGCGCTCGAGTATTATGAGTGGCTAAATAGAGTTGTTGACACATTTGAATCTAAAGATATCTTTAAACATATACCAAAATAAAGTAGCCGCTGCGGCTACTTTTTTTGTGTATTGTGGTTTTAGAGGATCATCCAGGCCAATCTATATAGGGAGTTGCCATGTTTACGGGCATGTTTGTATGTGCGTTACTGAATCAAGTAATATGCATTACAAACGGCGATGGTAATACGACACACCCCAAATTCTAGAAGGTCTTGTTTTAGTTACTCGTTCTTAGGTCAAGATATTAGTGACATGTTTTAAAATAACTTTATGAATTAGTTTCTTGTTTTGTAACAATATTAACAATGTTTAAATGTTAAAATGTTATTAAATACAGTTGAGGTGAGAGCATTGGAAAAAAAGCTAGATGATATAATTGAACTTTTAAATCATTTAACATCAAAAATAGATACTATCGAGACTCGACTTGCTCGTCTTGAAAAAGTTGATAGCATTGAACATCGCGTGACAGTTAATCAAATAGATATAACGGACATAAAAGATTTGTTATTAAGACGAGAAGAGCTGCAAACAGATAAAATAGAAAGCATTATGGGCGATCTTCGTGAAATATTTGTTACTCAAATGCAACGAGTAAATAGCCGTCTAGATTCACAATTGTTAAAGATTGCTAGGGCTGAAGAAGAAATAATTCAATTAGCAAAAGGCGAATGAGATTTCATTCGCCTTTTTGTTTGATTTTTTTTATGACGTCTTTTGTTTTGGTAGTAGAGGTATTACTTTATGATCACCGTGTAAAAACGAAAGCGCACAACCTGCCAAATGTTTAGCTGCTAGCAGCATTGATTTTTCATCTATATCAAACTTTGGATGGTGATGAGGATACGTTATGCCTGTTTCTTGGTTTCCGGCCCCAGTAAAAAAGAATGTTCCAGGCACTTCTCGTAAGTAATATGCAAAATCCTCTCCACCCATTACAGGGTCGAGCTCTATAACGTTATCTTCACCAACAATTTGTTTAGCAGTTTCGACTAGTTGGTCAGTCTCTGTCTTGTGATTCCACACAGCTGGATAGCCTCGATCGTATGAAAATGTTGCAGTTGCTCCATAAGCTGCACAGGTACAGTTAATAATGCGTGCCATATCTTGCTCCATTTGAAGACGTACTGATTCATCAAACGTACGTACAGTTCCTGATAGTTTAGCTTTATCTGGAATAACATTAAAAGCATTGCCAGCGTGAAATTGGCCTATCGTTAGTACAGCTGATTTTAATGGATCTGTTCGACGACTTACAACAGTCTGCAAATTATTAATAACTTGTGCGCCGATGACGATAGGGTCAACTGTTTCGTGTGGCTGTGCGCCATGTCCGCCCTTTCCTTGGATTACGACTTCAAAGGCGTCTGCTGCAGCCATTGCATAACCAGCACGGTAGCCAATTTGACCAACCGGGAGAACAGACCATAAGTGTGTACCGTAAATAGCATCTACACCATCGAGACAACCATCTTCAATCATTGGCTTAGCCCCACCAGGAGCAAGCTCCTCTGCAAATTGATGAATAAATACAATGTTACCAGCTATTTCTTCTTTAACTTGTACGAGTGCCTTAGCTAATACTAGTAAAGTAGCTGTATGACCATCATGACCGCATGCGTGCATAGCGCCAGGAACTTGTGATTTGTAAGGGACATCCTTTTCATCTTGTATTGGTAAGGCGTCAAAATCCGCACGCAAAGCTACGGTTTTTCCAGGTTTGCCTCCTCGCAGAGTAGCAACCACACCACGACCACCCACACCAGTTCGCACTTCTAAGCCAATTGACTCGTGATAGGAAGCAATTTTTGCTGGAGTACGCACCTCCTGAAAAGATAGTTCGGGATTTCTATGAAAATCTCTTCTAAGCGCCACCATTTCATCGTACGCACCTTCTAAACGTTTGAAAATATTCTCAATCATTATTATTCCCCCGTCATCCAGAGTGGCCTGCATGTATATTTTCTAAATTATAAAATAATTTTCAATATTAATCTATACATATTTATTTACTAGATATACAGCTTGTAAAAATTCTTATAATCTTATAAAATATTCTAATATATTTTATAATTCTTTTAACTCGAAAGGAGAATCGTATGAATACACTATTGCTAACAGGATTCGAACCGTTTTTAGACCATCCTCTAAACCCCTCAGCAGAAATCGTTAAGGAACTTGATGGTATGATTATTGGTGATTATATAGTTAAAGGGTGCCTACTACCTGTTGAATTTTCTCAATCTGCTAACCAAATGATTTCTTTGTTTGATGAAGTGAAACCAGATGTTGTCATCTCACTAGGGCTAGCAGCTGGTAGAAATACTATAACACCTGAACGAATTGCTATAAATTGCAACGATGGTGTGAAGGATAATAGTGGCTTTATACCAGAGGATGAAGCAATCATTCAGGAAGGTCCAGTTGGGTATTTTTCAACTTTACCTATTCGTACGTTCGTGAATGTTCTAAGAGAATATGGTTATCCTGCTGAAATTTCTAACAGTGCGGGTACATATTTATGCAACAATGTTATGTACCAGATGCTTCACTATATTTCAGTTAATCAGTATAACTGCTTATCTGGCTTTGTTCATATACCGGCTTCCCATGATTTGGCTGTCATATCAAAGAGAACTATGCCTAGCTGGTCACATGCAGATTTAGTTGAGGCTTGTAAGGTAATGATCCAATCGTTAGCCGTGGAAAAGTAAATGATTTTACCGATACAAAGTATACAGCCTGTTGGTGATAGTGCAGTTTTGATTACGTTCGCTACAGATATAGATGAACAAAGTAATACGCACATAATTTCTTTATCAAATCAAGTGGAAAAAAGTTTGTTTCCTTATATAAAAGAATCTGTTCCTGCTTTTACTACGATAACAGTATATTATGATTCGTATAATATATGTTATGAAGATATAAGAGTGATGCTACTAAATAGCTTAAGTGAGACAAGTACAAGTGTGAAACAACCTTGCAGAAAAATCATAATACCGACTTTTTATGGACATGATTTAGGAACTGATATAGAAAGGGTCGCTAATTTCAATAAATTAACTGTTGAGGAAGTTGTATTTTTACACACATCAACTGCTTACAAAATTTATATGATGGGATTTTTACCAGGTTTTCCTTATTTAGGAGGGCTTCCAAAACAACTTCATACTCCTCGATTAGATAATCCACGCCAGTTAGTTTGCAAAGGATCTGTTGGTATTGCTGGTCCACAAACAGGAATATATACCCTAGATTCACCAGGTGGATGGAATATTATTGGTCATTCGCCTATTGAGATGTTTATGCCAAAAGCTGAAAATCCATTTATATGGAAACCGGGTGATTGGATTCAATTCCAATCTATTTCATATAACGAATACGAGTTATTAAAAAAGGATATTAACAACGGAACTTTTAGAATAGAGACTGAAATAAGGTGAACAGTATGAACATCCCTATTTTCCGAGTACGTAAAACGGGCTTGTATACTACTATACAGGACAATGGTAGATTTGGCTTTCAGAAATATGGTGTTGTCACTTCAGGTGTAATGGATTCTTTTAGTGCGGAATTAGCAAATATAGTGGTTGGAAATCCACGTTCCTTTGCCACAATAGAAATTACGATTGTTGGGCCAGAGTTAGAGGTGTTAAATCCATGCACAGTTGCCTTTTGTGGAGCGGACTTATCTGTTACGAAAAATGGGAACCCGATAGATTTATGGTCAGCAATAATAATGAAAAAAGGGGATATTATACAATTTTCAAAGCCGAATGCGGGGTCTAGACTATATATGGCAATAGCAGGAGGAATACAAGCTGAAAATGTACTTGGGAGTATGTCGGTATATGAAAAAGCTGGATTTGGTCAAGTTGTCAAAAATGATCAGATTATATATGGAAGAAAGCACCTGCCAGTAACGTATATTAAGAGACTTCCGAAACAATTTATCCCTACGTTTCATACACATGAAACTATCAGAGTAGTTCTAGGTCCGCATGAATCTAGATTCACTGAATCAGGTATACACACGTTTCTAACTACTCACTACACAATAAAAATGGCCGATCGAATGGGCTATAGATTACAGTCAAATAAGAACATTTCTCATGTCAATGGTGCCGACATTTACTCTGAAGCTATTCCAATCGGATCTATACAAGTTCCGGCGAGTGGACAACCGATAGTATTACTCGCTGACCGTCAAACAACTGGTGGATATACGAGAATTGCAACTGTAGCGACTGTTGATCTGGGAAAATTAACACAAATGCCGGTGGGCGGTATAATACGGTTTAAGGTCATATCGATATATGAATCACAACGTTTACTACGAAAGCGTGAGCGCCAGCTTCGAATATGGGATTTATTAAACACAAATAACATAACCGCGTCTAGTTAAAGGCGCGGTTTGTTTATTTATATTCTTGGGCAATACTATACCCAGCTTTAAACCTCCATTGCTTTTGCTACGTATAAATCTTCTATTTGTAACCCTGCTTTGGAGCGCATATCTAAAAAAGAGCCATTTTCAAGCATAATTAGCGGCTTGTGAGGTTGGTCATTATGAATAAATACAATTTTACCAAAGGTTTGGTCATTTAAGAGAACTATTTCATGCATAAACTGCTGCATCACATATGTGCAAAACGGCAACGTAATAGAAGGATTAAGGCTACTCTTTAGCGTTTCCTCCATTATTTCATTAACAGCTCTAATAGGCGATTCTTTCATTCGGTAGTACCTGTCTGTCGTAATAGCATCATACACATCTGCTACAGAAATTATTTGAACATGAAATGGTATTCTTTCGCTATTTAATCCATTTGGATATCCACTACCGTCTAAGCGTTCATGGTGTAAAAGTGATGCTTGTAGTATTTCAGTTCTTGTTTCACCCATCTGAATTAGTAAATCATGCCCTTTTCTAGGGTGCTGCTTTAAAATTTTTAAGTCTGCATATTGTAATGGTTCATTCTTTTGAATAATAAAACTTGGTATAAGAAGCTTACCGATATCATGGAGAAATCCTGCTTCAGTTAGCATTGAAACTTCTTCTTTTTTCCTTCCTAACAATTTTCCAATAATACCAGAGATAATACCAACGTTAAGGCAGTGCGTATAAGTATAGCTGTCATGCTCTTTAAATAAAGTCAAATAATTAAATGAAATATGTGAATTTATAAGTGTTTCTAAAACAGGTTTGTAGCTCTCCGTTAATTCATCTATAGGTGGGATGTTGTCTTCTGAGATGTTTGTAAATATGTCTTTAACTTTTTGTAGGCTTTCGTGATAGATATCTAAGAAGGGAGGCTGAGTCTTGGTGTCCTGGGTAACTTTTTTAACTCTTATTTTCTCGCCATATAAGTGATTTTGTAGAGCTATAATATGTTCTTCCTTTATAATGGTATTCTTTGTAAGTAAGGTATGTCCTTGGTGTGTGTATATATCTTCCATAAGTTCATAACCAACTAGTTCAAATGAAATGTCCAACCATTCTCCCACGGTAAACCCTCCCGGATTCTTTTTTCACAAATATTCCTAGAAAACATGCATCATAAGTATTTAGGGCGTTATGACACATGTTTTACTAATATTTACCTATGAATTCGCTTACTTGAATTTTATCACAGGCAATACCAGAAACCAATAGAGTACAAAAGATATTCATAATATAACGTTTACGGTCGCTAATGAGAGCTGTAACATTTGGTGTACTTTAGGTGTCATAACTCCATTAAATCTGAATCGTCGATGGTGCTAACTTTAATCGGTATCAGTGCTCAGCGGGATTTTAGTAACATTTTTAATTAATAATATTGCGGTTGAGGGGCGTTTGTTACGCAAAAGATTCTGTAAGAAGACTCGTGATAAAAGATTCAAAGGCACGAAATACACATGGAAAAAGAAAAAGGACTTCAATAGAAAGTGTTCCCACTTCAAATCTTCGCTTGAAAATTAAGCGGGGGGTAGTTCAAATAGTGGCTATCTGAATTATAGTTTTTAAGCGTTTTCATAATATTGTCACAAACGTAATGTGTAATTATTTGTAAATGTGATATACTATAAGTGTAAAGAAAAACAAATAAGTTAACACTTTAAGAGGCTCAACCATAGTGTTCGTTCCGTAGGTACTTTGCGAGAACGTAACAATTAGTAACCTTGCTACTGTAAATTACAAACTTAAAATTACATGAAATCTATGTAATACCCACGTCATTCTATGTGACCAAGGTGAAAGTTGGTAGTTGTAACAACTAGAATGCCGAAAGTATTTTACAGTATGGTAAGAGTCAAAACAAAAAATCATATTATAGGTTTCTATAATGTGATTCATGAAAAAAATGTATTTGTTCCACAATCATACGGAACAAGCACACATCGATTGTTTATTATATAGTAGGTTGACTTGAAATGTCTCTCCTACACTGGGTAAGTAACATTTTACTTCACTTTCAATCGATGAAGATGGTTGGGTCCCTTAAGGTGTTAGCAAGCTTAAACGAGCTACAAACGTAGCTCGTTTTATTTTTTAGATTATATAATAGCATAACAAAAACGGCCTCCTTTGAAATTTTGAAGGGGCCGTTTGTCAATTAGTGTCTTTGTTCTGCATAGTGTTCATCATACATTTCCTCCATTTCAGGGATGAACCACGATCCGAATTCTGTGCTATGTTCACAGACACTTAAATTATGTTTGGTGATTTCTCTCTTCAGTAATCGCTTCATTTCGGATGATTCGCAATAGGCAGAATATCCGCGCATAATTCGGTCCATTTTCTCTGCCACAAGTAATTTAGAAGAAATCGGATACATGAGCTACCACCTCCTTTTATTGTTATTTACTATACCCATTATAAGACAATTTATACTTTAAATCTATATAAATTCTGATAATTCAAAAAAATATCATACTTTATTGAAAAAGTTTTTGTTGCGGATCACTGGAATTTTGAGACAATGTATGTATAAGTTTAAGAAAAACATCCGGCTAGCGGGTGAGTACGAGGTACTTTGTTTAAAAGTGTTCTAATTAAGAGCAGAACATCACAGGACGCGTGATAAATTATGGTAATTAAGTGCCTAAGTGGTTATTGATAACTGTAAACATAATTCTATCGACGACCAATCTTAAGTACTAAACGGAAACAGATTGAGTTAACTAAGAAACATTACTTTTTAAGAAAAATGGTTTTTCGGTTTTTCTAAAAGAAAGAATTATTGATGTTTATCGGAATAGATTGGAGTGTAGTTGTAAGGTAAGCCTATGTAAGGATAGGTAATTATTTACGTGGTAAACGCTGTATTAGTTATTGTAGTTTTTAGATTTATTAATGGAGTTGACTGGGGAATTGCGACAACAACTTACATTATGCAGCGTAACGTTTTACAGTAACTTTCGTCTTTTTAATAAACACTGAAAAAGTGAGGGGGATAAGTGTGAGGCTTAAATTTATTCAGATAGGGTATTTATTTGGTGTTAGTTTATTATTAGCAAGTATTTTTTATTTTTTTGCATCAAATTGGCAAGGCTTTGAGCGTTTAACGAAAGTTGGTTTAAGTATATCCATTACGATTTTATTTTTTATAACTTCTTTGCTTTTGACAAAAGTAATAAAAACCCAAAGCTTTTTGAGTCATTGGAGTTATTTTGCATCTGTTATTTCATTCGGCCTTGGTTTAGCTCTCATTGGGCAATTATATAACTCTCATGCTGATTATTATATGCTCTTTTTCATTTGGTTGATCCCATCAGTAGTGGCAAGCGTTTTTACTAAATATCAACCATTTTACCTATTAAGCTATATATTGCTGCATATTGGAATTTATTTTTATTTAAATCCTTCGTCCTATCACATTAATTGGACAGAGACACAGTTGTTAATAATAATTTTAGTAATAATTTTATTAAACAGTCTTTTGTTTATCGTGACCGGTCAAAAGTATTTAAAATCAGCGGTTATTCAATATCCATCTATTATTTTAATCCATATTTTATTTATAGCTTTAACAAATTCGGATGCCTTTCCTACTTATGGTTTTTGGATGAATGTCGGGTATGTTTTATTTGCCATAGGAGGCTTATATTATTATTTGAAGCTAAAACCACACAAGCCGCTCATGATACTGTTTAGCATGGCGGGAGCAGCTTTTGTGCTTGTTAAAGGATTTGAATTAATGTCATATTTCTTTGGTGACTTGTTCTTGTTCTTACTTCTTCTGTTTGTTATTGTGCTTGTTTTTGCAAGTGTAAAACTTCTGCAATTTTTTAAAAAACAACAGATGCATACAGTAGTTCGAACGGTGTTAGTTGGTACAGTCACATTCGTAGCTACCGTGTTTGCCACAATATCAGTTGTCGGATTGATTATGACATTTTTTCAAGATATACCATTTTGGGGACTATTCATATTTGCTATATTCGCCTTAATTATTCCGGGGATTTTTGGGAGATGGGAAGCGACAGTCAAATATACATTACTTTGTACGGGATATGCTATAGCATTTGGTTCTTCGATATTTGAAGATGTCTTTATTTGGAAAATCATTTTTCTTATTGTTGTTGTTTTTGGATGGGTTGTTATTAAGGTTAAAGGATTACAAGTTATTCAGTTTCTACTCGTTAATCTTGTTTTTGGAATTATACTAGGCGAGTCATTTGATTTATCTATTGAACTTGTAATGCTCATATTATTACTTTGTAATGCTAGTCTGTATGTGTTACTTACAACAAGGAGAGTGTCTCAGGCAACAGCTTTAACACTTGCTTTTTGTTATTTTATAACGCTAACTGTAATTCCTGAAGTGGGATATTTCGTTAGCCTCATTTACAATATCAGCTTTTTTATTATAGTTACAGCTTTTGTTCTTGTTGCTAGGAAGCGCCAATGGCAATATGAACTTATTATAAGCCTAGTGTTTTGGTTTTTGTTTATCGGATATAAGTATTATGACTTAGCATGGATGTTAATTCACAAGTCACTGTTATTTTTCATTGTGGGAATATTATTTATAGTTGTTACGCGCTTTTTTGAAAGACGGAAAAAAGAGAAAGCTGAAATAAAGCCAGGTTTTGTATGGCCATTGCGTTATTTATTAATAGTCTTACTTCTTTTCCAATTGGGATATATGGGCTTTGCGGCATTTAGTGCGGAAGCTTTATTACAAAATGGTGTGACGATCAAACTAAAATTGGCCCCCATTGATCCTCGCTCTTTGCTGCAGGGGGATTATGTGCGGTTAAACTATGACATTTCTACTATTGAAGATTTACAACATATAGAGCTACATCATAACCAGTTGGTAGAAATCGTACTTCAAAAAAATAAGGTTACTGGTATTTATCAATATGCGAATGTTTATAGTGTTAATGGAAGTTTTAATACTACCTATACTGCTCAGCCAGATGATGTTATCATAACAGGTCGCTATGATGGGTGGAATAATGTCTATTATGGGATTGAAACATACTTTGTACCAGAAGGTACTGGTTTAGATGTTCAGGAAAATGCAAATTATGCTATTGTAAAAGTTGGGGAAAATGGAAATGCGATATTACAAGGTTTAACTGAGAATTAATCTTATAGAGCTACTGTATTAATGTTGCGGTAGCTCTTTTTCCACATTACCTTTATAGGTTTGCTCCAATGGCCTATAATAAAATCTCTGACAAACATGAAAGAAACCTGCCCTGAAATTGTGCCACTATATATTGTTGAAGAAATATAATCAATTTTAGAGGTATTGTAGCGCTAATAGGAGGTGTACCGCTTAAAATAAAAGGAATTGAGTTTGAATAAATAAAGGCACGGGAATAATAATTATATAATGACAATTTGTAAGGAGGTTACATCTTATGACACATACATACAAAATTGTTTTAGTGCTACTAGTATCGTTGTTATTAGCAGGGTGCATGAGTGGAGATAAAGAAATCTCTGAAACGCAAACTCCTCAGCAAGATACAACAACAAACGAATTAACTTCGGATGAAACTGAACAACAGCCAGATGAGAATATATCAAATAATGAAGATACAAGTAAAGATGAAATCGTGACAGATGAAGAAGAAGTTGTTGATAATGAAGCTAATCAAACTGAACAACAAAATGAGTTAGTGTCCCAAGGGACATTTGTAGGTTTAGTTGATAATAGTTCAGTTGAAATGATTGTAGAAGGAGAAGCTACTATTTTTCGTTTTGAAGCTTCATTATTAGAAGCTGTTTCGCAAATTGCAGAAGGAACGGATGTATCATTCACATATCATGTTAACGAGAATAATCAATATGTTATTGATTCTATTAAGTAAAAAGCTGACGTGAACTGTCAGCTTTTTTTTTGTTCTGGTTATAACTTTTTATTTGACACCTTCTTTTTCCTTCGTGAAGGTATTGTTTTTTTGTTTAAAAATATCTATTTTATCTACTATAAATGAAAAGCGTTCAAATATTACTGATTTTATATGGTCTATTTGGCGGCTTAATTTATGAAGAAGAGCATCTTGTTTTTCCATTTTCTCTAGGATGGTCTGATGGAACATTTCTTGAAGAAGAAGTTTTGCTTGTAACTCTTCATTTAGCTGCTTTTGCTCGAGTAGCTTCTCAGTTATCGTTTCGGAATCAACAACATGTTTTGTAATGGACCTTGTTAGCTCAGCGAAGGCAATATCTTGATGTGTTAACTGGTCGATGATGGCCTGTTGTGTTGTATCTTGATCACAGTTTTTGGTAGTAAGTGTTTTTTGAGCATTTTCAATCTCCATAATCTTTTCCTCTAATGATTGGAAGGATGTGTGCTGTCTTTTACTTAAATTTGTTACTTTCTCATCATAGCGACTTAGCTCCTGAATTATACTGTTTTTATACTCATTTTGTAGTGTAGTTGAAAGCTGTAATTTTGTAAGTAATTTATCTAAAAGTAAATCTTGATCTTGTAATTTATTTCGTGTATCTTGCCATTGTTCTTCAATGTGTTTCCATTTGTTCGCTGTTAATAAGGTGTGTTCAGCCTGTGTTTCATTAACCTTTGACAAAGCATAGGATTGCTCTGATAAGATACTGCTTATATGCTGAGCATGTCGTTGGTTATCATGTATAGCTTTTGTCACATTAGAATTAAATTGTAGTTGCTCAGACGCGAACGTAGATAATGGGCTAATTTTATATATAGACTGATTAGAAGAGACAGGTTTATTTTTTGTATACAGCTGGATTACTGGATTTCTCTGCAATTGCATCAGAT
The DNA here is from genome assembly GCF_003944835.1 of Bacillus sp. HMF5848. Classification (GTDB taxonomy): domain Bacteria; phylum Bacillota; class Bacilli; order Bacillales; family HMF5848; genus HMF5848. The sequence goes on from NZ_RWIV01000001.1 coordinate 1,637,914, forward strand.
AATACCTCCTTATTTGTGCCTAGTTACATCGTATGTACATATAAGAAGTTGTGATTGGGCATATGCCACTGTTTCAGATACGAGACTTTTACTCTATAACAGTAACTAAGCTAACGCTGTGATAAATAATTAGGCTAGCTGACGAATCATTGTTCATTAAATAGGGAAAAGATAGTGAGAAACTATTAAATTTTATGTTATTAGTTATGTTAATGAAAAAAAGCTAGCCTATAGGCTAGCTTAGTTATTATCTTGTTTTGGCTTTTTCTTAGTTCTTCGTAAAATATAGTAAAGTGTTGCGAGTATTATTACAAGTAAAACAATAACGGGTGAGTTTCCTAATAGAAAAACAACGACAGCAGAAAAGAAGGATAACAGGCCGTTAATGCTATTATAAAATTGCTTTTTTGTTTTCTCCCATGTGTTAAATTCGTTCTTTTCAATATTTGGTACAACAACCTTATGTTCAAACATACTAATAGTCACTGTTGAAAAGCTTGTTTGGTTTTGTAGGTACTTCATACGGCCTTTTATTTGCTCAATGTCTTGCTGTACGCGGGCTAAATCGTTTGATATTTTAAGTAAATCCTCTGTTTTTTCAGCGTCTCGAAGAAAAGATAACAAACGCTCTTCAACAACCTGCATAGAATTGAGTCGTGACTCCAAATCAACAAATTCCTCTGTTACATCTTCGCCAGTTACAGTATGTCGATGAACTTTCACACTTAGTTGTTCAGCTTTGTTAATAAATTCTTGGAACTTAGGTTGAGGTATTCTAACACGAAGTGTTCCTTCTAAGTAGTCCTCACCATCTGCATATACATTTGACTGGACAACGTAACCTCCTAATTGGGCCACAAGATTTTCAAGTGATTGTTTAATGTCTAGAAAATTTTCAACTTCAAGTTGGAGCTCTGCATTATAAATAATCATACGTGATTGAATAGCATCACTGTTATCTTGTTGTTGACCGGAGACGCTCTTACTATTATTAGCAGTTTCCATCGTTACATCTACAGCCGCTTGGTCATATGACTCGGAGTTCTCACCTTTTTCATAACTACTGCTATCAGAACCACTGCTACAACCTGCTAAAAGCCCAAACACGAAAAAAGCAAGACATATTCTTTTTAGCATAATTTTACCTCCGTAACTATAAGTGTTTTTCACAGAAACTAATTACTATCGAATAAATTTTTAAATAAATAGTGGCTTTTCTTTAATCTTACATTATATAGGTCGCATGTTATTACAAAAACGTTACAAAAAAATTACATTTGTATATAATAGTTTACTAATTTGTTTAAAAAGTTTGATAAATCAGTTGACTAATAGGAAATAATTTACTAAAATTTTCTTGTAGCACAATGTAAACGCTTACTATTAAAAAGGGGGAAATGACATGAGGAAGTTGTGGCTTTATTTGTTAGCGGTTGTGGCAATGGTCGCGGTATTAGGTGCTTGTAGTAACAATGAATCTAGCTCAAAGGATAGTGATGAACCAGTTACACTTACAGCATGGGCTTGGAACGTAAATGTTGGTGCCCTAAATGAAGCAGCAGAGAAATTTAAAGAAGAAAATCCGAATGTCGAATTGAAAGTGGAGGATATCGGTCGTCTTGATGTATATGACAAGCTATCTACTGGTCTAGCAGCAGGTGGCGTTGGCTTACCTGATATTGTTTTAGTAGAAGATGATCGTATTCACGGATATGTAGAAGCATTTCCAAAGGGGTTTTTAAATTTATCTGACATGGGCTTTGATAAGCATGATGGTGTGTTTCCATCATTTAAGAAAGATTTAACTTCAGTAGACGGTAAGTTTTTTGCTATGCCGTTTGATGCAGGTCCAACAGGTGTATTCTATCGCCGCGATTTATTTGAACAAGCTGGTGTAAATCCAGATTCAATCGAAACGTGGGATGATTACTTAGAAGCAGGTAAAAAAATCAAAGCTGCAACTGGTGTGTACATGGCACCTATGGATATGTTTAAAGATGATGCAACTTTCCGTATGATGCTTAACCAATTAGGTATATTCTATTTTGATCAAGATGGAAACATTGATTTTAACAATCCAAAAGCAATACAAGCAATGGAAACGATCAAAAAGTTCCACGAAGCAGATTTAATTAAAAATACAGATGGTTGGAATGGTGTAGTTTCAGCTACTGTAGATGGATCTGTTGCGACAATTCCATTTGGTGCTTGGTATTATGGCACGATTATTGACCAAGCAAAAGATTCAAACGGAAATTGGGGTGTATTTTTATTACCAGCGTTTGAAAAGGGTGGTAATCGTGCAGCTAACTTAGGTGGTAGTAGCTGGATGATTCCTGCATCAACTAAAAATAAAGATGAAGCGTATGCATTCTTAGAGTATTTCTCTACTACAACAGATATCCAGTTGATGGCTATGGAGAAATACGGGTTATTCCCATCTTTAAACACAGCATATGATTCCGATGTATTTAAAGGGGACGTCGAGTTCTTTGGCGGTCAAAAGATATGGCAACTATTTGCAGATGAAATGAAGGATATTCCTACAGCAACGTTCACAAACGACTATGCTATTGGGTTGGATGAGGCAGTCAAAGCGCAAGCAGACATTTTTAATGGTAAAGATCCTAAATCAGCCTTATCAGAAGCAGCGGAAAGATTGAGTGATCGTACAGAACGGAAAGTAAACTCTTATTAATTTATACTTAAAATAAAAAAGAGATTTAGGTTATCTAAATCTCTTTTTTTCTAAAAAACTTTGTCGGATTCTATGTCATTAGCAAGGGAGTTACATGTTATGAGAACGAAGCCATATATTCCATATGTTTTTATTGCTCCTGCAGTTATACTATTCTCCGTGTTTATGGTTTATCCAATCATATATTCATTTATTTTGAGTTTTCAAACGAGTGATGGTGGGGAATTTGTTTGGAATGGAGTCAAAAACTATCAACGACTATTTTCTGATGAAATTTTTATTAAAGCATTGGGTAATACGTTTACTTTACTAATTATTCAAGTACCAATCATGTTATCTTTAGCAATCATAGTTGCTACATTATTAAATTCAGCAATTTTAAAAATGAGAGGATTATTTAGGGTTTCTTTCTTCTTACCAGCCGTTACATCATTAGTTGCGTACTCCATTATTTTTTCCATTATGCTAATGGACGATGGGCTAGTAAATCATGTGGTTTCTCTATTTGGATTAGAGAAAATACCATGGCTATCACATCCCATTTGGGCTAAGGTAGCTTTAATTATGGCAATGACTTGGCGGTGGGTGGGGTATAACATGGTCATTTATTTGGCAGCTATGCAGAACATACCACATGAACTGTATGAGGCTGCTAGTATCGATGGAGCAAATAGAGTAAGACAATTTATCTCAATAACAATTCCACAGCTTAAGCCGGTTATTTTGTTTACGGCCATTTTATCAACGATTGGTACTCTTCAATTATTTGATGAACCTTTTACGTTAACAAAAGGTGGCCCAAGCGATGCAACTTTAACAATAGGAATGTACTTATATCAAACAGGTTTCCGTTATTTTGACTTTGGATATGCATCGACAATCGCCTATGTCATTGTTGTTTTAATTGGTATTTTAACTTTCTTACAATTTAAAGTAACGGGTGATCAATCATGAAAAATCCACTTAAAAAGATTGGTTTATATAGTATCTTAACAATTGGAGGCATCATTTCTCTATTCCCTTTCTATTGGGCGATGATTGGAGCAACAAATGAAAGTGGAAAGATGTTTCAACAACCACCTACTCTTATTCCAGGAACTCAATTAATCACAAACATTACTAATTTGAATGAATCAATTGGAATTTGGCGTGTCATGTTCAATTCATTATTTGTTGCTTGTATCTATACTTTTTTAAGTTTGCTTATTTGTACAATGGCAGCTTATGCGTTTGCAAAATTTAGATTTAGAGGGCGCCAAACTATTTTTACTATCTTTTTACTCTCCATGATGGTTCCTTATCATGCTACGCTCATTCCGTTGTTTAAAATGATGGCGACACTCGGCTGGCTAAACACTTATGCAGCACTGATTTTGCCAAATTTAGCATATCCCTTTGCTATTTTTCTTATGAGACAAAATTTATTGGCGTTTCCGGATTCGTTAATTGAAGCCGGTAGAATAGACGGTGCTGGCGAGTGGCGTATCTTCTTTACAGTTGTTTTACCATCTATGAAGCCAGCATTAGCCGCAACCGCTATTTTTCTATTTATGTTTCAATGGAACAGCTTTTTATGGCCATTAGTAGCAACATCTACTACCGATATGTATACGTTCCCTGTTGCTTTATCTAGTTTGTTCGGTTTATCCCGCATAGACTATGGGCAAGTAATGTCAGGTGTTACGTTAGCAACATTACCGATTATTATATTCTTCCTTACATTACAAAGACACTTTATTTCCGGTATGTTAGGTAGTGCTGTAAAATAATGAAGATATACTTCAAAAAACCAGACCTTTTATAGGCTGGTTTTTTTCAATGGATTAAGATAACATAAAATTTGGAAGTTAAACAGGAGATTCTTGGAGGGATATGTTTGGAAAAGTGGATATATATAACTATAGTGTGTCTTCTTTTATCTGCTTGTAGTGATAGAAAAGAGCAGCTTAATGTTGTATTACCAGAGAACGAAACCATGTTGACTGAAGAACCTGAAAGCATGGAACAAATAGAGGAATTAGAGCCAATTAGAGATAAAGAACCATTAACATTTTCCTTTGCTGGAGATACAATGGCTGCGGGAAAGGTAGCCGCCATTCTGCAACAGGAAGGATATGAGTATCCGTGGCAACAGGCAAAGAATCATCTTGTACATAGTGATATTACAATGCTGAATTTAGAGACACCTGTCACAACCATATGTGAACCCGCCTCAAAGAAGTACTCCTATCAAAGTCATCCCGATTTGTTAAAAGGAATGAAGTTTGCCGGAGTTGATATTGTTACAGTAGCAAATAATCATGCGCTTGACTGCGGAGAAGTAGGACTCATTGAGACAATAAAACACTTGAGAAAAGCAGGGATTTTATACGTAGGCGGAGGGGAGGATATGGTGGAAGCTTACAGCGCTAGGGAAATAGATGTGCGTGGACAACGCGTTTCTATTGTAGGTTTTAGTAGAGTTTTACCAGATGTATCTTGGTATGCTGGTACTCGTAAACCGGGACTTAGTAGTGGGTATCAAGATAAGATAGTATTAGAAAAAATACAAGAGGCAGCGATGGGTTCAGATTTTACAGTAGTTTATATGCATTGGGGTATTGAGTTAGCAGATGTTCCAGAGGATAAAGACCGTCAGTTAGCTCATCAAATGATTGATGCTGGTGCAGACATGATAATAGGAAGCCACCCACACGTATTACAAGGATTTGAATTTTATAAGGGAAAGCTAATTGCATACAGTTTGGGAAACTTTATTTTCACAATGAGCCATCAAGACATAGCTAGACAAACAGGTGTTTTAAACGTTAAGGTACATGAGAGTGGTAAACAAGAAGTGACATTTACTCCGATGCGTATTCAAAATGGTGCCGTATGGATTACGGAGGAAGAAGAGAGCCAAGCAATTCTGAAACGCCTTAATAGTATTTCGATATCAGGACAATGGAATAACGAAGGTGTGTTTACAGAGTAATAATATTGAAATAATTGTGACATATATACTAGTTATTTAAAAAACCTGCTATAGTAAGGATTGTCTGTTGTTGTATTTATAAAATGGAGGTTTAGTGTATGTCGTCACAATTACTGAAAGAGACTTATCCTACATTCACTAATATTCATGCTGTTTTAGCTGCTGTACTTGCTTTCATTCTTTTGTTTGTTGTAACCTTTGGTGTACGTATTTTAAAAACTGAAGGTCGCGACTTACAAGTTAAGTTTAAAAAAGCAAAGGAAGTGTCATTATTTAAATATCTTCCTTCTGGTCTAGCAATAACAGGTGTTCTGTTAGTCGGGATTGCGTTCACGTACATAACTAATTTTATGGAAAATAGGTCTAATTGGAAGGAACAATTTTATACATATGTAGAGCAATTTGAACCAAGCTTCTACGAGGTAACTTCATATGAGAAGCTTAATAGTGTTAAGCAAGGTAGCCTCGTTGTTGCTTTTACGTTTGATACGGAAAAAGCAATGGAAAACTGGGAATCATATGAAATAAAGTTTGTTCGGAATGGTGTGGAGGAAACGCTCATTACAAAATTGCCTTTACTACCTTTAGAAAATACAAATGAAGCATTACATGAAAACAAAAAACCTTATTTGGAGCTTGTTGACCCTGGTTTTCCGAGTGTGGAGCCATTTTTAAAGTATGGTGTTATTTTTGATCCTATTCTTTACACAAACAACAGGTAATGAAACAAGCTAATCCATATGGATTAGCTTGTTTCATTTTGGAGAGATATGCTTGAGCTTATAATAAATCATTTGGAAGAATATTAGTTGTAACTCTGACTTAAAGCATTGTTTTTGCTAATAGTTCGAAGGAAGATAGTTTATCTTGATAATCAAAGGTAGTTGTAACCACCATAATTTCATCAACTGCATACACTTCACTTAGTTGAAGTAATGTGTCTTTCACCTTTGCTGGAGATCCTACAACGAGGCGTTTTCTATTCTCAAGTACCCGTTTTTTTTCAAAAGATGCAAAAGGATATTGTGATGCTTTTGTTGGATTAGGAAAACCATTCATAGGCATGCCTTGCTCTAGCATTACAAGTGCTAAGTCTAGACTACTTGCAATCTCTTCAGCTTTTTTATCTGTTGTGGCACAAATTACAAACACAGATATCATACTTTTTGGCTTTGTTAAATATTGTGAAGGTGTAAAATTATCACGATACAATTGCATATAGTTTGGTCCATTTTCACCATTTATAAATTGTGCGAATGAGTAGGGCAATCCCTTTGATGCTGCTAATGAGGCGGTAGATTCACTGGAACCAAGCAGCCATACATCGGGAGTTGTTGTTATAAGTGGCGTAGCCTTTAAGCCGTATAACGGATCGTTTTCTGGTATGGAATCATATAAATACTGTAATAATTCTTCAACTTGCTTCGGATATCGTTTAATATCGCGAGTTTTCCCATCATGTAAAGCAATTGTTGCTCTTGGCATCCCACCTGGGGCGCGACCAATTCCTAAGTCAATTCGATTTGGTGCTAAAGCTTCAAGAACCTTGAAATTCTCCGCCACTTTGTATGCACTATAATGTGGTAGCATCACTCCTCCAGAGCCAAGTCGAATGGATGTAGTTTTAGCAGCTAGATACGCAACTAATATTTCTGGTGATGAACCAGCTAGACTGTTTGTGTCATGATGCTCTGACACCCAAAAACGATGATACCCTAGTGCTTCTACTCTCTGAGCGAGCTCAATGGTTTCTTTTAAAGCATCTTCAGGAGAAGAACCTTCAGCAATAGGGGATTGATCTAATACACTTAATGTAAGGGACATAACCGCAGCTCCTCTCTATATGTATTATGTCATAAATTGCTATAAATCAACATGAATTTTATGTTGAGAAAATAAGTATAAACAATGACAAAAATAAAAAAACAGCATATATAATCAAATAAGTATTTGAATGATAGCTATGTATAGGATAAAATTATGTGTATAACATTCAAATTGTTGTTTGATTGTATGGTGAGGTGTAAGAGATATGAGTACGTATTCTTCAGACAGCTGTGAAATTTATTGCTATGACGAAGTAAAAGTAAAACATGTTCAGCACATACTAGAACAAGAAGATGCGCTTGGTATTGCTAAGATATTCAAAGTATTAGCAGATGAAAATCGCACTAAAATTGTTATAGCTCTTAGTTATACTGAGGAGCTATGTGTATGCGACATAGCTAACATTATTGGAACATCTGTAGCAACTGCTTCGCATCATCTTCGGACTCTTAAAAGTTATGGGCTAGCGAAGTATAGAAAGGATGGAAAACTGGCCTTTTACTCTTTAGACGATGACCATGTCAAACAACTCATTGACGTAGTCTCGACGCATCGAAGGGAGTTGATTGATGATGGAACAAACAAATAAAGTTACGTTTCGAGTTCAAGGGTTTTCATGAGCAAGCTGTGCTGCTCAGTTTGAGCGGAATGTAAAGGAGATACCGGGAGTTGTCGATGCTCAAGTTAATTTTGCAGCTGCTAAATTGTCTGTTACAGGTGATGTAACAATTGAACAGTTGGAAAAAGCAGGGGCATTCGAAAACCTAAAACTCCGTAGTGAAAAACAACGTTTAGAAGAAAATAAACAACGGTTTTGGGAAAAACATGAAAACATTAGAGTAATGATCGCGATTATATTGTTGTGCATTGGAATACTAACAGATGGTATGTTACAAACTACCTTATTTGCAAGCACTATCATAATTGGTGGATACAAATTGTTTTTTAAAGGTATTAAGAATCTCTCTCGCTTACAGTTTGATATGAGTACACTTATGACAGTCGCTATACTTGGTGCTGCTGCTATTGGAGAATGGGGTGAGGGGGCTGTTGTTGTCATCCTCTTTGCTATTAGTGAAGCCCTTGAGGCATATTCTATGGATAAAGCTCGACAGTCCATTCGTTCTTTAATGGATGTTGCACCGAATGAAGCAGTTGTCCGTCGTAATGGAATAGAGACATCCATTGCTGTTGAAGATATCGAAATTGGTGACATTATTATAGTAAAGCCTGGGCAAAAAATTGCTATGGATGGAGAAGTTGTAAAGGGATATTCTACAGTCAATCAAGCAGCCATTACTGGCGAATCTATTCCGGTTTCAAAAACTGTACGTGATGAAGTGTTTGCTGGCACTTTAAATACGGAAGGGTTACTTGAAGTCGAGGTCACGAAGCGAGTCGAGGATACAACCATCTCAAAAATTATTCATTTAGTAGAAGAAGCACAGGCAGAGCGAGCGCCTTCACAAGCTTTTGTTGATCGATTCGCAAAGTATTATACACCAATTATTATGTTAATATCTTTCGGGTTAATAGTAATTCCTCCCCTATTTTTTAATGGAAGTTGGAGTGAATGGATTTATCGTGGGTTAGCTGTGCTTGTAGTAGGATGCCCATGCGCACTGGTAGTGTCAACACCAGTTTCAATCGTAACTGCAATTGGAAATGCAGCAAAACATGGAGTGTTAATTAAAGGTGGTATTTATTTAGAGGAAGCTGGAAGACTTTCTACGATCGCATTTGACAAAACAGGCACACTTACAAAAGGTGTACCAGAGGTATCTGATTTAATTCTTTGTAATGATAAACAGAAAGTTGATATTCTTCGTATAGCAGCTGCTTTGGAGAAAGGGTCACAACATCCACTTGCCTCCGCAGTTCTCAGAAAAGCAGAACTTGAAAACGTTGAGTTTTTAAAAGTTGCGTTGAAAGACTTTATGTCCATTACAGGTAAGGGTGTAAAAGCATCAATTGATGGGGTAACGTATTATATTGGAAGTCCATCATTATTTACTACAATGTTAAAGGTAGATATTTCACCTGACATTTTAGCAACGATTCAACAGTTTCAAAAGCAAGGTAAAACAGTTGTTATACTTGGTGACAATACGACAATATTTGCTTTGTTTGCAATTGCTGACGAAGTGAGAGACAGTAGTAAGAAAGTAATTGAAAAGCTACATCGTTTAGGAATAAAGCGAACTGTTATGTTAACTGGTGATAATAAAGCAACTGCAGAATCAATAGGTGCTCAACTAGGAGTCCGAGAGATAAAGGCAGAATTAATGCCAGAACAAAAGTTACAATCGATTAAAGAGCTGCGCTTAATTGATGACAAGGTTGCCATGGTAGGAGATGGTGTTAATGATGCTCCGGCGTTAGCCGCAGCCACTGTAGGGGTAGCTATGGGTGGTGCAGGGACAGATACAGCACTAGAAACGGCAGATATCGCATTAATGGCAGATGATTTAAATAAGCTTCCATTTACCATTTCTTTAAGTCGTAAAGCTTTACAAATCATTAAGCAAAATATAGTGTTTGCTATTGGAATTAAATTGCTTGCACTCTTATTAGTCGTTCCTGGTTGGTTGACTTTATGGATAGCTATCTTTGCCGATATGGGTGCGACCTTACTTGTTACATTAAATGGCCTTCGTTTGTTGCGAGTGAAAGATGAGTAAGCTTGGTATTTTTACGAATACCAGGCTTTTTTTGCAGGATTTTTACTTGTAAAACTAGAATTGTTCTATATAAGATTTACTTTACATACAATTCAACAAATGCATATTAAGAAAAATAAAAAGGGCGGGATTTCATATGAAAATTGTACGAGCTACATTGAATGATGTTGAGTTTGTTGCACCGCTTTTTAATAAATATCGTGTATATTACGACCAGCCATCTCAATTAAAAGCTGCTATCCGGTTTTTATATGATCGTCTCTCAATGGATGAATCAGTTGTATTTATTGCTGTAGATGAAGTGGTGGGTGTTGAAAAAGCACTTGGTTTTATTCAGATGTATCCGTCATTTTCTTCAGTTAGTCTTGAAAAGCTATGGGTTTTAAATGATTTATACGTTGAGGAAGATGAAAGACAAAGAGGAGTCGCACGGGCTCTATTGATGGAAGCTAAAAAATTTGCAGTTGATTCGCATACAAAAGGCATTATTCTTGAAACAACTCCTGAAAATAAAGTTGCCCAGAACTTTTATGAGAAAATTGGATTTAAACGCGATGAAAATATTCACTATTATTACTTTCAATAAGCATGCAATGTCCAGGACATACTATAACAGTGAAATATAAGTGTAAGGAGACACAAGCATGGTAAACACAAATTTTAATAAGTTTCGTGAAGCTCAGAAGAGAGTGGATACTCATTATCTTGGTGAGGATAAAGAACAAAATAGAGCAAAACGCAAGGATGATTACAATAATCAAAATGATACTGATAAGGCACCAGGAGCTACTGGAAGAACAACATAAACAGGTAACCCTCATCTTTCGAAGGATGAGGGTTACCTGTTTATGTAATAGTGTACAATTCTAAACCTAGAATATTACTGTGCTCCATAGCCATCGAGTTTTCCATGAATATACTTCTTCGATGTTTGTAGAAAAGCGTAATCTTCGCATGATGCAGCGCGTTCTGCGAAGATAAGACAACATTGCAGCGATAATTTGTTACGTGTTTTCTTACTTAACGTATCTCATCTCATGCGGACACTGCCTAGTGTGGACAACATAACAGGATGTCGCGCTTTACTGTCGACGATCCTATACACCTCTCATAGAACGGTAAAGTTTGAGACGTTGGAGATGAGTAGCCGTATGGCTTTAACCGGGGGGACTTGCGCGTTTTTTCTATAACATGAGTTGCAAGAAATACCACATAATATTCACGTGCAGATAATTCAGTATATTGCTAAAATGAAGATATGAGGGGGGACTATTATGAAATTAACAGATGTTCAATTGCGTGATATTCAAGCTTTGCAACAAGTATCTGAACATGAGGAAACTATCTCGTTAAAACTCAACTGGGATATGCTAACAACAAGCGTTAAAAATGATGATTCTATGCATCAGGTTGTGTATAAGGATGACATGCTTATCGCCTTTTTGGGAGTATATTGGTTCGGACAAAAAGTTGAACTTTGTGGTATGGTTCATCCTGCTTTTCGTGGTCGTGGTATATTTTCAGAGCTCTTAAATATTACAATTGGAAGCTGTCAGGAAAGAAACGCAACGACAATATTATTGAATGCTCCCGCTAAATCTACTTCTGCAAAACTATTTTTATCTAAACAATCCTTTGACTATAACTTTAGTGAGTACCAAATGATGTGGACTCCTACTAATCTAACCATTTCAAATCAAGTGTCACTTCGAAAAGCTGATGATTTTGATTTACCTCTTGAAACGCAATTAGATGTAGTGTGCTTTCATTATACTTATGAAGATGCTACTAAATATAATATATCAGTTGCAGCTGATCAAACATCAAACCGTTACATTATTGAATTCAACGAAACAGCTGTTGGAAAGTTGAGAACACAACGTCTCAATGGTGAAACATGGATATATGGGATATCAGTTTTACCTGAGTACCAACGTAAAGGTGTTGGACGCAGTGCATTGTCATCAATAATTTGGCAAGAGGCATCGTTAGGGAACGATTTATTCTTAGAGGTTGCCACAAAGAACATTCGGGCTCTAAAGCTATATGAAGAATGCGGCTTCAAGATAGTTGAAACCCAAGACTATTACTTGTTTAAAAAAGGAGAGTAGGTTTTGAGAATAGTAGCATTTGTTGTTTGGCTCTCTTTTGTCTTATATAGTACTTTTTTATCTCCTGGACTTTCTATTGAACGTGATCCTGTTTTTCTTAAACTGATGCAAATACAGGCTGATGAGCCCTTAGTACTTCTTATGTTTATGTATTTAGGTATTTGGCCAGTTACCTTAGTACTATTGTTACTGCACGAGGATAGAAATGCTGTACCAGCTTGGCCATTCGTCATAGCGAGCTTCTTTCTTGGTGCCTTTTCGATACTACCATATTTGTTTCTTCGAAATGAAAAGCAACAGATAAAAAATAGAACACCAGCCTGGGTATTAAGGGGAGTTTTATCGACACGAGTAGTTGCCGTGTTACTCGTTATTGTTGTAAGTACAACAGTTTTTTATAGTTTGAATGGTAGTATAAGTGCTTACATTGAAGTATTTATGAATTCGCAATTTGTTCATATTATGACGATTGATTTTTTTGTTCTTTCATTTACATCGGGTTATATTATATATCAACAAACTGGAAGAAAATCTTGGGGTATCCTATCTTGCTTATTACCATTATTGGGAGCACTACTCTATATTTACACAAGAAATAGACTTGAATAAAGCTAACTATCTTTGTCAAAATGCTGTCAGATTTGTTATGCTGTATGAATGAATACAGACAACGAGGAAGTGACAGTTTGAAAAAGCAAGTTGGATTTATAGGTTGTGGTAATATGGCAATTGCGATGATTCGTGGAATGCTACAATCAGGTTTAGTCCCAAAGGAAGATATTTACGCAAGTGCAGTAAGTGAATCTACATTGCAGGGAGCTAGTGAGGCATTAGGTATTAATGTTACGCTTAATAACTGTGAGGTTATTGATAGATGCTCTATTGTCTTTCTTGCTGTTAAGCCATATCAATATGCAGATGTTATTCATGAAATAATGCGGCACACACGTCATGATACTGTGTTAGTAACCATTGCAGCAGGTGTTACTATTAAAGATGTGGAAGAGTTTTTTAATAAACCGATAAAAGTCATCCGTTCTATGCCAAATACACCATCGCTAGTTGGGGAAGGTATGACAGCGTTGTGTATTAATAAGGAAGTTTCTGATGAAGAGGTAGAGTCAGTTTTAGCTCTTTTTAATAGTTTTGGTCATGTTGAACTCGTAGAGGAGTCCTTGATGGATGCTATTCCTGCCATAAGCGGCTCATCTCCTGCCTACGTATATATAATGATTGAAGCGTTAGCTGATGGAGGCGTTCGTCAAGGTATTCCAAGAGATCAAGCATATAGACTAGCAGCGCAGGCTGTTCTAGGTGCAGCTAAAATGGTGTTACAATCGGACAAGCATCCAGCTCAACTTAAGGATGAGGTTTGTACGCCAGGTGGTGCAACAATCGAAGCGATAGCAGCACTTGAAGAAGTAGGATTTCGTCATGCCATTCATATGGCAATGGATAGGTGTACTAAGAAAGCAAGTGTAAAGTAGTGTAAACAGTATTTGACAAAAATGGCTAACCAATGTATAATTAAAAACGTTGCTCAAAAAATAGCTTGTTTTTTATATTTTAAATAAAATTAATTAGAGCGTACTGATATGCTTTTTGAATAATGGAAAGTAAGAGTGTTAGACTTAGGGTAATCTAGGTCTAGGTACGAAAAAAGTCAAAGCGTTGTCTATGACGGTGACCACCATACGCTTTTCTGATTTTATGAATGGCGTTTCATGATTTATAGAAACACTTATTCACACTGGATCGGCTTCGGAGCCGTGAGGATGCAAGAGAGGTAGGGCTTGCGTCGTTTAAGTTCATGATTTTGAAATCTACCGCGGCAAGAAAAACAAGTTAAAACCGTCCGTAACGAACCAGGCAAATGCTTGGTTCGTTATTTATTGTATCAGTCTTAAGATGTATGACACACTAAACCTTAAATAGTATATATAATCATTCGAAGCTCTGATGTTATTATGTCACGTATCCTTTAAGATAAAGTTGTGAAGAATAATAATAAGGAGCGTGACAGATAATGATTAACAATTATGAATATACATGGAAAACTATTCTTGATTTAGAGCGTGAATTGTCTATGCAACAAAAGAAAGGCCTACCTTTTCGGAACAAAAAGAAAAAAGAAGCAAACCGATAAACGTAGTAATAAATAAACATAAAATAATACAAAAGATGCCTATGTAACATAATTCTAGGCATCTTTTTTTTAGTTTCGATTTTCTGCAGTGGCATAAACTCGACACGGAACAATTTCAAGATATCTCGGTTCAGTTTCGACACGCGAATGGGTCATTCCCTCTTTTTTTTTACACCAAATTTTGTGGATTGACGCAATTTTTGACACGATAAGTAGCTGAAAAGTGTTCATTTTTCATTTTATTCATACTACATAAGCTTTTATATCTTTCGTGTAGAGAAAAAACATTACTCGCTCGCTAAAAAAACGGCATAGCAATCGACTGGAAATTCATGCAAAACTATAAAGGAAACAAAGGATAGCAACTATTTCCTATACTGTTGGAATCGCTGTATTTCTGTTAAAATAAAGTTCGTGACTTTTTTAAGAAAACATGGTGATAAGATGAAAAGAAATCGTTTTTTCAATAAACCTTTTGGTGTTTCAGGCTGTGACATTCCATCAGCCCATTTTGCAAACCTAGAAACTACCTCTTTATTAGTTCAGCAAACTGATGAAGATAGTAGGTACTTTCGTATGCTTGAAAAAGAGGGTATACGATTAAACAAGGAACAAATTATTGCAGTGCGTCATGTAGAAGGTCCTTTCTTAACACTGGCTGGTGCAGGAACTGGAAAAACTACGGTTCTTGTATGCCGTGCAGGCTATTTACTTACGGAGAAATCAGTATTACCTGAGCAGCTTCTGTTAGTGACGTTTACAAAAAAAGCAGCGGATGAAATTAAGGAGAGAATCGGTAATTTACCTAATGTGTCTAAGCGGACAGCATCTTTAATTCAAGCTAGTACATTTCATTCGTTTTTTTTATTCGTTTTACGTAAAAAAGGGTATACGCAAGATATATTGAGTAACGATAGACATAAACATATTATCTTAAAGAAAATTTTAAGAGAAAAAGGACTAAGTGATGATTATCAGCCCGAAGTACTGTTATCACTTTTGTCGCATTATAAAATGAACATGTTGAATATTGATAATTTACCAGATAAATCAAAACAAGAGAAGGAAATAAAAGAGATACTACACACCTACGAAAAATGGAAATTAGCAGAAAATAAAATGGATTTTGATGATATTTTAGTATTATCCTATGATTTATTGAACCATGATCAATTATTATTAGAGGCTTTGCAGCAAAGGTTTCAATATGTAATGGTGGATGAGTTTCAAGATACGAATACACTTCAATACGAACTTATACAACTACTCATAGAGAAACATCAGAATTTCTTTGTTGTTGGGGATGATGATCAAACAATCTACACGTTTAATGGGGCAAATCAGAACATTATATTAAACTTTGAAAAACAGCATCATGATGCGAAACGTATTGCCTTAACAACTAACTATCGTTCATCAAATAGTATAGTGGGACTCGGTAATGAAATAATTCGTCATAATAAAAAGCGTTTAGTGAAAACTTTGTGTGCTGTAAAAATGAGCTCTTTCGCACCGCAGTATATTTCGCTTTCGACTACTGACGAGGAAGCAAGTGTCGTTGTAGAAACGATTAAAGAGAAGGTATTAAGTGGCAAGTATCGTTATGCAGACATCGCTATTCTCCATCGAGCGGCTAGTAACAGTCGAGCAGTTTTTGAACAGCTAGCAGTGGAGAAGGTTCCTTTTATTCATTACGGGCTTGGGGAGCAAATATTTTATGAGCATTGGGCTATAAGGCCAATAATAGACCATCTAAGACTATCTCTTGTGCCTAGAGATTTTGATGCTATAACCGGTGTACTTCCTACATTGTATATAAATAAGGAAAAAGGTATACAATTTATCAGAATGCGTGAAAATGAGCAAAGGAAGAAATACCCGTTGATCCATTTAAAACATTTAAGCGATTTGCGAGATTTTCAGAAAAAAGCTCTAGAAGAACGTATTCGATTCATTAAAGATTTACAAAATAAAACGCCGCTTGATGCCATTAAATTAATTCGCAGTAGCTTTTATGATAAATATATAGAAACAGATGAGAAGCACCAAGCAACAATTCATAAAGAAACGTTAAGAGAAATGTTAGATGAGCTTGAATCCTCATCTAAAAGATTTGATACTATTGATGGATTTTTAACATTCATACTCGACATGATTACTCTGCGCGATGAAATGAAGCAATCCTCTACGTTAAATGCCGTTTCTTTGATGACAATACATCGTTCTAAAGGATTAGAATTTCCCGTTGTTTTTATAATTGGAGCATCAGAAAAAATGCTGCCACATAGTTCGTCCCTGGATTGTGGTAAATTAGATAGTGTAGCGGATTCAAATTCACTTGAAGAAGAACGGCGTCTCGCATATGTTGCGGTTACAAGAGCTAAGGACGAGCTTTATATTAGTTCACCGAATTATTATCGAGGTGAGAAGGTCTCGGTCTCCCGTTTTTTTAAAGAAGCATTTCAAGGTGTAAAAGATAGTCAAGAGATAAAGAGTGAATTAACTGATGTATTCGCTTGGGTTTGTACAAGTAACACATGTCATGCATGGGTTCGAATAAACAAATTCGATAATAAGGAAAAAAGCAAAATATGTCCCTTATGTGAACAGGATATGATACAAGGTACTAAAAAAATCTAGTGAAAAATTTGCACTTTCGCCTCATATACTTTATACTAAATTAGGTCAAAAGGCACTCGCTAAGTTTTAGCGAGTGTTTTTGTGTTATAAATTAAATGGAGGGGAAATATGATGAAGTACGTTACCGCTATGGTTTTTAGTGTTAGTTTGCTCATAGCGAGTGTCGTTTCTGTTCTTATCCCAAAATCAGAGTCAATACCTACAGCAATGAACAATTATAGGGATATTTATGTTACAGAAAAGCAATTTGATAGATTAGCATATGCTAGTGAAAATCTAGATTCGTTAATCAATAAATATGCGAGAAAATATAAGCTAGATGAAAACTTAGTGAAAGCAGTCATTCAGCTCGAAAGTAATTTTGAGAGCAACCTTATTAACGTCAATAACAATGGAACAAAAGATCGTGGGCTTATGCAAATTAATGAAGCAACAGCTATAATACTAGCTGAAAAGCTAGGTTTTCAATATGATAAGGATGTAGCTTTCGATATAAGTAAGAACTTACAAATGGGCATGTACTATTTGTCTTACTTAAAAAAGAAGAGTAGCGATATTCACTATGTATTAACAGCTTATAACCGTGGTCCAACGGGTGCTAAGAACTACTATGAACGGACAGGCACTTATGAAACTAGCTATAGTCGTGTTGCGCTAAAGCACTATCACAAATTTAATAGAGAAACGATACAAGTAGCTTATAAAACCGCAAAACCAATTCCAGTAAACTCTATAAAATAAATAATATATAGAGTATAAGCAAAAAAAGGACAAGCGAGTATACATGCTCGCTTGTTTCTTTTTCTCAAAGTAATCTATACGTAAAAAAAGTTTTGTGCCTAATTTGTCATATAGAATAAAACGTCCTTCCTAATGTCTAGTTTAAAGATGTATTTCTTGTTTCTGCGATGTAAATCCACTATCATTTAGCCACTTATTTAATTTAGTATATAATTCATGATGTAGAGGCTTTGTAAAGCCGTTTTTGTATATACTTTTCATTTTAACAATGGACGTAGGTTCGGGTTGGTCTCTTAATATATGATTCATATTTTCAATAATATATCCTACTGAAGGTCCGCTTACTTTTTCTTTATATATATTTACGTGGTCAGGGTTTACTTGTATATCCTTATTACCAGTAATGGCTATAATAGGACATGTGATGTTTGCAAGGTCGTTTGAATTATCATAGTTAAAATGCTCACGCAACCATTTTGCATTTACCTTCGCCCCATTTTTTCTAATTACTGCTTTATTAGATGCTAAGATTTCTTCAAACAATTTTGCTTGTTTTTTAGCAGCCTTTTTATGGAGCTTCAAGAAACGTAAAATACCTCCTAATAGCCCTTTCATCTCTTGGACATCTTTTTCAAATATTTTTATTTGCATTTCAGTAGCTTTTCTTACATTATCTGCTTGCCCTGCTAATAGCATCATGCCAGCAACAGACTCTTGTTTATTAACGGCCGGCGCTAATGAGCATCCTTCACTATGTCCTAACAAAAGAACCTTTTCATGATTTATCCCTATGAGGCTTTTTGCATAGCGGACAGCTGCTACCCCATCGTTGACTAAGTCCCACATACCTGATTCAAAATAGCTACCCTCGCTTTCGCCAACTCCACGTTTATCATATCGAAGAGAAGCTATGCCTTGGTTTGCAAAAAAATCAGCTAAGTATTTAAAGGCGTTAATGGTACCTTGTTTTGCGTTCTCATCTCTATCCACAGGTCCTGAACCATGAAGCATTACAACTATTGCTGGGTTAGTCACATTTTCTGGTAGAGTCAAAGTTCCTTTTAATAATATATCGCTTTTGAATTGTATTTCTTTTTCAATATATGTCATGTTTATCGCTCCTATCGATTGTACATTTGTACATATAACGTTTTATAATGGTCAAAGGTTCAGCTGAGGAGATGATTTTTTTGAAAAAGTTATGTATTATTCCGTGTGGCCGCAAGAAGATATGGGATATAGATCCTACAATAGAGGCAACGAAAGCTCATAAAGCATATGTGGGGACATTTCATTCTTACTGCCAAGCATATGCACGTCTATTTTTTGATGATAACTGGGTGGTTTTATCTGCTAAGCATGGCTTTTTATTAAAAGATGATATTGTGCCAGGTTCATATGATGTTTCTTTTAGCATGAAGAATCACCCAGAAGTCATCACAAATGACCAATTACGCAAGCAAATTATTGAGAAGAATTTGAATGACTACGATCACTATGTTGTGTTAGCCGGGAAAAAGTATAGACGTATTGTCGAGGGGTTATTTCCGAGGGGAGATATATCGTATCCCCTTGCACAATATAAAGGATTGGGTTACATGCTTCGTGCCTTGCGTTTAGCAATTGATGAGAAAAAAGAGTTAGTCGATTCTAAATGTTAGATTGCTTCGTTTAATTCTCCATGATGTCCTCATGTTACATTACTTTCGATTTAAGGAAGAATTAAGGTTCAGGTAAAAATGAAATAAGGTTCCTTGGTTATGATGAAAGCAACATTTCATTTAGCTAAGGAGGAACAAGATTATGGCATCATATTTAATTGAAACAACAGATTTAAGAAAAAATTTTAGATCATTTCAAGCTGTTAAAGGTATTAACTTAAAAGTTAAAGAAAATGATATTTACGGCTTTCTTGGTCCGAATGGAGCAGGGAAGTCTACAACTATTCGGATGCTTTTGGGACTGATAAAACCAACCGCGGGATCCATTGAAATATTTGGAGAACCGCTTCAAAAGAATCGATTAAAGATATTGCGACAAGTTGGTTCATTAGTTGAGTCACCTTCTTATTATGGCCATTTGACGGCTTATGAAAATTTAGACTTAACGCGCCACATTTTAAGTGTTTCAAAAGTAAATGTAGAACATGTTTTGAAAGTGGTTGGACTTGAACAAGCGAAGCATAAGCTAGTAAAAAAATTTTCACTTGGTATGAAACAGCGATTAGGGATTGCGCAGGCACTTTTAGGCAATCCTCAGTTACTTATTTTAGATGAGCCAACAAATGGACTCGATCCAGCCGGCATTCATGAGATACGTGCTCTTATAAAACGATTGCCAATGGAAATGGGTGTTACAGTATTAATCTCTAGTCACATACTAAGTGAAATTGAGTTAATTGCCAGTCATGTAGGAATTATTCATCAAGGACAGTTAATCTATCAAGATTCGTTAGAACGACTAAGGCAAAGAAGTAAAGCGTTAGTGCGAATACAGACAAATAATGATGCTAAAGCGATGGCTTTATTATCAGAACAGCAATTAGCAGTAACCTGTGAAGATAATTTTCTGTCCATTCACAATAAACATGTAAAGCCGGCAGAGATTAACAAGATGCTCATAACGTCTGGGTTTGAAGTTAACCATGTAAGTTTCTTTGAGCAGTCACTTGAAGATATATTTTTAAACATGACGAGTGAGGTGATATAGTATGGAAATTATGTCCCTCATACATACCGAATGGAAAAAACAGAAGCGTAGCTTACTATGGGCCTTTATTTTAATTATCCCAATGGGTACAACTGGAGCCATGTTTCTTGATATGAATATGCGTTATGAGGATTACTTGTATCCGCAAGCAGTTGATAAAGGTCTAAATTCATGGGAGCTTTTACTTTTAGAAAATCATCAAATATTAGGATGGGGTTTATTTGTTCCGATTTTTGTAGCAATTATTGCGGCTTTTATTCATTATACTGAGTTCCGAGACAATAGTTGGAAGCAGTATTTAAGTTTTTCCATTTACAAAAGTAATGTTTTATTAGCTAAATTTATTGTTACAACCATATTCAGTTTTTTAATGATTACATTAAACACTGCAGGACTAATTTTAGTTGGTAAAATAATTGGATTTCCAGAACCTATTGAGATTACAATGTTTAGTTCCTATGTCATAACACAATTTGTAGCCATTTTAGCTGTCGCTGCTTTGCATAATTGGATTAGTTCATATTTTAAAAATATTGTTATCGCTGGATTAATAGCTTTCATTGGTTTAATTGTATCTACTATGTTAATGTTTCAAGCACCTCATTTTATCTTTTATTTTCCGTATGCAACGGCATTGTTTGCTGATGGATTACAAGGACATAATCAAATCGATGCTATAGTCGGTGGGGTAGTTGGCTGTGTAGTCTTTTCTATTATCGGAATCATTGAATTTACTAAAAGGGATATTATGTGAGGAGGTAATACAAATGAAGCTTATAATACATGAGATTAAAAAGATTAAACGATCAGCTATTTTAGGAATTGCCACATTTTTACCTTTAATAGCAGTTTTGCAAGGAGCTGTTGAGAGGTATTCTAGGGAAGGATTATCACAATGGGATAGTATGTTCATAAATGGTATGATATTATATTCTTGGTTAATTTTCCCTATACTGATTACAGTAGTAATGGCTATGTTAACTAGGTTAGAGCATGCTAATAATGGGTGGAAGCAAATACTAGCACTCCCTATTTCAAGAGGGAATTTATTTTTAACAAAGGCTTTTATCGGAGCAATAGTAATTTTATATAGTATCGTTATTCTTATGCTAGGATTTATAATGGTTGCCTTGATTAAGGACATTTCCATCCCTTATCAGCTAATTGCCACAAGGATGTTGCTTATCTATGTTTCTGCTCTTCCTATTATGACAATATTATTTTATGTTGGTTTTACTTTTTCGCATGTCGGTGTGCCACTAGCGATTGGAGCGGGGTTAGCGCTACCATCTATGATTGTAGCAAACTCTGAAACCTATTGGATTATGTTTCCGTGGACGTATCCAATTATTACTTCCTTATCAAGTATGTTTTCGGAAATGGTAGCGAATTTGCCACTCATGTATACGATTAGTACGATTGGGTCAGCAGTCGTTCTTTTAGCTGGCTATGTTCAGTTTAGGAGCAAAGATATAGTGTAGTAGGGAGATGTTTGCTTATGATCTCGATAGATGGA
Organism: Bacillus sp. HMF5848; assembly: GCF_003944835.1. Taxonomy (GTDB): domain Bacteria; phylum Bacillota; class Bacilli; order Bacillales; family HMF5848; genus HMF5848. Next base: position 1,659,957 of record NZ_RWIV01000001.1, read on the forward strand.
GTAACTGATAAATCAGTATTACTTATTGATGACGAAGAAGAAATATTATTTTTACTAAAAACAGTTCTTCAAAAAGAAGGATTTCAGCAAGTTTATAAGGCAACTACGGGGGAAGAAGGCATTCGCTTAGCCGACCAATTTAAGCCAGATGTTATTGTATTAGACATCATGCTACCAGATATGGACGGGTATAATGTTTGTAAAAGAATACGTGAATCAAACTTCGTCCCTATTATTTTTCTATCAGCCAAATCTGATGATATTGATAAGTTGCTTGGATTAGGAATTGGTGGTGATGACTACGTAACAAAACCTTTTAGCCCGAAAGAGGTTGCTTTTCGTGTCAAAGCACAGTTAAGAAGACAACAGCAATATGTAGTCAATCATGACCAAGAAGACAGCAATGTATCATTTGGAGATATCGAGGTAAATAGAAAACTTGGAGAAGTCAAAAAAGCAGGCAGACTGGTTGAGCTTCGTGCCAAAGAATATCAGCTTTTGACATATCTTATTAAACATCCCAATCAAATATTAAGCAAACAAACTATCTGTGAAAAGGTATGGGGAGAAGATTACTTTGGCTTTGATAACACCATTATGGTGCATATTCGTCATCTTCGGGAAAAATTAGAGGATAATCCTAGTAAACCTAATTATATTAAGACAGTAAAAGGACTGGGCTATAAGCTACTAATACCAAGAGGAACTTATGAAGCATAATATATCGATGAAATGGAAAATTAATGGACAACTCATGTTCGCTCTCATCATAACTATTATATTTTCGTTTATTTGTTTTGTTTTACTTTACTCGTTTTTAGTGTATAAAAATTTTAATGACAACAAACTATCCGAAACAGCATCGGAATTTGTGTTAAGTTTTGATGAAAACATTTTATGGAATGGTACAAATATCTCTCTAGAGAACGAAGCTTTTCAAGAGCTTAATAGGCGTGGACTTTGGTTACAAGTCCTTGATGAGTATGGGTCAGAGCTTTTCAGTACACATAAACCCACACAAGCTCCGTCACATTACACGCCTGGGCAACTCCTGTTCACGCATAAGTATTCAGATGTTATTAAAGGCTACACCATTTATGGGGGGATTTCAAAGCGGGAAGAAAGAGAGTTTACCTATATAATAGGATTTCCTTCTTCTGAGGTTTCAAAGTATGTAATAAGTTATAATCCAAACACGTTTGTCGGAGATATTTTACGTTTAGCGGTTACAACCTTAACTATTGTTATTGTAACATTTAGTCTTATTGGTTACTTTTTAAGCGTTCGTTTAACAAAGCCGGTTTTGAAAATAATTGAGGCTATTAAAGAATTATCTAAAGGCAAGTATGTTAAGAGCTTACCTGATAAAGGTTTATATAACGATGTGTATGACAGTCTTGAAAATCTATCGAATGCTCTTCAAGCGAATGAGTTGGAACGAGAAAAACTTGATCGATTACGAGAGGAGTGGATAGCTAATATTTCACATGATTTAAAAACACCACTTTCATCTGTAAAAGGCTATGCAGAACTTCTTACAGACGGAACATATATACAAACAAATGAAGAAAAGGAAAAATATGCAAATGTCATTCAAATAAAAGCACAATATATGGAGCAACTTATTGAAGACTTAAAATTAACATATCAGCTTAAGTCTGCTACAGTACCTATAAAAAAGGCGCAGGAGGATTTTGTAGGTGTTGTAAGAGAAACAGTTATCCAGATATTAAATGACCCAGATTTCTCAGATGCAAATCTACAACTGCATTCAGAAAACAAGCAAATCGTGATGTTTTGTAATAAAGGTTTAATAGAACGTGCTATTATGAATCTCGTTTTAAATGCTATTGTTCATAATCCAAAAGATACTTTAGTAACTATCCACATATCTGAAAAAAATCGTTGTATTGTCGCTGAAATTAATGATAACGGTCAAGGTATTTCAGAAGAGGAGATTAATAAGTTATTTGAGAGATACTACCGTGGTACAAATACTCGAGTAAAAGGCACGGGTCTTGGTATGGCGATAGCTAAGCAAGTTGTTGAAGCGCATAATGGGGAGATCTCAGTAACTAGCAAACTTCAGGAGGGAACAACAGTAACTATCACGATCCCTAGGTCTGTATAAAGCACTCAAAGACAGGATGCATTTAGAATCTTGATATACAGTTGTATTGAGAGGAGAGAGGGAATTGGAGCTACTTAATAACATGATGGCTAGTATTGATTATCTTGAGAAACACTTAGAGGATCGACTCGATATTGAACAAGCTGCAAAAGAAGCTTACATGTCTAAGTTTCATTATCAGAGAATGTTTCATATGTTAACCGGAATCACTGTCGCAGAATATGTACGTAAACGAAAACTAACCTTGGCAGCGCAAGAGTTAATTGTATCTAAAACAAAGATTATTGATCTAGCACTCAAATACGGCTATGAAACTCCTGAATCTTTTTCTAAAGCCTTCCGTAAACTGCATGGTGTCAGCCCAAGTGAAGCTAGAAATCATAATACGCCATTAAAAGCAATTCCTCGGCTCTCTTTTCAAATACAAATTAAGGGTGAGGAAGATATGAATTACCGAATTGTCGAGAAGGATGCATTTGAAGTAATAGGGAAAACAATGAGAGTATCAACTGTGAATGGGGAGAATTTTAAGAGAATTCCTGAATTCTGGCAGACTTGTAATAGTGATGGTGCGTCAGAAGGTCTAATGCAAGACGCAAGTGATCTTGGTATGCTTGGTATTTGTATGGAGTTTGAAATGGAGCAGGAGTCTTTTACTTACATGATAGCCGTTGAAAAAAATAATGGCCTTCATAGTGATAACTTTGTTGTAAAAAAAATACCTTCAGCAACATGGGCTGTATTTGAAGTAATCGGGCCAATGCCACATGCTATTCAGGCTGTATGGAAAAGAATTTATGGAGAATGGTTCCCATCTACTAACTATGAGCATGCAAATGCTCCGGAAATAGAAGTGTATCCAAGTGGTGACCCAACAAGCGAAAATTATAAAACTGAGATATGGATCCCAGTTGTAAAAAAATAAATATGTTATGAAGCAGCTTCTCAATACGTATGAGAAGCTTTTTTTATGGAGTATAGGTTTTCTACCTAGATTAGTAGCTAGCTCCAGCGCCTAGCCCCTCGGGATTTTGGTGCCGAGATGGATATTTTCACTGACGATTAGGCACACTAATTAGACATTAATTGTCATGAAAATAGCATTTATAGGTGCTTAGCTACGAAAACACACAAAAAATCAAAAACAATCAAAAAATTTCATAATAATGGTTGATTTTAACTTTTTAACCATATATAATCATAAGTGAGCATAAGTAATCAATGTTTTTCAAAATGTAAACGTATTCAAAATAAGGTAGTAAGTGAGTAAGTAAGAGGTTGGTGAAATAGGTGTTTATAGAGGAGCGAAAGACCAAGATAGTTGAGTATGTTACGAAGCAAAATAGAGCTTCAGTCCAAGAACTGTGTGATGTGTTGGAAGTTTCAGAGTCTACTGTTCGTCGAGACTTAAAGGAGCTTGAAGAAGCCGGATTAATTCGTCGGACACACGGTGGTGCTATTCCAGCAGAGGGTGTTAATTTTGAACCTTCATATATAGAAAAAGAAGACCAGTTTACACTTGAGAAAATAGCAATTGCTAAGCAAGCAGCCAAGCTTATTAAGCCAGGTGATATTATATTATTGGACTCTGGTACGACAACGTATCATATGGCAAATGAGTTAAAAGGGTTGTCAGATATTACAGTTGTAACAAACTCCTTAGTAATTGGAGAAAAGCTACAGAGTTACAGAAATATAGAAGTTATCATCTTAGGAGGACATTTACGACCAGTTTCGCTTGCTCTTGTAGGACCTCTGACTGATGAAGCACTATCTTCAATCTATGTAGATAAAGCTTTTATAGCAGCCAATAGTATTGACATTGAAGCTGGCGTGACGACTCCTAACCTACAAGAAGCAACAACGAAAAAAAATATGATACGTTCTGCGAAGCAAAATATATTGCTTGCAGACTCAAGTAAGTTTGGGAAAACAACTTTTAGTCGGTTTGCTGCCATTTCTGATGTTGACGTTTGTATAACAGACGAGAATATTCAAGTTGAAATAAAGGATAATCTTGAAAAGGTAGGGGTTGACGTTATTGTAGTACCGACATTGAAGGAGTGATGCGTGATGAAATCGGTTTTGACAATCACGTTAAATCCTGCGATTGACAAAACGGTTATTGTCGACAGGTTTGTGGTAGGAGGGTTGAATCGTATCGAGCCAATTCCTCAATTAGACCCAGGTGGTAAAGGTGTTAATGTAGCAAAGGTACTTAAAAATTTTGATGTTCCAGTTATTGCAACGGGTTTTGTTGCAGGAAAACAAGGAGAACACCTTCTTTCATCTCTTGAAAAAAGAGGTATTGCTACAAGCTTTATTAAAGTAGATGGTGAAACAAGAACAAACTTAAAAATTGTAGATAAAGCTAACAAACAAACAACAGAAGTAAACGAGGCTGGATTCCAAGTATCCGTTTGTGATTTAGATTCATTATTTAATCATTTATCTAGATTGTATGACCATACATCGCATGTTGTTTTAGGTGGCAGTATTCCTTTAGGTGCACCTAAAGATATTTATCAGCAACTCATTGAGCATGCCAAAAATCATCAGGTGAAAATTATTCTGGATGCAGATGGTGAAGCGTTCCGTCTTGGTGTTAAAGCAGGGCCTTTTGCTATCAAACCAAATTTATATGAATTAGAACAATTTGTTGATCAAAAGCTACCAACCTATGAAGATATTGAAAAAGCTGCGCGCAATCTTATTTGTGACTATAATATTCAGCTTGTTGTTGTATCACTAGGAAAAGAAGGTGCGCTATTTATTACAAACGAATCAAGTGTTTTTGCGGACGCTCTTAGTATTAAGGCGAAAAGCTCAGTAGGCGCAGGAGATTCTATGGTTGCGATGATTATATATAGTCTTGTAAAGAATCTTGCACTTGAAGAGTTAGCAATCTGGTCTGTGACAGCAGGAAGTGTTACTGCATCTAAATCAGGAACTGAAGTATGTTCACTTGAAGAAGTTGCTGCCAGTTTAGACAAAATAAATGTGAAGCATTTGTAAAGGGTTATACATGTTTACAGCAAGAGTTCCAGTGGTGTAAACATGAGAACTTATATATTTATTTTATAAAAAATAAGGAGGTTTTCATCGTGAAGAAAATCTTAGCTGTTACAGCTTGCCCAACAGGAATTGCACACACGTACATGGCTGCAGAAGCATTAGAAAAAGCGGCTAAAGAAAAAGGTGTTTCAATCAAGGTTGAAACAAGAGGTGGTGTTGGTGTTGAAAACGCTATCACTGCGGACGAGATTCGTGAAGCACATGCTATTATATTAGCAGTTGCTACTGACGCTGATGAGGCGCGATTCGCTGGAAAGCCAATTATTAAGGCATCTCCTGGGGAAGCAATAAAAAATGCTGCTAGTCTAATAGAAAAAGCAGTACAAGCAAAACCTGCGAAGCAGGATTATGTTTCTCAAGTAGAACAAACGAAGTCTGAGAGAAGTTCACAACGTACAGGTCCATACAAACACCTTATGAACGGTGTATCTTTTATGATTCCGCTAGTTGTCGCGGGTGGTTTACTAATTGCCATTTCCTTTATTTTCGGTATTGAGGCGTTTAAAGAAGAAGGAACGTTAGCCGCAGCTTTAATGAATATTGGTGGCGGGGCAGCATTCGCGCTTATGGTTCCAATTTTAGCAGGTTACATTGCATATTCTATTGCTGATAGACCGGGATTAGCACCAGGTTTAGTTGGTGGTATGTTAGCGAGTCAAGGTGGCTCAGGATTTTTAGGTGGTATTATTGCAGGTTTCTTAGCAGGTTATATTGCAAAGTTTTTGAAGGATTATATTAAACTACCAAGAAATTTTGAAGGTTTAAAACCAGTTCTTATCATACCGTTTTTCTCAACACTAGTGGTCGGATTGTTAATGGTGTATGTAATCGGTACGCCAGTTAGTAATATTATGGAAGGTTTAAGTAATTGGTTAGCTGGGCTTAATACAGGAAACGCTGTTGCGCTAGGTCTTATTCTTGGTGCTATGATGGCATTTGATATGGGTGGTCCGGTTAATAAAGCAGCATATACATTTGCAGTTGGTTTGCTGGCAAGTAATATTTATGAGCCGATGGCAGCTGTTATGGCAGCGGGTATGACACCGCCATTAGGACTTTGGTTAGCAACTATGCTAGCTCCAAAGAACTTTACGGTAGAAGAAAAAGAAGCTGGGAAAGCTGCTGGGGTTCTAGGAATTTCATTTATTACTGAAGGTGCCATTCCATTTGCAGCGGCTGATCCATTCCGTGTTATTCCATCATTGATGGTCGGTTCTGCAACAGCTGGTGCACTATCAATGGTATTTAATGCAGCGTTAAAAGCGCCGCACGGTGGTATCTTTGTTCTCTTCATCCCAAATGCTGTAACAAACGTACTGATGTATGCGCTTGCTATTGCAATAGGTACGGTAGTGACAGCAGTAATGGTTAACTTATTAAAAGGTATGAAAGTTAAAAAGTCAACAACGGAAGAATCGTCTACAAAAATAGCAGGTTAATAAACTATGCTGTGACCGATACGATTATTGTATCGGTCACAGTTTTCATAGAGGGAGGTCATATAATGGAACTACAACAGCTTTTACATGAAAAACATATTGCGATTAATTTAAATGTTAGTAGTCGTGAGGAATGCATTAAACAGCTTGCTAGTAGGATGGAAACCACAGGCGTAGTAATAAATATAGAAGACTACACGGCTTGTGTTTTAAGGCGTGAGCACGAAGGAACGACAGGTGTAGGGTTTAAAGTTGCTATTCCTCATGGTAAAGCATCTTCTGTTGTTAAGCCGGGATTAGCGTTTGCAAAGCTCGCGAGCCCAGTCGATTGGGAGTCTCTAGATGGAGAACCAGTTGAGTATGTATTTATGATTGCTGTACCAGAAGCACAAGCGGGTAATGAACATTTGCAAATTTTGGCTGCATTGTCACGGAAGCTGATGCATGATGAGTTTAGAAATAAATTAGCGAGTTTGAAAACAACTTCCGATGTATATGATTTACTAAAAAGTTAACCTTTTAGGTTAACTTTTTTTCGTGAATAATTTTCTCGGTATTTAAGGTATTATTTTCAGATTTTCAATAAACCTGTTTTATGCTCAGATCTTTCTTTGTTATGTCTTTGCTATTTTGCGAACATCGTATACAATAATGATAATGTATTGAAGGAGAAGGGTTAGATAAATGAGTATTTTACAGGTAGAACAATTAGTCAAAACATATGGAATTAAAAGTCTGTTTGATAACATCTCTTTTGCCATCGCTGAAAAACAGCGAATAGGTTTAATTGGAGTAAATGGGACTGGAAAATCAACCCTTTTAAAGGTGTTAGCAGGGATTGAATCTTCAGATCAAGGGCACATAGCACATGCAAATGATTTTCGCATCGAGTATTTGCCTCAAAACCCTGAATTCGAGGAGAATTTAACAGTTTTAGAACAAATATATTATGGTGACGCTCTAATAATGAAGTCGCTAAGGGAGTATGAGCAAACCCTTTTGGAATTAGAGCAAGAGCCGGAAAATGAAAGAGTACAAAAGCGTTTATTTAGTTTACAACAAAAAATGGATGAATTGGACGCTTGGGATGCGAGTTCAACAGCAAAGACGATATTAAATAAACTAGGGATTACGTCTTATAATAAAAAGGTTAATGAGTTATCTGGCGGGCAGAAAAAACGAGTGGCTATCGCTAAAGCACTTATTCAACCTGCAGATTTACTGTTGCTAGATGAACCAACAAACCATCTGGATAATGCAACAATTGATTGGCTTGAATCTTACTTAAGTCAATATCGTGGTGCTATTATGCTTGTCACTCATGATCGTTATTTTTTAAATCGGGTTACAAATAGAATTTTTGAACTACACAAAGGAAGCTTATATGTGTATGAAGGAAATTATGAGTATTTCTTAGAGAAGAAAGCAGAAAGAGAAGAGCAAGAACTATCAAGTGAACAAAAGCGACAAAATGTATTACGTCGGGAGCTTGCTTGGTTACGTCGGGGAGCAAAGGCCAGAACCACCAAACAAAAAGCACGTATCCAACGGGTGGAGAACCTCCAAGATCAAAAGCAAGATACAACAGTAGCGTCTATGGAGATATCTCTAGGTGCCGCTCGTCTTGGTAAAAAGGTTATAGAAGTGCAAGGTTTAATTAAATCAATAGGTAACAAGCAACTCGTGAACGATCTTGATTACTTAATAGTACCTGGTGAAAGATTAGGGATTATTGGTCCAAATGGGGCAGGGAAGTCAACGCTCCTTAACATGCTAGCAGGAAAAAGTGAACCCGACCTTGGTAGTATTGAAATAGGGGAAACTGTGAAAATTGGATATTATACGCAGGATGCTCTTGAATTAAATGAAGAACTACGAATAATAGAATATATAAAAGAAGTAGCAGAAGTAGTAGAGACTGTTGATGGAAGTATGATTACTGCAGAGCAAATGCTAGAGCGTTTTATGTTTCCTCGCAGCATGCAGTGGACGTATATTTCAAGACTTTCTGGAGGCGAACGTCGTCGACTATACTTATTAAGAGTCTTAATGAGTCAACCTAACGTTTTGTTTTTAGATGAGCCGACGAATGACCTTGATATTCAAACTCTATCTATTTTAGAGGATTACTTAGATTCGTTTCCCGGAGTTGTTTTAACAGTATCACATGATAGGTATTTTCTTGATCGTGTAGTTGACCACCTACTTGTCTTTAAAGGAGATGGACTAATAACACGTTTTCAAGGGAATTATACTGAGTTTCTAGAGCAAGAAAAGCTTGAAAAGGAACAGGCTGCTATAGACAAGGCAGTAGAAGCTAAACAGCAGGCTATGCAAGTAGAACAGCCGAAACGGAAACGATTATCATATAAAGAGCAGCTAGAGTGGGATACAATAGAGGATCGTATTGCTGAGTTAGAAGAAAAAATTGAAAATATTAAGCAAGATGTTATAAAAGCCGGTAGTGATTCTGAAAAAGTAGTTAAATTGTATGAAGAGCAACAAAGGCTTGAACAAGAGTTAGAGCAAGCCATTGAACGCTGGACAGAATTAACTATACTAGTTGAAGAACTCCAAAATTAAAAAAATCAGTCCCTTATCAAACGGGACTGATTTTTTTAAAATGTATCGGAAAGTATAAAATTCTGACCCTTGATTACTGTCTTGCTATAGGCGCTAAAGAGTCTTTCACGTATATGATGCGCTAACTTATAATTATACTCCGTTGTAAGCGGACTTTAAGATCTCTGCCAATTCAGCGATTGAAGGTTGTTTTGGATTAGCTAAAGTATCTTGATCATCAAAAGCTAGTTCTGCTAGTACGTTTAATTTGCTCATAAATTCTGTTTCTGATATACCTAGGTCTTTAAAGCTTGTTGGAATTCCTAATTGTTCAGAAAGCTGTTTTACTGCTTTAGCCAAGCTTTCGACACCTTCATGGCTAGTGCGAGCTGGTAAGCCGAGTTTTGTAGCAATTTCACAATAACGTTCATCCGCAATAAAGTGTTCATATTTAGGGAAGGTCATAAATTTATTTGGTTTTTCTGCGTTATAACGAATTACATAAGGCAATAGAATAGCATTTGCGCGTCCGTGTGCAACCTGAAACTCGCTTCCAACAGCATGAGCAAGACTGTGATTTACACCTAAAAAGGCGTTTGCAAATGCCATGCCTGCAATTGACGAAGCATTGTGCATTTTCTCTCGAGCCTTTTCATTATTACCGTCTTGGTAAGCTTTAGGTAAATAATCAAAAACGAGCTCTATCGCTTTCATAGCTAATCCGTCCGTATAGTCGCTTGCTAAAACAGAAACATACGCTTCGATAGCATGAGTTAAAACATCCATTCCAGTGTCCGCCGTAATGTGTGCTGGCACTGTCAATGTGAACTGAGGGTCAATAATAGCAACATTAGGTGTTAAATTAAAATCAGCTATCGGATATTTAGTATGTGTGTGTTTATCTGTAATTACGGAAAAAGCAGTAATCTCTGAACCAGTTCCAGACGTTGTTGGAATTGCTACAAGCATTGCCTTTGCTCCTAATGGTGGTACTTGAACAACTCGTGTGCTAGGATTTAAAAACTTTAGTTTTAATTGTTCAAAGCTCATGTGTGGATGCTCGTAAAATAACCACATTGCTTTAGCAGCATCAATTACAGAACCACCGCCAAGAGCTATGATAGCATCAGGCTTTGATTTTCTCATCATCTCAGCACCTAGCATCACTGTCTCATTACTAGGATCTGGTTCTACATCTGAGAACACTTCATAACTAACAAACCCAGGATTCTTTCTTAAATAATGAATAACCTTATCAACATATTTGTTTCTAATTGAGCTTGGGCTCGTAACGATAAATACTTTTGATAGTCTAGGTAATGTCGCTATTTGCTGAACTGAGTTTTTCTCGAAAAAAACGCTAGAAGGTACCTTAAACCACTGAGTGTTGACGGAGCGCTTTGCCATCTTCTTAATATTTATAAGGTGGACGGCGCCCACGTTAGTTGAAATTGAATTTCCACCATACGTACCACAGCCAAGTGTTAGAGATGGTAAATATGTGTTATAGATGTTACCAATAGCTCCTTGTGTAGACGGTGTGTTGACAATGATACGGCTCGCTTTCATACGTAAGGCATAGTCATCAATAATGCTTTGATTTTCTGAGTGAATAACTGCTGAATGACCAAGACCTCCATATTCTAAAATGGCCTCTGCAATTGTGAATCCTTCCTCCGTTGACTCAGCTTTATAACATGCTAGAATTGGACTTAGCTTTTCACATGAGAGAGGGTGCTTAGGTCCAACACCTTGTAATTCAGCGACTAATATTTTTGTAGCTTTTGGTACTTTAACCCCTGCCATTTTGGCAATGTTGTAAGCGGACAACCCGACAATGATTGGGTTTAGTGCACATGATTTCTCGTCTATGGCAAGCTTTTCTAATTTTTGAATTTCGACATCGTTTAAGAAATAGCAATTATTAGCTGTCATTTCATCTTTAACTTCTTCATAAATATTTTGGTCGATAACGATTGCTTGTTCTGATGCACAAATCATACCGTTGTCAAACGTTTTAGATAGTATTAAGTCATTAACAGCTCGTTTTACGTTAGCTGTTTTCTCAAAATAACATGGCACATTCCCTGGCCCTACACCAAGTGCTGGTTTACCAGAGCTATAGGCGGCTTTAACTAGACCAGCGCCACCAGTAGCAAGAATGAGCGAAACTTTAGGGTGTCGCATTAACATTTGTACAGCATCAAGAGATGGCACTTCAATCCATTGTATACAATTTTTTGGTGCACCGGCACGTATAGCTGCTTCTAGCATCGTACGTGCTGCTGCGCTACTTGATTTTTGTGCGAGTGGGTGAAATGCAAAAATGATAGGATTTCTCGTTTTTATTGAAATAAGCGATTTGAAAAGTGCCGTTGAAGTCGGATTAGTTACCGGCACTATACCAGCAATAACTCCAACAGGTTCCGCAATTTCAACCATACCTTCATGCACATTCTCATTAATTACACCAACGGTTTTCATATCCTTTAAGTAATCGAATATGTACTCCGTTGCAAACATATTCTTAAATACCTTATCTTCAAACACACCACGCTTTGTTTCTTCGATAGCAAGCTTTGCAAGCGTTTTGTGTTGCTCAAGACCTGCCATTGCCATATCTTTAACGATTGTGTCTATTTGTGTTTGGTCATAACTGCGGAGCTCATCAAGTGCCTTTACTGCATTTGTTACTAATCCATCAACCATTGCCAATATTTTTTGTGTGTCTTTAACTTCTTTTTCACCAATTGCCATTACTAATCCCTCCAATTGAAATATGAGTGAATGCTCATTCATTTTTTATTTATGTATAAACTATATCATGGTTGTAACGACACATTTTGTCGTTTATTGTAGTGAAATCCTACATTATGACAATGTTCATAAAAGTGTAATATTTAAAGTCGTTTCCAACGTAAAAACAAAAAAAACCTAGTTACCCACCAATTCTTTTGCGGGACCAGGTTAATATTAAGTGAGAGGTCAAATTTTAAAAAGTGAAGTCGAACCATCGAGTTAGTAATCTCAATTACAGAACTTCTTGAGCAAAGATAGCCCACATCCTATAAGAGTGAGCGTATCACACATGAGATCCTTCAGGTGGTTTTGAAAAAGCTTTCTGAATCGGCGGAAACAGCCTAACAGAGTAAATTAATATCGCAATTAAAATAGCGACTGATAAATACGTCAACCAAGGTAGGTAGCTACCCAAGCCGATACTTAAAAGTCGTGATCCGGAAAAATTACCTAATCCTTCACCAAGTCCAGCCACAAAATTAGCAATTCCAAAATACGTACTCATAAGCTGTCCAGCACTAATACGAGTGATAACAATGTCAACTGTTGGCATAATAATCATTTCACCGATAATAAAAATAAGCCCACTGAAAATAAGGAAGTAGAAGTTTGTCGCATAGTATAAGGAGCTTATTCCTATACCGATAAATAGAGCACCTATCGCAAATGCGGTCATGGAGCTTATACGTTTGATGATTTTATTTGTAATAAATGTTTGAAATACAACAACAAGTAAGCTATTAATTGTCCAAATGAGTGAAACAGCTGCTGGATTATCTAGTATTCGCTCTCCTGTTAAAGGTAAGGCTAGCGCAAATTGCACATACAAGCCCCAAATTAAAATACTCATGGCGGAAAAAGCTATGTATGCTTTATTGCGAAATACTTGCAAATATGAACGTATGGGTACTTTATCACAAGGTTGAGTATCGCATTCGGATGGAACAAAGAACCAACTTAACGTGCCAACCAGAAAAAAGATTACAGCAGCTACGTAAAAAACACTGCTTGATTGATTACCAAATACAGTATAAACGAGTAATCCTGCGACACCAATACCCATATTGGCTGCAATACCGCGTAATGAGAACACAGTCGTTTGGTCACCTTGCTTGGAAGTAATCTCTGCAATTGCAGCTTTTGTAGAAGGTGCATTTAATCCCCCACCAATACCATTAAACAAAGCAACAACGATAAGCATTGGATAACTAGTAGCTAGTCCAAAGCCTATGAGGGCTAATCCTTTTATGAAAGCACCTACAGTTATGACAGTTCGCCTTCCAAATTGATCTGCTAAATATCCACCAAGAATGCTACCACCTTGGTAAGAAAATGAACTTACAGCGAGTACCGTTCCAATTTGTAAAATCGTTAATCCCTTCACGACTTTTAGTAAAATAGGAAAGATAGGGAGCACGAGATAGTACGATAAGTGTGCTAATAACACAGTAACGAGTAAAATTTTTATAGGTAAAGTGAGAGATTTAAATTGAGAAAAAAACACAAAGTCACCTCGATTGTTGTACAATTAATATATATATTGTTGTAGAAATGGGTGATTAATATGCAAATCTTATTAATTCGGCATGGTCAATCAGAGGCAGACCTTTTAGATGTGCATGAGGGAAAAGCTGATTTCGAACTAACAGAGCTTGGAAAAAAGCAGGCAGGATTAATGTCATCATGGATTAGTGAATACTATCCAGCTGATGTTATTTGGACAAGCACATTAAAACGAGCAAAACAAACGGCTGGCATTTTAAATAATCACCTAGCTTGTGAGCTCATTGAGGAAGAATGTTTAAAAGAGTACGACAACGGTGTTTTAGCAGGATTGCCTCGCGAGGAAGCAGCAAGAAAATATCCAGAACCATTAGGAGGTCGTTTGCTTCACGAACGAATATTAGAGGGTGAATCAGAACTAGAATTTCGCTTTAGAGGCGAATTAGTTCTATCAAAGATTTTAGCAGAAAGTCATTCCTTTAAAAGGGTTGCTATTGTTTCTCATGGAGGAATGATTTCAAAGCTACTTCAAGCTTTTTTACGACTTCCAACAAATAATGATGTTGGTTTTTTTACTGGTGATACTGGTGTTCATTTACTTGAAATTCGTCAGCAAAAGAGGATTGTACACTTTTTAAATAGTACACAGCACCTTATTCATATGTAAATAAAAACACTTGGATTGCTCCAAGTGTTTTATCGTATAAAAGAACCTTACTCTACAATATTTGTGATAAAAATAGCTTTGTACGCTCGTGTTTTGGATTATCAAACAATTCCTCAGGTGTACCAGTCTCAATAATTTCCCCGTTATCAAATAAGACAATACGGTCTGCCACTTGTCGAGCAAAGCCCATTTCATGCGTCACTACAAGCATGGTCATCCCTGATTCGGCTAGTGTTTTCATGACGTCTAATACCTCTTTTACCATTTCAGGGTCTAATGCTGAAGTAGGTTCATCAAATAGCATGATTTTTGGTTGCATTGCTAATGCACGAGCAATAGCAACACGCTGCTGTTGACCTCCGGATAGCTGACCAGGATACTTATGGGCTTGCTCTGGAATGCCAACGCGCTCTAATAATTCAAGAGCAATTGACTCTGCTTTTTCACGTTTCCATTTTCGTACCCATATAGGTGACAAAGTGATATTCTTTAAAATTGTCATATGCGGAAATAAATTAAATTGTTGAAATACCATCCCTGTCTCCTTACGGATTTCTTCAATATCTTTAATATCATTTGACACTTTAATACTGTCCACAACAATACTGCCTTCTTGAAACTCTTCTAAAGCATTGATAGTTCTAATAAAGGTTGATTTCCCTGATCCTGAAGGACCTAAAATACAAACAACTTCTCCTTGCTTAATAGATATATTAACATCCTTTAGAACATGTAAGCTGCCAAACCATTTGTTTAGACTCTTGACTGTAATAATGTCTTCGCGTTCTGCAAGGGGAGTAGTTAATTTTTCTACTGCGAAAATACTCATTTATAATTACCTCCTTCAAGTGCATTTATGACAATTACCGTTCACCGACACCTAGAGCCTTTTCTAATTGACGACTCATGTACGACATTAAATAGCAGAATGCAAAGAAGATAGTTGCGATAAACACAAATACTTCCATTTGTGTGCCTAAAAATTGCGGGTTGGCGATAATTTTCTTGCCCATCCCAAGTAAGTCTATTAAACCTATAATCCCTACTAATGAGGTGTCTTTAAAAAGTGCTATACATTGTCCAACCATAGCTGGTATAACAGTACGCAACGCTTGCGGCATAATAATGAATGTCATCATGAGAGTATGATTTAGTCCAAGCGCTTGAGCAGCTTCAAACTGACCGCGTGGTAGCGATTGAAGACCGCCGCGAATGTTTTCAGCAAAGTATGCGGCATTAAACAATGTAAAACCAATCATTGCCCTTGTGACGTTGTCTAGCTCAACATCATTGCCAAGAAAAAGTGGCAGCATGAGCTGAGAAATGAATAAAACTGTAATGAGAGGAATCCCACGAATGAGCTCGATGTATAAAATACTAAAATATTTCACAATAGGTAGCTTGCTACGGCGCCCTAATGCGAGCAATATTCCTAATGGAAAAGAAACAACAATAGAGACGAGAGCGATTAGCAATGTTAAAAGAAAACCGCCCCATAGATTTGAATTAACGGGCGAAAGAACGCCAAATCCTTTCAACAAAAACATTACAAATGGGAATAAAAGTACCCAAGCTACAATAGCTATTTTATTTAATTTTTCAAATTTGAGCCCTAAACCAAAACCAACGAATGTAATGGCAATGTTTGCAATTAGCCATAGTCTAGTGTCTCCTTGAATAAATGGCATAAGTGCAACAATCGCCATTGTAGCACTTACAAATAATGCAGGTAGCTTAGCTGTCCCTCGCCAAATCCCCCATGTTAGACCTAAAAGGAGGGTAGTATACGATAGCGATACCCACAATCGCCAAATATCTTCAACAGGAAACTGTCCGACCGCTAAAAGCTTGAAGTTTGCCGAAATTACAGCCCAATTTGCCTCAAATGCAATCCATACGAATGTGTTTGTCAAAATATAACCGCTTAACAATAAAGAGAAGATAGTTAATAGGGAATTGAACCAAGAACTAAATAGATTTATTTTTATCCATTGAAATAAATTGAATGCTTGCTTCGGTCTTTGTTTAGGAGCTTGCTTCGGTTTTTGATTGAATTGTAATTGTAAGTCTGACATCGCTATCACCTACCTTTCGACTAATTGGAATTTGCTGTTAAAAATATTCATGAAAATGGAAGTAATGATACTAAATGTTAAGTACACGATAACCATAATTAATATAAGTTCTATGGCACGTCCTGTTTGGTTAAGAATAGTACCACCTACACTAACTAAATCAGGATAGCCAACAGCAACAGCTAGACTTGAGTTTTTTATTAAATTCAAATATTGACTTGTTAAAGGTGGAATAATGATGCGTATTGCTTGTGGGAGAACGACAAATCGCATCGTCGTAGGACCTTTTAGACCGAGGGCTTTCGCAGCCTCCACTTGTCCCTTCGGAACCCCTTGTATCCCTGCGCGAACGACCTCTGCAATATAAGTTGAAGTATAAATGACCAAACCAATAAGGATTGCGGAGAATTCGGGACGAAGACGGTATCCACCAACAAACATTTTTCCATCTACGCTTGGTATCGTAATGTTAAATGGTCCTGTTCTTGTGATAAGTATGGCGATAATGCTTGCTATTATAAGACTTCCAATTGACCATAACAGTGGATACGTATTTTTGCCGGTTTCAATTCGCTTTGTTGTTTTTGATTTCCATAAAAATATTCCCCCTATAATACCAACAAGTAAAACTAGTCCCCAAATGAATGAGCCAGAGTTAGCTTCTAACCAAGGAATAGCCATACCACGGTTACTAAAATATATGGGACCAATATGAACCTGCTCTTCAATACGAGGAAGCTGAATAAAAACAGCAAAAAACCAAATTAATATTTGTACTAGTAAAGGTGTGTTCCTAAAGATTTCAGTATAAATGCCTGCTATTGTTCGTACAAGCCAGTTAGATGATAAGCGTGATATACCAACAATGAAACCTATTATTGTAGCAAGTATAATTCCAAAAATAGATACCTTTAATGTATTTGTTAAGCCGACAAGTAAGGCACGAACATAAGAGTCAGCGGGAGTATACGCAATGATGGTATCACCGATACCAAAGGAGGCAGCGTTTTTCAAAAAGGTAAACCCAAGTGTAATACCTATCTGTCTTAAACCTTCTAGAGCATTTGTTATGAAAAAAATAAATGCCAAGACAACGATAATGGCAAAAAGGGTTTGGAGTAGTATAGGAATGATTCGTTTATCTCGCCAAAATGGCGTAGACATAGTTTGATTCTTTCTCATTATACCGTCACCTCAAAATGATAGGCCTGCCTATACACATACACAAGCAGGCCTAATATTTTTGAAAATTTTAAGCAAAGCTGCTATCTAACGTTTATCTAAATGGAGGAGAATACATTAAACCGCCATTTGTGTATAAATCATTTAGACCGCGTTGTAAACTAAATGTGGAATTGGCACCAAGGTGACGTTCGAATATCTCACCATAATTACCAATCTCTTTAATAACTTTATAGGCAAAGTCGTTTGAAAGACCGAGCTGCTCTCCTAAATCTCCCTCCTTACCTAGGAAACGGCGAATGTTGGGATCATCGCTATTTAAGAATTCATCCACATTTTGCGAAGTAATGCCCCATTCTTCAGCTTGAATTGTTGCATATACAACCCAGCGCACAATATCTGCCCATTGATCATCACCAGCTATAACAGCAGGTGCAAGAGGCTCTTTTGATATTGTTTCGTCTAATATCACATGGTCATCAGGGGTTTGCATAATCGACTTACGAGCTACTAAACCAGATTTGTCTGTTGTAAAGGCGTCAACACTACCTTCTTCATAAGCTGCAACAGCAGCATCCTGTGCTTCAAACGTTACCGATTCGTAAGTAACGCCTAATTTACGTAGTTGATCAGCAAGGTTTAACTCTGTTGTTGTACCTGTTTCAACTGCAATACGTGCGCCTTGTAAATCTTTTAAACTATTTATTCCGCTATCTTTACGGACAATTATACCTTGCCCATCATAAAACGTAACAGGAGCAAAGTTTAACCCTACACCCGTGTCACGACTAGTGGTGACTGTTGTATTTCGCGTTAAAATATCTACTTCACCCGTTTGTACTGCTGTAAAACGTTCTTGGGCAGACAATGGGCGATATTCGACTGCGTTAGCATCACCTAGCACGGCGACAGCTACTGCCTTTGCGAAATCAACGTCAAATCCAGTGTAAGCCCCATCTGTTCCTATATAACCAAAACCTGGCAATTGTCCATTTACACCAGCAACTAAGGTCCCACGCTCTTTAACTTTATTAAGTAAAGATTGTTTTTCTTCAGCGGCAGTGTCTTCGCTGTTACTGCAACCAGCAAATACCATTACAAACAAGGTGAAAACAGTCAATAAAAGATACAATTTCCTCTTCAAATTCCTTCATCCCCTTTATGTAATAAAGTTGCAGCTTGTTGAATTTTATTCGCTTCTAATGGAATCTAGTGTATAAAATTCAAAAAGCTGGTAATTAAACTATAATATATTTTTTAGAATATTTCAATTATATGATTATTCTAAAAACATTTTCGCTTATAAGATGGTTATTTTGTCTTCTTTTTTTCGAGGTTGGTTAATATAGTAGGACTAACAGTAATTAAAGATGGATTATTGACGAAAGGAGAATAAACTTTGACATTTTTACCAGACGATATAACTTCTGTTGTCATAATTAGTGCAACGTTTCTAGTCTTACTTTATATAACGTTTCGAGCCATACGAACAAATCATGCTATATATACGTTTTTCTACAATGTAAGTCAGGACTTATCTAGGAGTCCTGAACAACATTCCTTCGTACAGGTTATTTTTAATAAATTCCAATCAGTAAAAAATAAAGATATTCATTTGCAAAGTTTTTTAGAAGAATATTTTGCAGAGTATCGTCTTGAAGCACATAAAGCGAAAGTGTTGCAGGAATTGAAGATGATTCAAATGTGGAGTTCTATTGCTATTTTAATAGGCGTATTGGGGACGTTCATTGGTTTAGTTGTATCTTTAAGTGGTATAGATACTGCCATGATGAATGATTCTATTACGAATGTGTTATCGGGTATTCATACAGCTTTCTACACAAGTATTGCAGGTATCATCTGTTCAATCTTTATTAATGTGCGCTCAAAATATGAAAATGCGGAACAAATGATGATTGAGGTTATGTTGAAGCTAGAGAATTACTTAAGGGAACAGGAACGAGAAACAACCGAAACTAGAATGGTTGAATCGATGGGAGATATGAAGCATGCCATTCTTGAATTAAATGAAACTTTTAAAAATACTAAAACATTTCACGAAAGCTTTGAACGTGCTACAGAGAAAATGCTTACTTTTAGCGATGCTTTTGGAAAGAATGCTGAGCAATTTCAAGTTATGTTTTCAAACATGAATAATGTAACAGATTCTTATAATGATCAAATGGTACGTTTAAGTCAGGATTTCTCAAGTCTATTTTCTTTTATGGAGAAACAGGAGACTGTTCAACAGCAGGCATTAAAAATTATGGATGAAACAAGTAATCATGTTGTTGGTTTTGTTGAAAAGCAGAGTACAATTGCAGATAATCAATATAAAGAATATAAACAACTATCAGTAACGTACCAATCTATTAGAGATGATATAACCGAGTCATTACAAGCTGCCAAAGTATTCTATGAAGCAAGCTTGCAAAAACAATCAGAAGTTTGGCAAAGCCAACAAGCTTTTGAGGAAAAAAATCATCAGTTGTTGAAGCAAGTAGAACAGGCAACATCTTCTATTAAACAAGTATTAGATACGACGTCATTCTCACACTTAACATCGTTTGCAAAGACATTCCAGATTAATATGGAACAGCTGCAAGAGAACTTTCGAGATATGATTGGGCAATTTGATCGAACAGAGCAGCTTCAAAAGCAGTATAAAGAGCTTTATGAGCAAGTTTTACAGCAAACTGAACAGCATACTATTCGCCAAACTCAGCAGCAGAAGGCGTTTTTGTCTCAAATTGACTCGGTTATAAATCATGCTAATGATATGCATGATTCATATAAAAAGACGTATCAGTTAATTACTAGCTTTGATACAGCATCTTCCATTTTAACGGATGAACTTAAAAAATTATTGGATCGAACAGAGAGGACGATGCAGGAGAATTTAATTTTCATGAAAGAACAGTCGGGTGAAGTTCAAACAGCATTGCGACAGTTCTTAAATAGATCAACTGACTTTACAGAAAAAATCATGATGTCAATTGATACGAAGCTTGACAGCACATTGTACGACAATTTAAATAAAATGACACGACAAGTAGAGGCAGTAGTAAATACTCTGGATTCAACTATGCAAAATTTTACTGATACAACTAAACAGGCTAGTGCTCAATCGAATAAGCTTTTGCAAACTTCACTTGAAGATTTATCGGATACTTTACGGGATTTATCTCGCTCACGAAGAGCGCAAATTCCAAATTCATAAAAAAGGATGAATCGTGTGAAACATAAATATTCTCGAATTATAAATCGTCAGCTTGATGAACAGGAATTTTGGCCGTCCTTTACAGATTTATTAACAACAATTCTCCTGGTCGTTTTATTGTTATTAATGGCGGTATTAGCTACTGAACAGGTTAAAGCAGAAAAGAGGGAGCAAGAACTAGCTGAAAAGGAAATGAAAATTCAAGATCAAGAAGAGTTAATTTCACTGTTAACCGGTGTCCGTCAAGACATAATTGAGGATCTTATTCTAGAATTTGAGAATGAGGCACTTGGCATAGATGTTGATAAAGAAACCGGTGCGATTAAATTTCGAAATGATTTGTTATTTGCAACGGCTAGTGATGAAATTCGTGGACCATTTAAACAAGAGTTAAGAAATTTTATACCAGAGTATTTCTCTATCGTATATGGTAAATACGGAGATCACATCGCAGATATAGTTGTAGAAGGTCACACAGATGATGTTGGTTCTTTTATGTATAATCTCGAATTATCGCAAAAGCGTGCATTCAGTGTTGTACGTTACATTCTGAGTGATGAATTTGGTGATTTTCCTTACAAAGAAGTGGTTCGTGATAATATTACGGCAAATGGGCGTTCTGAGAGTCAATTGAAATTCTTTGAATCAGGTGAAGTTGACCGCGATAATTCTAGACGAGTTGAATTTCATTTTCGTTTGAAAAATTATAGCGACTGGAATGAAATTGCAACGACTACAAAATAGTTTGCTAACAGACAATATATAGTTGTCTGTTTTCTTTATTTCGAAACCCCACTTTGTTAATGGGGATTATCAGTTATGTAATGACACTCTTCACTAGTTACACATATGTCTTGTTTTTTCGTTTTCATGCATATTGATTTAGTCTATACTCCTTTTACAGGAGTGTGTGACTGTATGTAAGCTCAAATGCGACACGTTGTCCTAACATACTGGCGTTATAGTTTATGTTTTATACGGATTCTTATCTCTAGATAAATGAATCACTGTTCATATATATGTCACATATACCGTGCGTAAAAAACTCAATTGGTGATATACTATAAGTGTAAAGGAAATTATTAGAAAAAGAGTTGAACAGCCGTGGAGGCTCAACCAATACGTGTTCGTTCCGAAAGTGAGAACGTTTGAAGCGTAGCATCTTATGTATGTCGTGCCTGCATTTTTCGTAAGTATCATACTTTGTATAGTAGCTTACATGCAGAAGCAAAATTCATACTAAAGAGGGGTCAGAGTCGTAACGACAAAGCCGAAATAGATATACAATTTTGTATATGTAATTAAGGAACAACACAATCAGCTATGAACATTTTTCCCTACAATTGAATGCTTTTAAAACAATGTAACTTAATTTTTAAGTTGCACAATGATCACCATTCAGATTATGGTGAATAAAAAATGATACGAATAGCTGATTAAATGGTTGGGTCTCCAGAGCTGTTCAATAAGAAGAGGTTACTTTTGAAACAAAAAGGTAGCTTCTTTTTTTTGTCAGAAATATTTGATGTTTACAACTGTTCTTGCGGTTGATTTTTATGCCGGCGAAATCTTGTAGGTATTTTGTTTGCGGTGGATTTATTGTATATCGTTGTAATTGAGAGGTAGTATAAAAGAAAAAAGTGCTGAAAATGTATGCAGCACTTTCACGTATAAAACTCCTCTTTGTTTCGATAAAAATCATAATACGTGTATTCAAATAGTGCAGGTAGAGCTTCTACATTTTTGGCTACTAATTCGTCTGTTTGAATGGAATAATCACCATGGGATGATGGTGTTTCTACGGTTTCCCAACGCCATGCATTCCCGGTAAACATAATCTCTTCTCCATCACCTAACTGTATCTCCAACAATGCGTTATTAAATTTAATAAAACCGCGATTCCCATTTGCGTGTAATTCGTAAATCAATTGATCCTTAGATATCTTCAAGTGAATCCCCCCCTCTTTTGATTTTTTGTTTAAAAAAGCGTGTATCATATTGTGTAACTATTATAGATTATGCCCAAGATATTTAATAATGATTAACATAATCGTAGGAATGTAGAGACGGTAAGAAATATTTGTTATTTGTTCTGCCCTCGTCTATTATAAGGTTTGTAGGATACTTAGGAGGAAAAGTACGTGTTACCGACAATTTTAAAATTAGCAATCAAGCTTGATGAAAATAATATTCCCTATTTTTTTTCGAAAGAAGCAGCATTAGTCATACAGAAAGTAGAGAACATACCGAATGATAAAATTAATATAGAGGTACAATGGGACTTATTTGAAAAAGCTTACGATGTATTTCATGGAGAAAGTATAGAAAAGTACAATATGTGTGCGTCATTTCATTTTTATGAGGATGATATTCTGACAGTTGTTTCATGTTCATATAATACAACAATACGTACAAACCCTTATCGAATCAATGTTTCATATGAGGATAGAAGTATTTGGGCATTGTCTTTATACGCATATTTATTTTACTCAAATGAATTAGCTGAGTATAGAGATCACATTGTGACTTCCTTAAAGAGAAAGCAGGATGTGATTACTAGAAAAAATGAGCGATCATGGAACCAAAATACATATGATGCTCTAGTAAATCGATTCGGGGAGCCAGATCAAGCTGTATCTAAAATATTAGAAAATCCAGAATGGAAGCTTCATCCTTTCTATAAATATATGCTACCAGTAGAAGGGAAAAACATATTACATTTATTGGGTTCAAACGGTCTAAAGGCTATTGCCTTGTCTTTGTTAGGTGCTAACGTGGAGGTTGTAGATTTTTCTCAAGAAAATAAAAAGTACGCAACGAAAGCAGCTGCCGCAGCCCAAACTCATATGACTTATATTCTTTCAGATGTCCTTTCATATCGAGCAGAGCAACAGTTTGATATTATTTTTATGGAGCTTGGGGTGTTACATTACTTTATATCAGTGGAAGCCCTTTTTTCGAAGGTTTATGAGTTATTAAATGAAGGTGGAAAATTTATTTTACATGAATTTCACCCTATTTCTACAAAGTTAATTACGTCAAAAGGAAAGAAACATAAAGTAACAGGTAATTATTTTGAACCTATTATTTTTGAAGAACAAGTTGCGTTCACGAAGCACTTAAGTGATGTTAATGATATACAAGTTGTTCTCCAACGTAAGTGGACGCTGGGCGAAATTATTACGGCAGCAGCAACTGTTGGCTTAAGAATTGATGTCCTAGAAGAAGAGCCAAATCATAAGGTGGATGATATAGGGCTTCCTAAAACTTTCACACTTGTTGCTAAAAAGTAGATTCCATTTCAATTATTGAATTGTTATCATAATAATAGAAGAATTATGTACGTATAGAAATATATGGTGAAGGGTTGGGATTATTTGAGTAAAGTTAGAATTATTACCGACAGTGCTAGTGATTTACCTCATGAGTTTGCAACAAATAATAATTTAACCATATTACCTTTAGGGGTTCATTTGGACGAAAAACAGTTTGAAGATGGTGTGACTATCAAACCAAAGGCTGTTTATGAAGCTATGAGAGCGGGTAAAGTACCAACAACGTCACAGGTCTCACCGCAAGTTTTTGAAGATATATTTACAGATAGTGCAAAACGAGAAGAATCGGTTGTTTATATAGCTTTTTCTTCAGAACTTTCAGGTACATATCAAACTGCTGTTATGATGGCAAATCAAGTAAAAGAAGAGTATCCAAATAGCCAGATTCACATTATCAATACTAAATGCGCATCATTAGGTGAAGGTCTTGTTGCACGTAAAGCCGCTGAGCTTGCTAAAAATGGTGCGACAGTTGAGGAGATTATCCAAGCCGTTGAATTCACAAGCAAGCACATGGAGCATATTTTTACAGTTGATAATCTCGAATATTTAGCACGTGGAGGACGTGTTAGTAAGACGGCTGCATTTGTTGGCGGTCTACTAAATATAAAGCCGCTGCTAAATGTAGAAGATGGAAAGTTAGTACCTTTTGAAAAAGTACGTGGAAAGAAAAAACTTTATACACGTATTATTGAAATTATGAAAGAGCGTGGTGTGCAGTTAGATAAGCAAGTTATTGCCATTAGTCATGGAGATGATTTAGAATCTGCTGAAGACATGAAGCGCATGATTCAAGAAGAATTTAACCCAAGCGAAGTGTTTATAAATATGATTGGTGCTTCGATAGGGGCGCACGCAGGCCCAGGAACGATAGCCATATTCTTTTTAAACAAAATAGATTAATATGAAAAGTGTGCTATCAAAGTTAGATAGCACACTTTTTAGCGCGAAAGAAAGATAATTTTCTTAACCTAGATTAGTTTTTAGCTCCAGCGCCTAGTTCCTCGAAGACTTAAGCTGGTCGGGGCTAAGCAAAGCGCTTGCGTTTTGCTTATTAGGTAATTTATTACTGAGCTTTAGTTATTTAGTATCGACTTTTCCGAATAATCCACCACCGCCTGATTTTAAACTTAGTTCTCCGTTTCTTGCCATCATTATGTAGCGTACTATTTTTTCTGGTAAAACTGTTAACAGCTGTTCTTCAGTCGCTTTGTGAAGAACTGCCATTTCTGTCTTGAAGTGTGATTTTAGCTTTTCAAGTGTTTTTGGTCCAATCCCTGGAATAAATTGCAGGGGGACTTGGTGAACGTATGGTGGTCTGTTAATTGATGTACTAGTAGTAGCTAATTGTCTGATTCTATCCTCGACACCTGTAACTGTTTTTTCGCTGCCGCATTTAGTACAACTTGTTGTGTTAGGCATCCAAACCGTTTGACATTGTCGACATGCAGTTTTGTGATACTTTCCAAGTAAAGGATCAAGTCCATAATTTTTAAGAATAATACGTCCATTTTGTTGCTTTAAGGCTTGCTGAAATTCAAAAAACGTAGGGTTTTTAAGTGCAATTGTTTGATACTCACGGCCAATCTTCTTAAGCGAATGGGCATCAGAATTAGATAAGAATGTGTATGGATGAAGCTCGGCAATTTGGTCTGCCATCTTTGTATTTGAACTTAATCCAAGTTCTATTGCGTCAATCATGTTAGGGTCAAATACTTCCTTTAATGTGTAATTCACGCCGCTTCCATATAAGCTTTTAAATGGTGTGAAAACATGTGCAGGAATGAAAAGACCATTTAACTCTTTGACTACATTTTGTAATTCACGCCCTGTTGTATAGACACGTTGTGAGCTAAGCGTAACGTTTGTTACATGATGGGACAGCCAGCTTGAGAATTTCTCCATGTTGCTTAAGAATGGGAAGAAGACTAAGACATGTATAGGGCCGAGACTAGTTTGATCATTTATTTCCAGTTCTGAACCTAACAGTAAAGTTGTGTTCTTAAAATGAATGCCACCAGCTGTATCTTCGTAACAGTTTCCGTTTGTAAGTAACGTCTTTAAGTGTGAGATTACTTCAGGAACGTGGCAGTCAATTACGCCTATTATATCAATACCTTTTTCTTCACTAGCAGTCAAAAGAATATTTTCTATAGTTAAATCCTTTGATGCCGTAATTTTAACGGGCTTTCCAGATTCTGTACGTCCTATATGTATGTGTAAGTCAGCATAGTAAGTATTCATTTTATCACCCATTTCATATTACAGAAAAAGCCTCGCGAATGCAAAAGCATCCGCAAGGCTAGAACATGCATTAATCAATAAATTGACTGTCAATAAGGTTTGTGAAATCAGGCTTTTCCTTTAAGAAATTTAGTTCATAAGAAGAATTTCCAAATTCTTGAATCGCTTGCTTATCTAATGCATATGTGAAGCCAATACGTTCCCAAGCACGTTCAACAACAGATGGCTTTAACTCCTGATTTGTAACTGCTTTAATATCTTTAATTGTTATTGCTTTTGCTTCTTCAGGATTAGACTCAATAAACTCAACTGCTTGCTTGTGAGCATCAACGATACTTTGTACAAGTGCGGTATTATTTTCTACAAGGTCTCCTGTTGCAACTAGAACTGCAGCCGGTAAAGTAGTTCCCCATGATACTTCATCGTAACCGATCACTTCAATAGCACCTACCTCTTCTTCTAGCACAGATGCCCAAGGTTCAGGTGCAGCTGCGATGTCAACCTTACCTGTTTGAAATAAAGCCGCGTATTGCGATGGGTTTCCAGTTTGATGCTTCATGGTTCCACCAATACGTTCTGAAGTAAGACCAACTTCTGATAAATATGTTTCTAGTTGAACATCGTGAGTACAGCCTACACGTGGTGTAATAAACGTTTTACCAGAAAAATCTTGAATAGTTGAAATTCCAGCGTCCTTACGTGCCATAATAACAGTTCCACCAGTTGATGCACCAGCAATAACTTTAACATCTGCACCTGAAGTATAGTTATTCATGGCAGGTCCAGGACCAACAAGACCAGCTTGAATCTCACCAGTAACAAGAGCTGTCATAAATGAGGAACCATCAGGGAAGGTTTTATACTCAACAGTTAATCCATCAAGTTTTTCTTCGAAAAATCCTTTTTCTTTTGC
Source organism: Bacillus sp. HMF5848 (assembly GCF_003944835.1). Classification (GTDB taxonomy): domain Bacteria; phylum Bacillota; class Bacilli; order Bacillales; family HMF5848; genus HMF5848. The sequence goes on from NZ_RWIV01000001.1 coordinate 1,687,102, forward strand.
TACCATCGCAGGTACATGATTAATATTTGGAAAATAACCAATTACAATCTTCTCTGGTGTAGCACTGCTGTTTTTATTAGATGCACAACCCGCTAAAACTCCTACTAGTAGGATTGCAGAAGCTACTAACATTACTAATTTTTTCATTTTTTTCTCTCCCTTTTTCAGTTAAATTTTATAAACCCCATCTCTGTTTAACAGAGTTTTCAATCCGTTGGAATATGAGTTGGTCCATAATAGAACCGATAACACCAATAATAATGATGACACCAATGACAACTGCCATTCGGTTAAAATCAGCTGCATAACGTAGAGTGTAGCCAAGACCGGGACCTGTACTTAGTAATTCACCAGCCATCAGTGCGCGCCAGCTAAAAGCCCAAGCTAATCTGGCACCTGTAACAACGTAAGGAGTTGAGGCAGGTAGCATTACTCTAAAAAATAATGCAATGCCCGTTACGCCCATCGTTTGAGCAGCACGAATATAAATAGGTGATACATTGCTTATCCCAGCACGCATATTTAAAGTCATTACTAGTGTTCCACCTAAAACCACAATAAAGATAATCGCAGATTCATTGAAACCTATCCAAAGCATAGCCAATGGCAACCAAACGATACTCGGTACGCTTTGCAAGGCTAGAACTATTGTTCCTAGTGTATCATCAGCAGTTTTTGATTTTGCAAGTAAAATACCTAATCCTGTACCGATAAGTAAGGCTATTGATAGTCCGATAACTAAGCGTCTAAAACTAGCTATAAGATCATACAACAATGTTTTATCAGCGAATCCTTGATACAGAGCAACAAAAACATCACTTGGAGGCGGTAAAAGAATTTTTTCCCAAAGAAGACCAGAACCAACTTGCCAAAAAATTAGAATAACAGAAAAGAAGATTATGCGTTTAAGAGCCACTGACATAAGCTAATTCCTCCTTAGCTACTTTATCAATTTCGCTAGCAAGATAGCTCATGATTGTTTCTTCAATCTCAATAATGTCTTGCTTGTGAGCCGAGCGAGGGCGTGGGATGTCTACCGTGATATCTGCTAAGATTGTTCCGGGTCTTGTGCCCATCACAATAATCCTGTCTGATAGTTTAATTGATTCGGTAATACTATGAGTTACAAATAATATTGTCTTTTTTGTTTCTAACCAAATTTTTTCTAATTGTTCATGTAGCAAAGAGCGAGTCTGTTCATCTAGTGCTCCAAATGGTTCATCCATTAATAATACTTCTGGATTCATAGCAAGAGCTCGAGCAATAGCAACACGTTGCTGCATACCACCAGAAATCTCGTGAGGATAATGGTCAGGATACTTAGATAATTGGACCATTTGTATATATTTCATCGCAATTTCTCGAGCTTGCTTTTTATTCATGCTTTTACGTAAAGGAAACATGACGTTTTCTACCACATTTAACCACGGAAATAGAGCAGCTTGTTGAAATACCATTCCACGATCATTTCCAGGCTTTGTTACTTCTTTATTGTTCACAGATATAGAGCCACTTGTGACTTTATTTAAGCCAGCAACCATGGATAAAAGTGTTGACTTTCCACATCCAGACGGACCTAAAATTGAAATGAATTCGCCTTTATCGGCTGATAGATTAATGTCTTTCAAGATTGTATTGTCATTACCGGATTTATCGGGATACGATTTATTTACATGATGGATATTTATAAACATTAAATCACCTAATTCGCATTTATTTAATCGGATTTAAATTTCGCTTGATGTTTATTATATAATGAATTGGCTTAATGTCAAGTAAACATATTGGAAATAGTTAAAATGTTATAGAGATGTTTATTCGTTCTTGCATAAGATCATGATAATAAGAGCGTTTCTGACATACAGATTGTATTCATTTAAAAGTATAAAAAGCAAAAACCATGCTAGTGAAGAATCACGTAGCATGGTTTTAAGATTATCGTTTCATTTGTGTAATACTTAGTTTGTTTCGAACGAAATACTAAAGTACTAATTCTAAAAAATTTTTGTGTAGGTACTGTAATATCCTTAGTTAGCAATGTATTGGTGGAATCCTTTTAATTCTAAATGGGAAAAAACACTAGTAATCTTTTCCTTTTCAAAAGCTATTAGACATTCATGTAAATCACAGGAAACAGGAACATCTGTTGAAATGGTAGCTAGTTTACGGGATAAATGAAGCATCTCTAAATCGTTTTCTATTTTAGTACGCTGTCCTTTAGTAAGTTGACTTAAATTTTCAAGAATACCTTCAATAGATTCATATTGCTGAAGAAGCTTTAACGCGGTTTTTTCACCAATGCCCTTAACACCAGGGTAGTTGTCACTGCTGTCGCCCATCATTGCTTTAAGGTCGATAAATTGTGTGGGAGTGATGCCCTTTTCTTCAATAAATTTATCAGCGTCATAAGTATCGTAATTACCAAAGCCTTTTTGAAGAAGAGCTACTGAGATGTTTGGTTGTAATAATTGAAGTATATCTTTATCACCAGTTATAATAACAACTTCTGCTGTTTCAGAGAATTGCTTAGAGAGCGTACCGATGCAATCATCTGCTTCATATCCTGCCAGTCCGACGTTAGGAATATTAAATGATGCCGTAACATCCTTCACTAATTCAAACTGAGGGATAAGCTCCACAGGTGGTTCAGACCGGTTAGCTTTATAATCCGTGAACATTTCTGTACGGAAGGTTTTACTGCCCATGTCCCAGCAACATATAATATGAGTAGGGGAGAATTGCTCTTTAGCAGCTAGTAAATGCTTTGTAAATCCATGAATCCCGTTTGTCGGAATGCCCTTACTATTTATCATATAATATCCACTTACCGCTGTTGCATAGAAAGCCCGAAAAAGTAAAGCCATTCCATCAATTAACAGTACACGAGGTTGTGTCATATCAAAAATCCCCCTAAAAAAATACTTTGTATATTTTCATATCAAGTTCGCACATATTGAAATAATACTATACCACAGATAGTCAAAAGTCGCTATTGCTCTTAGATTCCATGAAATGGAAGTTGAAAACACCCATATTTATGCATATCCCGTATGGTAGAGAGGGAGAAAACATGAAATAACATAGCTTTTCGAGAAGCAATTAACAAACTAATTATCTTCATATGTCTGCGTTTAAAAGCAATATTATATGTTTTGCACCTGATTTAGCACAACAAATAACAGGGCTGAGTAGATTTATGCGTGGGTGTTATTGCGGCTTTCTATTTAAATAATTAAAATAATATTGTCCAGTTTTATACAGCAGATGAAAGGTATGATAAATTACTTTCAGATAGTTCACAGTTGACTTTTACTGGGCAACAAAGGACTTCATGACCAGCTGATTTTGTGACATGATACCATTAGAATAATAAGATAAAATATCATTTATTTAGAAGGAATGTGATTTATTAATTATGATCGGATATAGTGCGAAAACGAAATTGATCATTGTTGAAGGTATACCTGGCTCTGGAAAAAGCACATTGTCCCAATCTATACATGGCACTTTACATAAACATAAAATAAAATCAGAACTATTTTTAGAAGGAGATTTACACCATCCTGCTGATTTTGAATCAGTTGCATGTATGTCTAGGCAACAATTTGATAAGCTTCAAGCGGATTATTCTGACGTGTTTCATTTCATTGAGCCTTTTGTAACCTTCGTTGGAAACGATGTAATGATTGCGTATGAGCTAGCTAATCAATCGAGCATGGGTGAAATTCCGACTCGTTTGTATGAGGAATTGAAGCAATATGAGATTTACGATGGTGTATCAATAGAGAAGTATTGTGAATTACTAAATACGAGATGGAAGACTTTCTCAGAAAGTCAAAAAGAAAAAGAGAATATTATGATTTTTGAGTGTTGCTTTTTTCAAAATCCAGGATGTGCTTTACTTGCCCGACATGACGCAGGTGACGAACGATTTATGCAACATGTACTTCAACTCTCACAGAATATTCAAGACTTAAACCCTATTTTGATATATTTAAAGCAAAGTAATGTGCGAGAAACGATTGAACGAGTTAGAACAAAAAGGTCAAAAGAATGGTTAGATTTCGTGATTTGGTATCATACTCAACAAGACTATGGCAAGAAAAGAGGGCTTAGAGGTTTTGAAGGATATCTTGAATTTCTCGAACATCGGCGTGAACTAGAATTACGTATTATAGAGCAACTCCCTATTCAAACATATATTATAGAGAATTCCAATTATGATTGGGAGAATCAACAACAAATCGTTTCGGATATTTTGATGAAGTGCCTATAAGAAATGTACTTGTTCGGTGCTAGACCCCTTGCTTGGATAAAGTTTCAAAAAGAGTTAAGTCTATCATTGTTTCCTGAGGTATAATTGAGAATATTATGGTGACAAGAAAACAGAATGAGTAACACAGGAAAGGAATGTTACTTTCATTTTGCTATGGGAGGTACTTATGAAAACTCACTATTATTTAGGTTGGTTTGAAAATTTTTTCCCGGATAATATAGGAAGGGCTTTACAGGAGGATATAACTGATAGAAAATCACTTGTTATGATTAGCGCGAATCCATCTTTTTATGAAGAGGATGGTGCTACTGAACGATCATGGCTTGACCAGGCCGGCATTATGTTTGATGAATATCATTTAATTAACTATCGCATACAGAAGGAAGCTGCCAAAACGTTAATTCAAAATGCTTCAGTTATTTTCTTGTTGGGTGGACAGACTCTTGAACAAAATAGTTTTTTGATGGAATATGAAATGTCGGATTTGATTAAAAAAAGCAGAGCCGTTGTGATGGGAGCAAGCGCTGGTGCTATAAACATGTCCGCAAAATGGTTATGCTCGAAAAACTTTGGAGATAAAGTAGAAAAAAGCTCTGTCTACGACGGAATCGGCCTTGACGATTTTTCCGTCTTATCTCATTATGATCTTGAAAATAACATTGAGCTTGTTCAAAGCGAACTGTCTCCCTTATCGGAAGAAATGAATATTTATGCGTCAAACAAAGATTGCGCTGTTCGTATAAAGGAAGACAAAATCGACATTTTTGGCAATGTATATTTAATTTCCCGCTCAAAGATTCAGAAATTGGTTGAGACGCTCTAGTTGAGGTATGGATTAATTGTGTTAATTTCTTTATGCAAAGTTTCTAGGAAAAATCTAAGCGAAATTTGATTGTTTCTTCGTTATCCAAAATGCATAGATGTGGAGAACGGTCTTCAGCAAACGGGGGCGCGCGTTGAACAAAAGTTGGCTTTATAGCTGTATCAATTGTTGCACAGTACAAGAAAACTGGTCAATAAGTTTTTGAGTTTAATATAAGAGAAGAATTAATTTTGACCAAAGAAAAGAGCCGTGATATTTGGCGTGAAATCGACGGCTTTTTTCTTTATAAATTCAATTGTTAATTCAAGTGCTAATTTGCATTTTCGCGCCTTAACCGAACGTGTTAATTTATTCAATGGGATGTTTTTGCAATGAATTTAAACTATCGCTTAAATAAATCTATCAAAAAACTCCATGATAGATTGATATACTTTAATTTCATTTTCTTTTTTCGAGAAGCCATGGCCTTCATCATCAAACACAATGTATTCAACTTCACTACCTTTTTCTCGAAGTGCTTCAACGATTTGATCAGATTCTTCTTTGACAACACGCGGGTCTTTTGCACCTTGGATGACTAGCATTGGTTTTGTCATGCCATCTAGATATGTGATTGGTGAGTATTCAATTAGTTTTTCTTTATCTCTTATAGGATCCCCCACCCATTGCGCCATGGCCGGCTTCCAATGCTCTGGAACAGAGTTAATAAACGAGAATAAATCACTTGGACCGAATATATCCACAACTGCTTTAAAATAATCAGCGTGTCGTCCATGTAATAGGAGAGCCATGTAGCCACCGTAGCTACCACCCATTAATAGGATTTTATCTCTGTCGACATACCCCTTCTTAATTAAATATTCTAGTCCTTCAATATTGTCTAGACGAGGACCGTGACCCCAGTCACCTTCAACCATCTTTTTAAATGCTAAACCGTAGCCATCAGAACCGCGGAAGTTAGGAGCAAAAATACTATATCCACGATTAATTAAAAATTGAAACATAGCACGAAAAGACTTTCGTTCAGCTGCTTGTGGTCCACCGTGTGGCCATAAAATAACATGCCCGTTACTTACATCTTCTTTTGCTTTGAAAAATAACGCTTCAATTTTTAGTCCATCGAAAGAAGGATATTGTAATACATCAGGCTCACATAAGTCGGATTCTTGTACACCTGGTACCCCATAATTAGTAAGTGCTTGCCATTCAGAGTTGTCCTTCTGCATTCTAAATATATTAAAGGGCTTTGTAGCAGAGCGTCCAAGTATATAAATTGCACCTGATTTTGCGATTTTCAGTTGTTCAATAGAAGCAAGAGGGGTGTCAATTTTTATATACTCATTGGTAGTAACATCAAAACGATATAGAATATCTTCAACACCTTTACACGCTACAATGTATAAAATATTTTCATCTTTTGTATACTTTAGCATTGTTATATCTTCAGTGTTTAGGTCAAGAACTTTTTCAAATGAATCTTGTTCTATATTATAACGGGCTAAATATGAGAAGTCTGCCTCGAAGTTAGTAGTAAAATAAACCATGTTGTTTGAAGTAAATACAATATCCCCTACAGTAAATTGCTTATCTGATGGAGGAGTTAAAGACTTAATTGTATCACCACATTTTATAAATGCAGGCATATATGTGTTCGCAAAATGTTGCAAAAAGGCTAAGGATTGACCATCAGCACTTGCAGCAACTAAATATGTGGCACCCTTATCTCCAACATGAATTAAAGCTTCTTCATCGGCCTCTACATCATATTTATATGTATTTAAGTACATCCCATTTTCTTTTGTTGATGTGTAATATAAATAACGTCCGTCTTCTGAGAAAAACGGATTCATATGTCTTTGTCCTTCTGCTATTCGTAAAGGCTCTAAAGGTCCGCCACTCGTTGGAACAGCATAAAGTTGAGAATTCTCATCACCATCTTGGTCAAACCCTGCCACTATGTAACGATTTTGTTTGTCATAAAAAACACTTTGACAGCTTTGGTCGTTAAAAGTTAAGGGATACGGGAATTGATTCGGTAAATCCATTGCCCAAAGATTATATTTACCACTTATATTCGTGCTAAATACTAATTGTGACTCGTCTTGATTTACTGCAAATTGTTGTATACCGAACGTACGGAAAAATTGCGTTACTTCAGGTTTTCTAAATGTCACCATATAGATACCTCCTTATTAGACTATTTTTATAATACTATGTTTTCTGAATTTATTGAAGGGGTAATTCGATATTCGAAATATTAATAATAACATTAGGGAATGAGATTGTACGTATTTTAGTGTCCGGTGAAAGAGATTGTGATTGCATGATATTTGTAAAAAGCTACTTATCATTTTAAAAATTTTTTTATATTTTTTTGCTTTGAGGCCGTCCTTTTATTTATGGATTTTATGTATATATGCTTTTAATGTGTACACAATACTATAATGTCGGTAGGACATATTTATTTTGGGCTATAGCCAAGCGGTAAGGCAACGGACTTTGACTCCGTCATGCGTTGGTTCGAATCCAGCTAGCCCAGTAAAAAAGGGAAGAGCTATCTACAAATATGTGGATAGCTCTTTCCTTTTATTTATAATTGGAGATATATCTTGCAATAAGTTTCATGATAATTTAGTATTTTAGAAAAATATACAAAAGGGAGAGTTTAGTGTGTCTAAAATTAGAGTTGGTATTATAGGAACGGGATTTGGTGCGAAGGTTCATGCGCCTATTTTAAAAGAATTTAGTGAAAAGTTTGATGTTGTAGCCATTGCAAGTGTAGCACGAGGAGATGTGAATAAAGCTCGTGAAGACTCTGGTGTTGAAAAGGTATATACGGATTGGCGAACTATGTTAGCGAATGAAATTCTGGATCTAGTTATTGTAGCATCGGCGCCTTATTTACATCATGATATGGTAGTGGAAGCCTTTAAAAGGGGATGCCATGTTTTATGTGAAAAACCAATGTCATTTAACAGTGAACAAGCAAAAGCTATGATACAAGCAAGAGATGAAGCGAATAAGCTCGGATTTATCACGTTTGAATATCGACATTTGCCAGCACGTAGAAAAGTAAGACAAATAATGAAGGAAGGAGTTCTTGGAGAAGTTTTACATGTGAAGTACAATGCAGCGTTCCCTGCTTATCAACGTCTTATAACTCAGCCTTCAGGATGGTTAGGTCAAAAAGAATTTGCAGGAGGAATGCTTGGGGCTGTAGGTTCTCACATGATAGATTCCCTTTTATGGTGGCTAGAGGATGACGTTGTTGAACTAACAGCCAACCTTCATACGCATGTGAAAGAATTGAAAGTAGATGATGATGAAATAGAGAAACGTACTGCAGATGATTCATTTCAATTATTGACAACATTCACTAAAGGAGCAACAAGTGTAATCGACGTACAATTCGCTTTACGTCATGCTCGTCATCAATGGTATTTAGAAATCTATGGCACAGAAGGGTCACTTGTTTTAGAGAATGATAACAAAGTGTTGCTTGCTCTTAAAGATACACCTCTAGAAGAGGTAATGCTAGAAACTGAAAGAAAAATTCCTAATCATTTATCTGATGTAGCGAAAAGATACTACCCTGCATATGCACCGTTTGCAGAAAGTTTATACAGTGCAATTCAAAATAATGCATACATAAATGAATATTTGCCTACTTTTGAAGACGGGGAAAAAGTTCAAAATTTGATTGATGCAAGTCATGTTTCATCTGATACGGGGAAACGTCAATATTTATAGTAAAGCTGTAAGCTATCCTCTGATTTTGAAGGGTAGCTTTTTTAAACGGAAAGTAAAGCATTAGTTTTTTAGCTAGATTAGTGTCCGGCTCTAGCGCCTGGCCAGTTTTTCATTTATGAATAATCTTCCTTGAGTATGTTGTGAAAAGCATGATATGAAATATGATGCTTTTCACAGCTAGAGGTCTTAGCCGTCCCGCTCTCGAGGGAAGCTTCTTCCTGCGGGGGGACGTCTTAAGTTGGTAGGAGCTAAGCAAAGGCGCTTGCGCTTTTCTTATACAATAAAACTTGACGTATATGTAGGTTAGTTTTGTGTCCCTTTATACTGAGTTGGCTATATAAAGGTAGTGAAAGGAGGGAGACAAGATGATTGAAAGTCAAGTCATGGACTCGCAGTTACGATTAGTTTATGTTGTGGGAGTTACAGAAAGTGGCGATCCTGTTTTAAAAAGTAAAAATTACAACAATGTAAAAACGGATGCCTTGGCCGAAGATTTATTTTCAGTCGCTCAAGCCATTGCAAGCTTACAACAGTATGACGTTGACCACGTAGAACGAAACAACACAAGATTTTTGTACAGTATTTAATGGTTAGATAGATAGACTAGAAAGGAGGTGCTAAACTTGGCTAAAACACTAGAGTTGCATTTTCTAAATGAAGATGGGAAAACTACGAAGCTAACGATTGATAATCCGATTGAACCTATGGATGTATTAGCTATTGATGCGGCGATGGACAGCATTCTTACGGCTAATGTATTTATTTCGACTGGTGGTGAATATGTATCCAAAAAAGGTGCTCGCCTAATAGAGCGCAATGTGTCTGACATCGAATTACCATAATGTTTGGTGCTAGGTGCTTATAATTGTAGTGCCTAGCATTTTATTTATAGATAATAGAATGTGTTTTTAGTTCTAATACATAATGAACCATTCAGATGAAGAAGTGCTCTTGCTCGGTGAGGAGATTGAGTATGAAGATACAAACAAGAAATCTCCGTAACTATTAAAGAGTCTTTCTCGCAGTGTGGTGGTTTGGGGGCGTTTGGAATTAGCGCAACAATCTACTGCAGTTTGGTTTTTTTCGAAGGAGGTGGATATAATGGAGCAATGGGTAACACTAATAAGTGAGGTAGGATTTCCGATAATAGTAACACTATATTTGCTGCATCGGATAGAGGCAAAGCTTGAGGTGCTTATTCAGTCAATCCAAGCCCTACCTGCTAGAATTGAGCAATTAGGTAATAAATAAAAAAACCCTCACGCATTTGCGTGAGGGTTCATGCATGAGTTGTAAACTAAGGGTACAGTCTAACTCTAGTACCCAACGACTTTAGTGTACGTCCTTCTCACGCTCCGCACTAATAAAAAAACACAGAATACAGTATTTGTGTTTATGTTAAGTCACAAAGTGGATTATTTCTGGCTTTGACTTTTTGTGTTAACATCTGAAAAATTAGTCCAATAATACAAGTTAGTTTTTTTATCATTATTAACTATAGACTCAATATATATAGGTGATTTATCTAAAAAGGGATATGCTTGAAATAATTTTGTATCTGCTTGACGAATTAAAAATAATAATGGGAAATATTGAGTTTTCGCTTGATTTATATTTTTATCTTTTGTAAGTACATGATAATATAAACCTTTGTCATCATACTTCCAATACCCGATTATACGTATGGGCTGTTGAAAGGCTTCAACATTAAATGTTCTATTAATAAATATATCAACAGATTGATCTTCTTCTTTTATAACATGAATACGTGGCATGACGGGAAATGACAAGTCAATGCTATCTCCGAGTGAAAGATTTATATTAGGTAAATTCATACATAAAACTCCTTTGTTTTTACCATCGTATGTGAGTACAAGGAGCCTTGTGATAGCTTTAAAAGTTTCTGTTCACAAAAAAGTCATTGAAAACGGTTAAAATTTATTGTATTATTCAAATAGTCAACCGAAAACGTTTTGGAGGATGTCATGACAACTATTAAAGACATTGCTAAAATAGCTGGTGTGTCTATAACTACTGTCTCGAGAGCACTTAATGGATACTCTGACGTAAATGAGGGCACACGAAAAAAAATAATGGATGTAGCAAAACAACTAAATTATAGTCCTAACACGCTTGCCCGTAGTTTAGTAATGAATAAATCTAAAACAATAGGGTTACTTGTTTCTGGCTGGAAACGATCATCTGCAAAAGATAATTTTACATTTGAAGTACTATCAGGTATCAATGACTATATAGGCACGACTGATTATGATATTGTTCTATTTAGCACAGACTCAACAAAACAGAGGGAAAAGACCTATTCACAGTTATGTCGTGAACGCCGAGTTGATGGTGTTATTCTTCAAGGAATCAAACTAGATGATCCATATCTTGAAGAGGTAGTAGAAAGTGACATTCCTTGTGTTCTGATAGATATTCCGATAAAAAGTTCTTCTGTAGGTTTTGTCACCACTGATAATGTTATTGGTGCATATAGTGCTGTAAACTATCTTATTGGGTTAGGACATAAGAATATTGCTATGGTTAATGGGCATGAACTAGCTTTTGTTAGTCAAAAGCGTTTACAAGGATATATGGATGCTCATAGAGAAGCCAATTTGCCGATTCGAACCTCTTGGATTTTAGATGGAGAGTTTGATGAGGAAAGAGCTGAAACAGTTGCATTTGAATTATTGTCTTCTAACAAAGAAATAACAGCGGTGTTTTGTGCAAGTGACTTAATGGCATTGGGTGTTTTAAAGGCCACTGAAAAGCTTGGAATTCAAGTGCCGACAGATTTATCGATATTAGGATACGACGATATTATACTAGCTAGCTATGTAAAGCCCGCACTAACAACAGTTAAACAGGATATATTTCAAATGGGATTTGAGGCTGCCAAAATGATTGTACAGATGCTGGATGGTACTCAAGGTCCTAAAGTTGTAACATTGCCAACCGAAATAATAAAAAGAAATAGTTGTGCTGTCAAAAGCTGATTATTTTTTTTAGTAAAATTCGAAACGTTTCGGAAAAATAGTGGGATTTGTGAATTTCTGCGAGGGATTCTATATTTTATTTTAACGTTTCCGGGGATTTATAAAGATTTTTTAAATTATTATTCAAAATTACAGTACATTATTGGTCGTTTTTGAGGTGTTTCTCCCGAAACGTTTAGGTAACATGAGGTTTTGGGCACCATACAAAATGCAGGATTGTTGATGTAAAAGGAGCGATAAAAGTTGTTGAAATATGATGTGGGAACCGGGGAATATAAAGACTGGATTGTTTCTGAAGTTGAATTTGATCCAAATTTTCAAGGGAAAGCTGAAGCGATCATGTCTTTAGGAAATGGGTATATGGGATTAAGGTCATCTACGGAAGAATCATACTTAGGTCAAGTACGAGGATTGTTTATTGCAGGAACCTTCAACCAGTTTGACGAGTATGAAGTCACTGAGCTACCCAACGCTGCCGATTTAGTAGAAATGAATATTACTATTAATGAAGAAAAATTTTCTCTTGAAAAAGGCAGAGTAACGAATTATAGACGAGATTTAAATTTAAAAAACGCTGAACTTGTAAGAAGTTTTACTTGGGAGAACAGTCAAGGAGAAAAGTTCGAATTTATTTTTCGCCGTTTTGTTTCATTAAATAATATTCATTTAATAGCTGCGAAGGTTGAGATAAAGCCTATAAACAACAATGCAACAATTAAAATTGGTTCTGGTATAAATGGTCAAACAACGAATACTGGTACGCAGCACTTTCACGAAGGTGAAAAACGTATTTTTGATAAAAAATACATTCAAATGCTAAGCAAAACAACAGAGTCGAAAATAGATTTTGTTTATAACACTGTGCACAATGCCTTTATTAACGGGAATGAATTGACTTTCGATCCACGTATGGTAATGGATCGAAGAAAAGTATTTATTGAAGGTACTTTTTCAGTCTCGACAGGTGAGACACTAACGTTTGAAAAACTATCAAATATTTATTCAAGTCGCGACAAAAAGTATAGCCATGAAAACTATTCTCTTGATACTCTTCGTGAGGATTCTCTTTTAAACCTTAAATCAGAAGCGACTAAGGGATATGATGTTTTGTTCTCAGAGAGTGTAACTGCATGGGCGGAAAAATGGAGAGACATGGCTATTACAATTGATAGCAAGCATGATTTTGATCAATTAGCAATTCGTTTTGCACATTATCATCTGATTCTCATGACACCAGCCCATGACAATCGCTTTGGAATAGCTGCAAAAGGATTAACAGGTGAAGGATATAAAGGCCATTCCTTCTGGGATACAGAAATCTTCATTTTACCATTCTTAAGCTACACATATCCTGTAATAGCTCGTAGATTACTAGAATACCGCTACAATACAATTGCTGGAGCTCGTAAAAAAGCAGAAGTAAACGGTTATGAAGGTGCTATGTACCCATGGGAGTCAGCCTTTACTGGTGATGAAGTAACACCTGTTTGGGGAGCTGTGGACATCGTTACTGGTAAGGCTACAAAGATTTGGTCCGGCTTTATTGAACAACATATTACGGCTGATATTTCATTCGCGTTGTGGCAATATTATCAACTTACGGGAGATCAAGAGTTTATGGATCGTTTCGGATATGAAATGTTATTTGATACTGCAACGTTCTGGGCTAGTCGTCTTGAGTGGAATGAGGAAAAAGGCTATTACGGTATAAACAATGTAATAGGTCCTGACGAGTATAAAGAGCATGTTAGTAACAATGCCTTCACAAATTATATGGCACATTGGAACATTGAACTGGCCATCGAGTATTATAACGAGTTGACTTCAGAACGTCCTGAGCTTTGGGCATCCTTAAATAAAAAACTTAATCTGGAAGAGGCATTTAGTAAGTGGACAACTAAGATTAGGAAAATATATTTGCCTGAACCTCGAGAAGAAGATTTAGTAATACCACAGGATGACACTTATTTGACTAAGAAAACTATTGATCTAACAAAATACAAAAATCAAAACCATGTGGGCTCAATTTTTGAAGATTACAATTTAGAACAAGTGAACGATATTCAAGTATCAAAACAAGCTGACATCATGGTGTTATTCTATTTGCTTGAAAATAAATTTTCTAAAGATGTTAAGCGTGCTAACTGGAATTATTATGAGCCAAAAACTTTACATGATTCTTCTTTGAGTTTATCTACACATAGTGTATTAGCATCAGATATGGATGATCCAGAGCTTGCTTACAGTCTGTTTGAACGAGCTGCACGAATTGATTTAGGACCAAATATGAAATCATCTGATCATGGTATGCATACAGCATCTATCGGAGGTGTGTGGCAATGCGTAGTGAATGGTTTTGGTGGAGTTCGTATGCTGGATGGAAAGCTTCGAATTGATTCAAAATTACCAAAGCAGTGGAACAAGCTTAAGTTCCCGATTAACTGGAAGGGTGACCGTTTAGAAGTAACGGTTACGCCATCTACTATTATTGTAAAAAACGTATCGCAAAAGAATACACAAGTTGAATTCGAAGCGCATGGTAAGCAGTACACACTTAGTGATGAATTAACTATTCAATACTAGTTTTAGGTCGTAAAGGGGGCTTGTCCCCCTTTTAGATAAATTTAATATATTAAGCCTAATAGAAAGGGGTCTATGTGACATGAAAAGTAAAAAGTGGTTGGCAACTCTTGGTATGACATCTGTTCTTTTTGGAAGCGTTTTAGCAGGTTGTGGAGGGAATGATACAAGTTCAGGAGGCAATACTGAACCAACAACTGAAGGAACAAACAACACAGCAGTAGAAGAACCAGTAACTGTGACTTTAGCAGGTTGGGGAGGGAATGAATCTGAAGCAAAGCTTCTAAAAGAAACGATTGCAGCTTTTGAAGAATCTCATCCAAACATTAAAGTGAATTATGAAGTGATTTCAGATCAATATATGGACGTTATCCAAACGCGCCTTATCGGTGGTGAAGCACCAGACGTTTTCTATCTTGATGCTTTTGAGGCACCTAAATTAATTGCTACCGGTGTATTAGAGCCACTAGATAGCTATGTAACAGAAGAATTTGATGTTGATGATTTTGAAAAGCCTTTATTAGATGCTTTTAAAGGTGAAGATGGTAACTTTTATGGTTTTCCTAAGGATTTCTCAACTTTAGCACTTTTCTATAATAAAACTATGTTTGAAGAAGCAGGCGTAGAAGTTCCAAAAACTTGGGACGAACTTCGCGAAGTTTCAAAGGTACTAACTAAGGGAGAAGACGTATTCGGTTTTGGCGTTGCACCTGAATTAGCACGTCAATACTTTGTGGGCGAGTCTTTAGGTGGACAAATTGTAAAAGATAATATGGCAAACTTCGCTGATTCCAAGGTTGTTGAAGCATTACAACCAATTATTGACCAGCATAATATAGATAAAACATCTGCACAGCCAAATGAAGTTGGCGCAGGCTGGGGAGGAGAAATGTTCGGTCAAGGTAAAGCGGCTATGGTAATTGAAGGGAACTGGGCAATTCCTTACTTACAAGATACATTCCCTGACATTGATTTTGGTACTGCTGAAGTTCCGACTATTAATGGTAAAGAAGGAACGATGGCATATACAGTTGCTTATGTCATGAATAAAGCATCTGATAAGAAAGAAGCTGCTTGGGAGTTGTTATCTTACTTAACAGGCAAAGATGGGATGGAAATTTGGACATCTAAAGGCTTTGCTCTACCTACTCGTAAATCAGTAGCTGAAAAATTAGGTTGGGATAAAGATGAACTACGCGCTCCAATCGTTGCAGGTGCTTCATATGCAACAGTATGGTCTGAAGGGACAAACTTACCAATTATTATGAATAACTTTAACAACCAATTTGTAAGTGCATTCTTAGGTGAACAACCATTAGACAAAGCATTACAATCAGCTCAAGAACAAGCGAATAGTGAAATTGATGCAAACCAATAAATAAACATAGGGGGAGCATTTCTCTCTCCCCCTTCTTTAACATATTGTCGTTTGCCCCTATTCAACTCTTTCTGCTGAAGTAATTGAACTTCAGTAGACAGAGTTGAAATAGTCATTTCACTTCATGTAGATAATGAAGGAGTTGTTTATCATGAAAAAGAAATATTCTAAAAGTTTAATTCGGGAAGCTGGGACAGGTTACTTTTTTATGTCTCCTACCATTTTCGTTTTATTAATGTTTGTAATTGGCCCCATTTTGTACGCTATTTTTCTATCATTTAACAAAGTGCAGTTACTTGGTGGTACATCTTATGATTTTGTGGGACTGAAGAATTTTGAGCGAATCGTAAATGACCAACGTGCATTGATTGCACTTTGGAATACATTTAAATATGTTATTATCGTTGTCCCGACTCAGACGATGTTGGCTCTTATACTCGCAGCTTCACTAAATGCTGGAATGAAGGGACAAAAGTTTTTTAGGATTGTTTATTATTTACCAACCTTAACTTCATCAGCGGTACTAACACTTATTTTTATGTGGATGTACAACAAAAATGGTTTGATTAATCACATACTAGAGTTATTCGGATTACCAACTTATAACTGGATCGGAGACCCTCAAATAGCCTTAACGGCTATTATGATTATGAATATCTGGTCGACAGCGCCATTCTTTATGGTTATTTATTTAGCTGCATTACAAGATATCCCGGATTCGTTATATGAGGCAGCTTCTTTAGATGGAGCTACCGGTATTCAAAAGTTTTTATACGTTACTGTACCTTATTTACGACCAGTTACGTCATTTGTAGTGATTATGGGTATAATTGGGACATTTCAGCTGTTTGATCAATCATATATTTTTTCTGGTGGATCAGGGGGGCCTAATAACTCTACGTTAACTGTTGTATTACTGATTTATCAATATGCATTTAAGACGCTAGGTACGATGGGGTATGCAGCTGCATTAGCGTTTGCATTAGCATTGGTTATTTTATTAGCCACATTAATACAACGCAAATTCTCTAAAGAAGAATCGTTGTATTAAAATGGGAGGGATACTGTTATGAAGAAAACTAGTATTGGTAAAAGTTTTTTATATGTCATTTTAGTATTGTATGCCATTATCACGTTTATTCCATTTCTTTGGGCCTTATCTTCATCTTTTAAAACGTTAGAAGAGATTGTTAGTGGTGCTATTTCATTTATTCCTAAAGATTTTACGTTTGATAACTATAAGCAAATCTTTATTAATCAAGAATTGTTTCCAAGATGGGTGTTTAATAGCTTTGTAATTGCTGGGTCTGTTACAGCTTTAAATCTAATATTTAACTCAATGGCTGGGTATGCATTAGCAAGATTAAGCTTCCCAGGACGCAAATCTTTATTTATCATTATTTTAGCTGTGCTAATGATTCCTGCTCAGGTAACAATGATTCCAAACTATTTAATACTAAAATCGTTAGGATGGCTGAACTCATACCATGGAATGATTGTGCCTACCATGATTAATGCTACATTTATCTTCATGATGCGTCAGTTCTTTATTAATTTTCCTAAAGAGCTTGAAGAAGCAGCTGCTCTTGATGGATTATCAAGAATTGGGACATTTTTTAGAATTGTATTACCTCTTGCCCGACCTGCGCTTGCAGCTCAAGCGATATTTGTATTTATGGGTTCCTGGAATGACTTTTTAAGACCTTTAATTGTATTATCAAGTCCTGAATTATTTACTTTGCCTTTAGGACTTAATACATTTAAAGGGCAATATATAAGTTATTGGAATTTGATTATGGCAGCATCAATGGTGTCAACGCTACCTGTATTAATTTTGTATACTTTCTTAAACAGGTATTTTATAAAAGGAGTTTCTTTTACGGGTGGAAAATAAGATAGTAAAACTAAAAATCAATTGTCATATAAACAAGCGAATTCTCTTGAAAAATTCGCTTGTTTATTTTTATTTGTTGTACGACTTAAAAGTTAGCGAAGGACTTATCAAGATGCTATTACGTATTGGTTACACTCAAAAATATGCGGTAATAAACATTGTCGAAAATTTTTCTTTATAACCAGTTTCAAAATCATCCGAGAACGGTATGTGTTTGTGGAAAAAACACTTTTAGATAACGAAAAAAAAGAATGGCTTATGTTAACATTTTGATTTGTTTTATTCCGTTTCCTCTACGTGTTTTGGTTTAGTAAAGATTTTTCCATTATTTAATTCACACCAATCTAATTCGTCATTTCTTTCCTCCTCACGATAGTGATTGAAGAAATCTTCCTTTTTTTCAAATATTTCCATTACGCCGTTTTCTAATAATGTAATCATTCGATAAGTATTTAATTTAAAAAAATTCGAAACAGCTATTAATTCGCCGATGTGAACTTTGTTTGATATGTTTTCCATTTTTATTGTATCCTCTCCTTTATAGAAAAAAATCTACTTAGAAAAGATTTTGATGTGCCCTTACTAGCACATACTTGTCCTTTATTTTGCAGCCGCAAGCTTAATATATTCTTCTCACATTCAGCCGAGTTTTTTTACATTCATGATAACTAATGTCGGATCTATTGAAGATTCTTAAAGTGTGCACCAAAAGAATCAAATTTATTTTGAGGAGATTGAAAATTAGATTAATTAGATTAAGTTTATTTGGTTTATGCTTAACGAGAGCATAGAATTTACTATACTTTAATGCAACAACGTATGGAAAGACCTTATTTTTGTGTAGCTAAACACAATGCGGATGTAGTAGTTTTACTGAATTTCATTAGTAAACAGAGATGGAAAAGGTGGAATAGGTGCAACAAATATTTAATCTGAATACCAAGTAAAGGAATAGGTCTAGAATTGTTATGATATGGACTAGTAGATATTGTTAAAGATATCATTGTAAATGTTGCAAAGGAGAACAAGATATATTTATGAAGCAGAAGGGTTTGAAGTTATTGAAGAATTCGTAGGAAGTTATAATGGTCATATAATGAAGATAGTACAAATGCTTCTAAAGTTATATTTTTTAAAACATATAGGTACAATTGGTAGAATATGAAGTCATAGAAATATCGAAAGGGCGCAGAGGTTACCCCTCTGCGTTATTGTATAGATTTACTATGTTATTAGCCTTGTCCGTTTCCTGCTTCACAATCGGTTTATATGAAAACTAATCAATCTCTTTTTTTAATATTTCTATTGCTTCAGAAACAGAATCAACAACATATGTTGCTTTTTGCTTTACATCCGGGTGTGCATTCGTCATGGCAAAACTATGTGGAGTTAATTCAAACATAGATATATCATTAAAAGCGTCACCGATACATGCCAATTCTGAACGCTCAATATTCATATCGCTCATAATAGAAGCTATCGCGTTCCCTTTGTTAGTATACTTTGGTGCTACATCAAGAACGTGTTCACCTGAAATAAACGCATCAACGGTATTGGGGAATGTTGAAAGTAAATCAGTGCGTAACGATGATAGTACATCAAAGCTTCCGTTTACAATAAATTTTGAAGGCACAATTGTTTGTCCAACTTTTAAAGGAAGCTGCTTGTCAATTTTTACAGGTGAAAACAGTTTGTGCTCAATTTGCTTTAAGTGGGGATCATCCTGTTCGATAAATTCTTCATCTTCCGTGGAGACAATGGGAACGACGGGAAATGACTTAATGAAATTGAAAATCTCAATAGAAGCCTCTTTAGGAAACGTTGTTGCGTGTAAATGAGTATCATTTTTCAAGTAAGCGAAAGCTCCATTTTGACTAACGCGATGGCATGATGAGCCAATCATATTTATTACTTTCTTAATATCATAGTCTTTTCGGCCAGATGCAATTATTACTTCAACACCCTTTTCTAAAAGATGATGTAAAGCTTCTATGTCAGCTGTTGAAATTTGATTGTGTTCAGTTAGTAAAGTACCATCAAGGTCACATGCAAACAGTTTAATCATTATGTATTCCTCCAAGCAGTTTTTTATCATAAAAAAATGTAAATATAAGAAGGGTAAATAAAATTTTTGTCGAAATATAATTATGATACAAGTAGTATTGTATCAAAACTAGAAAATTTGTAACACTAAAAGAAAACTTATTTAAAAAAGGAGATTTAAAAATGGCAGAAAAAACTTTTACAATAACTAATGATACGGGTTTACATGCTCGTCCTGCTACATTACTAGTTCAAGCTGCTGGCCGTTATGATTCAGAAATTCAACTAGAGTATAATGGTCGTTCAGTAAATTTAAAATCAATTATGGGTGTTATGTCACTAGGTATTCCAAAGGGTGCTACTATTACAATCAAGGTTGAGGGTAATGACGAGCAAGAAGCACTTGATGGGTTAACAGAAGCTATAAAAAAAGAAAATCTTGGCGAATAATAAAGGCTACATACGAGAAGTCAGCAAACATTTTGCTGACTTCTTTTCATCAATAAATATTTATATTATACCCAGAGCTAAAGCGAACGAGTTTCTTTTATGTTATAGCTTGTTGAACTGATGACTCTCTATTCCTATCTAAAATAAGCCATAATGGTCTTAATCAAGCTTAGAATGAATGGAGTTAGTTTATATGGTTTTTAGTTACCGAATGGGTTTTTCCATTCCATCAAAACAGCATGATTCAATGATTCTTCGTCCTCTAAGTAGTTTTCAACTGCTTTAACGGGTGTTCTGCCGCAGCGCAATAGAAACGTCATAACGGGATCTTGAATAGTGCCTTTTATTACTTCATTTACATATTCTTCAATTGATAATTTGTCACTAAATTTATGATAGGATGGTACCCTTCCTCCGCCTAATAGGCGTTTTAGATGTTTATGTACTACAACGTCATACATTGAAAACATAAGCCATTTACCTAAACCAAGCTTCCGGTAGGCGGGTGATACACATATATCAACAACGTATAATGTATTTCCATCAGGGTTATGATTACGAATATATCCATTATTCGTAATGTCTTCCCAAGAATGATCAGGGTCAGATGGTTCATAATTAACTAGTAACCCTGTCATTGATCCGCAAATATGGTCATCTACCTCAATACATAATGCTCCTTCAGGGAATAACTCCACATGATTTGCAAGCTGCGTTTCATTCCACCATAACTCAGAGGGGAATGGAGGGGGAAAGCTCTCTTTCTGCACACGGATTAAATCATCAAAATCATCATGTTTGTAAGAACGAATTATTGTTTTGCGTGGTTTTGTACCATCAAAAACAAAGAACTCTTTTTTATAGCTCATAATAATCACCTCAAAAAAATATTTTAACATATAGCATAAAGTTAGTAGTAATTAAAAGAAGTTCATTTTAGATGATAATTTCCACTCTTCTAACACAATCTATACTTAAAGGAGTTGAGTGTATGCGAGAACGTGATGTTTCAACGGGTGAAGTGCATGCGCATCCTGATGGAGAACACGAAAATATCATCCAGGATTCGGGAGCATATAGTCATAATATCGGCATTGCTATTGAAAAGAAAAAACAGCCCTTTCAAGCTAAATTACAACCAGACGAAAATATGAAAGATTTTTCAAAGTTGATGGAATAAGAGAGCATTGTATATATATTCCTACCACAGTCAGTTGCGCTGTGGTATTTTTTATGTATACAGGGAAAGGAAGGTGTGTTGTTTAATGAATAATAGAATTGGATTTATAGGTACCGGTGTGATGGGGAGAAGTATGGCTATTAATTTAATTAAAGCGGGTTATGAGGTGTCAGTGTATACTAGAACTCCTGAAAAAGCAAAGGTTGTAATTGAGGCAGGTGCTACATGGGCTCAATCCCCAGCGGAAATTGCTAAAAATAATAATGTTGTTATAACTATTGTAGGGTATCCAAATGATGTGGAGGAAGTGTATTTAGGAGAACAAGGTATTCTTCACCATGCATTGAGTGGTACGTATGTAATTGATATGACAACGTCAACCCCTTCTTTAGCGCAAGAAATTTTTGAGGAAGCTGATAAAAGAGGTATATATTCCCTTGACGCACCAGTGTCAGGTGGAGATATAGGTGCTAGAGACGCTCGTTTGTCTATTATGGTTGGAGGCGATGAAGGAGCCTTTGAAGCAATGAAGCCGATATTCGAAGTGCTTGGTCAAAATATTGTTTATCAAGGTCCGGCAGGCAGTGGTCAACACACAAAGATGTGTAACCAAATTGCCATTGCTTCTACAATGCTTGGTGTAAGCGAAGCAATGTCTTATGCAACAAAATCGGGATTAGATCCAGAAAAAGTCCTACAAACAATTTCACAAGGAGCAGCGGGAAGTTGGTCTTTATCAAACTTAGCACCGAGAATGATTCAGAGCGACTTTGAACCAGGATTTTTCATAAAGCATTTTATCAAAGATATGACAATTGCATTAGAAGAGGCAGAGAAGATGAGCTTACAAACACCTGGGTTAAAGCTTTCAAAAGAGCTATATGATATTCTTGCAAGTCGAGGGGAAGAAAATAGCGGGACACAAGCATTATATAAGTATTACTTTAAATAAAAAGGTGCTCTCCTATTAGTTTTACCAAATAGGACAGCTTTTTAACGTTTTTTTACTTAGATTAGTGTTTAGTTCAATCGCCTAGCCAGTTTTTCATCTATGAATAATCTTCCTTGAGTATCTTGTGAAAAGGATGATATGAATATAATGCTTTTCACAGCTCGAGGTCTTAAGCCACCCCTGTCCGGAGGGAAAGCCCTTCCTTCGGGGGGCTTAAGGCTGATCGGGCTGAACAAGGCGCTTGCGCTTTTCTAATAATGTTTCTTAGTATTTCACTTTCACTACGTGCACCCATAATTGTTTTGAACATAGTTTATAGCATGGAAGGGAAAGGAGAGCTAGCTTCATGGAAATGTCAATATCAATCGGTACAAACTCATTTTCTATGTTTGGAGAATTAGAACAATATTTTGATCAGTTTAGACAAAATACAATAGGACACGGACAAATTTTTCAAACCCCATATGGTGAATTTCCACTTATATATGCCGATTGGACAGCAAGTGGTAGATTGTACAAACCGATTGAGAACAAGTTATTATCCAACATAGCGCCTTTCTATGCCAATCCACACAGTGAAGAAACAATTACTGGAAAGCTCACAACAGCTGCTTACGAAAAAGCACGTCAAGTTATAAAAAAACATGTAAATGCAAGAGAGAGTGATATACTCATATGTGAAGGTTCGGGTACAACCGCTGCTGTGAATAAATTACAACGTATACTCGGTCTGAGGCTTCCAGATCAACTTATTTCATCTGTTAACTTACCAATGAGAAAACGTCCAGTTGTTTTTGTCACACATATGGAGCATCATTCCAATGAGATTTCTTGGAGAGAAACAATTGCTGACGTCGTTCAGGTGAGACCTAACAAAGAGGGCCTTCCCGACTTAGGGCATTTAGAGGAGCTATTACAGCGATATGAGAATAGGGAAGCGAAGATTGGGGCTTTTACCGCGTGCTCTAATGTAACAGGTATCATGACTCCTTATCATGAGATGGCTAGAATTTTACACAAATATAACGGTGTTTGTTTTATTGATTTTGCTACATCAGCCCCCTACGTTGATATTGATATGCATCCAAGTGATGAAGAAAAGCTTGATGCAATTTATTTTTCTTGTCATAAAATGCTAGGTGGTCCTGGAGGGACGGGCGTTTTAATATTTTGTTCTTCTTTATATAATCGGATGACACCCGATCATCCAGGTGGAGGTACAGTCCTTTGGACTAACCCTTGGGGAAAGCATCAGTACTTAAGTAATATAGAGAAACGTGAGGATGGCGGAACTCCCCCTGTTTTACAGACTATTAAAGCTAGTTATGCCATTCAATTAAAAGAACAAATGGGGAGTAAGCACATGTATAATCGTGAAAAGGAGCTCATAGCTCTTTTACTAGATAATCTAGTGTCAACCCCTGGTATCTACGTGTTTGCTGCAGAACGTATTGAGAGATTAGGGATTGTTTCTTTTGTAGCAAAAGACATTCATTATAATTTATTTGTGAAGCTATTAAATGATCGCTATGGTATTCAAGCTAGAGGAGGATGTTCATGTGCTGGTCCGTATGGCCATTACTTATTTTCAATAAATAAACAATCTTCTAAATTGATGACCGATTATTTAGATCAGGGAGAACAATCTGCTAAGGTTGGCTGGGTTAGGTTATCAATTCATCCTACTATGACTAACTATGAAATATACACAATTATTAATGCAATAAAAGAGATAATGAAGTTTAAAGACAAGTGGTGCGATGATTATGTCTACAATGAAAAAACAAATCACTTCACCCACAAAAAAGAGCTTGTAACGTAATGTTACAAGCTCCATTTTTTAATAGCAGTTTCGAAACGATCTAAGCCCTTTTCTAATGTATTCATGGAGCAAGCATACGAAATTCGAATGTAGCCCTCGCCCCAGTTCGAGAAGGCACTACCAGGTACAACAGCAACACCTGCTTCTTTAACAAGTTTTTCAGCAAAATCAAAGGAGTTAAGCTGAAACTTTTCTATTGAAGGAAATATGTAAAATGCCCCGGTAGGCTTTGTAGTGTCTATGCCCATATTAACAAGACGGTTATAGACGTAATCCAGTCTATTTGTATATTCTCGTTTCATATTAATGGCATCGTTTTGTCCGACGGTTAGGGCTTCTAGTGCAGCAAATTGACTAACTGATGACGTACAGCTTACATTATATTGATGAACCTTTAACATGTGCCTCGTAATAAATTCAGGTGCCATTGCAAAGCCAACGCGCCAGCCTGTCATGGAGTGTGATTTAGATAGCCCGTTAATTACAATGGTCTGTTCTCTGAGCACTTCCGCAATGGATGTATGGGTGCCTTCATACGTAAGTTCGCTATAAATCTCATCTGATAAAATAAAAATATCTCTACCTTTTAAAAGTGTCGCTATGTCAGCTATTTCTTGTTGAGATAACGTTGCACCGGTAGGATTTGATGGATAAGGCAAAATAATGCAACGAGTCTTCTCTGTTATGTGTTTTTCAATAAGGTCAGCTGTAAGTTTAAAGCTATGTTCGGATGTATCTATATACATTGGAACACCACCACTCAACTTTATCAGTGGTTCATAGCCAGGGTATATTGGGACAGGAAGAATAACTTCACTTCCAGGCTCGAGTATAGTTCGAAATGCAATGTCAATAGCTTGGCTTGCACCGACTGTTGTTATTATTTCATTCTCGGGGTTGTAGTTAAGATTATATTTATTTTGGAAAAAATGACTAGCTGCTTGTCTTAATTCGAGTACGCCAGCATTGTGTGTATATGTCGTGTGATTTTCTTTAATGGCATTTATTCCTGCCTGTTTAACGTGGTTTGGTGTAGGAAAGTCAGGCTGTCCAATTGTAAGTGACACAACATCATTATAATTAGCAACCATGTTAAAAAATTTACGAATCCCTGAGATTTGAATGTTTTGAACATTTTTATTAATAAGTTGCTCCATATTTAAATCAGTTCCTTCTAGCGAATATAGTAAAGAAAAAGCTGGTTGTGCATGACAACCAGCTTAGTTTAATTATACAATATTAATATCCAAAATCCCAATCTATTTCATCATTATACCAGAAGCATCGAGAGTATTTATATACTTCTTTAAGCTGATCGAAAAAGGATTTTTCAATTCCTTCAAAAATATGTTTTCGGTTATCAGCATCAATAACAATAGCTGTTCCTTTCATATCGGCACCTCAATGTTTACATATTTAAAGACTCACATTGAAGATTTTATAAGGAATATTAGAAAGCGTCTATAGATGATCAGTAATGTTCATAGTATTGCCATAATGCAAACGTATACAGACGGTTTATAAAGATTCAAGTATCGATTCATTCCCATGATAACAGCTTTTGAACTTAGATTTACAAATCTTTTTAACGTTTGCCGCTGTTTCACTAATCATATCTAATGTCGTAAAGATTTGTTGTTTGTTTGTGATAACAGCAATAGATATCGCAACAGTAGAGCTCTGCTCGTCTATAGAAATTGCGGGGGATTCATCATATAAAGATTTTACTACATTATCAAAGTCTAAAATAATAGATTCACACAAAGATTTGTAATTGTGATGGTTAATAAGAGCAATAAAGTCATCGCCACCAATGTGACCAACGAATGCACCGTCTTGTTCATGCAGGGATATGTTTTTACAGATAATGTTTGCTGTTTCCTTTATGAGTTTGTCACCCTTCTGAAAGCCGAACGTATCGTTATATGCTTTGAACTTGTCAAGGTCAATATATAAAATGCTAAATGGTGAATCTGAATTTAGAACATTATTTAAATTTTGTTCAATTAATAGGTTACCAGGAAGACCGGTTAATGGACTGGCATATTTTGCAGCACTAATTTGGGTTTCGGCAAATTTAATTAACAAATTTCGAATGCTAATAGTTCCTTTATATTGATTATTTAGTGTAACGATTACAAAGTCATACAAATGCTTTTGTGCTCGTTCCATTGCTAATCTACTAACATCTGTTATTGGCATATAGAAGTCTACAACCAATGGATTTTTATCCATAATTAAATCTATTCTTCGACCCATGAAGACATCAAAACCATAGCGGGTTGAAAGCTTCTCGAAAAAATGAGTACGCATAACTAACCCTACAGGATAATCGTTATCTACCACTACAATGCCATCAATATTTGAGTCTTTATCAAAGGTGTGACTTACTTCAAAGCTTTTTACACTGCTTGTGATCACGGGAACATTTTCCACTATTTCACCAATATGCGTTGTCAATGTCGTTACACTCCTAACAGGGACATCCTGTTACTATTGTACTATAAGTCAGGGGGGAGTAACTGTAAAATTAGTGTAAATTTGTTTGTGAATATTTACTATTGAGTGAGTATAAACAGAGTTTCCTCAGAATTAAGAGCGGTGACATATGAAATTTGGTAGCCAATTCTAAGAAATTGTGCAATCGTTTCTGCACATGTTACATGCACCGGTTCCATAGGGGCATGTATACTAGAGGAAATTCTTAAAAAGCGATTATTCTTAATATCACACGTAATCATTACGACATGCTTACCAACCCAGGCTGAACCTATCATAGAGTTTCTATTCATGTATATCAACTCCTCGTTATAAAAAAGTTTTCTTTTTAGTTATTATGTGTAAAATGGCCTCTTTGCTATAGTATAGGTAACTAGTTATTACAATGTTCATGTTTATGAATATAAAAAGGTGAGGGAGTATGAAAATTGTATTATGTAGGAATAGATTTATCTGGCCCAGCCAACAAAAAAGATACATCTTTGGCAGTTTTTTGTGAGATACATAAAAAGGTTGTTTATAAGTGTTTATACAAGAATGTATCAGATTGTGATATTTTTGAGATTATTGGAGGCTTAGTTAAGCAGGGAAAAGTGAATATTGCTATTGATGCGCCTTTATCGTATCAGGATGGAGGAGGAGATAGAGCACAAGATAAAGAATTGAGAAAAGTTATAAAAGATTTAGGAATGAAAAGTGGGTCAATCATGCCACCAACTTTAACAAAAATGGTATATATTACTTTACGTGGCATGTATTTAGCAAGTTTACTTAAAAATGAATATAATAAACAAATCGAAATTGTTGAAGTTCACCCCGGAGCCGTTTTAGCTTTCCGTCTTACGCCGTCCACTCGTCATTTATTAGCATACAAGCAATGTGATAATTATTACGAAGAAATACTTCAGCACATTTTCTTCTTACATGAAAGTGGACTAGAGACTAAGCATATTGAATCTAATCATGATTTAGATGCTTGTTTAGCGGCTTTCGCTTGCTATGAATATAAAGAAAGACGCCATAAATGGATATATCCTGCGCAACCACCGTTTCATCGTTATCCACTAATATGTTAGTGCCAGGCGGATAAGGCCTGGCACAGTTTTTAAGTTCTGTATAAATAATCATCCATGTCTAAGTATTTGTGCCAAAACATAAAGTCTTAAGCTACTTAAGGAACATAACTCGTCCCGCTAGTCTGCTTTGTAGGGGGACATGTTAAAAGGGTTGAACCTTGAGTGCCGTCCCTTGTGCTTTCTAATATTACAGCGTTAATCGTGGTTGCTGAGCAGCAAGTTTGCCTTCTTCCACATTCACTTTTGTTAACAAGTAAATACCAATCAAAAAGAAGAGAACTAAGGATACAATACCAAATCGACTTGATCCTGTAAGTTGTCCGACTAATGCAAATAAAAATGGACCGAAAATGGCTGAAAACTTACCCATAATACCATAAAAGCCAAAAAACTCTGCGTTACGATTCAATGGAACCATACTTCCAAAGATTGAACGACTTAATGCTTGGGCACCACCTTGAACGAAACCAACTGATGTTGCTAGTATATAAAAATGTAAAGCAGACGACATGAAATAACCAAAAATAACAATTGCTGTATAGACCCATAATGCGAGTATTAATGCACGTTTAGCAGTAATCTTTGAAGCCAACCAGCCAAACAAGAATGAAAAAGGAATACCGACAAATTGTGTGATTACTAACGCTGCAATTAAATCTGTAGAGCCTATACCTATATCTTTACCGTAAATAGTTGCCATTTTGATAATTGTGGAAATTCCATCATTAAATAACCAAAATGCAATAAGAAATATGAATAATTGCTTATAATGGCGGATTTCTGTAAATGTGTCTTTTATTCTAGCGAATCCAATTATTATGTATTGTCCCTTTTGTGTTTGAGTTGGTAGCTTTCTTTCTTTTACATGTCTAAAAAGAGGGATTGAAAATACGAACCACCAGAGTCCAACAGTAACAAAAGAAATCTGAGTAGCGACAAGTGTATTAGGTAGAAAAAATAAACTAGGCTTCATTATCATTGCTAAATTGACAATTAATAATAGACCTCCACCTATATATCCGAATGCAAAGCCTCTTGCTGATACTTTATCAATATTCTTTTCTTCTGCAATTTCCGGTAAGAAAGCATCATAAAAAACGTTAGCCCCCGAAAACCCTACGGTACCTAAAATCATCAATAGAGATGCAAATATAAATTGCCCTTCACCGATAAAGTACATGAGAATCGTGGCAATTATACCCATGTAGGCAAAAAAGCGAAGGAATTGCTTTTTGGAGCTACTGTAATCTGAGATTGCTCCTAATATTGGTGCTAGTATTGCAACAATTAAAGCAGCGATGGCTGAGGAGTAACCATAATAAGAACTTGCCAATGATTCTGTAGCTCCTTTTGCAGCAACGTCATAATAAAAAACTGGAAATACTGCTGCCATAACAGTAGTTGCAAAAGCAGAGTTAGCCCAATCATACATTGTCCAACCGAAAATCGCTTTTTTATTTTTCATAAGACCTCCAAGTGTATTTTTCTTTTAGCTTAGCAAATCATAGCCAAAAATCTACTAGTTTTGCAAAAAATTATTATAAATTTAATATTTCAAGTGAAGAAGCAATATTATGGAGTGCAGAACCTGAACTAAAGAGAAAAAAGGTCCTATACAACCCAGTTTTAAGTGCGAGGTTAATATTTGTCTTGGCCTTAGGACGTAATTCAAAAAAATACTAACTTAGCTGCCACCGTATTTTGCAATATATATATATAAAGAATTGTGAGTACAAACCTTCCTTTCTCGCAAAATTCGACATATAATATAATTAACACAACTCCAATCAGGAAGGACGTTACGGATGGATTCGAAAAAAGGTATATTACTAGAGAGTGGTACTAATGAATTAGAAATTGTTGAGTTTACTATAGGTAACAATAAATTTGGCATTAATGTTATTAAAGTAAAAGGAATTATTAATCCTATACCAGTAACAAAAATCCCTCATGCTCATCCTAATGTTGAGGGTATAATTGAATTAAGAGGCGAAGTTTTACCAGTGGTTAATTTGATAAGTGCCCTTGGTCTTTCGGCCTCTACAGACTCTTCACATGATAAATTTATCGTATCTGAATTTAACAAGCAGAAGATTGTATTTCATGTTAATAATGTTACGCAAATTCATCGTATTTCATGGGAACAAATAGAAAAACCATCTGATTTATACCAAGGTTTAGAATCTCATGTAACAGGAGTTATTAAACTAAATGATGAGATGATTTTACTTCTCGATTTTGAAAAAATTATTTTTGATATAAACCCTAATGCAGGCTTTAATGTAGATAAAATAAAGAATGCAACGACAGTTGATCGCTCAAAAAAATCGCTTGTTGTTGCTGAGGATTCACCAATGCTTCGTAAACTTCTATTCGACACTTTGAGTGAAGCCGGTTATAGCAACTTAGAGTTTTTTGAGAATGGTAAAGACGCTTTACATTACTTAGAAAGTATTGCCGATAAGGATGTAACATCACATGTTCAACTAGTTATTACTGATATTGAAATGCCTCAGATGGATGGACATCATTTAGCTAGACGTATTAAAGCTGATAATAGATTGAGTAAGCTCCCGGTTGTTATCTTCTCATCGCTTATTACAGACGACTTACGTCATAAAGGTGAAGTAGTAGGTGCAAATGCTCAAGTTAGTAAACCAGAAATTGCTGAATTAGTAGATATGATTGATAAATATATTTTATAAAACGAAAAAACCTTGTGAATATTAATTCACAAGGTTTTTGCACTAATAAGGGTTATAGACTATGTCTAGCTCAAAATTTTAGATATTTGCACTTACTATAAATAAGATTGTCCTAGCCTTTTAAATACAGGTTTTTGATACGTTGGCCTGCGTCTTTGTGGTTTGCTTTCTTCTACGCCTACATACTTAATTAGTATAGATTTTGCCAATGACAAAGACATATGGACTTTAGGGTTTCGATATGAGTTATTTAATGTTCCTAAGTGTGGAAGCTTAGAGAAGTCATCTTTTGTAGGAGGCATATGGAAGTAAAATCCTCCTAATGAAACAAGAACATCAGATTGCTGTTGGCTATTTCGTGGGTTGCGAGAGAAGTGTAACCCTTCTTTCTTAGCTTTACCTTCAGCTAATAATTTTTCTAATGCTTTTCGTTTTAATGTATATAGAAATTTAGGGTCGGGTGCTGTTTTAGCATGACGGTTTACAATGAAGATTGCTTTTGCGAGGTCTTCAGGCGTAGCTATTGTTGAAGAGGGTTTGCTATCTTTATCGTATTTACTCACAGTGTTCGCTCCTTTCGTTTCTCATAATTATTATACAACCTTGTGATAAAAATGCAACCATATTTGTTGATAATTTCACAATTATCTAACAACTTTAACAAAAATAAACGACGAGTCTAAAATTTACAAGGTTTTAAAAAATGAAAAAAATTGAATATGATATAATAACGTTATTATACAAATAAGAAAAAAGGATGTTTTAATTGCAAACTAAATTCGCCATTATAGACATAGGTTCGAATACAATACGATTAGTCATTTACGATTCTGATGAAAGTGGTCGGTTCAAAGAGATTGAAAATATTAAGCAAGTAGCTCGTTTACGTGACTATTTACTACCTAGTGGTGTGTTGTCTGAGATTGGTATAAATTTATTAGTTCAAACTTTACGAACTCATAGAGATATTATGAACCATCATTTTGTTACAAATGTTATTTGTGTTGCTACTGCAACAATACGTCAATCCAGAAATCAGGCTTCTATTATTACAACAGTTGAAGCTGAAACAGGTTTTAGTTTGAGAATTTTATCAGAATACGAAGAAGCGTTTTATGGATTTTTAGCTGTTAACAATTCTACTCCTTACACAGAAGGTATTACAATTGATATAGGTGGAGGAAGTACGGAGATTACATATTTTAAAAACCGCGAATTGATAGCCTATCATAGTTTCCCGTTTGGAGCTTTATCCTTGAAACGTCAATTTGTTGAAAGTGATATTCCAACTGAAGAGGAAAGGACAAAGCTATTGGCGTTTGTTCGAGAACAGCTCGGTATGCTCCCATGGTTGACAGATCGACGTTTACCAATCATTGCAATAGGTGGTAGCGCACGAAACTTAGTGCAGGTTCATCAATTTCTCGTACAATACCCTGTTGCGGGTCTTCATCTATATGAAATGAATGGGCAGGATATTGTAGATAGCTTAGCTTTTATGCAATCTCAATCATTTGAAGATCTTCAAAAGCTTGAGGCCCTTTCAAAAGATAGAGCTGATATTATATTACCAGCCGTTCAAGTATTTCATGCATTATATGAAGAGTCTTCTGCTTCCATGTTTGTTTTAAGTCGAAAAGGCTTACGAGATGGAATTTTTTATGAGCAATTATTAAAACCGCTGTCTATTCAATATTTTCCTACTATTTATGAAGAAAGCAGCTTTGAACTTCAGCAGGACTTTAATATTGATTTGCAATACACTTTGTCCAGTTTAAGTTTAGCTAATAAGGTATTCACCCATTTAAAAGAAGAGGGGATTGCATCTTTAACAGAGGGAGACGGTCTATTGCTTCGGAAAGCAGCCTTAGCGTTTTATTTAGGGTCCTACATTGATGCAGAGGCATCGAGTCAGCATACATTTTATTTATTAGCAAACCGAACGATAGACGGTCTTCGACATCGAGACAGAGTAAAATTAGCTCTAGTAGCTTCTTATAAAAATAAGCAAGTATTTAAGCAATATATTAGTCCTTTTAAAAACTGGTTTACGAAGACAGAACAGAAAAAGCTGCGATTACTTGGTTCTATTTTAAAGGTTGCTTACAGTATGAATGCTACAAAGCGAAATATTGTCGACGATATTTCAATGTATCAGGATGAAAACAGCGTTATTTTTGACGTGTTTTGTAATAAAAATCCTATGGCTGAGGAATATCAAGTGGAAAAACAAAAAAAGCATCTAGAAAAATGTATTAAAAGAAATATATTATTTAATTTTACAGTGTGAAGAAAAAAGATGATTATCAACAATAAAGGGTGGATAGTGCTATGGAAGATGGATACTCGCATTTAACTGAATACGATAATCCTGATTATTACAACAATAGAGAGCTTAGTTGGTTAGCATTTAATGAGCGTGTGTTAGAGGAAGCCTTTGATCATCATAACCCGTTGTTAGAACGGTTAAAGTTTTTAGCTATATTCGGATCCAATCTCGATGAGTTTTTTATGGTGCGTGTTGCAGGATTAAAAGACCAAGTAAAAGCTGGGTATAATAAACCAGAAAACAAGGCAGGACTAACTCCTAAACAACAGCTTAAGCAAATATCGGAAAAAAACCATCAACTTGTATTAAGAGCTTATGAATATTTTGAGAATGTGTTAGTTCAGGAATTGCAAAACGAAAATGTTTATATCCGCAAAATGGAAGAACTAAATGACACACAGCTTAGATTTCTGGAAGACTATTTTAATGAGCAAATATTCCCTGTACTAACTCCAATGGCTGTAGATGCATATCGTCCATTTCCGATGTTATTAAACAAAAGTCTAAATTTAGCTATTTTATTGGAAGATAAGCAGGCGCCGATTGAGGAACAAGAAAAGCTTGCTATTGTTCAAGTTCCCTCAGTTTTGAACAGATTTATTCGTCTTCCATCTTCGACTGATGAGTATGCATATATGTTACTTGAAGATGTTATTCGCATTCATATTAATAAGCTATTCAAAGGATTTACTATAAAGAGTGCTACTGAATTTCGCATTACAAGAAATGCAGATATGACTATACATGAAGAAGGCGCCAGAGACTTACTACGTGAAATAGAGAAAGAGTTAAAAAAGCGTAAGTGGGGGGCTGCTGTTCGATTAGAAATTACTGATAAAGGGGCAGACCCAAGTGTTTTACAGTTTTTGTTAAAAGCACTAGAAGTTCATGATAAAGATATATACATGTTAAATGGTCCTTTGGACTTAACAGCTTTATTTTCATTTTATAAAGAGTTAGAGCAACACAAAGAGAATTTAATTTATGAAGCTCTAATTCCTCAACCACCTAAAGATTTAAAATCTGATGAAGATATTTTTCAGAAACTATTAGAACAAGATATTTTTTTACATCATCCATACGAATCATTTGAACCTGTTATAGATTTTATATCTGATGCAGCAGATGATGAAAATGTATTGGCAATTAAATCTACGTTATATCGAGTAAGTGGTGACTCTCCAATTATCGAGGCATTAAAGCGGGCGGCTGAAAATGGAAAGCAGGTCACTGTATTGGTTGAATTAAAAGCACGTTTTGATGAAGAAAATAATGTGCAATGGGCAAAGGAGCTTGAAAAGGCTGGATGCCATGTTATATATGGTATGACACACTTGAAAACTCATAGTAAAATTACTCTTGTCGTTCGTAGAACGCACGGACAAATTGAACGGTTTGTTCACTTAGGCACAGGTAATTACAATGATCAAACGGCAAAAATTTACACAGATATGGGGCTTTTAACGGCTAAACGAAAGTTCGGTATAGATGCAACTAATTTCTTTAATTATTTAAGTGGCTATACAGCAAAACCTGATTATCACCATTTAGTAGTAGCACCATTTGATATACGAGATACGTTCATTAAGCTGATTGATGAGGAAATTAAATTCCACAAAAGATATAAAAATGGTAGGATTATTGCCAAAATGAATTCCATAACAGATAAACCGTTAATTATGAAGCTATATGAAGCATCTAGTGCCGGTGTTAAGATAGATTTAATTGTGCGAGGTATTTGCTGTTTAAAACCTGGAATAAAAGGTGTTAGTGAAAACATACGTGTTCGTAGTATAGTGGGACGCTTTCTTGAACATACTCGTATATTTTATTTTCATCATAATGGTGAAGAAAAAATGTATTTATCTTCAGCTGATATGATGACTAGGAATATGATTAAACGAGTTGAAATACTATTTCCTATTTATGAAGGGTTCATAAAAAAGCGCATTAATAAAATGTTATCAATTGTTTTACAAGATAATATGAAAGCTCGTGAACAAGATAAAGATGGTGTATATCATTACGTAACAAGGCAACAAGATGAAGCTATGATTGATTCCCAATTGACATTGTTTAATGCTGTCTACAGTGTTATGGAAGACGAAGAGTAATATGCTTTTGAAAGGTTGTCTACTAAATGGGGCAACCTTGTTTTTTATGTATAAAAAATTTGTATCTTATTCAGAGCTAAGTGTTAATGGGTTATTGCCCTCCACCCAAAGAGTGTTGGAACAATGAGTTACTATAATGTGTTAATTATATTTCAATAAGGCTAGTACCTTGTAGCACTTTTCATAATAGGAGTTGTTAATATGATAAAAGACTTTCAGTTGGTCCTGCTTGTTGGTGCAGGTGGGGGATTAGGCATGGCAATCCGACTAGGTATTGAGCAGTGGTTTTCAAGTACTCATTTTCCAATCGGCACGTTATTTGCAAATGTTAGCGGGTGCTTTCTAATCGCTATATTTGCTAGCCTATTTGACCACACAGGTCTCCGTTTGTTTTTAACGACGGGGATGTGTGGTGGATTAACTACGATGTCAACGTTCTCAGCAGGTGTAACAAGCTTAATGAAAGTATCCATGATTACTGCTGTGTTTTATGTCACAATATCTGTTGCAGGGGGCTTTCTTGCTGTTATAATTGGAGACTCATTAGGAGACAAAATAAATAACCAGAGGAAGGTACAAGGATGATTTGGGCGATCGCTGGAGGAAGCATTGGAGCAATGGCTCGTTATATAACATCTATGATTTTGGCGAAATATATGCGTCCAAGTATAGGTTTAACAGCAACTGTGCTAGTCAATTGTACAGGCTCAGCTTTGTTAGCCCTCATCTTAACAATTGATGCAAATTTAAGCAACTATATCAGTGTTTTTTTAATAGGCATATGCGGTGGATTTACCACTTTTTCAACGTTTAGTTTGGAATCCCTTCAATATTTTAAAATAAGAAATTATAGAGCGTTGTTATTGTATATTAGTAGTACGTTAGTAGGAAGTATTCTCAGTTTTGTTATAGCTTATCAAATGTTCTGATGTTTTCTTACAAAATTAGAAAAAGATAGCAGTTCGCCCTTAGTGTCAAAATATGATATTATTATGTCGAAATAGTCGAAAAATATTTATGCGAGGACATGATATTATGTTAGCTAGTTCATCGGATTCGTTAAAAGATATTCTATTTGATATTGTCTTGACATATATTGACGACCTTGTTTTTGTGATGAAAGTGGAATCGGATGAATCATTTACATATTTATATATGAATGAAAAAGCTTATAAAAAAGCAGGGGTTTCCACTGAAGCAATTGGTAAATGTATGAAAGATGTTTTGTCAATTAAAGTAGCAAATGATCTAGAAACGTATTATAAAGAAGTATTATGTAATAAAAAATCAATACGCTTTATAGATACGTCAAAGAGTGAAACGGGCCAAAGTCAATATGAGGAGTCTATATTAACTCCTGTTATAAGTAATACAGGAAAAGTAACACATATCGTCAGTGTAACCCGAGACATAACTGATAAGATAATAGAAAAACGAAAGCTTGAAGAGAGTGAACAGCGATATAAGTCTTTGTATGACCATAATTTGGACGCAATTTTTTCTTTTGATAAATCAGGCATATTTCAAGGTTTTAATCCACCATTCTCTCATATAACGGGCTACAAAACTGGTATGCTGAAGTTGTCAATTTATGAATTTATAAGCGAAGAAGACTATAACAAGATAAATAATTTAATGACTGATATTTTTAATGGTAAAAGCGCAGAGACTGTTTGTAGAGCCCTCCACAAAAGTGGCCACAAAATTTATCTACACCTTAAAGCAGTACCTATTGTTGTTAAGGGTAATGTACAGGGTGCATATGGTATTGCTAGAGATATTACAGAACAACTAAGTAAAGAAGAAATGATAAGATTTATGGCTTATCATGATCAAGTTACAGGACTGAGAAATAGAATTTCATTGAAAGACTATTTACATAATGCCGTCGAAGAAGCGAAGCGATTTAATTCTCAAGTGGCAGTAATATATTTTGATCTAGACAGATTTAAAAAGGTTAACGATACAATGGGGCATTACGCAGGAGATGAGTTGTTACAGCAGGTAGCGAGGCGATTAGAGTTAATAGAAAACGAAAAACTTGCTCTTTTTAGATTGAGTGGTGATGAGTTTATTGCTATTGTGACAGATAGTTCATTAGACGAGATTAAGTTATGTGCAGAAAAAATCCTAGCTTGCTTTCGTTCACCATTTTTCTTGAAAAGATCTGTTGAGTACTATATTACAGCTAGCTTAGGCATCAGCTTGTATCCATCTGATGGAGAAGAGCCTCAAATTTTGATTAACAATGCTGATACAGCCATGTATCGTGTGAAGGATTGTGGTAGGGCACATTATCAGTTTTATAGTTTGGAGATGTATAAAGCTTCTAAAAGAGAAGTTCAACTAGAAGCAGCATTGCGCAAGGCGATAGAAAATAAGGAATTTACTCTTTATTATCAGCCGCGAATAAATATGATAACAAATACTGTTACAAGCTATGAAGCTTTACTTCGTTGGAGTAGCCATCAGTTAGGTTTTATTTCACCAGCTGATTTTATACCACTTGCTGAAGATAGTGGACTTATTATCCCAATAGGTGAGTGGGTTATTAATGAAGCATGTCGCCAGCTTAAAGAATGTTTGCAGAAAAAGAGCAATGCAAAGCCTATCGCCGTTAATTTGTCCGCAAAGCAATTTCAACAAGATAACTTAGTTGACATGATCGAAAGCATGGTACGAAAGTACAATGTACCACCTGAACTATTAGAAGTAGAAATTACGGAGACAGTTTTACATAATACAGAGAGAACTTTACTTACCTTAGAGAGATTAGCTGCATTCGGAGTGACAATTTCAATAGATGATTTTGGAACAGGATATTCATCATTAAGTTATTTGCGAAAGTTTCCTATTCATTCGTTAAAAATAGATCGCTCTTTTATAAAAGGGATTACAACAAATGAAAAAGATGCTGCAATCACTACAACGATTATTCATCTAGGAAATAGCTTAGGTTTAGAAGTGATAGCAGAGGGTGTTGAGACAAAACAACAGGTAGATTTTTTGTTGAAAAATCATTGTATTAAAGCACAAGGATTTTATTACAGTAAACCAAAGCCCTTTAAAAAATAGAAGAGCCGTGCAGTTTGAACTGCGCGGTTTTCTAGGTGATGGGTAAGCGATGTTTAAACTGTGAGTGTAATACAAGAGTGCGTGACTAACAAGTGCTTTACAATAAGGTCGTAAACAAAACAGTATCTTTTTGGGGTTCGAGGAAACACCATTTTGTTAATCGTTTGTAATTAATTTCTTTATTCTTCTGTTATACATCATTGCGGTTCGAAGTGAAAGACAGTGATTTCTGGGCGTGCCAGGAATCGGTAAGGAAGTCTAGTAGTACCAAGCCCTCTGTTTACGTATAGTTTTGCTGATTTAAGCTCATAAAAGCCCTCATAATATGTGGTTGCTTGTGGTGGTGTTATTAGTGGTCCAACAAAAGGAATTTGGATTTGACCACCGTGACTATGTCCAGATAATTGTAAATCGATAGAATAATTAACAGCAACTTCAAAGACATCAGGTTCGTGCGCGAGTAATATAGAATACGAATTGGTGTTGAGCTTTGATGTTGCTAAAGTAAAGTCTTCTCTTTTAAACATAGCGTCGTCAATTCCCACGATATTAAAAGTGCTCCCATCAAGTAATGTAATGGATCTTGTTTCGTTAACAAGTAGTGTAAAATTAGAATCCTCTAAAACTTGTTCGTAAATCTCTGTTCCGTATCCACCATGATCATGATTGCCATATACGGCAAATTTGCCTAAAGGAGCATTTAGCTGTTTAAGAACTTCTGGTATTAAATTTGCGTCTGTATAAACATTGGGTTGATCAATCAAATCTCCCGTGAAAAAAACTATATCGGGTTGAAAACTGTTAATTTTATTAATAATGTGTTGTAAGTCGGCTATATTGTAATAATGGCCAAGATGTGTGTCACTAAATTGGACAATAGTAAGGTTTTTAAACCCTTCTTGAATTAAGGGGTGTTGAATGCTATATTCATTGATTTGCAGCCAAGAAGGTTCAATGAAACGGGCATACACATAAAGAGAGAATAAAAGAAAAAACGACACAAGCAATTTTTTTGCTAATTTAATCACATTTGTACCTACTTTGTAATATGTTTATCGGCCTTCTTCAATTATAAACCGCAATTTTAGCTGTGAAAAGCAAAATTCTCCTAGCAAGTTTTTGCTAGGAGAATTTATTTCGTTCATATTTTATTTGTAACAGCGGAATTAGAAGTGTCTTTTTTAAAGATTTTACGGATATAAGGTAGTACGTAATAATCTAAGCCGAATTTTCCAGCGTTAGCACCTGCAACTAGTATGAAAATTGTAAGTAATGTTAACTGTGGATTAGTGCTTGTTGTACCAGAAAACATGAAAGCAAAATTCATGACTATACCCATCAGTGCTGAGAATGTTGTGAAAATACCTAGAATTAGAGCTATACCTACTAAAAATTCACCCCAAGGTACGAGGAAGTTGAATAATCCAACGTTTGGAATAGCGAACCCTTCTAAGAAGCTAGCCCACCAGCCCTGCACAGCAGGATGATCCCCTGTTGCTTTGCCAACAGCACCTTTTAAATAGCCACTTGCATCAAACCCACCGACAATTTTGTTCCAACCTGCCGTTAACCATGCATAGCCTAAATATAATCTAAAAACAACCATAAGCCCAGCCGCTATATTGTTTTCTCTTAACCATTTAACGATCATTTCAACCCGCTCCTTTTTTTGGTATTTTTCCTGTGCTAACCTTTGTTAGCTTGATAATGAGAAGTACTTCTTGACTTAATAATATCATTTGTGAAGTAAATGAAAAGTAATGGGAGAACAATGTCACATATCGTTAAAAAAGTTGTGAACTTTTTGAAAACTTTGATTTCAGCTTGTCAAGAATCGCTTTACTTGAATTTGTGTCTATTTTGTGATAATGTATTAAATATTCAGAAAACAATAACTAAAAAGCATACAACAAAAGCGGGGGATGGGTAATGGTTCGTACAGCGATTGCGTTTATCGCATCATTTGTACTTATGGTGTTAGAAACCTTTATCGTTATGAAAATCAAAAATGTTGGCGGTGTGGATTTTGGAAGTATCCAAAACTTTGTCGGTGTATGGGCCATGAATTTCTTTTTAGTATTTGCTATTACAACAGATATCAAACTTTGGCTTCAAGAGAAAATGGAAGATTTAGACACTCAAAGGATTGACTAGAGACTAACGAAAAGGCTGTTATGCACTTTGCATAACAGCCTTTTGTCGATACTATAAAAGTATATAGCAGAGACTTCTCGAATGAGAACGTACATTTCGTTTAGGTTTGAACGTAACAGGAACATTTCCTGTATCTAGCTTTATATATGATATGTTTCATAGATCAAGAGACAAATATAAAACTCTCCAGTTAAAGCACAAACTGCAATTTCACTTTTTTACCTTCGAATATTTGTCTCTGCTAAGTGGGTGTTAATGTTTTTAGTTATATTGTATTCCCGATTATATTAAGTTCCTGTAGGGACTGCTGTAAATCAGCCTTTATCTGTACTTTGTCACTTAAAATAATACCTAGCTCAATCATGGTGTTAGCTATTTCAGAGCGAATACCAGTTACAATGGTTTCGCATCCTAACAATTTAAACCCTTCAATGATTCTAAAAAGGTGAGAAACAACTGC
Organism: Bacillus sp. HMF5848; assembly: GCF_003944835.1. Lineage (GTDB taxonomy): Bacteria > Bacillota > Bacilli > Bacillales > HMF5848 > HMF5848. Next base: position 1,727,661 of record NZ_RWIV01000001.1, read on the forward strand.
AGTGTCCATATACGCTACGCCAGATAAATCAATAATTATTTTTTGAAACTTTGCGGTTTCAATTTCTCGTAATGTTTTTTCTTGAAGTCTTTTTGCACGAAAAGTGTCCATAGTCCCAACAATTGGTAAAATGCCAATTGAATTGGCTAGGGGAATAATAGGAACAGAAAGCTCTTCTATCATTTCTCTTTGAGATATTAAGACAGAGTTTTTGTAATTTGTGTAGCTGAAATGGTAGTGACGCACAAATAAGTCCAAATAGTAATTCGTTTTTTTGGTTAGGGAGATAATCTGCTCAATATCAAATTGCTCTTGTAAACGAAAGAAATTATATAGGAAATCAGAATATACTTCTCGTAAACTATGAAACCAATCTAGACTAATAATCGACGGTAAATCACTTTTACCCCAAGCTTCACCGAAGTTTTTAGCGATAGTAATTAATTCATGCTCAGCATCAGCTTCTAAGTGCGACAAAATGGTATGTGCTGCTTCAAATAATTGATCTTCATTAAAAGGAGAGTCTTCTACTCTTTCAAGTAGCGATTTTGTTCTATCTTTAATAGTTTTGTCGAAGATTTCTGTATTAGACGAGATAAAATCAAAAAAGGTTTGATTGTTTTCGTAACTTAAATCAGTCAATTGGTTCACCCCTAGTGTGTTTTGTTCTCGTATTGGAAAATATATTTTGAAAGTTGTACCTTGAGAAAGATCGCTATGTACATCAACACGCGCACCGTGATTATGTAAAGTTGAAAACACCTGTGTTAGTCCCATACCAGTGCCATTATCCTTTGTTGTAAAAAAAGGAGTTCCTAGTATATTAAGCTTGTCTTTAGGAATGCCTACACCAGTATCTTGAATAGTAATTAATAGCAAATCTTCTTGTTTTTCGTGGGATATAGTAATGCTGCCTTTATCAGGTATGGCTTCAAAAGCATTTTTAATTAAATTAAAGAATGCTTTCTTCAACGCATTGCGTTGACCCAAAACTTTTATCTGTTTATCATAAAAATATGTATGTATGGTGACACGATAAATCTCGTTTTGAAAGAGAGCTAGAACTGATTCAAGTTCACTGCACATATTTATAGTTGTATAGGATTCCGTTTTTTGATCGGCTTTAGATACTTGAAGCATGTTATTCATTGTCAAAAGAGCGGTGTCAAGCTCTTGTAATGCAATATCTAAGTAGTTATCTTCGTTCGTTTCTTTTACTAACTGCAAAAAGCCTTTGACAGTCGTTAAAGGATTCCGTACTTCATGCGCAATACCAGCGGCAATTTGTCCAATTGAAGCAAGTTGACTGACACGTATTTTATTATATACATCACTGTGATCCCCATTTTGTGACAATGATTCTTGTCCCTCCTTTGTTTTTTGTTTGAATATTAAACGAGTCCATCAAACGCTTTACACCTAATAAACCAAGACCTAACCCCGATGAATTCTTATTGATTTGGCCAGCTAAAATCGCGTCAATATTCGGTATACCGACCCCATTGTCAGTTACTGTAATCTTAATACCATTATTAGGCGAAGAAATAAATTCACAAGTAAATAGTCCGTTGCTTCTAGAATGAGCTAGGATATTACGGGTTAACTCGGATATAGATACGAGAATTTTTTGTTCGTCAACTTTTGTAAAGTAAAGCTGGTGCATCTTAATTAGTTTTCTAGCTGTAGATAAAGCTATTAAGATATCATCTTCTCGATTGATTTGAACATTGTACATAAGCTGGTATCCCCCACAATTTTCCACATGTAAATTATACGTAAGATGGAGGGGATTGTAAAATGGTTTAATCCCATTTTAACTACTACGTCAAAAAAACGAGCTGTGTTAAAATAGAAAAAACATGTGGGAGGTTAATTTCAATGGATCCACTTGAAATTTTATCAAATATACATATGCTTACACCATATTATCAAGCAGTTTTTAGCTCGGATGAGCATCGTGTAGTAGGGTATGAGTTGTTAGCGTATTTTAAAGGTGACCAACAGGATCTTCCTATTGGGAGCTTGTTTTTTGATTCATCTGTTCCTGAGGAATATAGAATTGAAATAGATGATACTGTTTTAGAGATGGCATTGTCAGACATGATTAAAGTAGATGGCAATTTAATTTTATTTATTAATCGTAATCCTAATTTGTTAATGCAAGGCCAAGGTGAATCAACTTTACAACTGTTGAAGAAATATGAGATTAAAGGTCTAAGGTTAACTAATATTGTTATTGAAATATCTATGGATGATTTTTCTGGAGATGTTGAGCAGCTGAGTCACCTCCTTCAGTACTACAAAACATACGGGTTGAAGATTGCGGTAGATGATATTGGAAGAAAAACAAGTAATCTTCAAACTGTAGGACGTTTATCTCCAAATATTATTAGAATAGACCTCCAAAAATTACGCTTACAAACGCAACTTGATACTTATGAGGATGTGTTATATTCATTTTCGTTGTTAGCAAGACGTGTTGGTGCCACAATTTTATATGAAGATATAGAGGCATCCTATCAATTACATTATGCATGGCGTAATGGTGGTCGGTATTATCAAGGATATTACTTACATAAGCCTACAAGGCAATTGGTTGAGGTCGATATTCTAAAAGAACGATTAAGAGAAGAATGTCATCAGTTTATTGTTTTTGAAAAAAATAGGATAAAAGCGTTGTATGAACTGAGGGATTTATTAAACGAAAGGACTCAAGCTGTAGTTTCTAAAATAAAGAAAGATTTACCAATCAATGATTGGCTACTAGAGATTGCAAAAGAATTACAAGATATTAGCTTTCGTCTATATGTGTGTAATGAAGATGGATTTCAATTATCAGCTAATGTAGAAAAATATGATGATTTTTGGGAAATGAAATTAGATGCATATCAAAAAAATTGGAGCTGGCGTCCGTATTTTTTGGAGAATATTATTCGAATGAGGCTAAATAATAAAGGATTATTATCCGACCTATATAATGATATCGATAAAGCAGTTACGATACGCACGTTTTCGTTTCCGTTACAAGACAACCAATTTTTATTTGTGGATTTGAAGTATGAGTATCTTTATGATTTGAATGTACACTTGTAGTTTATCCAAACCTGAATAGTTTGCTCTGCATGTGAAAGACTACAGGTAGCAGGAGGTGGTGCATGTGGGTTATGTAACCATGATATTAGCTGTCATTGGTATTATTATCCTAGGTTTTGGACTTGTAATGACATATCGGATTGGTGGTACACAAGAACGACAAGAAACTAACCTGGATACGGCAGTAGGAGAGAAGGTTCGTAATCATGCAGCCGTCCGTAACCCCATTTTCTTAACGTACATTTTGTTAGCTGTGCTAATGTTTATTTATATTTCCTATATGAGTTTATCAAAGTAAAAGAAGGTGTCCCAAAACTTACGTTTTGGGGCATTTTGTATGTAGAACTTTAAAGTAAAGATAAAAGTGTATTCTAATAGTGTTGTGATTTCGCTCCATTGCGCGCGCATTCGGCGGGGTGGCCGTGATCCTTCTCGCCTTTATACTGCACTCTGTCAATATTCCTGCAGGACGTTGATTAGGCTTCTTCGGGCTTACACCGCACGAAGAAAATGCCATAGCATTTTCGAGGAGTCGCGCGCATTCCGCTACAATCAGCAATGTACGAAACATTGTATATTCAGATGATTAAAAATAAACATAAAAAAATAAGAAGCACGTCTTTCTTAATATAATGTAGTTACCACACACATTACCGAAAGTACGAACTTCTTATGGATTAAGATATAACATAAATAAACTGGTGCTACCACTCTACTTATGTCATTTTATATAAGTTAACGTCAGTTTATGAATAATAGTGACACTATTTTGCGAACGATTGTCCCGACACACGCCTTAAATCGTTGATACAATATGGATACATTAATGAGGCTGGAGGAAAAGTTATGAAAAAAACATCAATTATTACAATGATTATTCTGATATTTTTATTGTTATCAATAGGACAAGCGTTGGCGAATAATACCATTTCAAATGATGACGTTTTTAATTTTCTACAAGAGGCATCTGCAGCTCAACTTACTTTGGCAACAGATTTTCACAGCTTAGATGATGTTAATGCTACCTTATCTAGTTACTTTACTGAAGAGTATATCACTGAATTTACAGCTGATCATGTTTATGAAGAAGATGAAGGTTACATCGTGTATGGGACAGATGTATCTGCTACATTTATCCCGTTTTTTTCTTATGATGACAGGACAAAAGTGCAATGGAACGAAAGTCAAAGTGAAATATATGTATACGAGTGGTTTACTTATGAAGATGATAGTCCGTATTGGTTTGAAGACCAATTTACTGTTACAGTTATACAGCTCTCTAAAACAGGCTGGCTTATTTCTAATCAATTCTCAACAAAAAGTGACCCACTATTATTAGAAAAAAATGAAATGAGAACTGTAATAGTGGATCAAACTTCACAACAAACAGATATACATATTACAGAAGTAAAGAGACATGCTCAAGCTACAATCGACTCCATTAGTATAGCATTAGCAGGATTTTCAATAGAAAAAAAGTAAATATCGTATTGTTTTATTTATCTCTCGCTCTGTTAGACTTCGGTGTTGATTTTCGCTCCATTGCACTCGCTTTCCGCGGGGTGGCCGTGAGCCTCCGACGCACAGTACATCCGGCTAGTGCCGACAATGCGCCAGGACGGCGCGTTGTTGTCGGCCTCAGGCTTTGCCTTACGGGGTCTCTCACGACTGCCACTATTTCTCGCTAAGGCTCGCACGATACAGGTCAGAAAGACGTTGCCACAGGATGTGGCGCTCTTAGTCTTTCGTCTTCTAGCGTGCATTCCGCTGCAATCAAAATTAAACAAAAAATCAACATTCACCTTTAACACAGCCTAATCTTTAAAGAAGCTAACACCATCAATAAGAAAATAGAATAACAGATCCTTCTAAATGGTACGATTTTTGCGATGGAAAGCGTTTTTGATAATATGGTTTAATGAACAAGTTGTTTTGCAATAATAATTTATGCTTGCATTTCTTTTTTCTTTAGATAATCAATTAACCCCATCGCACATACTTGTAAATCTAAGGATAAAATTTCAAAGATAGGGTGTGCTTGTGGGAGTTTCCCAACCTCACTATATTCCTTTACTGTATGTAACAATTGGTTTTTGATGGCTATAATTTGATCTGAAAGTGGTTTGTCGTAGCAAGTAGCAAGAGTTGAAGTGGCAGTTTCGACAAATTTAGGGATCCAACTCTTTACTTGTGAAAAGGTCTCTTCAACATCCTCAGTCATACCAAAATGGCCGAAATAGATACGAGAAGGTTCCAAGTCAGCTAGTTTGTCGATGGAATGCATCATCACTTCAGGGTTGAATTGATTTGGTGAAGTAGATGGCAAGTATAGCCTTATATTATCTGCTTGAGTTTCGTGATAAAAAATTCCTACTGTATCTCCTGTGAAAATTCCTTTGCTTTTAGGGTCATACATGCTAAAATGATGATTCGCATGTCCTGGGGTATCTAAGAAGATCAAATTTCTAGTTCCAATATTTAAAGTATCTTTATCATGCATGACTATGATTTGCCCCTCTTGAATTGGTATAATAGGTGAAAAGAGCTTTTCAAACTCTTTACCATATACCATCTTGGCCCCTGCTATAAGCTTGGAAGGGTCGATCAAATGTCTTGCCCCTTTTGGATGAACGATCACTTTGGCATTAGGGCAATGATCTAACAATAAGCCGCAACCACCTGCGTGATCTAAGTGAATATGTGTTACAATAATATAAGAAATATCCTCGGGATTTACATTTAGCTGCTTCAGGCCTTCTAATATGTATGGGACCGAGGGGCTAGCAGATGTCTCAATAAGTGTGATCTTATCATCTTTGATAACATAGGATCCCGTGCGGCCAACACGCTTTAAGTCATATGCATCAATTAAGAAAATATCATCCGTTAATCTTTGCGGTGAAAGTAACATGCTAAGACCTCCTTGTTTAGTATGTATGCCTTATTATTGTATCACACGTTTTAAAGATTCAGAATTATTGTTGTTTGGATAAAAAATCCTATATAGTAGTAAACTTTTAAATGAGAGTGTGTGGAAAGGGGTTAATTAATAAATATGTCACAGTTACTAGGTATTATTAACAGATTACAAAACATGCAAGAACAAGGTACAATCAATGGTGATGCACCACAACGTTTTTTTGAAAGGGATGGCGTTCGTATGTGCAGCGTGTCATTTCACCAACATTCAAATACGTTCCAACTTGAAATTTACAAAGATGGCGAAAAGCCAAAATCATATCAATTTGACAATATTGACATGATTGCGATAGAGATTTACGATTTATTGAACTAATATAAGTAGGTGGAAGCATGAAGGAAAATGTTGAGGAATATTTAGACCGTGGATTACAAGGCACACCAGAATTAAGGCGTGCTGAGAGACAAGAATACTTAACCGTTTTTCGCGAGCGAATAATCCTAGCATTATCAGATAAGCAGGTTAGAAATGCCCGAATATACGAGCCTATTGTAAAGGAAATGAAGCATTACTCAAAGGCTCACCTTTATGTTGATGGAGAATTAAATTATACATACTTGTCTAAATATGTAAAGCTGGCCCAAGGAATGGGGGTACCAATTACAATCGTTAATGATGTATCCACTCACACTGACATTGGCCTGGTTTTAGCTGTTGATTATGCTATAGACAAGAGTGAAATTTTAATTGATGATGAGAAATTTCAAAGGGGGCTGAAGTGATTATGACAAGAGTTTCACCAAAAGTTATATGTCCCTCCTGCGGAGATTCAGCTTATTTAGAGCAAGTTCTTACAGCGCAATCCAATCAAAATGTTATATATACTTGCAAAGAATGTCGCTACAAACAATCCGATATACATACAAGTAAAGGCTAAAAGAGAGCTCTAATGTAAGATGATGTTTGTTCGTATCATTCTATTGCTTGCCTGTCCTGACTTTATACATAAATTTTGACACCATATTTGTATTTTTGTACATATAATGGGATAAGAATGTATAAAAAAAGGAGGACATAATGAACGAGCAAGATATAGCGTTTTATAATGTTTCGGAAGGTCATATGTCGTTAGAAACGGTTGTTGCCAGAATGAAACAATTTATTAAAATGGATCCTCGCTGTCATTATGTTATTTCAGTAGGAACAGATTCTCAAGTTCACGCTACAGAAACTAGATTCATTAGTGCCCTGCATATTCATAGGGTAGGGAAAGGTGCTTGGGGCTGTTTGAAAAACTTTACAGTAACTCGTCCGATTACGAGTTTGCGTGAAAAAATAACTCTAGAAACGGCATTAAGTCAAGAGTTAGCATGCTTGTTGTCTGACGATTATTTAGAAGACATCACTGATATTTTATTACAATATGCTCATGAAGGTGCAGATTTAAGCTTTGAGGTTCATTTGGATATTGGCAATAAAGGTGCAACAAAAGATTTAATTCATGATATGACTGGACGGATTGCCGCTATGGGATTTGCAACTAAAATTAAGCCTGATTCTTATGCTGCGACTAGTTATGCCAATCGCTATACAAAGTAAGCCCTCCTTAGAATATGGCATGACACAAGCGCATAAGTTCAAATAGGAGGGGGAAACTTTATGAATTCCATTAATGAAAAAGCTGTATGGTCTAGACTGACGAATGATGAACGTGAACTATTACTAGAATGTTTGTTCAATCAAAAGGTTGCTATCGATATTGTTAGTGCAGAAATTTCTGATATGGAATGTGAAAGAAAACAATTAGACGAGCTAAAGGTAAAGCAATTGTCATCTTTGTACTACCGACTTTGTGAAGAAGTATTTTAATCTTTATTACTGAACTGACCAACTTAAGGTCAGTTTTTTTGCCGTACAGAAAATGTAAACATACGGATTCACCTTTTTTATGTTACAATTGAAACCGTAAAGTTTATGAAAAGTTAGGGGAATGCATCATGTTAAGCCTTGATAGCAATCAATTTTCTCAAGCAAGAATTGAGCATCTACTAATACCTTCTGAAAAAGTTGCTCATGTGCAAATAGGTAACAACTTAAACCATGCATTATTAGTTCTGATAAAGACAGGGTATACAGCTATCCCTGTATTAGATATGAAATTTATGTTGCGTGGGCTCATAAGTACCAATATGATACTAGATTCAATACTTGGCTTAGAGCGAATCGAGTATGAAAAATTGGACGTCATGAAGGTTGAAGATGTGATGAACAAAGAAATACCAAGATTACAACTCAAAGATAAGTTACTGAAAGGGCTAGACTTAACTGTCAACCATCCTTTTATTTGTGTAGAAAATGAGCAAGGATATTTTGAGGGTATTCTAACAAGACGGGCGATTTTAAAGCAGCTGAATCGTCATTTACGCCAACTGAATAAAGATTAAGAACAAGGCTGTTCAAAGTAAATGCAAAACCATTCTGTCTGAGGACGCGTATGGGGGGCAATTGAACGGCCTCTGTTTTATATTTGAGTGTTTTTTTATACATAGTGTTTTTACATGAACAAAATAATAGGGGGAGCAATGATTTGAAGAATAGCTTAAAAACAAACCGTCCTCTAGTGTTAGCCTCAGTTATTCTTGCTATGTTTTTAGCTGCAATAGAAGCAACTATTGTGTCAACGGCTATGCCAGCAATTGCAGCGGATTTAGAAGATTTTTCGCTTTATAGTTGGGTGTTTTCTGCTTATTTATTAATGAATGCCGTTACGGTATTAATCTATGGAAAGTTGTCAGACCTATTTGGAAGAAAACCTATTATTGTATTTGGAATCATTATTTTTATGTTAGGCTCTATATTATGCGGATTTGCAACATCTATGGAAATGTTAATTGCTTTTCGTTTTTTGCAGGGAGCAGGTGCTGGTGCAGTTATGCCAATTGCATCTACTATCGTAGGTGATATATATACAAAAGAAGAACGAGCCAAAATACAAGGATATTTATCAAGCGTTTGGGGGATATCAGCTATAACTGGTCCAGCTCTTGGAGGATTAATAGTTGAATACTTAAGCTGGCATTATGTGTTTTGGATTAACATCCCTCTAGGTATACTTGCTATAATGGGCATTGTACTATTTCTTCATGAGGATATTACAAAGAAAAAGCATATTATTGACTATCAGGGAGCTGTTTTATTACTTATTTCTATAAGTACACTTATGTTTGTTTTAGTAGAAGGTGGTGTCCATTATGAATGGACATCTTGGCAAATTATTACTCTTTCTATTGTTTGTCTTACAGCTACCGTTTTGTTTTTCTTCCAAGAGAAGCGTGCATATGAACCAATGCTTCCGTTAGACATATGGAACAATCGGTCAATTGTAATTGCTAACATAACCGCCTTAACTACAGGCGCTATGTTAATTGGGATATCGAGCTTTTTACCAGCATTTGTGCAAGGTGTAATGGAACGAACACCAATAGTGGCTGGATTTACGTTAACAACAATGTCAATAGGCTGGCCTATCGCTGCAACCTTTGCTGGACAAATGCTTCTGAAAATTGGATATCGTAAGACGGCAGTTCTAGGCGGATTAGGTTTATTAATAGGAAGCTCAATCTTTGTTACATTAACAGCAGAAGCAGGACCTGTTATTGCCGCGGTTGGCTCCTTTTTTATTGGAGTAGGAATGGGTCTTACAACTACTGCCTTTATTGTTTCCATTCAAACAGCTGTCAGCTGGCAAAGAAGAGGTGTAGCAACCGCATCTTTTATGTTCATGAGAACAATCGGAAGTACTATTGGAGCTGCTTTGCTAGGTGGTATTTTAAATTCTCGTTTATATCAACATATTGCATCAAGCAACGAGGTGAACTCAGCTAATTTAAACCTTGATGCAACTACTGTGTTGTTAGATGCGCAAAGAAGATCTGCTTTACCAATTGAACTAAAACAATTGCTACAAGAAGGACTATCGATTGCATTACATAATGTGTATGTTGTAGTAGGGATATTTGCACTGGTTAGTATGGTTGTAATATTTTTATTACCAAAATCTGAAGAGAGTGACAATCAATCAAATCAATTAAAGCAAACTCGAACATCCTAATTGTTACTTATAATTTTATTTAAGATATGGGAAGACTTCTGAGACAAATTTGGTAAGGTGGTGATGCGATGCAATTGTCTGAAATGGAAATGCTAGTAGTGCTTGCTAATGAAATGAATATGAGAAAGGCTGCTGAACGGTTATTTGTTTCTCAGCCTGCCCTTAGTCAACGTCTTCAATCAATAGAAAAATCATGGGGATGTCAAATTTTCTTAAGATCCCAAAAAGGTTTAACACTTACACCTGCTGGTGAACGTATAGTGCTATATGCCCGAAATATGATTGAGCAAGAAGCTAAGTTAAGAGAAGAGCTTCAGTTTATTGATAAGGAGATATACGGTACTTTACGACTAGCGGTTGCAAGCATTATTGGGCAAAATTGGTTACCTAAAATATTAAAGACATATGTACAAGCATATCCACATGCTCGTGTATCTTTGTTGACTGGATGGAGCAGTGAAATGGTGCAGAGTGTGTACGATGACACTGTGCATTTGGGTATTATTAGAGGGCAAACGGATTGGAAAGGATTTAAGGAGCACATTTTAACTGACAAGTTGTATCTAGTCGATACTGAAATAACAAACTTTAACGACGTACTAAAGACAGAGCGTCCGTTTATTCAATTCAAGAGTGACTCGTCATATTATCAGGAAATCCAAAATTGGTGGCATCGACAGTTTCAGACAGCTCCGAAACGAACGATTGTTGTGGATCAAATTGAAACATGTAAACAGATGACATTTCATGGTATTGGGTATGCTATATTACCATCAGTGATTCTGGACGAATCAGATATTCAAATAAATAAGATTCCATTACTAGATGAATATGGAATGCCAATGTGTAGGGATACTTGGGTTATTGGTTATGAATCAACGATGCAGCTAAAACAAGTACAAGCATTTATAGACATAGTAAGGGCGGCTTCTACAAACGAATAACTTGTCACATAGACTTTCGTCTGGTACAGTAATAAATTGTAGACCATTTTGAAATGATCATGAAGGAGGAATACATATGAATATGATGGATGCAAATGAAATTATATCTTTTATACAAAATAGCGTTAAAAAAACACCGGTAAAGGTGTATGTAAAAGGAAATGTAACAGGGATTAACTTTGGAGACGACGCTAAAGTTTTTACATTTGGTAGTGAGTCTGCTGTAGTATTTGGTGAGTGGAAGGACGTAAAGGTAGCACTTGACAATAACAAAGGTGCTATCGAAGACTATGTTGTTGAGAATGACCGTCGAAACTCAGCTATTCCAATGCTTGATATGAAGAATATTAAAGCACGTATTGAGCCAGGTGCCATTATTCGTGATCAAGTTGAAATTGGTGACAACGCGGTAATTATGATGGGAGCTTCCATTAATATAGGCTCTGTAATCGGCGAAGGTACTATGATTGATATGAATGTAGTTCTTGGTGGTCGTGCGACGGTAGGTAAGAACTGTCATATCGGTGCGGGGTCTGTTTTAGCTGGAGTAATCGAGCCGCCATCTGCAAAGCCTGTAATAGTTGAAGACGATGTTGTTATTGGCGCAAATGCTGTAATATTAGAAGGTGTGACAGTTGGTAAAGGAGCTGTTGTAGCTGCTGGCGCAATTGTTATTGAAGATGTGCCAGCTTATACTGTAGTGGCTGGTACACCAGCGCGCGTTATTAAGAAAATTGATGAGAAAACTAAGTCTAAAACGGAAATTAAAAAAGAACTCCGTCAATTAAACGAAGAGTAAGATGTGAGAGCGTGGATATCCTCCGCGCTCTTGTTATATAGGTGCGAAAGGAAGATACTTGTGGATCAATTTGATTACATTGCTATAAGACGTGCTTTACATAAAATACCAGAAGTTGGTTTTCAAGAGTACAAAACTCAACAATATTTACTCAACTTTTTAGCTTCTTTACCAAGTCAAAGGATAAATGTGAAAACATGGAAAACAGGTATATTTGTAAAAGTCAATGGTACCGATCCAACACGCATGATAGGATATCGTTGCGACATCGACGGATTGCCCATTACAGAAGCTACGAACTTAGAATTTTCATCTACGCATGATGGCTTTATGCATGCGTGTGGTCATGACTTTCATATGACGATTGCCTTAGGCATATTAACCCATTTTGTTCATCATCCTGTTAAAGAGGATTTATTGTTTATTTTTCAGCCAGCAGAAGAAGGGCCGGGTGGAGCAGAGCCAATGTTGAAATCAGACATAATGCAAAATTGGCGTCCCGATTTTGTATTTGCTTTACATATAGCTCCTGAATATCCGGTTGGAACTATAGCTTTACGAGAAGGATTGTTATTTGCAAATACATCTGAATTATTCATTGATTTAGAAGGAAAAGGGGGCCATGCTGCCTATCCACATCGCACAAATGATATGGTAGTTGCTGCAAGCTATTTAGTAACGCAACTACAATCCGTTGTAGCAAGAAACATTGATCCTTTAGACAGTGGAGTTGTTACAGTAGGAAAATTAACAAGTGGGACAGTACAGAATATCATCGCAGAAAAGGCGAGGCTTGAAGGTACTATTCGTACGCTCACACCTACTTCCATGGTACTTATAAAAAGAAGGATTGAAGAATTAACAAAAGGAATAGAAGTAGGATTTTCATGTAAAGCAACAATTGATTATGGATCTTCATATTACCAAGTGTATAATGATGAAGAGCTTTCACGCCATTTTATGAACTTTGCAAACGATTTAGTTAATGTTATTGAATGTTCCGAATCTATGACAGGAGAAGATTTTGGATATATGTTAAAAGAAATACCAGGTTTCATGTTTTGGTTAGGTGTTAACTCACCACAAGGTTTACATCATGCGCAACTAAATCCGGATGAAGAAGCCATTCCTGTTGCAATAAACTTATTGGTTCGTTATTTTAATACTATTGCTTCATAACATTAATTAATAAGTAAAAGTTTCTATCTATTTCAGTTTGTTCGAATAAAGTAATGCTTTATTAGACAAATTAATAGATAGGGAGGTGTTTTTACATATGCAAACTATTGGTGTAGAAGGTTCATTAACAAATGTACAAGAAGCATTACGTCAGAAAGGTTATAACGTAGTAGCTTTAAAAGGTGAGGATGACGCTAAAGGTTGTGACTGTTGTGTGGTAACAGGACTAGATTCAAACATTATGGGTATCGCTAACACAGTTACAGCTGGCTCTGTTATCGAAGCAAACGGTTTGTCTGCAGATGAAGTTTGTCAAGCAGTAGAAACACGTTTACGCTAATGAAACTAAAGGATAGTAAAAAATAAAAAACCGGGAGCTCCCGGTTTTTTATTTTAATTTTTATTGTTGTTGTGACTTTTCGACATATACTTGGTGTGGAAATGGGATTTCTATTCCATTCTTATCAAGTGCTTCTTTAAGGGCTTTGCGTAATTTCCTTTCAACCGCCCATTGTTGCATATTTTCCGTTTTAGCAATAATACGGATAACAACATCTGAAGCCCCTAGTGTTTGTACACCAATAACATTTGGTCCCTCTTTAAGAGCTGGTTCATTTTTAGCTATTTCATCACATGTATTTTGTAAAACTTCAATAGCGTGGTCAATATTTTCATCATACGCTATACCAATATCAACAAGGGCACGCATATTACCACGAGAGTGATTGGAGAGACTAGCTATTTGCCTATTCGGTACATAGTGTAACGTACCATCAAAACCTCTAATTTGTGTTGTGCGTAAGCCTACTTCTTCTACGATACCTGAGAAGCTTGCTAATGTGACATAATCATCAACTTCAAATTGTTTTTCAATTAATATGAAGAATCCTGTCACTACATCACTAACTAGACCTTGTGCTCCAAATCCAATGGCTAGTCCGACAATTCCAGCTCCTGCTAAAATGGCAGTCATTTTAATACCGAACATTTCTAAAACTGTCACAAAAAATAAGAAAATTAATGTATATTGAAAGATGTTGTTAACAAGCTTGTGAAGTGTTTTAGTTCTACCAGGTGCCATATCTCGTTTTTCAGCTAGCCTGTCAAACAAACGTGTTATAAGTTTACTACCAATAGATTTAACTATTAGGAAAACAATGTAAAATATTATTAGTTTAAGTAACAATAATCCTGCCTTAGTTAATAACGCATAATAATCAAAATTTAGTATTTGTTGTTGAATATCCATCTGTTTCGACCCTTTCTGTGTTGGTAGACTATTAATAAAAAATGTAAACAAATTGTTGTTTTTTCTAGATAGAAAGTGTTTTAACCATGGTATTTTTGTACCCTCAACTTGTTCGTGTTAAACTTAATACTAGTAGTCCTGTTAAAATTAGCTAGATTTATTCTTCCTAATAAATACGGTAGCATACATTTAATATTTTCTCAAAAGATACGTTTAAATATTTCATAGCCTGGATATACAATTAAAGGTTTATAACTAGGTCTTAGTCAATATTTATAGAGTTTCACTTCCATTTTTTTTGAAAATAGCCCCTTTATTATAGTGAAAACTGAGTTTCAGGGGGATTATACATAAGTAAAGATCTTAATCATTTTTATGGAGGGAAATACATATGGCAGAGCGTATGGTAGGGAAGCAAGCTCCACGTTTTGAAATGGAAGCTGTGTTAGCAAATGGGGAATTTGGTAAAGTTAGCTTAGAGGAAAATATGAAAAATGATAAGTGGACTGTCCTGTTTTTTTATCCGCTAGACTTCACTTTCGTTTGTCCTACAGAAATTACCGCCATTTCTGATCGCTATGATGAATTTGAGGACTTAGACGCTGAGGTTATTGGTGTATCTACGGACTCAAAGTTCTCTCACAAAGCATGGATTGACACACCGCGTGATAAGAATGGTTTAGGAGGTATTAAGTACCCACTTGCTGCAGATTTAACTCATCAGATTTCTCGAGACTATGGAGTTTTAATTGAAGAAGAAGGTGTAGCTTTGCGTGGACTATTCATTGTTAATCCTGATGGTGAACTTCAATATCAAGTAATATTCCATAACAACATTGGACGTGATGTCGATGAAACATTACGTGTTCTTCAAGCATTACAAACGGGTGGCTTATGTCCTGCTAACTGGAAGCCAGGACAAAATACTTTATAATTACATGCTAACTATACTAAATAAAGGGGTTTAACAAGTTGTTAGGCTCTTTTTTAAAAAGCCTATACGTAATTTATGGAAAGGGTGAATGTTGTCATGAAACTACGTGAACCAATACCTGAACTCACAGGTGCAACAACTTGGTTAAATAGAGAATTAACGCGTGACCAACTAATAGGAGAAAAACCAACACTTATACATTTTTGGTCAATAAGCTGTCACTTGTGTAAGGAAGCTATGCCTCAAGTGAATCAATTCCGTGATAACTATAAAAATCAGCTAAATGTTATGGCTGTTCATATGCCTCGTTCAGAAAAAGATTTAGATATAACCGAAATAGAAAAAGTAGCAAAAGACCATGACATAACACAACCTATCTATGTTGACAACGATCACAAGTTAACGAACGAATTTGAAAATCAATATGTACCTGCATATTATGTGTTTGACAACACAGGGCAGCTTCGACACTTTCAAGCTGGTGGAAGTGGTATGAGGATGCTTGAAAAACGTGTTAACCGCGTTTTAGATGAAATGAATAAAACAGAATAACAAAGTAATTTAAAAGGTCGAATTTATTGTTCGATCTTTTTTGCTATGAAAAAAACGTCTACGCTTTACATAAGTAAAAGATTTGAAGAGACATCATTTTTCTAGGTCATAAGCCGCCTAAGTCTGAAAGCCTACTTAGTGACGATGGACCTCTATGAGAAAGCTATAATGAGGAATATTCAAGCTGATTTAATGTAGTTCAGTAGTACAAAGCCTATACGTCAGCGCTGCTGTTACCTTGTAAGTTAATGAACAAAATGTTTGCGATCTCTTCATGGATAGCAACTTATGCACATTAACAGTTTATTAACCGATAGTTCCGTGTTTTGTTATATATGACAACGATCATTCTGCCTTTAAACTGGTATTTATAAGAGGTCGTTAATGAAAAATAAGGGTTGGAGCTTAATTAGAGGGCAAGCGCTTTACGTTGTTGACGCTTAAGAATCTTTTTTACATACTACTTAGCGGTTCTGAACTGACAATCTAAGCTTTATAGATAAGATAGAGCTTCAAATGCTATGTGGTTTTTAGCAACTTCTAAAAAAAAGTTAGTAAATTAGTGGAAAAATATTTCGGAATTCGATATATTTATATATACGTATTTTTTTATTAAATATATACACGTTTAAGGGGGGAGTTATGTGGATACGTTCAAAAAATTAAAGGAATTTTATTGGCCATATCGTCATTATTTTTATTGGTCGTTATTTTCTTTACTTTTTGTCACACTCATTACTGTTGTTTATCCTATTGTATTGCAGTTTACAATTGATGAAGTAGTGCTTGCTGAACAATATGAGTATGTACCATATCTTGCAATAGGCTTTATTTTAGTAATGGCGATAAAAGGTATCGCAACATACTTCAATCAATACTTAGGAGATTTGTTTGGAATTACGTCTGTATATAAATTACGTAATTCACTATATGAAAAGTTGCAATACCTACCATTTCGTTATTATGATAATGCGAAAACTGGAGATTTAATGTCAAGGCTCACTGCTGATGTAGAAGGCTTTCGTTTTTTCTTATCATTCGGGTTTTCGGAGCTTATTCGATTTACTTTAATTATTTTTATTTCATTAGGCGTTATGTTTTATTATTCTGTGCCATTAACTATCGTAACAATGTTAGCGATGCCTTTCTTAATAATAGTGACATGGAAATTCGAAAAACAAGTGCATCCTGCTTTTCGCGGGATTAGAAAGTCTTTTGGGAAATTGAATACAAATGTACAAGAAAATTTAAGCGGAATAAATACAGTGAAATCTTTATCAAGAGAAGATTTTGAGATTAATAAATTTAATAACTCAAATAATGACTATAAGGAAAAATATATCTTTACCTCAAACGTTTGGGCTAAGTTTTTTCCGCTTATGGAGTTCATCGGTAATTTATGTGTTGTTGCACTCCTCTCATATGGAGGATACTTAGTTATTCAAGGTGAGGTAAAACCAGGAGAACTAGTAGCGTTTTTTAGTCTTGTTTGGTATATTATCTGGCCATTAGTAAATTTAGGTTTTGTTATTAATTTATTCTCTCAATCTAAAGCATCTGGTGAAAGATTACTAGAAATTCTTGAAGCGAAGGAAGATATAACAAATAAGGAAGATTCCATTGATGTAAATAGACTCAATGGCCATGTACAGTTTAATGATGTAACGTTGCAGTATGCTGAGGATAATAATGCTGCATTAGAAAACATAAGCTTTGATGCCAACCCTGGTGCCGTTATTGGGCTGATTGGTTCAACAGGTTCGGGAAAAACGAGTGTAACGCAATTAATTACTCGTTTTTATGAACCTGCTAAAGGTAGTGTATTAATTGATGGCATTGATGTAAAAGAATATTCTTTAAAGACTCTTCGAAAAAATATTGGCTTTGTTTTGCAAGAGTCATTTCTATTTTCTTCTTCAATTCGGGCGAATATTTCATACGGTAGACCTGACGCATCAATGGAAGAAATTATTGATGCAGCAAAAAGAGCACAAGCACACGAGTTTATTATGGAATTGCCAGATCAATACGACACGATGCTGGGGGAAAGAGGATTAGGGTTATCGGGAGGTCAAAAGCAACGTATAGCCATTGCTCGGGCTATTTGTGTGAATCCAAGCATTCTAATTTTAGACGATGCAACAAGCGCAGTTGATATGGAAACAGAGTTTAAGATTCAAAATGCCCTTAAGGAAGTAATGAAGGGGCGGACTACTTTCATTATTGCGCATCGCATTTCTTCGTTAAAGCATGCAGATGAAATCCTTGTTTTAGAGGAGGGCGTTATCGCAGAAAGAGGTACGCATGAGCAATTACTAACAAATAATGGCCCTTATCAACGTATCTACGACATTCAATACAAAGATAAAGGTTTAATTGAAGCCGAAGCGAGGTGACAGAAACTGTTATGGAAAAAGACAAAAAGACAAGTAAAATAAAAGAAAGATTTCAATATTCTACTGATCAAGCGATTGATAAACCGTTTAACTGGACTCAGATGATGCGCTTATTATCTTATGTTAAGCCCTATTCAAAGAGTTTATTGCCACTTTCGTTCATAGCAGTTATTATTTCTACAGCTGTTCGATTATTTGTGCCAATATTAATTGGTATT
Source organism: Bacillus sp. HMF5848 (assembly GCF_003944835.1). Lineage (GTDB taxonomy): Bacteria > Bacillota > Bacilli > Bacillales > HMF5848 > HMF5848. Next base: position 1,746,056 of record NZ_RWIV01000001.1, read on the forward strand.
TATGCAATTGATAAAGCTATCGCACAGAAGAATATGTCAGTTTTGTTTTGGATTGTTGCTAGCATAGGTGTATTGTATCTTTTATCATACGTGGCTAACTTTCTAAGAATTCGTTGGATGAATCTGTTAGGTCAAGGAGTCATATATGATTTAAGGAAACACCTTTTTCAGCATGTTCAAACATTATCTCATCGTTTTTTTGATAGTCGTTCAGCTGGTAGTATATTAGTTCGTATTATGAATGATATTAACTCTTTGCAGGAGCTGTTTACGAACGGTGTTATTAATTTATTAATGGACATTATATTACTTGTGGGGATTTTTGTTATTCTTTTTATCATAAGTCCGCCACTAACTTTGGCAATTATGATTATTTTGCCTATAATGTTCTTTATTTCTACTAGTTTACGAAAACATATTCGTAAGTCGTGGCAGAAGGTAAGAATTAAACAATCTAAGCTCAATTCCCATTTAAATGAGAGTATTCAAGGAATTCGAGTCACGCAATCATATACTCAAGAGCAAGAAAATATGAAGTTTTTTGATGGAGTGAATACTGAGAATTTTGAAAGTTGGCGAGATGCTTCACAAAAAAATGCCATGTTTAGACCATTTGTTGAAATGTCAAATGCTATTGGTACAGCGATTTTATTATGGTATGGTACACATTTGATTTCAGGTAATAGTTTATCTGTAGGTGAATTTGTTTCTTTTGCATTTTATTTAGGAATGTTTTGGGAGCCTATTTCGCGATTAGGGCAAATATACAATCAACTATTAATTGCCATGGCTTCCTCAGAGCGGATATTTGAGTTTTTAGATGAAGAGCCGATTGTAGGAGAAAAACAAAATGCGATGCCACTTGCAAACATGAAAGGTCAAATAGAATTTAAAGATGTTGAATTTTCATATGATAATAAACGTCAAGCGTTGAAAACTATTTCATTTACCATTGGGGCAGGGCAAACAGTTGCATTAGTAGGACACACCGGATCTGGTAAGTCAACTATAGCTAATTTAATAAGTCGCTTTTATGATCCTACAGCTGGCTCAGTACAAATAGATGGTCATGATTTAAGAGATGTTACGCTGAAAAGTATACGTAATCAAATCAGCTTTGTGCTACAAGATACGTTTATTTTCTCTGGTACAATCATGGAAAATATTCGTTTTGGAAATCCAGAAGCTACTGATGAGGCAGTTATTGAAGCGGCAAAAGCTGTAGGTGCTCATCCGTTTATAGAAAATCTGCCTAATGGCTATCAAACAGAAGTAGAAGAGCGAGGCAATGTACTTTCTGTTGGTCAACGTCAGTTGTTGTCCTTTGCGCGTGCGTTATTAGCGGATCCTCGGATTATTATTCTAGATGAAGCAACTGCAAGTATTGACACCGAAACTGAAATTATTATTCAGAATGCTTTAAAGCGCCTTCTTAAAGATAGAACAGCAATAATTATTGCACATAGGTTATCAACAATACGAGATGCAGACCATATTTTTGTTTTGGAAAATGGATCAATGCTTGAACAAGGTAATCATAATGGATTGATGGAACAAAGAGGTAAGTATTACGAATTAGTTAAATCTCAATTTAAAATGCTTGAGGTAGGATGATGATAAAAAACAAGGTTAACGTAATGTTAGCCTTGTTTTTTGTGCAATTATATAATACAAAAGCATACAACCAGACACGTAGAATATAGTCTATTTCAATGCCCGAACGATAAAATTTCTTACGATAAGTCAAAACTACCACGCTTTGTATTTCCTTTTATATGGTTTGCTCGGACGACTAAGACCGCGTAATAAAGCAATGCTAAAGCGATACGCTTGTTGTGTTGTTCAGTGACACGCCTCTAACAGGATGTGAAGGTTTGAGGCGTTGCATTAGGACGGCGCCATCCTTAGCTTGAAATGCGGCGCATCACGTTTTCCTATGTTTATTACTTAAATAATGTGTGATACAATTATTGCCGTAGCTAGCATATATTTGGAGGAATAATTGTGAAAAAAGAATTTGCAGTCATTGGCTTAGGGCGATTTGGAGGCAGTATATGTAGGGAATTAAGTGAAGAAGGCCTCGAAGTTCTCGCATTGGACCTTGATGCTGATAAAGTAAACGAGTATTCTTCAATTGCATCGCATGCTGTAGTTGGAGATTCTACAGATGAAAATGTTTTAAAAAGCTTAGGGATTCGAAATTTCGATCATGTCATTGTGGCTATAGGAGACAACATACAAGCTAGTATTTTAACGACGCTGATTCTTAAAGAGCTTGGAGTAAGAAACATTACTGTAAAAGCAACAAATGATTATCATGAAAAAGTACTAGCTAAAATTGGTGCAGATCAAATCGTCCATCCTGAACGTGATATGGGACGTCGAATTGCTCATAATATCATATCAAATAATGTTCTTGATTATTTAGAGTTATCTGATGAGCATAGTATTGTAGAAATTGTAGCTAGTGAAAAGGTTATAGGTCACTCTTTAATTGATTTAGATATTCGAGCAAGATACGGTGTAAATATTATGGCTATAAAACGTGGTAAAGAAGTTATTGTTTCACCACAAGCAATTGAGGTGATTCAAAAGGGCGATGTTTTAATTGTCATTGGGGCTGATACGGATATAAATCGTTTTGAAAAACACTTAATAAATGTGTAGAAAAAGAGACTGTTCCAAAAGGTCATAATTAGTTGCCCTTTTGGGACAATTTTTTTTTATGCTGGAAATATCTATTTTCTCAATTAAAATTTGTCTCAGAGTACCTTTCGTTACTCCTACTTAACCTATATCACTTCTTTATCCTTTATTTGGTTAGATATTTTGTGCCATTTTCTCAAATTGTGGGCAGCACAAAGCAGGCCAAAGTCTATTGTATTTTTTGACAGGCCGTTCATTCGAAAACGTGAGTAATTATTGTTGTATCAGTTGACCAAAGACGGGCTCGACATCTATCTTTCTCTGTTGATATTTTACTTGCCCTTCTTCTTGTAATAGGTTGATGATAGAAAAGAACAAACGTCTCATAGATTATATCCTTCATGCGCTCCGAACGGAAGCGGTTACTGGTACGGAAATAGGGTTGCTTTATTGCCAGAAAGCCACATAAAGTAAATATTTTGTGTTAATTGGTCTGCCATTTTACGAGAGGTATATATTTTGTTCGCATATGCAAACAGAATCACTTTTAACATCATACGAGGGGGGATATGGTGGACGGCCCCCACCAGGATGAAGGTTGATAAAGAGAGAGGGACTCATTTTATCAACCGACAGGTCTATTAGGTGACATAAGTGATTTTGTGGAATGAGAATAGCAATATCCATTGGTAGCACTAGTTGATTTGTGTATACTCTTGATACATAAGAAGTTCGTCCTTTCGTAATGTTGGTGTGGTAACTACATTATATCAAGAAAGACGAGCTTCTTTTTTTATGCATATTTTTCAGCCTAGAATATAATGTTTCGTACCTTGTTGATTGTAGCGGAATGCGCTCGACTCCCCGAAAATGCTATTGCATTTTCTTCGTGCGATGTTAGCCCGAAGAAGCCTAATCAACGTCCTGCGGGAAATAGTGGCAGGCGTGAGACCCCGCAAGGCGTAGCCTGAGGAGGCTCACGGCCACCCCGCGGAAAGCGAGCGCAATGAAGCGGAAATCAACATCAAGGTACAATGCAATTCTTTACTCAAAAAAAAAGGACCCCAAAACGTTAGTTTTGGGACACCCTCTTTTATGTGATAAGCAATGTAATCACGTTGACGACAATAGATTGAAATTATAATTATTGTCGACTTAATTTTAAATTTCCATGATGATCGGTAAGATCATTGGACGACGCTTTGTTTTTTCATATAAGAACGGAGCAAGTGTATCAGTAATTTCGTTTTTAATTTCTGACCATTGACTTGTACGGCGTTCAAGCATCTTGTTAAGGTTTTTTGAAATAAGTGCCTGTGCGTCGTTTATTAAATCTCCCGACTCCCTCATGTATACGAAACCTCGAGAGATAATATCAGGCCCAGCAACTATTTTAAATTCTTTCATGTTAATGCTTACAACGACGATAACAAGTCCTTCTTCTGATAAAATCCGGCGGTCTCGTAAAACAATGTTACCGATATCTCCGATGCCGCTTCCGTCAATGTAAACAGAACCTGAAGGGATTTTTCCTGCGATAGAGGCTTCTTTATCATTTAACGCCAATACTTCACCATTATCCATGATAAAGCAATTTTCTTTAGGAACTCCACAATCAACAGCTAGTTTAGCGTGCATTATTTGCATGCGATACTCCCCGTGTATTGGCATAAAGTATTTTGGCTTCATTAGCCTAAGCATAAGTTTTTGTTCTTCTTGTCCACCATGTCCAGAAGTATGAATGTCATTAATTGATCCATGAATAACCTCAGCACCAGCTTTGTATAACATGTTAATTGTACGTGACACACTTATCGTATTTCCTGGAATAGGAGATGAAGAAAATACAACTGTATCGCCTGGGATAATTTGGATTTGTCTATGTGTGCCGTTAGCTATTCTCGACAGTGCAGCCATTGGCTCACCCTGACTTCCGGTACATAATATAACCACTTCATTTGCCGGTGTTCTATTAAGTTGTTGCGTATCAATAAATGTTTCTTTAGGACAACGGATGTAACCTAGGTTATATCCAATGTCTATAGCTGCTTCCATACTACGACCAAATACAGCTATTTTTCGATTATTTTGTACTGCTGATTCCACTACTTGTTGTAAACGGTGGATATTTGAAGCAAATGTGGCAAAAATGATACGTCCATCTACTTTTCTAAAGATGTCATTTATACTTTCACCAACACGACGTTCCGACATTGTAAAATTAGGTATTTCGCTATTTGTACTGTCTGACAGTAAGCAAAGCACACCTTCTTTTCCAATTTCAGCCATTTTAGTTAAATTTGCAGGCTCACCTACAGGCGTGAAGTCAAACTTAAAGTCTCCTGTATGAACAATATTTCCTGCTGGTGTTCGAACAACAATCCCATAACTATCTGGTATACTGTGCGTTGTTCTAAAAAAGGATATAGACGTATTTTTGAAAGAAATATCTTCTTCCTCTTTAATTTCAATTAATTTTGTTTTACGTAATAATCCGTGCTCTTCTAGCTTATTACGAAGTAATCCTAAAGCGAGCTTACCTCCGTATATCGGTATGTTAAGCTCACGTAATAGATAAGGAATTCCGCCGATGTGGTCTTCGTGACCATGTGTAATAAATAACCCTTTTATTTGTTCTTGATTTTTAACTAAATACGTATAATCAGGAATAACGTAATCAATTCCTAATAATTCATCTTCGGGGAACTTTATCCCGGCATCAATTAGTATTATTTCGTCTTGATATTGCACACCGTACGTATTTTTTCCAATCTCCCCAAGCCCTCCTAGGGCAAAAACTGCTGTTTGATCATGCTTTAAAAATTTCATTCGTCTCAATTCTCCAATACAATAAAGTTTTCTGATTGCTGTTCATATTGTAAATATTGTTCGCTGATTGGCTCAATATACTCTATGTTGTATCCTTTATCAAATAATTTCTTTCTGACAGCTCTTTCAGTTTCTGCTTCAACGTACGCTGTTTTTGTATTTTCTCGTACAGGTACTTCATAAGAACTTTCTTGATAATAAACTTTAAATATCATCTTTTTTCTCTCCTCGTTTGCATAAAGTCCTCTAGAAAGAGGTTATTTATTTTGTTTAAAAGAAAAACTTCAAAGTTAAGTTGAAGTTTTTATGTGCCTTCAGACTTTTCTTTCTAGTTAGTATTTAATTTAAGAATAAAAGTTAAATACATTACCGCCTAAGTGTTGCTACAATCTTAATGGTGAAAACATTTAAAGCTCAAATTTTATATGTCGGAAACACATCAAAATTTAATAAGTGATAGTCGCTCTTTACAAGATTATTACCTTTTATTAGTTAGAAGTGGAACTGTCCTAAAAGAAACACTTACCTATTATATAAAATATAAACAAAATTTGCATGTTTTTTCCGCGCTATCTTTCTTAACAATACTATACCATAAATAATGAGCCCTTCAAAAGAAGGGCTCTATTAGTTCGGACAAGTAAAGTTTTAAGCAATCATCTTTTTTCTTAACAGGTCTTTCCATTGGGCTGCAAGTTTTTTTCTGAGTTTTTTTAACATGTCCGATCACTTCCTTCTAATTTCATAAATACTAATCTTGTCCGGCGAAATTTTATATACTGGGTGTTTCCCCTTCTCTTATTTATATTATATGACATTTTTCTATGAAATTTCGTGGCTATTTTTGGAAATATCGTTAACTTTCTTTTAAATTACTGGAAAAACTCAACTATAATTGACCAATTATAAAAATTAACGTACGCTAAAGTCATTGAATTGCTAAGAGTATGGAGGAAATTTAATGAATTCAATTGTATTTTTTGATATTGACGGTACTATTCTTAACGAAAACAAACAGATACCGTTATCAACTTTAGCTGCTATTGAAAAACTACAACAAAAAGGTATATATACGGCAATAGCCACAGGCAGAGGTCCTTTTATGTTTGAGGATTTAAGGCGCACTTTGAAAATAGATAGTTATGTTAGTTTTAATGGACAATTTGTTGTTGTAGATAATGAACCAATCTATAAAAATCCTTTACAAAAAGAAAAAATTCATGAGTTAACATTACTAGCAAGAAGAAATGATCACCCATTAGTATTTATGACTAATGAAACAATGAGGGCAAATCATAGCGATCATTCTTATATCCACGAAGGGTTAAATAGTTTGTTATTTAACCATCCACCATATGATCCGCAATATTATGAAAAACAAGATGTGTATCAATCGTTACTTTTTTGTCAAACAGGTGAAGAGCAAGTTTATTTAGAAAAGTTTACAGATTTTCAAATTATCCGATGGCATAATGTATCTGTCGATATTATTCCGAAGGGCGGTTCAAAGGCTGAAGGGATTAAAAAAATAATTGAGAAGTTTGGACTACAAAAGGAGCAAGTATACGCTTTTGGTGATGGTCTCAATGATTTGGAAATGTTAGAGTTTGTTGGTACGGGGGTTGCAATGGGAAACGGGCACCCTAAAGCAAAAGAGGCGAGTGATTTTGTTACAAAATCGGTTGATGAAGATGGAATTGAGTACGGCTTGAAAAAACTAGGTTTGTTATAAAAGACTTTGTCTAGCTCCAGCGCCCTAGCCCTCGAGGTCTTCAGCCGTCCCACTTCGGAGGGAAGACCCTTTCCTGCGGGGTACTTCTTAAGCTGGTGAGGGCAGAACAAGGCGCTTGCGCTTTTTCTTAACTACTTAGCAATATGAGTTGGCTAAAATTTTTCAGGGTAATCATTCTTTATTTAGACACATTCCGTTTGCTTTGACTTTGCGAAAGAGGCACAAATAAGACTGCTCATATGTTACGAGCAGTCATACTGTATCCTATGATATCAAGCATTAAATGGAGTTGCGTTGTCAGGCTCTGTGAAAGGATTGTCTTTATTTATATGATCATAAAACATAATACCATTTAAATGATCTATCTCATGTTGGAAGACTATTGCTGCTAATCCCTTTAATCGCAATTGTACTTCTTTACCATCTAAAGTAGTACCTTTTACTGTAACTCTTGCGTAACGAGGAACATATCCAGGGACATCTCGATCAACAGATAAACAGCCTTCTCCAGTTGATAAGTAGGTTTTCTCAACAGAATGACTAACTATTTTTGGGTTAAACAATGCGTAGCTATACAATTTGTCATTCTCATCAGTTACATGAACAGCTATCATTCGTTTTAGTACGTTGATTTGTGGGGCAGCTAAGCCAATTCCGGGCCGTAGTCCGTATTTTTCTGCAATTTCGGGATCTTGACTATTAATTACATAGTCATGCATGTTTTTTAATGTTTGCTTATCTTGTTCAGAAGCAGGTAATATTACTTGATTTGCTGTCATTCGTAAGGAAGGGTGCCCTTCCTTTATAATATCTTTCATCAAAATCATTTTTGAGTGTCATCTCCTATTATTAGATACATTACATATAGTCTATCAAAACTAAGGGGAAAAGTTAATTAACTTAAAAATTGATTTTCATAAATACTTGTTTTTATTGCTCATGGACAAGCACATAACTTTATAATTAACTTCATATTATGGGATATAATATATTCCAATTAGTTTTAATCTTATGTTATCGGATACATTTTCTAGCGTAAAAGTTCTCTTAGTTTTGAAGTATTTTAACAAAAAAAGTCGCAGTCTTATAATTTTATCATGATTTAGTTGCGAATGTTGACGTAAAATTTTATAGTAGTAATGGGAAAGGTAGGAGATTAAAAACGTGAGAAAGTTTTCATTCAGACTATTAATTTTTCTTAGTGTTTTAACAATTATAGGTTGTAGTCGTGGTCCATCAGCAGAGGAAGAAGTATATGCCCAGCTTGAAAAAGTAGTAACATTAGAAGAAGTATTTGAGCAGCAACAAGAGCCTTTAGTTGCTTTAGAACAGCAAGAAAAAGAAATTTATAATGAAATAATTGCGCTAAGTATGAAAGAATTTGATAAGATTGTTTCTTTATCTAAAGAAGCGATCGCAATAACGAATAAACGCCAAGAACACTTGAATAAAGAAAAAGAAAGTATAGAAGCGGCTAAAGTTGCATTTGAGAAAACGAAAGCCAGTATTGATACTATCAAGGAAGAGGCTTTAAAGAAACAAGCTCTAGAATTGTATGAATTAATGAAAGGTCGTTATGAAGCGTATGATGAGCTTTATACACATTATCAAGAAGCTTTATCAGAAGATAAGAAGTTGTACGAAATGTTTCAAAATGAAGACCTAACGCTAGATGTACTAGAAACTCAAATTAACAAAATTAATGAAATGTACGATAAAGTGATAGCAGCAAATGAACGTTTTAACGATTTCACAAACAAGTACAACAATTCCAAATTAGATTTTTACAAGGCAGCAGGTTTAGATGTAACATATAGTCAAGAAACAGAAGATACTAAGAGTAATTAATTACGAAGTATCTTAAAACACCAAGAGTAACCATCTTGGTGTTTTTCTGTTTAAAAATATATAGTACAGAAGCATGGGGATGAATGGTACAGTTTTTAGTTGGATAGGGTGTTTTTCACTACGTAGAGAGTGAAAAAAAGATAAGCAAAGAAATTGACGGAACTATTTTGTTTGTTGTAAACTGAAAAACGTAGAACAATGTGTTGTATATATAATTTTATTTTTATTAGTACAGATGTTATTTATACATATTGTAAAATTTACTGCAATCACATTGTTTGGTGACTTTAAATAAATAAATTGGGTATCCTAAAAATGATTGTTTATGCTTAGCTAAACAGAACTGATAAAATTATTCAATTTATCTACTTTATAATGAAAGGAAGAGGTGACAACGTTATGGGAGAAAAGCAATCACTAACTCAAGCGATGGCTAGACTTAATCAAGTTGAAGAACAGTTCCAAACGTTCCAAATTCTAAATGAACAAGGCGAGGTAGTAAATGAAAATGCTGTGCCAAATCTATCTGATGATGAATTAAAAGAACTAATGAGACGCATGGTTTACACAAGAATTCTTGATCAGCGCTCAATATCTCTAAATCGTCAAGGGCGATTAGGCTTTTACGCTCCTACTGCAGGACAAGAGGCTTCACAGCTTGCTAGTCAATATGCACTAGAGAAAGAAGATTTTATTTTACCAGGCTATCGTGATGTACCTCAACTTGTATGGCATGGATTGCCTTTGTATCAGGCGTTCTTATTCTCTAGAGGGCATTTCCTTGGAAATCAAATTCCTGAAGATGTGAATGTTCTTCCACCGCAAATTATTATAGGTGCCCAAATCATTCAAGCTGCCGGAGTAGCTCTTGGTTTAAAGAAAAAAGGTAAGAAAGCAGTTGCAATTACTTATACTGGTGACGGCGGAGCAAGCCAAGGTGACTTCTATGAAGGTATAAACTTTGCTGGTGCTTATAAAGCTCCTGCGATTTTTGTCGTTCAAAACAACCGTTTTGCTATTTCAACACCAGTTGAAAAACAGTCGTCAGCACGGACAATTGCTCAAAAAGCAGTAGCAGCTGGTATTCCTGGCGTTCAAGTTGATGGTATGGATCCATTAGCAGTCTATGTTGCTACTAAAGAAGCCCGTGAACGCGCATTGAATGGAGAAGGTCCTACACTAATTGAAACATTAACATATCGTTATGGTCCTCATACAATGGCTGGAGATGATCCTACTCGTTATCGTACTAGTGAATTAGATAATGAATGGGAACGTAAAGACCCTATCGTTCGTTTCCGTAAGTATCTTGAAAATAAAGGTCTATGGAACGAAGAAATTGAGAATCAAGTAATTGAGCAAGCGAAAGAAGATATTAAGCAGGCTATCAAAAAGGCGGACGACACGCCTAAACAAAAAGTAACGGATTTAATTGCAAATATGTATGAAGAACTACCATTTAACTTAGAAGAGCAAATGGAAATTTATAAAGAGAAGGAGTCGAAGTAAGCTATGGCGCAAATGACAATGATTCAAGCCATTACAGATGCACTTCGGGTTGAATTGAAAAATGACCCGAATGTTCTTGTGTTTGGTGAAGATGTTGGTCTAAACGGCGGGGTTTTCCGCGCAACAGAAGGATTACAGAAAGAATTTGGCGAAGATCGTGTATTTGATACACCATTAGCTGAATCTGGAATTGGTGGTCTGGCTGTTGGTCTTTCACTTCAAGGCTTCCGTCCTGTACCAGAGATTCAATTCTTCGGCTTCGTGTATGAAGTAATGGATTCTATTAGTGGTCAAATGGCACGCTTGCGTTATCGTTCAGGTGGTGCTTACAATCAACCAATAACTGTTCGTTCACCATTTGGTGGCGGTGTACATACACCTGAACTTCATGCAGATAGCTTAGAAGGTCTAATGGCACAACAGCCTGGATTGAAGGTTGTTATTCCATCAACTCCTTATGATGCAAAAGGACTCTTAATCGCTGCTATCCGTGATAACGATCCTGTTATATTCTTAGAGCACATGAAGCTTTACCGTTCATTCCGTCAAGATGTTCCAGAAGGTGACTATACGATTGAAATTGGAAAAGCTGATGTTAAACGTGAAGGTACAGATTTATCGATTATCACTTACGGAGCAATGGTGCATGAGTCTTTGAAAGCTGCTGATGAGCTCGAAAAAGAAGGATATTCGGTAGAAGTAGTGGATCTTCGTACTGTATCACCGCTTGATATTCCAACTATTGTGGCATCTGTTGAGAAAACAGGTCGAGCTATTGTTGTACAAGAAGCTCAAAAGCAAGCTGGAGTGGCTGCAAATGTTGTTGCAGAGATTAATGACCGCGCTATACTAAGTCTTGAAGCACCAGTACTGCGTGTTGCTGCACCTGACACAGTGTTTGCTTTCTCAGCTGCTGAAGGTGTTTGGCTTCCAAATTATAAAGATGTAATTGAAACTGCTAAAAAAGTTCTTGAATTTTAAATGAAAATATAAAGGAGTATAACTTATACTCCTTTCCACTATAACTTGTACTCAAATGAAGGAGGCGGATTTCGTGGCGTTTGAATTTAAACTGCCTGATATCGGTGAGGGTATACACGAAGGTGAAATCGTTAAATGGTTCGTAAAGCCTGGTGATGAAGTAGATGAAGATGACGTATTATGTGAAGTTCAGAATGATAAAGCTGTTGTAGAAATTCCATCCCCGGTCAAAGGGAAGGTTCTTGAAGTGCTTGTAGAAGAAGGAACTGTAGCAGTAGTTGGAGATACATTAATAAAATTTGATGCTCCTGGATACGAAGACTTAAAGTTCAAAGGGCAAGACGACAGTGAAGAGAAACAACCTGAGCAAGAAGCACAAGCTAATCAGCCAACTGTCGAAGAAGCTCCTTCTCATAATGAAGAAGTAGATGAAACAACTCGTGTAATAGCTATGCCATCTGTACGTAAATATGCGCGTGAAAAGAAGGTTGACATCCGCAAGGTTAAAGGTTCTGGTAAAAATGGCAGAATCATCAAAGATGATGTTGATTCATACTTAAGCGGTGGAATTGTAGAAGCGCCACAAGCTGCAACTTCTACAAAAGAAGCGGAAACTACAACTGTAGCAGCAGAGAAAGAAACAAAACAAGAAACAAAACAGCCAGCTAAACAACCAATTCCAGCTGGACAATATCCAGAAACACGTGAGAAGATGAGTGGTATTCGTAAAGCGATTGCTAAAGCAATGGTAAACTCAAAACAAACAGCTCCTCACGTTACATTAATGGATGAAATTGATGTAACAAAGCTTGTTACACACCGAAAGAAGTTCAAAGAGACTGCTGCAAACAAAGGTATTAAATTAACATATCTGCCATATGTTGTAAAAGCGCTAACGTCAGCTCTACGTGAATATCCAATGTTAAATACATCATTAGATGATGCTACTGATGAAATAGTTCACAAACATTATTTTAATATTGGAATTGCTGCAGATACTGACAAAGGCTTACTTGTTCCTGTTGTTAAGGATGCTGACCGTAAATCAATTTTCTCTATCTCATCTGAAATCAATGAATTAGCTGTTAAAGCACGTGATGGAAAGTTAGCTGGAGATGACATGAAGGGCGCTTCTTGTACAATCACAAATATTGGATCAGCAGGTGGTCAATGGTTTACACCAGTTATTAATCACCCTGAAGTAGCTATTTTAGGAATTGGACGTATCGCTGATAAACCAGTAGTACGTGATGGCGAAATTGTAGTAGCGCCAGTATTGGCTTTATCTTTAAGCTTTGATCATAGACTGATTGACGGTGCAACAGCACAATATGCTTTAAATCATATTAAGCAACTGTTAAGTGATCCAGAGCTAATGCTTATGGAGGTGTAAAGAAATGGTAGTAGGAGATTTCCCGATTGAAATTGATACACTCATTGTTGGAGCGGGTCCTGGTGGGTATGTAGCTGCAATTCGTGCGGCACAGCTAGGCCAAAAAGTAACGGTTGTTGAAAAAGGTGAGCTTGGTGGTGTATGTCTTAATGTGGGTTGTATTCCATCTAAAGCATTAATTTCAGCCGGTCATCGTTATGAGGTTGCTCAGCATTCTGGTGATATTGGAATTACTGTCGAAAATATAAAAGTTGATTTTTCTAAGGTTCAAGCTTGGAAAAGTGGCGTTGTCAAAAAGCTAACTGGCGGTGTAGAAGGTCTTCTTAAAGGCAATAAAGTTGACATTGTAAAAGGCGAGGCATATTTTGTAGACTCTGAGACAGTTCGTGTAATGGATGAAAATTCAGCACAAACGTATAAGTTTAAAAATGCAATCATAGCAACTGGCTCAACACCAATTGAGTTACCAGCTTTCAAATACTCAAAACGTGTTATTGATTCAACTGGTGCTCTAAATTTAGACGAAATACCAAAGAAAATGGTTGTCATTGGTGGCGGCTACATTGGTACGGAGTTAGGTACAGCTTATGCTAACTTTGGTACTGAAGTTACTATCCTTGAAGGGGCTGACGAAATCCTTTCTGGATTTGAAAAGCAAATGAGTGCTATTGTAAAACGCCGCTTGAAAAAGAAAGGCGTAACAATTCACACGAATGCGATTGGTAAAGGTGTAGAAGAAACAGCGGACGGTGTTAAAGTAACGTTTGAAGTTAAAGGTAATACAGAAACTGTTGAAGCTGATTATGTATTAGTAACTGTTGGTCGTAGACCTAATACATCTGAACTTGGTTTAGAACAAGTTGGTGTGAAAATGTCGGATCGTGGTGTAATTGAAATTGATAAGCAGTGTCGTACATCTGTATCTAACATTTATGCAATTGGTGACATTGTTGAAGGACCACCATTAGCTCATAAAGCATCTTATGAAGGTAAAATTGCAGCTGAAGCAATCTCAGGTCACTCAGCAGAAATAGATTATCACGCAATACCAGCTGTTGTTTTCTCAGATCCTGAATGTGCTTCTGTTGGGTACTTCGAAAAAGAAGCTCAAGATCAAGGTATTGATGTGTTAACAGCTAAGTTCCCATTTGGTGCAAATGGTCGTGCACTAGCTCTTAACGAAACGGACGGATTCTTAAAGTTAGTTACACGTAAAGAAGATGGCCTATTAATCGGTGCTCAAATTGTAGGACCAAACGCATCAGATATGATTGCTGAATTAGGTTTAGCTATTGAAGCTGGTATGACTGTTGAAGATATTGCCATGACTATTCATGCTCATCCAACCCTAGGTGAAATTACGATGGAGGCAGCAGAAGTTGCTCTAGGTATGCCAATTCATATAGTAAAATAAATTAGAAAAAAAGAAGCCTTAAATGGGCTTCTTTTTTTAAAAAAATATACGTTAAATTATCTAAAGAAAATAATTAGAGGCATAACTTTATAGCCCAGTTTTGTCTAGTAATCTAGTAGACATACATTTTGGGTTCATAATGCTTCATATTAGTTTTCAAATGTTTGGTTAATGACGGTTACAATTTGATCCTTTGTATGTGGACCTACGATTTCTGCTACCACTTGGCTATCTTTAATGATAATTAAGGCTGGTGGTGTGACTATATTATATGTTCGATATGTTTGTTTTTCCTCTGGAGGAATAACTTCCATCTCACGCCAAACATCGGGGAAATTCTTTTTAAATTCTAATAAAGCATCATAATAATCACTTTCTTCATAAATATTATTTTCGTCACTAAAAAATAGTATCTGCTTTTCGTTCGAGGCTTCTGTAAAGTTCCGTCCTATTTGTCCAATTCCGTTCACATGCGTGCATGAGGATAATACAACTGTGAACATAGCAAAAACGATGACTAGCCTTTCAATCAATTTGCACGCCCCCCTTATACACGATCATTTTCTTCTATTTTACCATGTAGCTAAAAGGAAATTGGACTTGTTATACAATTGTTACATAAATGAAATGAATTAGCATCATCTGTTATATAACTTATTATTTGTTTCATGATAAGTTTTTTCTTTCCTCATCAATTTTTCAAGTTCTTCAAGTTCGTCTGAGATGGAGAGAATTTCGTAAAGTAACACAGTTTCATTTGAAAAATGATGATGATACTTTGTTGAAGATGAGTTATTGTCTTTTATTGTATCTTTCAATTGCCAAAATGCATTATCAAGTGCCTTTATTGTCTCTTCGTGATCAGGAGGTAACTGATGTTTTATATTCTGTAAGGTATCAACAAAACTCACTGTCACTTTTTTTAATAAAGTAAGAGTATCTTTAGGGAAATGATAAGAATTATTCTTTGAGAATTGTAAGTTCCCTAAATGGTGTATAATCTGCTCTAAAATAGCTAATTTTTTTTGCATCAATTGAAATTCACGTATATCTGCTGTTGTATGTCGGTGGAATTTCCATTCTTGTCTTTGATATTGTGAAAGTTGATATGTGTTTTGTAAGTCTACTAATAAACTGTTGTATCTTTTTTTTATCATGCTTCGTTTTGATGGATTATTGTTAAGAGAAACTAGACACGTTTCACTGAAAATTTGGGCAGTATTAACAAAAAGTCGGTCAACTGATTTTGAAATACTTGGAGTGAAATTTGGTGGTAGTATACTAATATTTACAATAGTTGATACAATTAACCCAATCATCGTCGTGCCTAATCTACTTATAAAAGCAAATAAAAAGTGATCCCCCGTTATAGGTATCATCGCTACAGCTGTTAACGTCGCGACAAGTATCCCTGCTTCAAGGCGTAGCTTATAGCATAGTAATATAGTCAGAGTAGCGGATAGCGCATATGTAAGAGGAGAATGACCCAATAAATATGTAAGGCTCATTGATATAGCAGCACCAATTGCAGAAGCAGGAAAACGGATAATCCCCTTTTTT
Organism: Bacillus sp. HMF5848; assembly: GCF_003944835.1. Taxonomy (GTDB): domain Bacteria; phylum Bacillota; class Bacilli; order Bacillales; family HMF5848; genus HMF5848. The sequence continues at coordinate 1,761,968 of NZ_RWIV01000001.1, forward strand.
ATTGAATCCTGTGCCGTTGGTTCAATTGTTACAATAGCTGTAATAACAGCAAAAACGACGGGCATTTCCAGGTAACTACAAATAGTAGCTGTTATAAATACAGCAAGTCCAGTTTTGAAAATACGCCCTCCAAAAAATCTAAAACGCTTATTCATTTGTAAAGCTCCTTAAAATTAGTTCTATAATTATAATATAGTAACATTAACCTTAATGGTATCCTCAAAATAGGTAAAAGTATCGAAGGACATTATATTTAAATCCATGTATAATAAATTGTAATTAACAAGAAAAGGGGAATACTATATTATGCTTAAATACATCAAAGTACTTGCAACAAGTGTATTTTTATTATCTGCATGTGGTACTAATGAAATAGTAGACAAAGATATACAAAAACAGGATTCGACTGATATTAGTGAAGTAGTACAAGAAAAAGAAACAGTTGATGAGGAGAATAGTCAGCAAGACGAATCTCAAGATGAATCTGTTAACAATGAACAAACAGAAGCAGATGGTACCTCGGACTCTAGTCAAACAGAAGATTCTACAGAGCAAACAGAAGTAATTGAACCAGAATATAAGCTGAATACAGGTAATTGGGGAATTGAACCTATTGGGGATGCTAACCCAGATGTTGTATTACTAACAATAGATGATGCGCCAGATAAGCATGCAGTTGAAATGGCAAAAATCCTTGATAAATTAAATGTTAAAGCTATTTTCTTCGTAAATGGTCATTTTTTGGATACGCCTGAGGAAGAAGAAAAGCTAAGACTGATTCATGAGTTAGGTTTTCCTATAGGTAACCACACGATGTCCCATCCGAAATTAAAAGACTTGACTGAAGAAGAACAATACAATGAAATTGTAAAATTAAATGATAGGATAGAAGAAATTATAGGCGAGCGTCCTAAATTTTTCCGAGCCCCTTTTGGTATAAATACAGATTATAGTAGACAGGTTGTAAAGCAGGAAGGTATGCTTCTAATGAACTGGTCTTATGGGTATGATTGGGAGTCTCAATATATGTCAGCGCCAGAATTAACTGATATTATGGTGAACACACCCTATTTAAAAACAGGGGCTAATTTATTAATGCATGACCGTGAATGGACCAAGGATAGCTTAGAGGGGATTGTATCGGGCCTTAAAGCAAAAGGATATGAGATTGTAAATCCTGACTCAATTTTAATAGAAGAAAAATAATATTCATTAATAAAAAAATAAAAGCGGCCAAGTAGGCCGCTTTTATCTTTTATAAAAATACATTATTCTACCATTAAATAATTGCAATTCGCCTTGTAGCTTTTTACCTAAAAATTTACAAAATTCATTCGCTTTACCTTTATCGCCAAAAGTAGCTCCGTCCGGTAAGGTAATTTGAATATAAGCTGGTTGCTCATGCTTCTCACTTACCCCAACAGCAATCAAATTATAACGTTGGTCATTTGAGCATTTCAAATAGAACCACTTACCTTTACCTTCTTCCGTTTCCTTAAGGATATATGGAAAGGCAGCTCCTTCATATTGCCAATCAAGCTGCTTCCCTGTTTTCGTAGTTATCGCTTTGTAGTATGTAAATAATTCTTTTACTTCATCAAGCGTTATACATTGTTTGTTTGAAGCAGGAACTAACTTAATAAATGCTGTTTGAGCCATTAAAATGCCCCCTATTTTAATTTATTCTGTTGTACCTTACTAATCATTCTTCTCCCATTGTCTAACAATATTATTCTAGCATTGTTTATAATTGACTGACAATGAAATTACAGTTATTTATTATAAGAGCCGATGAGTATGCCCTAGCTTGTTGGATCTACTATGTGACTTCAATTGATAAAATAAAAGCTTTGTTGAAGGAATAGCTGATGAGTTTTAATACTTTTTGATTGTAGAACAACGCATGAAACTCCTTTTCGAAGAGCAATAGAGGGGATACCCATAGGCGCTTGCACTAAGGATTTTCCCCAAAACGCCCGCCGAAAGTGAGTGCAGTAGTAGAGTGAGAGTTAATAGTAATTTCGATTACAAAAAAGTGCCCCAAAACGTTAGTTTTGGGACACCCTCTTAAAGTGACTTATTCGTATTGTGCTTCTAGTGAGATGGCTGGTAAATTTTCAAGGAAAAAGTCGGCGAGGTCACTTGCTTCTTCTGTGGTTTCAATGCGGAAAACTTTTTGTAAATAATCAAGGTCTTCAATATCATTTGGGTCTAATAGTGTTGAACGCCCTGTTTGCATACAAATTACTAATGGTTTCCCAAAAAACATATTTGTATAAACGATGCCAAAGTCATAGCGAACATCATTCGTAGTTATGCCGACAAAACGAGCCTTCACGTTTTCGTGCTCATCATAGAGTTTTTCAATCAGATTCATAGGGTTTACCTCCTTTTTATTTATATAAAAAAAATGCCCTAAAAAAGCGTATAGGTTTAATCAATATTATAACTCTTTTCACAATTTAATTCAAACTATTTAAAACAATTAAACTGTTATTCTTTGTTAATTGATTTTTCATTTGTATTTTCAGGAAGAAGTTTTCTAAAAAAAAGGCTGATAAAAGAGGGATGTCGATTTTTTTAATTAATAGTGATCGTTGCGAAATGCGCGATATAAAGACGAAAGACAAAAAATCCCATAGACATTAAGCCGTCCCCCTGAGGAGGACGGCTTAAAGCATCTAGTTGATTTTTTTCTTATCTTATTGCTTTAAATTCTTTTAGTACTCGTAGTGTTTTTAATTCTGGATCTTCAGGTCCTTGAACAGGAAGTCCGACCTCTAAATTTGTTTCAATATACTTTAGATTTTCTTCAGTAATAATTTCACCCGGGATAAAAATAGGGATACCCGGTGGATATACCATTATAAATTCTGCAATAATTCGACCAGCTGAGTCCTCATAAGGAACAACTTCTGTTTCAGCGTAAAAAGCATCTCGAGGTGTTACAGCCAAAACTGGTATATCAGGTAACAGTACGTCAGGAGTGACGCCTTTATCAGCCTGATGACGGTATTGGGTTGCAAGCTCTTCTAAAGCTTGTACAAGAAGCTCTGTTTCCTTTTCAGTATCCCCTGGTGTTATAAGGCAAAGGATGTTGTATAAATCTGAAAGCTCAACTTCAATATTATATTTATTTCTTAACCACTTCTCAACCTCATATCCTGTAATCCCTAACTCTTTTATTGAAACGATAAGTTTTGTTGGGTCAAGGTCATGTGTTGCTTTTGTGCCCAAAATTTCCCTGCCGATACAATGTAAGTGAGGGATTTTATTAATTTTCTCTCTCGTTTTGTTTGCAAGCTGTATTGCTTTTTCAGCTAGTTCATGTCCTTCAGTTGCTAGACGTTTACGAGCAACGTCTAGTGAAGCAAGTAACAAGTATGAAGTGGATGTTGTTGTTAACATACTCAAAATTGATTGCACTCTGTTAGCAGAAACTAGTCCTTCTTTAACATTTAAGATTGAGCTTTGCGTCATTGAGCCACCAAGCTTATGAACGCTTGTTGCAGCCATATCAGCACCTGCTTGCATAGCTGAAGGGGGTAACCCTTCGTGAAAGTGTATATGTACACCATGTGCCTCATCAACAAGTACTGGTACGTTATATGAATGTGCTATTTCAACAATCGTGGTTAAATCTCCCGCAATACCAAAGTAAGTAGGATTAATTACTAAAACTGCTTTAGCATCAGGATGTTGTGCAAGTGCTTTTGAAACAGCATCAGTTGTAATGCCATGGGAGATTCCTAATTCTTTATCTATCTCAGGGTGAATGAAAACGGGTATGGCTCCTGAGAAGACTATAGCTGTCATAACAGATTTATGAACGTTACGAGGAACTATAATTTTATCTCCCGGCCGACATACAGCCATCACCATTGTCATAATAGCTCCACTTGTACCTTGGACAGAAAAGAATGTATAATCTGCGCCGAAGGCTTCTGCTGCAAGCTCTTGTGCTTCTTTAATCATGCCTTTAGGTGAATGCAAATCATCAAGTGGGCCTATGTTGATTAAGTCGATGGATAGTGCATTATCACCGATAAATTGCCGAAATTGCTGATCCATTCCAGCACCTTTTTTATGTCCAGGAATATGAAATTGTATTGGATTACGCTTAGCGTGTTCAACTAATCCCGTAAATAAGGGAGTTTCAAATTGTGACAAGTTAGTCAACACCTCTTACTTATATTTTATAAAACAAGATGCATTATATCATTTTGTTATTAATGTGAAAAGAAATATATATTCTTAAGTTTCTCAAAAAAAGATTAATTATCCTGTTGCAGGGCTGATACGTATTATTAAAGAATATATACTTAAGTAAAGCAGAAAAGGAGAGGATTGCAAAATGAGATGGCGAACGAAAGTGACAGATTTGCTAGGAATAGAGTTTCCGATCATTCAAGGTGGGTTAGCCTATCTAGCGTACGCTGAATTGGCTGGTGCTGTATCGAATGCTGGGGGACTAGGCCAAATAACTGCTATGTCTTTAGAGAGTCCTGAAAAGCTCCGTCAAGAAATAAAAAAAGTAAGATTATTGACAAGTAAACCGTTCGGTGTTAATTTTGCAATTGGTCAACAGGATAGACGATTTGATCATATGCTTGATGTCGCAATCGAGGAGCAAGTACCTGTAATTTCTGTCACAGGAGGGAATCCAGCTCCTTTGTTACAACGATTAGAGCATACTTCAATTAAAAAACTAGTGTTAGTAGCAGCAAAGCGCCAAGCACAGAAAGCAGAACAATTAGGTGCGGATGCAGTTATGGTTGTCGGTCAAGAAGGTGGAGGGCACTTAGGACGTGATGATGTGGGCACTATGGTTTTAGTTCCTCAGGTTGTCGACGCAGTTCAAATACCTGTCATTGCATCGGGCGGGATTGGAGATGGCAGAGGGTTGGTGGCAGCTATTGCTTTAGGAGCAGAAGGGATAGAGATGGGCACGCGTTTCATTGCTACAAAGGAATGCTTACACGCTCACGAGTTATATAAGAAAGCCTTGATAACTAGTAATGAAACAGATACTGTAGTTATAAAACGTAGTCTTGGTGCTCCAGCTCGTGCGCTTCGAAATAATTTCACGGAAAAAATACTAGAACTTGAACAATCACAACCAAGCTATGAGGAATTAAGACAGTATATCAGTGGTGAAGCAAACAAACGCTATATATATGATGGAGCCCAACATGAGGGGTTTGCTTGGGCTGGTCAGGCTACAGGGTTGATTCATGATGTTCCAACAGTTGATCTCCTTTTCAAAAGGATGATAGTACAAGCAGAAGAGATACGAACTAAATGGGCAAAATAAAACGAGGTGAATTAAGCTTGGATTATACATATCCAATATTAGCAGATTGGACAACAGAAGAGATTGTTGATGTTATTTCTTTCTTTGAAGCGATCGAAAAGGCAAATGAAACAGGTACTAAAAGAGAAGAATTAATGGATAAATATCGTCGTTTTAAGGAAATCGTACCTAGTAAAGCTGAAGAAAAACAGATTTGCAGTGAATTTGAAGAACAGAGCGGTTATTCTACGTATCGAACAATGCAGCTTGCTAAAAGCAGTGATGTAGGAAGTACGATAAAATTATAACCATTAGAAAGTACAACCCAATTCATTAGGACTAATGACGACACGATTCTGGCGGAACGACGTGAAATTTATTAATCTGTTAGAGGTATGGCGACAAATACTGAACAAACCATCTATAGCTAAAATATTTATTCCCTTCACTATTAAAGGATCGAGAACATAGAGTTCCGATCCTTTAATAATAATGTAAGAAACCTCGGCCTATCTTTGGTGCCTAACCCATTTTAACTTTCATACTAATTTTCCCCGTGTATTGTATAAAGCATTGTTTTTTTCTATAAGGGTAAGGGTAGTTTATTAATATCTCGTAGATCATAAGCTAATCCCATATGACGCCCTTGCGACTTTTAGCTTAAGAAGTGAAGGACAAAGTATCCTAATTGATAAAAAAAACTGTCATTTAAGAGGTTGCTTGCTTAATCACTTAACCGTATGGAGTTATGCTTTTCTGAGGTTTCTCCTTCTAACGTATTAGAAAGCTTTTCGATAAAAGGGTAATAAAGATTGAAAAGTTTCTCTAACATTTGCAAGAAATGCCTGTCCATCATGCAAAATCGGATCATTATGCTGAAAATGTTTTCCTATCAATAATTCAGCTTTTTTAACATCGCGAAGGCGAACGAGTAACTGTTCCCAGTTATTTTCTGTTAAATCACCTATAGAGAGAGCCTCTTTTTTTGTATGGTCTACAGAAATTTTGTAATTAGTAGGTAATTGTGCGAACAGCTTTGAACTTTCATTTAAATAATTGGTAGCAATTTCTTGTTTTCTAGGTAACTCATATATTAATGCATGCCAAATAAAAACGTGATCATCAAATACACCAATTTGGAAGTGAGGGTGTTTTTTATAACCTCTTTTGTCGTGGCAAAACGCCATCCATGTATCTTTTGGTGGATTAACTGTTCTTCTAGCGTGTTTAGCAATATGTACATACATTTCTTGACCAGTTATCATAGCCATGTCATCAACGAGTTCTGACCCGATTGCTTTAAATTTTGGTTGAATACGTTCTTGAATGGCAGTCATACGTGTATCAAGGCCTTCAATATTAAATGTATCAAAATCTTCCTTACTGAATCCTGAAAAACTCAATTTACATACCTCCCTTTATTAAAATTTTATCATATAAACAATGTTGGCCCAAAATTATAAGTTTTTTAATCATATTTGTTGCGTTATTTAAGAAAACATCATAAAATATAAAAAATCAGAAAATTTAGATATAATATTTGGAAGGGGTGCAATATTAATGAAAAAAGTAATGAATTCTGAAGCTGGAACTGTCGAAACAGGAAGGCGCCAAGCGGTGTTACGATTAGAAATTGATTATGAACTTGCCACCCTATTTGATGCGATGCAAACTGATGATTGTGATACGATAAAAAAGTGTAAACAAAATTTACAAAATTTAAGAGAAGAAATGATTCATGTGGCAAAATACGAGGCGAGTTAAAGAAAAGTGACTGTGTAAAAGCAGTCACTTTTCTTTGACCAGATAATAATGAAATTAAGATTATAGATTAACCGAACGAGAAAGCCCATGCAGGTCGGAGGCGTCTTTAGACGTGGGCTGGAAGTGGGGGCAAATAAGGAGTGCCACGTTGATGGGAAAATAGTTAATAAAGATTAACTATTATTAACGATAAGTCAACATTGAGCACGTGTCTTTTATTTTAAATGGATTGCTTCGACAACCAGGGAGGCCGAGAGGTCGTTGAGTTTTTTGTCAATTAGCCCGTACGATGATGCTAAACGGACGCTTTCTCTATAAATGAACCGATGCTTTTATATAATGGTATAGATTGGTGTATGATACAATTACAAAGAGATATAATTTGTTCGTAAGAAAGGAGTTATTAGATTGGCGCAACAATGGGATCATATTGATACAACAGCGAGAGAATGGATATATGAAGCTAGTGAGCGGATTCGCGCCTCATTTGCTAATAAATTAACGATAACAAGTAAATCTAACAAAGATGATTTAGTTACAAATATTGACCAAGAAACAGAGAAATTTTTCATACATAACATTTCTACTACATTTCCCAACCACAAGGTTTTGGGGGAAGAGGGGTTTGGTGATTCGCTTTCAACTTTAGATGGAACAGTTTGGATTATTGATCCGATAGATGGGACTATGAATTTTGTTCACCAACAAAGGAATTTCATGATATCGATTGGAGTTTATCATAATGGTGTGGGGATGTTAGGTTATATATATGATGTGATACATAACGAATTATTTTCAGCTCAAAAAGGCAAGGGAGCGTTTCTAAACGACCAAAAGCTCAAACTCTTGTGTGACGTAAATTTGTCAGAGTCTATTATTGGCATGAATGCGACTTGGGTAATGAGTAGACAAGACGGAAGGAAAAATATGTTAGCTGAATTAGCGAATGATGTACGTGGAACTCGCTCATACGGATCAGCAGCATTGGAGATAGCTTATATTGCCGCGGGGTGGCTAGATGGATATATTACAAAGCGTTTGTCACCGTGGGACTATGCAGCAGGTCTAGTTTTATTACAAGAAGTAGGTGGAATGGCTACAAACATGAATGGGGATCCTTTGTCTCTGTTGCATCAGGATTCGTTTTTTGCAGCCAATAATTGCTTACATGAAAAGATATTAAATGATTACTTGAAAAAGCAGGAAGTTGAAGAATCATGAAAAAGAGGTTGCCTTCGGAAAGTGTTAGTACACTAAGGCAACCTTTTAGCTCATTCTATAATTTACCGGCACGTTGTAATTTTTTCTTTGTCATAAATCCTGCGCCCATAATAATTATTACGGCGAGTAAGGAACCTATTATCCCTAAAGCATGTCCCTCAGCAATGAAGATTCCCACTAATGACATTGCGATAACACCGGCAATAGCGAAAATCAACATAGTTATGTTTAGTAGTTGCAACTGTAACCCTCCTCAGGTTTTTTTACCCAATTAACTTATATTTTTCATACTACATCATATATTTCTTATTTTCCACTGTCATTGTGGTATAATAACTGAGTTATACTAAACATAAAGAATATCCACAGGAGATGAAACTGATTGAATACACGAAATGATATTAGAAACATTGCAATAATTGCCCACGTAGACCATGGGAAAACAACATTGGTTGATAAGTTGCTTCACCAATCAGGTACGTTCCGTTCTAATGAACTAGTAGAAGAACGTGCAATGGACCGTAATGACCTTGAACGCGAACGTGGTATTACAATATTAGCCAAAAATACCGCGATAAATTATAAAGATACAAGAATTAATATTATGGACACACCTGGTCATGCTGATTTTGGTGGCGAGGTTGAACGTATTATGAAGATGGTTGACGGTGTATTGCTAGTTGTCGACGCTTATGAAGGCTGTATGCCACAAACAAGATTTGTGTTAAAGAAGGCGCTTGAACAAAATTTGCGACCAATTGTTGTTGTAAACAAAATTGACCGTGATTTTGCGAGACCTGAGGAAGTAGTTGACGAAGTTCTAGATTTATTTATAGAATTGGACGCTCATGATGAACAATTAGACTTTCCTGTTGTTTACGCATCAGCATTAAAGGGCACAGCCAGTACCGATCCTCATCAGCAAGATGAAGACATGACTGCATTGTTTGAGGCAGTTATCGAGCATGTGCCGGCACCTCTTGACAATGCGGATGAACCGTTACAATTCCAAGTAGCATTACTTGATTATAATGATTATGTGGGGCGTATCGGTATTGGTCGCGTATTCAGAGGAACGATGAAGGTGGGACAATCAGTTGCTTTAATGAAGCTAGATGGTTCAGCAAAAAACTTCCGGGTCACAAAGATTTTTGGATTTGTAGGCTTAAAACGTGTTGAAATCCAAGAAGCACATGCTGGAGATATTGTTGCCGTTTCTGGGATGGAAGACATTAACGTAGGAGAAACAGTTTGTCCAGTTGATGCAATGGATCCACTACCTGTTTTACGAATAGACGAGCCTACTTTACAAATGACTTTTCTTGTAAATAATAGTCCGTTTGCAGGTAGAGAAGGTAAATATGTCACAGCTCGAAAGATTGAAGAACGTTTACGTGCTCAATTAGAAACAGATGTAAGCTTACGTGTTGAGAACACCGATTCTCCAGATGCTTGGGTTGTTTCTGGTCGTGGTGAGTTACATTTATCTATTCTAATTGAAAATATGCGACGTGAAGGCTATGAGTTACAAGTATCAAAGCCAGAGGTAATTATAAAAGAAGTTGATGGAGTAACGTCTGAACCAGTAGAACGCTGTCAAATTGATATACCTGAAGAGTATATGGGTTCTGTCATAGAGTCATTAGGTGTGCGAAAAGGCGAAATGCTTGATATGATTAACAATGGGAACGGTCAAGTACGTCTTGTATTTAACGTACCTGCACGTGGGCTTATCGGATACACGACAGAATTTTTAACTTTAACTAGAGGGTATGGTATATTAAATCATACATTTGACAGTTATCAACCAGTCCAACCAGGCCAAGTTGGTGGTCGTCGTCAAGGCGTGCTAGTTTCAATGGAAAACGGTAAGTCAAGTACGTATGGTATTATGCAGATTGAAGACCGTGGTGTAATTTTCATTGAGCCTGGTAGAGAAGTGTACGAAGGTATGATTGTTGGAGAGCACAGCCGTGAAAATGACCTTGATGTAAATGTTTGTAAGGTTAAGCATGCTACAAATGTACGTTCAGCAACAAAAGACCAAACAGTAAGTATGAAAAAGCCTCGAATTATGTCGTTAGAGCAATCTTTAGAATATTTGAATGACGATGAGTATTGTGAGATTACACCAGAATCGATTCGTCTTCGTAAAAAAGCACTTGATAAATCAGAGCGTGAAAGACTTGCGAGAAAGAAAAAGTACGCAGATCAAAAGTAGGTCAGTCTAATTAAACAATCTCATAAACAGGGCGCGTTAAAGTGCCCTGTTTTTCTAAAAGGTAGAGGGGGATTATTGTGATTGCGGAAAGGCTATCATTTTTTGCAGCGTTGTTCAGAGTTGATGAGAACCCTGAGTTAGGAATGTGGCTACTTTACATAACTATTTTTATATTGTCTGTTGTCGTTTATAAGTTAGGTTTCGCTCAAAAACTATCGGTCTTTAAATCAATTATTATTTACGTATTCTTAGCGCTAGGTTGTACAATCTTAACATTTTTAGGAGCTTTTCTTCCTGTAGCTGAAGGGCTACTTGTTGCTGCGGGAATTTTAGTAGCATATAAGGTAAGGTTACGTAAATTTAAACAAGAGCAAGCTAGCAAGCGTTAAAGGGGGAAGACTTGTGAAGTCCTTACAAGATGCTTTATACAATTGGTTAACCATTAAAGTTGTCAGCGACGCTAGACCAGATGATTATGCAGCGAAAGATACGTATCAGTTATTCAATGACATTCTAGTTAACACTCATCATGTAAGTGATATTGTTATTCATAAGGATGATGTCATGTATCAATTGACCTTTAAGCAAGATAATGAAGCAAAAACTGCAAGATTTCCTGTAGAACTAATTGATTGTATTTTAGAACAAATACAAAGTGAACCAGAAAAATATAAGAATTATCCAAAATAAACAGGTTTTGCTTTTGCAATACCTGTTTATTTGCTAACTTTATTTGTAATAATAAAGGATAATGATAAAATCAATGCAAAAAGGATATGACCGACAACCCACCAAAAAAATGCTATAAAATCTGTTAAGGCTGGCGTGTCTTTTTGTGACAGGTATGTAAGGGGAAAGTAAAGGAAAAAGGTTGGTAGTGTAATAGCAAAACAAATAACTACAACTTTTAGTGGAGACATAATAGGTAGCTTAAATAATAAGAATGCTACAACAATACCTAATAACCAAGCAATAATCATGTGGAATAAAAATTCAATGATTTCTGGCCAAGCTATGTCACCAATAGCAGGAATAAAATCTACATTTAATAGGAGAGTATACACTTTAATATCAGTGAAACTCTCCACCAGTTTTAAAAAGACTCCTAGTGCTACCCCGCTAAACGTACCTGCAATAAAGCCATCTCGTAGTAGTTTACCAGTCATCTTTTTTTTCATCCCCCTTATATAAACGAAATTGGCCGGTTTCCAGCCTTTCTTTTGTCTTTTTTGCAATTCGCTCATGACATGGTTGGCACATATACGTATGAATAGGCCTGTTTCTGAGTTTTTTTGCAGCTAGAATATGATCGTCTAATTGTTCAATTTGGTCACATATAACACATTTTACTCGCATACATTCAACCTCCTTTTTATAAAAAGAAAATAAGTAATTATATTGCTCTTATACTTGAAAAAGTATAACATGTTTTTAAGATTTCGTCTTATTTTTATGTTTTCATCTGGTTTTCCCTACATAAATATATAATACATAAATAGAAGTAAACATAAAGGAGGTATATACGTTGGCAAATGAAGTTGAGAATCATTTGATAGCACCATTATTTGAAGCTATGCAACAAGAAAGGTTTGTTACTATTGCGACAATTGATCATGAGTCAAAATGTCCCAATGTCAGCGCTATATCATGGATATTCGCACGTGACCCTCGGTGCCTAGTTTTTGCAGTTGATAATCGGTCGCGAATTTTTCAAAATATTATTTACGACAACAAAGTAGTTGTATCAATAATTTCTAACGAATCTTGTTATTCTATTTCAGGAAAAGTATCTTTGTTAGTGGAAGAGATGAAGGAAACACCTTTACCTTTAGCGAAGTTAGAAATTCATATTGATGAAGTGCGAGATGTTATGTTCTATGGCTCTAAGATTATTGGTGAACCGAATTATGACAAAACATATGACGCGGAAGCGGCTGTAACTCTTGATAAGCAGGTTATGACAGCTCTTAGAAAAAAATAATGAATAAAACAAAGCGACGATTGTTATTTGTCGCTTTGTTTTGTATTTTAGAAAAAGTAGTAAGTGATATTGAACTTATCGTTTAACTATAAGAGTTGACAGATTGAAGCATAGAGTTTTTTCCTAAGTCATAAGTGGATTTCCTCTAGAAGCATGAAGTTCAACAGCCTAGGCTTGTCTATTCTCGCACAGTTGCATTCTCGTGTTTTTCCTAAGGTTTTTGATTAGGTGTTGCTTGATCTTTTTGTTCATTGTCAAGTTTTTGTTGCTCATTGCTATTTAACTGTTGTTCGTTTTCTTCTGTTGGTGTTACATTATCATTATCAAGCACCTCGCTAGGAAGCTCTGGAACTACACGACCTACTATCGCTGCTAATTCATCTAATATGCCTACAATGGGTTGTCCGCTTTCAATTTCTTTTCCCATTTCACGAAGTCTTTCCGTAACATCGGGGTCAGCTACAATCACAGCATTAGAGCCATGAGGGTCCTTTTTTAATGCCTCTGCAACAGTATATTTAATAGTACTTACGCGAGACCTATCTAAATCTGCATCTACATCAATCCCTACTACAGCATAGTTACCTACCACTACAGCTGTAGCATCCTTCACCGTAGGGACGCTTGTTGCAAGTTCCACTAAATGCTTTGCAATATCTTGACCAGAGTATGTTTCTTCTTTATTAGTAATTGAATTTTTTACATGAATGGTTTTCGCATTCGGGTTTTCTTCAAACGCACTTTCTTTTTCAGCGTTTGCACAGGCTGACAACATAATTAAGAAGATGACTGTTACCAATATAGATAATCGATTCAAATTTATCACTCCTTCGATCAATTAGAAGTATTATTTTTTAAAAAAAACGCGTGAATGCTTGCTGCGTCTATCGTACAGGCACTTTGCCTGACAAAACACAATATATAGTCTCATCTTATTGTTCAAATATCCTTCTATCTTTATGCATTTTTTCATATATTTTATAAACGGCGAACCGCGTAAAGTTATGAAGACATCTAAGGTTTGTTAAAGTGAAACTCAGTTAAATCTTTTGATCAGGGGGCCTTACGATTGAGCAAAATTTATATTTTAGACACGAATGTTTTACTACAAGACCCATATTCCATATTCTCATTTGAAGAAAACGAGGTTGTCATTCCAGCGGTTGTATTAGAAGAGGTTGATTCGAAAAAACGTTATATGGATGAAATAGGGAGAAATGCTAGGCAAGTGTCAAAAATAATTGACGGACTCAGGGTAAGCGGTCGTCTACACGAAAAAATCACGTTAGAAAATGGTGGTAGTCTTCGGATTGAACTCAATCACCGAGCATTTCACGAATTACAAGATATTTTTATCGAAAAGACGAATGATAATCGAATTTTGGCTGTAGCTAAGAATCTGCATAATGAAGAGCACGAAAAGGCTAAAGAAAATCAAAAAAGAGTCATTATAGTAAGTAAAGATGCACTAGTAAGAGTAAAGGCAGACGCGATAGGTATAGAGGCAGAAGACTTTCTAAGTGATAGAGTGGTGGAGGTAGATCATCTGTATGATGGGTTTATTGATTTTTACATACAAAAGGATGTCCTATCTAGTTTTTACGAAAAGGGAGAAATTTCCTTATCGGAATTAGCGAATCATCCGTTCTATCCTAATCAATTTATTGTTATGAAGGATGCTTTAGGTGGGTCTGCTTCTGCTATTGGAGTGGTATCTAGCTGCGGGAAAAAGGTGAAAAGATTAATATTTAATCAAGACCATATTTGGGGGATTCGCCCTCGTAATGTGCAGCAAACGATGGCATTTGAATTATTACTTAGGGATGACATTCCGTTAGTTACGATGATTGGGAAGGCTGGAACAGGTAAAACATTATTAGCATTAGCAGCGGGGCTTATGCTTAGTGAAGATACAAGGCGCTATAAAAAGCTATTGGTTGCTCGACCGATTGTACCTGTTGGGAAGGACATAGGATACCTACCAGGAGAAAAGGAAGAAAAGCTACGACCATGGATGCAACCAATATACGATAATTTAGAGTTTTTATTTAATACTAAGAAACCCGGGGAGTTAGATGCCATTTTAGCTGGCATGGGATCTATTGAGGTTGAAGCCTTAACATATATTAGAGGGAGAAGTATACCTGAACAGTATATTATTATTGACGAAGCACAAAATTTAACGAAACATGAAGTGAAAACAATACTAACTCGAGTCGGTGAGAAAAGTAAGATTGTTTTAATGGGCGATCCAGAGCAAATAGACCATCCTTATTTAGACGAGTACAACAATGGCTTATCATATGTTGTAGAGAAGTTTAAGGATGAAAAAATTGCTGGGCATGTACGGCTTGTTAAAGGAGAAAGATCTGGTTTAGCGCAGTTAGCTGCAACGATACTATAAGATTATTACTGCATTGTGGACGCCTTTCGCAGTTCTTCTTGATGAATCATCAGTTAATAAAACCGACAGCACAGCTATCATTGTGTTGTCGGTTGTTAAATGTTCAGATAGTAAAGTCAGCATTAATGCACATAAGGAGCAATCTATTCAACAATAAATTTTCTAACATCGGTAATAGGAGCTTCTTTATTAGATCCATCATGAAAATATACGTGAATAGGTCCATCTTCTTTAAGAGGGGAACCGTTTTTGGAAAAAGCTATAATTAAATTAAATGCATTTCTAAGCGATACAGTATGTGTTTCAGTTGTGGTAACTATATGCACTTGTTTTGCCGTTGAAGTTGGTTCAGCATTCCTGAGAAATCGATGGAATTCTATTGCTAATGAACCTTCGAGTAATTGTTGCTTTTTGTATTGAGTTTCAGATCGAAACGTTTGCGGGTATACACTTCCCTCTTGGATCTCCCTTTGCCACTGTCGTGAAACAGGAGTGCTTTTTTCTTCTGTTAGGACGTTGTTATCATTTTTGTCTTCAAAAAACGATTCTAAAGGCTTTTTGTCATCATCGAACACCCAAACACCTGGGTCAAGAGTTATCTTAAATGCAACATTTCCTTCAATGGTTAATAAAGTATCCACAATATTCCCCCCTTAATCTCGTAAATAAAGCATATCAATAGAAAGTAGTTTTGAAAAGAGTCAACCTCTCTTATCCTGAAGTAACAATATGTTATAAGGGGCCTATCTGTAAAAGTTTCTGCTTGCAAATCCACCTTATTCACGATAATATTTAAAGATAGGACTGGGTATTGAATGCGAACGGAGGGATTACTTTGACGTCTGAGATTGTGACGAGCCATCGTGAAAGAGCCTATGCGCTTTTAAAGGCAGATGCCGATAAAATCTTAAAACTTATTAAAGTTCAAATGGACAATCTAACTATGCCACAATGTCCTCTATATGAGGAAGTGTTAGACACTCAAATGTTTGGTTTATCAAGAGAAATTGATTTCGCCGTTCGTCTCGGACTAATAGAAGAGCGTGATGGAAAAGAATTACTTGATGCGCTTGAACGGGAATTATCAATTTTACATGAAGCATCAACGAGAAAGTTTTAATAGAAATTTAACAAACTCAAACTCATTGATTATTTCAGAGTTTGAGTTTTTTTACAGAAAATACATTATCTTGCGTTACAGTATACAAAGTTCTTATTCGATATTAGGAAGTGGCTTTAATGTTAAAAAAAATGCTTAAATCATATGATTATACGCTCATTTTGGCTATTGTTTTGCTGTGCATTTTCGGCTTGATCATGGTCTATAGTTCGAGTATGGTTATAGCTGTAACGAGATATCAACTTAGCAGCGATTACTTTTTTGAAAAACAAAAAACTTCATTAGTAATAGCAAGTTTTGTATTTCTTTTTACAATGCTTTTTCCGTATCGTCGTCTGCAAAATTCTAGGCTGCTTATGCTAGTAATGTTGGGATCAGTTTCATTGTTACTAGCTGTTTTTTTCTTCGGGTTTGTAGCAGGTGGAGCACAAAGTTGGATTAAATTAGGTGCTAGAAGTATTCAGCCCTCAGAATATATGAAGCTGGCTGTTATCATATATTTATCAGCCATGTATGCAAAAAAACAAAAAGTGATAAATGATATGAAGCATGGCGTCATGCCACCAATTTTATTTGTTGTCTTTGTCTTAATTTGTATAGTTATTCAACCTGACCTTGGTACGGCCTTTATCATATTTTTAATATCTGCGAGTATAATAACTTCTTCTGGTATGAATCTAAAGACAATTGGTAAGCTTACTATATTAGGATCTATAGGAGCAATTATTTTTGCGCTTATAATGTTAGCATTCGGAGTTTTCTCTGGATATCAATTAGATCGATTTACTGGATTTATGAAGCCATTCGAGACAATTGATGGCGCTGGTTATCAGCTTGTTAATTCCTACATTGCGATAGCAGGGGGAGGCGTAACTGGTGTTGGGTTAGGACAGAGTGTGCAAAAATACGGCTATTTACCAGAAGCGCATACCGACTTCATCATGTCTATAGTTGCGGAGGAGTTAGGGTTATTTGGGGTAGCGTTTGTATTGTTTTTAATAGCCTTTATCATTTTTAAAGCTCTTCATCTAGCTAGAAAGTGTGAAGATCCTTTTGGTAGTTTACTAGCAATTGGTATAGCCTCTATGTTCGGTATACAGTCGTTTATTAACTTAGGTGGTGTTACGGGCTTAATACCAATAACAGGTGTAACCTTACCTTTCATCAGTTACGGAGGATCATCCTTATTAGTGCTTATGGCATCAGCAGGCTTGTTAGTGAATGTATCTATGCAGCATAATTATCGTCAAAAATTTAAGCATGCTCAAACCGATGATTCACAGAAAATAAAAATGGATAATTTTTCACGTTCATTTTAAAGATCTCAAAACGGTCCCTACGTTATCTGTTGAGGGGCTTTTTTTATTTAATCGATTTATTTGCAAATGGCATTATCCTATAAACTAGACAACGTCGATACGTCAGGAGAGTAATATCTTACTAGTCAGCTAATATATGTGTTTCTTGTAGTTTAAAAAACACATATTTGGATTTTTATGGTATGCTATATTATGTTTGCATAGAATTTTCTGAAATATCGCTCATAGGGGGTTAAGCTATGCTAAAAGGTCGTAAAATTAACAAGGTACTTGCTGCAAATCGTGGGGAAATTGCTATTAGAGTGTTTCGTGCGTGTAATGAACTGAACATTCGCACTGTCGCGATATATTCAAAAGAAGATGCAGGAGCATATCATCGTTATAAAGCTGATGAAGCCTACTTAATTGGTGAAGGGAAAAAACCAATAGATGCCTATTTGGATATTGAAGGAATTATTGAAGTTGCAAAAAACAATAATGTGGATGCTATTCACCCAGGTTACGGTTTTTTATCAGAAAATATTCATTTTGCTATGCGATGTGAAGAAGAAGGTATTATCTTTATAGGTCCTAATTCTGAGCATCTAGATATGTTTGGAGATAAAGTAAAAGCTCGGCAGCAGGCAATTAATGCAGGCATCCCCGTTATTCCCGGCAGTAATGGCCCAATACATAATTTAGAGGAAGTTCTTCAGTTCGGTTCTAAAAATGGTTATCCAATTATTATTAAAGCTGCTCTCGGTGGTGGCGGTCGTGGTATGAGAATTGTAAGAAACGAAGCAGGTTTGAAGGAAGCGTATGAGCGAGCCAAATCAGAAGCAAAAGCAGCATTTGGAAGTGACGAAGTATATGTTGAAAAGTTAGTCGAAAATCCTAAGCATATAGAGGTACAAATATTAGGTGATATGGATGGCAATATTGTTCATCTTTATGAACGAGATTGTTCAATACAAAGGCGTCACCAAAAGGTTGTTGAGGTTGCGCCAAGTGTTGGTTTGTCAGAAAGTTTAAGAATGCGTATTTGTGATGCGGCCGTTCAATTAATGAACAAGGTCCACTATATAAATGCAGGAACGGTTGAATTTCTAGTATCAGAAAATGATTTTTATTTTATTGAGGTAAATCCACGTGTTCAGGTAGAACATACAATTACGGAAATGATAACAGGTATAGACATTGTTCAATCACAAATTAAGATTGCTGAAGGGCATAATTTACATAGTTCGACTGTTGGTGTACCGATACAAGAGAAAATCATTACGCATGGCTATGCTATTCAATCACGTGTAACAACAGAGGATCCTTTAAATAATTTCATGCCAGATACAGGGAGGATAATGGCGTATCGTTCAGGTGGAGGCTTTGGAGTACGTTTGGATGCAGGAAATGGCTTTCAAGGAGCTGTTATCACGCCTTATTACGATTCACTCCTTGTAAAGCTTTCTACATGGGCATTAACGTTTGACCAGGCTGCAGCTAAAATGGTGCGAAACTTACGTGAATTTAGAATTCGTGGCATTAAGACTAACATCCCTTTTTTAGAAAATGTTGTGAAGCATGAAAACTTTTTAACAGGGAAATATGATACTTCATTTATTGATTCATCACCTGAGTTATTTGTGTTTCCGAAGCGAAAAGATCGTGGTACTAAGATGCTTACATATATTGGGGAAGTCACTGTGAATGGATTTCCGGGCATCGAAAAAAAGAAGAAACCAGTGTTTGATAAACCGAGAATGCCGAAAGTCAACTATGCGAACCAAATGCAAGCAGGGACAAAGCAGATTCTAGATCAATATGGTGCTGATGGCTTAGTGTCATGGATTAAAGAGCAAGATAAGGTGCTTTTAACAGACACAACCTTTCGTGATGCGCATCAATCCTTACTTGCTACACGAGTGCGTACAACAGACCTAAAGCATATTGCGGAACCAGTTGCTCATATGTTACCGGAGTTATTCTCCCTTGAAATGTGGGGGGGTGCAACGTATGACGTGGCATATCGTTTTCTAAAGGAAGACCCATGGGACCGATTATTAATTCTGAGAAATAAAGTGCCAAATATTTTATTTCAAATGCTTCTTCGAGCCTCAAATGCTGTTGGCTATAAAAATTATCCGGATAACGTTATTCAAGAGTTTGTAAAAAAGAGTGCAGAGGCTGGTATAGATGTATTTAGAATATTTGATAGTTTGAACTGGGTTAAAGGAATGACTGTAGCAATTGAAGCAGTTCGTCAATCTGGCAAGATGGCAGAGGCAGCAATTTGCTATACAGGAGATATTCTTGACCCTTCAAGATCTAAGTATGATTTGAATTACTATAAAAATATTGCAAGAGACCTTGAAGATGCTGGTGCTCATATATTAGCAATTAAAGATATGGCAGGTCTGTTAAAGCCACAAGCGGCTTACAAACTCATTTCAACCCTTAAGGAAACAATAGATATACCTATTCATTTGCATACGCATGATACAAGTGGGAATGGAATATTTATGTATGCAAAAGCGATAGAAGCGGGGGTTGATATAGTTGATACAGCCTTGGGTTCAATGGCAGGATTAACGTCTCAGCCAAGTGCAAGCTCACTTTATTATGCTCTTCAAGGCACAAAAAGACAACCTAACATAACTGTAAAGAATCTTGAATTAATGTCGCATTATTGGGAGGATGTTCGAAAATATTATCACGATTTTGAGAGTGGCATGAAATCACCACATTCTGAAATATATATGCATGAAATGCCAGGTGGTCAATATAGTAATCTGCAGCAACAAGCTAAAGCTGTTGGCTTAGGTGACAGATGGGAAGATGTAAAAGACATGTATCGCCGTGTGAATGGTATGTTTGGTGATATTGTTAAAGTAACACCATCATCAAAGGTTGTTGGTGATATGGCATTATTTATGGTACAGAACAATCTAACAGAAGATGATGTTTACGATAGAGGAGACAAACTTGATTTTCCTGACTCGGTAGTTGAGTTATTTGAAGGATTTTTAGGTCAGCCTTATGGAGGTTTTCCACGAGAACTGCAACGCATTATTTTAAAGGGGAGAGAGTCTATTCAAGTTAGACCAGGAGAGTTGCTAGACCCCGTTGATTTTGAAGTTGTTAAAAAGCAATTATTCCAAACCATTCACCGGCAAATCACGAGCTTTGATGCAATATCATATGCCTTGTATCCTAAAGTGTTTATGGAGTATGTAAAAACCGTAGAGCAATTTGGTGATGTGTCTGTGCTTGATACACCTACATTTTTGTACGGTATGCGTTTAGGAGAAGAAATTGAAGTTGAAATTGAACAAGGTAAAACTTTAATTGTTAAATTAGTATCTATTAGCCAACCACAGCCGGATGGATATCGTGTCATATACTTTGAATTGAATGGTCAGTCACGTGAAGTTATGATTAAAGACGAAAATGTAAGAGTAGCAATAGCATCTCGACCGAAGGTAGATTATAGTAAACCAGAACAAATCGGTGCTTCAATGCCTGGTACGGTCATTAAAGTTCTTGTGCAAAAAGGGGAAAAGGTTAATAAAGGGGACCATCTACTAATAACAGAAGCTATGAAAATGGAGACTACTATACAAGCGCCATTTACCGGTGTTATTAAAGACATATTTGTTGAAGATGGTGAGGCCATTCAGACGGGTGATTTATTAATTGAGCTTACTAGTTAAATATATATTTAAATCGAGAGGGTGTCCCAAAGTAAGTCTTTCGGGACACTCTTTTTTAAACGTATAGAAAGCTTATATAATTCTGAGCCTAAATGATTGTATAGGATGCTAACAAGAGAAACATACAAATGATTATCAAAAACATTATCGATGACTAGCGTATTATGTATACTCTTTTTCAAGAAATGTCTTCTTACCAATCTTAAACAAGTAACTACTTCCCATATGTTGGCGACACATTGGAGTTTGACTTGCAAACTATCTTATATGAATATAGTTTTGAGCATGTTTAAGGGAAGGTGACATAGTTTGACTAATAAAAGAGCTATTATATGGTTGCGAAGAGATTTCAGACTACAAGATAATAGTGCTATATATTATGCGCTTGAATGGGCGAAAAAACATAATGGTTATGTAAGTTTTGTTTTTCATCTGAATCCGGACTTCTATGAAAATAAAACAAATCAGAATGAATACTTTTTTAAAGCGTTATTACATTTTTCAAATCGACTAAGTAACTTAGGAATAGATCTGTATGTTGTATACGGTTCGTATCAGACGGTTTTTACTCGATTATTTGAATGGGCACCGGACATAAATTGTATTTTTTACAATAAAGATGAGTTGCCAAATGCAAGAAAAAGAGACCTTTGGGTTAATGAGTTTTGTTCATCAAAGGGCTGTGAAGTACATGAATTTGATGACTATCACTTACATGGTGCTAATGAGGTAACTAAACATGATGGCACAATGTATAAAGTGTTTACCCCTTATTTTAAATCATGGTCAATGTTACAAAAGCCAAGACCTAGGATTATTAATGAGAATGAGTTAGTTTTTTATTCAAAAGACATACCGTCAGCAATAAATGACAAACATTTACTTACCAACTACCCATATAGAAAAGAATGGGTAAATATAGGTGAAGAGAATGCGTTAGCCCAACTGCATTTATTTATAAATAATCGTATCGAAGCATATGGTAAAAATCGTAATTTTCCATCTGTTGAAGGAACTAGTAAACTATCGTCATTCTTAATAACAGGTGCAATAGCTGTTCGAACTATATACAGTGAGCTAGAAAATCTCACTCAATACAACAAGGAGAGTGTGCAAACATTTATCCAAGAGTTAGCGTGGCGAGATTTTTATCACATGATTCATGTATCAAATCCTTTGTGCCAAAGTGTTGAGATTAATGAGCAATATAGGCATATAGCCTGGTCTACAGACGAGCATGTGCTGAAAATATGGAGTACAGGACAAACCGGTTATCCAATTGTGGATGCTGGAATGAGACAATTGAATAATGAAGGATGGATGCATAACAGATTGAGAATGATAACAGCCAGTTTTCTAACAAAGGATTTACTAGTGGATTGGCGATTAGGTGAGAGCTATTTTAATAAGGTGCTTATAGACTATGAAGCTGCTTCTAATATAGGGGGATGGCAATGGGCTGCATCTGTTGGAACGGATGCTGTTCCTTATTTTCGAATTTTTAATCCTGTTACACAATCAAAAAAGTTTGACCAAGATGGTAAGTATATACGCAAATATATACCTGAATTGAAAGATGTACCAGATAAGTATATTCACGAACCGTGGAAAATGAGTGTTGAGATACAAAAGTTGTCCGGTTGTATTATTGGACAAGATTATCCGGCTCCAATTGTTGATCATGCTGTTCAAAGACTAAAGGCTATTCAGTTGTTCAAATCGGAGTTGTTAGATTGAATATAAAGAAATAAGGGAGCTGCGTGATTGCAGCTCCCTTATTTCTTTACAGTAAATTATTTCTGTGTATGACGTGTGCTTCTAGTTCCTAATAAAACAAGATAACTTAATACTCCAAATAGCAACGTTATAATTGTTGCGTGGCTGAGTGTAGAAGCTAAGTGAACCTTACTAAAAATTACAGAGGCACCTGAAATCACCTGTAAGATGATTAGTGTAAGAGATAATATCCATCCCCAATATATAACACGTTGGTTTTTATAGTGTTTAAATGCATGTAATGTTGCAATAACTATCCAAACGAATAGAAGAAAAGCAGCAAATCTATGTCCCATTTGTACCCACTGTATAAATGTAGAGGGCAATGAAAATATACTTTCATTTGAACATAATGGAAAATCAGGACAAGCTAAAAATGCTTTCTCATGTCTTACTAATGCTCCTGTATAGACTACGATGTAAGTATATATAATTACTCCGTATATGTGAAACCGCATTTTTTGGTCTAGCTTCAAGCTGTCTGCATCAAATTTCTTATCTACTTCGAAGATTAGAAGCATTAATAAAAATACAGCAGCGTATGATATAAGCGATATACCAAAGTGTAATGCTAAAACAACTGGTGTTTGTGGCCAAATAACCGCTGCAGCTCCTAACAATGCTTGAATGATAATAAATAAGACAGATGTGATAGCCAAGAACTTTGTTTCACGTACGTGTCCTATTTTACGCCATGACCAGATGGCTAGAATTAAAACAGTGATACCTGCTAGACCTGAAACGCCTCGATGTGAGTATTCAATGATCATTTCAAAGTTAAAGTTAGAAGGAACAAGTTGGCCTTCGCATAATGGCCATTCACGTCCACAGCCTAGGCTTGAACCAGTCTTTGTTACAAGGGCACCACCAATTAGAACAAAAAGCATAATGAGAGATGAAAAGACTGCTAGTATTTTTAAAAGGATGGGCAAGATAAATTCACCTTCTTAATATTAGATTATATAAATTATAAAAATAGAAAATTTATAATTTGTCAAATATTAGACAAAAAAGTATAATAGGAAACAAATACATTTATACAATAGTAAAAGTATTTTTACTCACACGCATTATCACTATTACAACTATCATTATAGTGGAAAATGTATAAAATTAATAATTGTAAGTTTTGTATATAAAATCAAAAGGATTTTCATATATAAAAATAATACTTTTTTAGATAAAATTAATTATATCATTTTTTCATTTAACATATAATGAATACAAGGGAATGTTCATTAATTAGACAAAAATTATTCAAGTAAAATTCACACACCTATTTTTTACATTATTGTTTTGAGTTGTTATTATAGAGTTTTTGGGGGATCTAGTGTATTATTTGAAGCGTAAAGGTAAATAATCTGCTGTGATTTATTTCACTTTTCTGCACAAAATCTTTTAAAATATGACATAATAGAATTCAGAGATAGAATAGAACAGTGGACAAAAGGAGGAGGAGAAGATGCTGCAATCGAGGGTTACAGTAGAAGCTAATAGTCTACCCGAGAAAGTATCACCCCATCATATAGAACAAACAACAAAATGGAAAGACTTTTTAGCGCTTATTAAAATTGGTATTGTTAATTCTAATTTTATTACAACGTTCACTGGAATTTGGCTAGCGCTTCATTTTAACAGCTTGGGATTCATAGAAAACTTGGATAAAGTTTTTCTAGCTACTCTAGGTTCAACACTAATAATTGCTGGTTCGTGTAGTCTTAATAATTTGATAGACCGAGATATAGATCCAATTATGGAGCGAACAAAAGGAAGGCCGACTGTAAAAGGTACCTTTTCTGGACCTTTTGTTTTAACGATTGGAATCTCCTTTATTACGTTAGGAACTATTGCATTAGCAATATCATCCTTAATAGCGGCTGGTATAGGCCTGCTTGGTGTATTTACCTATGTCTACCTTTATACGATGTGGACAAAACGTAAATATACAATTAATACCGTAGTCGGCAGTATTTCTGGTGCCATCCCACCATTAATCGGGTGGGCTGCTGTTGACCCTGACCTTCATTTTGTAGCGTGGGCATTGTTTCTAATAATGTTTATATGGCAGCCTCCTCATTTCTTCGCGTTGGCTATGAAACGGTGCGAGGAATACAGGGCAGCAGGCATACCTATGCTACCAGTTGTTCGAGGTTTTGCAGTTACAAAGAAACACATGATTGGTTGGGTAGCTTGCTTGTTACCGTTACCTTTTTTAATGACGAGTTTAGGAATCCCATTTTTAATACTAGCTACTTTGCTAAATGTTGGTTGGCTTACATTGGGGATATGGGGCTATCGACTGAATGATGATATAAAATGGGCTAAACTAATGTTTGTATACTCACTTAATTATCTGACTATATTGTTTGTAGCGATGGTTGTTGTTACGGTTGGGTAAACGGTTGTGAGCAGAAGTTGCTCACGACCTTACTATATTTTTTTCCTTCAAACATATAAATCGGGGGGAATTTTCACATTACATTGAAAGAGGGGTTTGATGTAGCTATGAAAAGGCTTACGAATTGGCGCGTTTTGACACTGTTTAGCGTCATGATGCTCATCCTGTCAGGCTGTGGGAAGCCGTTTTTATCAACTTTACAGCCGCAGGGTGAAGTTGCTAAAACTCAGTTTGATTTAATGATGTTAGCAACGATTATTATGGTCTTTGTCGTTGCGGTGGTTTCTGTGTTGTTCATTATTGCGGTAGTTCGTTACCGTGAGCGTGCTGGCGACAAGAAGGTCATTCCAAAGCAAGTAGAAGGTAATCACAAGTTGGAGATTATTTGGACAATTATTCCGATTCTCTTGTTAATTATTTTGGCAGTACCTACAGTTAATGCTACGTTTAGATTGGCGGATACATCTCCAATGGAGGCGGAAACAAGAGATCCAAATGCAGTTGTTGTTAATGTAACAGCTAAGCTTTATTGGTGGGAATTTGAATATCCAGATTACGGTATTATTACCTCTCAGGATCTTGTTATGCCAGCAGGGGAAAGGGTATATTTTAACCTAAAAGCTGCTGATGTAAAACACTCGTTTTGGGTTCCTTCTCTCGGAGGAAAAATGGATACGAACGTCGACTCTGTAAACAAGTTTTACTTGAAAGCTGATGAAGTTGGTATGTTTTACGGTAAATGTGCGGAGTTATGTGGTCCTTCTCATTCATTAATGGACTTTAAGGTTCGTGCGATACCTCGTGATGAGTTCGATGAGTGGGCTGAAAAAATGGCTAATGCAAAATCAGTCGCTACTACTGACTTAGCGAAAAAAGGTGAGCAGATTTATACGGAAAAAGGCTGTATCGGTTGTCACGCTGTTAATGGTGCAGCAGGACCTGGAGCTGGTCCAAGTTTAGCTAACTATGGTGACCGTTCTCGTGTAGCCGGAATCAAACAAAATAATGAAGAAAATTTAAAAGCTTGGTTAAAGGATCCTGAATCTATAAAACCTGCAAACTTGATGACTGGAAAGTATCCAGAATTGAGCAATGAGGAAATTGATGCTTTAACAGAATACTTAATGGGTCTTAAAGTTATGGACCTTGGAGAAGAGATAGAGCAAGTAGAATAGGGGATAACTGAGTAAGGGAGGATTCTAGTTCGTGAGTACATTAGCGCAAAAAAAAGGAGCAGGCGCTGTTATATGGGATTACTTAACAACAGTAGACCATAAAAAGATCGCCATCCTTTACTTAATAGCAGGAACAATTCATTTAATTATTGGCGGCTTAGAAGCGCTATTTATTCGATGGCAGCTATCTGTACCAAATAATGATGTAGTTAGTGCCGCTACCTTCAATGAACTTATTTCAGCACATGGTACTACTATGCTATTTTTCGCAGCTACACCATTGTTGTTCGCATTTATGAACGCTATTGTGCCCTTGCAAATTGGTGCACGTGATGTAGCATTTCCATTTTTAAACTCACTTGGATTTTGGTTGTTTTTCTTTGGATCCTTATTTTTCAACTTAGGGTGGTTTTTAGGTGGAATGCCAGATGCAGGATGGACATCTTATGCATCTCTAGCCATGGCTTCACCAGGACCGGGGGTAGATTTTTACGTTTTGGGTCTACAAATATCTGGTGCTGGTACATTAATTTCAGGTATTAACTTTTTAGCAACAATTATAACTATGAGAGCACCAGGTATGACTTATATGCGTATGCCATTATTCACCTGGACAGCATTTGTAACTTCGGCACTTATCCTATTTGCATTTCCACCACTTACAGCAGCATTGTCATTGTTAATGTTTGATCGTCTGTTTGGTGGTAAGTTCTTTGATATGATGGCCGGAGGAAATACCATTATATATGAGCACTTATTTTGGATTTTCGGACATCCGGAAGTTTATATTTTAGTATTACCTGCGTTTGGGATATTTTCTGAAATATTCCCGGTTTTTTCAAGGAAACGATTATTCGGATATTCTGCTATGGTTTTCGCTACCGTTTTAATTGGTTTTCTTGGATTCATGGTTTGGGCTCACCATATGTTTACCACTGGTCTTGGACCGACAGCTAATGCAATCTTTGCAATCGCGACCATGGCTATTGGGGTGCCGACAGGTATTAAAGTGTTTAACTGGATATTTACGATGTGGGGCGGAAAGATACGTCTGTCAACACCAATGCTATATGCAGTATGGTTCATACCATCCTTCGTAGCTGGAGGAGTAACAGGTGTTATGTTAGCCAGTGCACCTGCTGACTATCAGTATCATGACACGTATTTTGTTGTAGCACATTTCCATTATGTTATTGTTGGTGGTATTGTGTTTGCTATTTTAGCTGGGTTACATTATTGGTGGCCGAAAATGTTTGGCTACATGTTGGATGACAAACTTGGTAAACTTCAATTCTGGTTATGGTTTATTGGTTTCCACATGACGTTCTTTATTCAACACTGGCTAGGCTTGTGGGGTATGCCACGTCGCGTTTGGACGTATTTACCAGGTCAAGGTTTAGAACTTGGGAACTTAATTAGCTCTATCGGTGCTATTTTCATGGCATTAGGTACGATTGTTCTTGTTGTAAACATTGTGAAATCAACTATTAATCGCATACCTGCATCAAACGATCCTTGGGAACATGGTCGTACGCTAGAATGGGCTATTCCTTCACCACCACCAGAGTACAACTTCAAACAAACTCCGTTAGTACGTGGTTTAGATCCATGGTGGATTGAGAAGGTGGCTGGTAAAAAAGAAATGACACCGGCAGAGCCATTTGGTGATATTCACATGCCGAATGGATCATTTTTACCGTTTGTAATGTCTTTAGGTTTATTTATCTCAGCGATTGGTTTCTTGTATCGTCCAACCGAGGACTGGGGATTATGGGTCGGTATCATCGGACTTTTAATTACGTTTGGTAGTATGTTCTTACGTTCAGTCATTGACGACCATGGGTACCACATTCATAAGGAAGATATTGAGGCAGCAGAAAAGGGGGTTCGTAGCTAATGCATATTCAAGAAAAATTTACAGCTGAAACGTTCCCCGCTAATCCGGAGCGTGCGACCCTTGAAGGTAAAAATAAGTTTATTGGATTTTGGTTGTTTCTTGCAGGAGAAACAACGCTATTTGCATCATTTTTTGCAACGTATTTAGCTTTACGTAACTCTACCGGATCTGTAAAAGCCTACACGACAGCTGAATTATTTGATTTACCACTAGTATTCTTTGCTACTATGTTACTTTTGACTAGTAGTTTAACAAGTGTTTATGCAATGTATCATATGAAAAACTTTAACTTTAAAGGTATGCAGTTGTGGCTTGGTATTACTGTATTACTAGGCGCATCGTTCTTAGCTTTAGAAATCTATGAATTTAATCACTATGTACATGAATACGATCATACCTTTACAAGTCATGCTTTTGGGACAGCATTCTACTCATTAGTAGGATTACATGGTGCTCACGTAACTTTTGGTCTATTATGGATCGTTACATTGATGGTTCGTAATGCGAAGCGTGGTTTAGATTTATATAACGCCCCTAAGTTTTATTTAGCTAGTTTATACTGGCACTTTATTGACGTTGTGTGGGTATTTATCTTCACGGTCGTATATTTAATGGGAATGGTGGGATAAACTGATGGCGAATATTAATTCAAGTTCGGAAAATCCAAAGGTTGACCTGCAATACCGTCGCAAGAAAAATGCAGAGGATATGAAAAAACAGGTAGTTTCATTTGTTTTGATGATCTTTTTGACGCTTATAGCGTTTGCAGCGGTAGGATTTGAAGAATTATCGTTCGGACACTTTGTAGTACCATTTATCGTTGTTTTAGCAGCTATTCAAGTTGTGTTTCAGTTGTACTATTTTATGCACATGAGTCATAAAGGTCATGAACAGCCAACATTATTTCTATTTTCCGGTGTATTAGTTGCGCTATTAACAGTGGCTGCTATGATGACGTTAGTTTGGTGGTAAGCTGTAATCAGACAACAAATCGCAAAATGAAGACAGAATCAATGGAGAACCCGATGCATAGTTCGCACTCGGGTTCTCTTATTCTTATTAAGATATGTTATCTTTAAATAACAAGTCGTAAGTTTTGCATGTGCTTTTAGAGCATAATATAATATAGGCAAGCTATAATTGAAATCATTTATTTTAAAAGAGGGTGAGAGAATGGGGACATTGTCAATATTCGGGTTTCGCGCAATGTGGAGTCCTGAGTTTCTCCTTTTTACTGTTATTGTTCTTTTCTTGTATTTTATGTTAATAGGTCCTTGGAGATATAAATTTAAAAATCATGAAAAAGTCTCACCGTTAAAAATCTTTTATTTCTCAACTGCTCTTATTTTGTTATATATAATTAAAGGCTCGCCTGTTGATTTACTAGGTCACTTAATGTTCAGTGTTCATATGACACAGATGGCTTTTTTGTATTTAGCTATTCCGCCGTTATTGATTTTAGGCTTACCTAATTATCTTTTAGAAGCGATAGTGGATAGACCTATTGTTTCGCCAATGCTTCGTTTTTTCACTAAGCCTGTTTTGGCGTTAATCCTTTTTAATGGTTTGTTTTCTTTTTACCATATACCGTTTATTTTTGACACTGTTAAAACAGACCCGCTTCTCCATGCTGCTGTAACAATTTTAATTTTCTTGTCTGCTTTAATTATGTGGTTTCCATTGACGAATCAATTGCCAAAATGGAACACGCTAGTAGGAGTTAAAAAAATAGGGTATGTTTTTGCGGATGGTGTTTTACTAACACCGGCATGTGCGTTAATTATTTTTGCAAATACCCCTTTGTATGCAACGTATTATGATCCCGCTGTTTGGATGGAAGCGCTTAGTCTTTGTGTGCCAGGTGGTGTGTTAACTACTTTAAGTCTGACTGGACCAGAAATGTTTATGAATATGCCATTGATGCAAGATCAGCAGCTAGGTGGTGTTATAATGAAAGTATTTCAAGAAATAGTATTTATTTGTATTTTAGGCTATGTATTCTTTGAGTGGGTAAAAAGAGAACGAGTAAAAGATCAAGAAGAGTTAAACGCGTATTTAAATCCACAAGCTAGATGAAAAAATGACATAAAGGGTCATACTTCAAGAGTGCTATAGAATAGACTATTCTATAGTGCTTTTGTTTATATTCAAAAATTATCTTCATCTAACGCAAATATAAAACTATAAGGAGATGGTGTAATGCTTGAAATTATTACGAGATCATTGCTTGTAGTTCCTTGTTCGTTAGATATTGCCAAGTCGCTTGTACTACACCGTAATATTCTTGAAAAGAAATCTCCTATACTAATTCCTCATGAGTGGCCTTCATGGCAAGTACAATCATTGTTACCGCTTTATATCGAACGATTAGAGGCAGATAAATCCGAATACGGCTGGGGCATTTGGATTATGATTTTGCGTTCTAAAAAAACAATATGTGGAGATATTGTCATTGAAGGGAAGCCTGATCAAGATGGAGTAATTAAAATCACACACAATCTAGTAGATGATATTGTTGATTTATCACTAGCATATGAAGCTATTGATGCCATTATTGAGTGGATGATGATTACGCATGATGTAAAAAAAATTTATACAGAATGCAATGTGTCAAACCAAACAGCAATAAAAGTATTTGAAAAGCTAGGAATGAGATGTATAAATAAAGAAGGACGGTTTCTAGTTTGGGAAACGTGTGACATGATGTATTAAAGGTGGAGTTTCGTATGAGCGATATAAGACGATTGATAGTTGACGAGTACGAAGATTGTATAGAATTAGATGAATATGCATTTCAATATACATTGGATCCCCAAAAAACAGAAGAGCAGTTAATGAAGCTAAAGAACTATGAAATATTTGGTGAATTTCAAAAGAACAAACTTATTGCTAAAGCACACTTATTACCCTTAAATGTTTCTATTTTAAATAAAGAATTTTCAATGGCCGGAATCGGTTCTGTAGCCACATGGCCAGAATTTCGAAGACAAGGAAGTGTTCGACGGTTATTAGTGTGTTTACTCGCTGAGATGAATGAGGCAGGCTTTGTATTAAGTTATCTAGCACCGTTTAAAATATCATTTTATAGAAAATTTGGCTGGGAACTATTTGTTCAACGTAAAAAAGTGAAATTTGATGTTTATGAATTAATTCCATATCAAGCTGTTGAAGGTTTTTGTAAGCGTGTCCCTCGTCAGAATGTTGAAGTTCATGAATTGCAAAATGTGTATGATCAATTTATAAAAAAATATAATGGTATGCTAATTCGAAGTACTACTTGGTGGCATAATGAAATATTACATAGCACTTCGCTAGAGGTTGTAAAATACCATAATGTGAACAATCTAGTCGAAGGCTATATGCTTTATGAGTTGAAAGACAAAACGTTCTTTGTTAAAGAGCTTGTTTATATAACAGATGGAGCTCGAAGTGCCCTTTGGAATTATATTTGTCAGCATGACTCAATGATAAAAAATGTACAAATGAATGTAGCTGATGAAGAATTGCTACCATTTTTAATTTCGAACCCTCCTTTTTCTCAAACAATAGAGCCATTTTTCATGGCTCGTATAGTAAATGTAGCAACATTTTTTGAGACTTTTCCCTTTAATAGTTGTACTGATTCATTATTTGTTCATGTTGATGACGAATTTGCACCATGGAATAATGCAACGTATTTGATAAAAAATGGACAAGTAAAGAAGTTTGTAAAACAAACTGAGGGAGCCACTTGCTCTCACCCTCCAAAAAGAGGCTTAAGATTAAATATTAGTACATTAACGACTGTTATGCTTGGATATATTTCACTTCAACAGTTGTATTATGCTGGGAAGATTCAGGGAGACTTACAATCGCTTAAGGTTTTTGAAGCTATGTTGCCAAAGCAACCGACACATTTTCTAGATTTCTTCTAACTTCAAAGACAAAGGTTGGTACATTAAGTACCAACCTTGTTTATTATTAATTATCTTAAATTTATTTGCTGATTAAATTAAGCTGCATTTTTGTTATTACCAACGTTGATGTCTATTTTATATTTTAAATTTAAATTTTATAATACCTGCTTCTCTTGCTGAATTAAAGCCAATTAAGATTAAAGGTCCTATAAAAAAGCCAAGCACACCAAAAACGTTTAAGCCTAAGAACATGGCGATAAGTGTAGATAAAGGCGATAATCCGATATGACTTCCCATCACTTTCGGCTCTATTGTTCTTCGGATTATTAATAAAATTACAGCTAATATAGCTAATTTGACGCCAAGAGCGGTATTTCCTGTGAAGAAATGGAATAACGACCATGGAGCCATTACAATTATTGACCCTATTATAGGTATAACATCGATAATCCATATAATAATAGCCATCAAGAAGGCAACCTTAGGCTGAATCCATAAGAGACCGAGTAAACTCGCAATAAAAATTACTAAGC
Organism: Bacillus sp. HMF5848; assembly: GCF_003944835.1. GTDB lineage: Bacteria > Bacillota > Bacilli > Bacillales > HMF5848 > HMF5848. The sequence goes on from NZ_RWIV01000001.1 coordinate 1,794,652, forward strand.
TAACTAGAAATTGAGCTTTTATAAATCCGAAAACAACGTAAGAAAGTCTAGATGTCATAAACGTAACTCTATCGGCTGTTTTTTCAGTTAGATGACTGTATAACGCTTCTTTTAATCTTGGTATTTCAAGCATAAATAAAAACAGTGAAATCAAGAAAACCAAGAAATTAATTAAGTAGTCAGGAATGTTAGTTATAAATCTTTTGAGGTTATCAATATTGACTGAGTTAGTTATACTATCTTTAGTTTTTAGTAAAAAATTGTCAACTTGCTTACTAACTTCATTTACAATATCAGGCGGCAAATCCTTAAACGCTAATTGAAGGTTTACTTCAGCATTTTCCCAAGCACGATTAATGTCGTTGATGTACGTTGGGGCGTTTTCAACTATTTGGACTGCTTCTGTAATTACTTTTGTTACTATAAAGTAACTAGCAATTCCAAAGCAAAGTACAAACAGAATAAATGTGATAAGGACAGCAAGCTGTCTCTTTAATTTTAATTTTCCTTGAAACAATCTTACTAGCGGCTCTAGAAAAAAAGCGGTTATAAGAGCTACTATTAAAGGTATAGATATGGGAACAATCCAAAAGAAAAATAGAAGAGCGATTGAAATGATAAAAACATACAAGGTGATTTTTTTCAGTAGTTGTGATGTCAATATAGTGCTCCTTTCATAAGTGTTGCTATAAATAAAAACGCATGAATAAGGCATCATGCGTTTTTAAATAAATTAATTCGCAATTGCATCTAAGCCTTTTGCAACTCTCTGTAAAATTTCCTCACAAGTTTTAATAAGATTAGGAGGGAAGTTTTCTCCTTCTCCGTACTCAACTCCGTGTGGGTAATAATGTTTTCCTAATAATGGTGCTAGAAGTTGAATAGTAGCGTGTTTAGCGCCAACATCGCCGTCAATAGCATAACCAAATATACGTAAATAGAAAGTTTCATCTTTTATTTCAAATTTTCGGTCGTATGTAACGCGTTCATAGTCCCATTGACCTGCTCTAACAAATCCATTTTCCTGTAATAAATCATCTACTCTTGATAAGTCTGCTTTTACATTTTCAATTGCTGAAGCTTGTAACTTCATTCTATCTCTCCCTCCCTGAATAACCAAAGCGTATCTAATTTAATAATAGTATGAACGGGCAGAAGTTGCAATGAATTGCTTTATTAAACAACAATATTATGTTGAAAAATTTTATGTTTTTTATGTGATATTTTAAATCGATTTGTAAAAACTAAAGATGAAAGGAGGGAACAAAGTATGAATAAAATTTTAACCTTTCTGTTTGCTATGGCGGTAGTATTTACTTTTGCTAATCCTCACATTGCAAACGGACAAACAACTGATACATATACCGTTCAAAGAGGAGACTCTTTGTGGAAAATTGCAGTAAAGTATCAAGTTGGCATCTCAGAAATAATATCTGCCAATCCTCAGTTTAAAAATCCAGATTTAATTTATCCTGGACAAAAAGTAACGATTCCATTATTAACTGGAGTTAAAAGTATTGAAAGTCAAGTTATGCAGCTTACAAATCAGGAACGTGCAAAATATGGACTTCCTGCTCTGAAAGCAGATTGGGAGTTATCAAGAGTTGCGCGTTATAAGTCTGCAGATATGAGAGATAAACGATATTTTGATCATACGTCGCCAACTTATGGTTCACCATTTACGATGATGAAAAACTTTGGTATTTCATATCGATCTGCTGCAGAGAACATTGCTGCAGGGCAAACAACACCGAGAGATGTTGTTAATGCATGGATGAATAGCTCTGGTCATCGTAAAAACATCTTAAGTAGTGGCATGACACATATTGGCGTTGGGTACGCTCAAGGTGGATCTTACGGACATTATTGGACACAAATGTTTATTGCTAAATAAGGGTGGTGGTATCACTGCCCTTGCTTTTTCATTTTCTTAAAGGAGTGATTGCATTGGAGAAAACAGTTCATGATGTTATGACAACAAATGTAGAAAGTGTGACTTTATTAGATAATGTTTTTGAAGTTGCTGTCAAAATGAGAGATCTTAACGTAGGCGCTATTCCTGTTGTGGACGAAGGTAAGCTCATTGGTATCATTACTGATCGTGATCTTGTGGTCAGAGGATACGCAGAAAAGCGCTCAGGCTCTAACGAAGTTAAAAATGTGATGAGTGATAAATTAGTGACAGTAAATGCTTCAACTACATTAGAAGAAGCTGCTAATGTTATGGCCGAACATCAAGTTCGTAGGCTACCTGTTGTAGAGGGTGACAAGCTAATCGGTATCGTATCATTAGGCGACTTATCACTTGAAAAAATGTCAGATCAAAAAGCAGGACAAGCACTTCATGAAATCAGTGAACCTTCATCGGATCAGATGTCACATTAAAAGCTAATATTAATACTTCTATAAATCAAGCTGTTCTAAAAGAACAGCTTGATTTAATTTGAACTTTAAATTGAACTTAGCTTACTTTCCTAACGAGGTGATAGACCCTTTTGTGCGTAATTCTTTAAAATCGAGAATCGCTGGACTTATCCATATTTTTAAAAAAAGATCGAAATATCCTTTCCTTGGCCGTTAAAACTAAAATCTATTAAAACACTCTACTAATTTGCATTCGGATGAATATTTAATAGCATGGTGAATATATTGTTACAAACGGCAACAGTTTTTTGACTAGGAGGATAAAGGGCGATGAGATATTTTAAAGGTCATATATTCATAGTTTGTCTAGTAATAATCATTTTATTAATAGGATTAAATGAAATAAGGCAATTAAATAAAAGTTCTATACCAGTAGCAAATTTAGAAACATCTACAGAGCATGTGGATAGTCAACCTGAACTTAAACAAAAAGAGACACCTTCAAAAAAAGAAAAATTAACGGGAATAAATTCGTTTATTGGTCTAACTAGTAAAGAAGTGATACAAAAATTTGGAGAGCCTACTAGGATTGATCCATCAGCTTATGATTACGAATGGTGGGTTTATAAAAATGATCTGTCTTCCTATGTTCAGTTCGGTGTTGAAAACGACAAAGTTGTAACTATATATGTAGTAGGAGAAAATATTAATGTTTTTCCTTTTAAAATAGGTGAGTCCGTAGAGGGGATTCTAGAAAAGCACTCTATTACACCTTCAATAGAAGTTAAACTTACTGATAGTACGTACAGATTTAATCTAACTCCTCAAGATATGTTAACTAAGCCTGTTGTAAAAGTTGATAACAATGTTTACGCTCAAATTTACATTGATACCATTACTGAATCAGTTTTAAGTATAAGGTATATGAATCAAGAGACATTAGTTAAATTAAAGCCTTATGAGTTGGTATACCGTGGTACACTTAGAACAGCACAAGATGTCTCAGCAGCAAAGTGGCGAGAAATTGAAAAAGGAAGCGCTTTGCAAATATTTGATGTGACAAATGTTTTGCGAAGTAGATATGGCCTACCTCCTGTCTTATGGGACGAGAAGACAGCAGAAGTAGCTTATATGCACAGTAAAGACATGAATGAATACAATTACTTTTCTCATACATCACCTACTGCAGGGGGATTATCTGATCGCCTTAAAAAAAATGATATTTTCTTTAAAATGGCCGGTGAGAATATTGCCGCAAAGTATGTAGATGGATTAGCCGCTGTCGCTGGTTGGGTTAATAGTGCAGGTCACCGTGAAACGATGTTTAATGGTGAATTTTCTCACCTAGGTGTTGGGGTATACGAAAGGTATTTTACTCAAAATTTTATTGAAGAATGGTCATAATCATGTAAGAAGCCGCGATACCTTGAGGTAGCGGCTTTTGAAGTTGGTGACAATCAATCAAACTCAAGCTGAGCTAGACTTCAACCTCTTCGAATAATAAAAAATGAGCCAGTGCTGTGTGCCATTAATACATTATCATCACGAAAGACTTTTCCTTCCACAACAATGATTTTTGTGCCCTTATGTATAATGGAGGCTATACAACGGAATGAATCACCAATACCAGGTGCAACATAATTTATCTTAATCTCAGTTGTAACAGCAGCAAGGTTCTCAGCTAACACTTTATGTGCAAGATTGCCCATGGCAGAATCGAGTAGAGTCGCTGTCATACCACCATGCACAATGTTTAATGAATTTGCAAGTAACGGTGAATTAGGAATAATAATCTCAAATGTATTTTCATCAATCATAGTTCCCTTCATATGTAACAAATTACTGATGTATGACATATTACTCTGTTTGTATGTTTTGTATATAGCTTCAATCGTGTCTCTTACTACTTGTTTGTCTCTTGCAGACCCATTTGTGAAAATTTCTTCTATCATCCTAAGTGAAGTTGTATTCTCCATTTTGTCCCCCATTAAAATTGTTTTTTTATATACTTCTTATTTTATATTTTATCAGAAATTTCAAAAATACAAAATTGGGCGAACCAACTATAGGTTGAATGCTTACGATATAGTAAGTAATTGTATTGATACGAGGTGATTTCCTTGGCAAAACAGCTTCATCCATCTGTTCAACAATTTAAAGAGTTTGTAAAGAACCATCCTAAACTAACGAAGGATGTGAGAGCGGGAAAGACGACGTGGCAGGAAATTTACGAAGATTGGTATATATTCGGCGAAGAAGACGAGAAATGGAACAGTTATAGAGCTGTGAATAGCAATGAAAGTAATGAAGATTCACAGCAAGAAAGTTCTGGTGTTATGTCGACTATTTTAAATTCACTTAAAAGTTTAGATGGTGAAAAGCTACAAGTGCAGATATCAAACCTAAATGGAGCTATTTCAGCTATTCAAAATGTTTTACAACAATTCCAAACAGACCAAAACTCTTCAAATAACACAAGCGGAGCAACACAAGATAACCGTTCGCCATTTGTGTTCCGAAAGGATTAACGTACATGCGTGAGGAAGTGTATACATTTCTAAAGTCAAACAAAGAAATCAAAAAATTTGTAAGGACTCAACCGCAATGGTATCGTCATTTGCTACGACGTCCAACAGAAACAGATAAGTTACAGCTTGCTGCTATGCAATATTATAAAAAAACAATCCCTGATAAAGTCGAGCAGTTTTCTCAATCAATAAATATGGCAACAATGATGATGCAAATGTTTCGAATGATGCGTGAAAAGGATTAATTTGGGTAGCCTATGATTAATAGGCTACTTTTTTTTACGGATAGGAAAGTATAAGTTTGTTTACCTAGAATAGTTTCTAGCTCCAGCGCCCAGCCAGTTTTTCATCTATGAATAATCTTCCTTGAGTATTTTGTGAAAAGCATGATATGAAATATGATGCTTTTCACAGCTCGAGGTCTTAAGCGGTCCCCTTCCGGAGGGAAGACCCTGCGGGGACGTCTTAAGTTGGTCGAGACTGACCAAGGTGCTTGCGCTTTTCTTACTCTAAAGGTAAATAGTTGAGACAAGAATAGAACTTCGCAAAAAGGGCTCAGCACTTGTTAAGGTCGAGTCGATTTAGGAAATAAGCAACTTTACTTTTTGTATGGAATTGTTCGTTCCTTAATCGGGCTTCTTTAGGGTGAGAATACATAATGTTCACTGATTTTTATTACTTATTCGAAAGGATTGATTACATTGAAAAAGCTATTAATTATTTTGAATACTGTTTATATGCTAGTTGGCTGTCAACAGGACAAACCAGAGCCGCAATCACTCATAATTCAACCTGTAGAGATTATTAATCACTCAGTTGATGTTATTCCTGTTACTGCAAAGTCTACCGGGAAAGAAAAAAGATCCATGACAATACGACACCATGTAAATAACAACGATGTATATGTTGAATGTATAGTTACAGACTTTTCCTTTCAAAAAGATAAACAAAATAATGTGGAGGGAGAGGGGCATCTAGTGTTGTATTTAAATGACCAAAAGCTAGACACAATTAAAACCGCTGCTTTCATTATCAAGGGCTTACCTAAAGGAACACATAAAATTAGGGTTGAACTTGTGCACAACAATAATAATGAATATGGTTTACAAAAGGAATTTACTGTCACTATTCCAGCAGAAGGTTAATTCCTCAATCTAACAATGAGCATAGCTAGTGTATCCAGTAAGGCTATGGTAAAATAAGAGACGGAGGTGAAGCTTTTTATGATAGCAACACTAGAAAAAGTGCAAATTTTAGATGAGGCAGATGGCCTTGCAAAAATGATCTTATCATCTGACGTAGCTGATCACTATCGTCATTGTTTATATATACTAAAGCATGATAAAAACGCGCAGTCTTTTATCAGTCAATTTATGAAAGCAAAAGACCAATTCGAAGATGTGCAGCGGTTCGGACGATATCATCCAGATTACAAAAAGCTTTCGTCTCAAGTACGTCAGCTTAAACGGGAGTTAGATCTTCTAGAGAGTGTTGCTAACTTTAAAAAAGCCGAAAATCAGTTACAGCATCTACTAGATGAAATTAGCGTCCTTATTGGTCATTCTGTATCAAAACAGATTAAAGTTGCTACAGGTAATCCCTTTTTTGATACAGGATCTAACTGTGGAACGGGTGGTTGTGGTACAGGTGGCAAATGTGGGTGTTCATGATTGAGTAGAAATGATAATAAAGAAGTGGGGATGCCTACTTCTTTTTATTTTGCTTGAAACGTATGCAGTCTTTGCAGAAATTACCACAACAAAACATCTTCTCTTGTGGCACATAAAAGCGATGGCGAAATACTAAAAGGTTATTCTCTTTTCTAATAAATACTGTCTCAAAGGTAATTTGCCTGTTATGTACAGCTTTTTTGCTGGACTGATGAATTATATCTATCCATTCATTTACAAGCAATTGCTTGCTTGTAGTTATATAAAGAAATGGTATACCTGCATGTTCTGTTTTGTGGAATTTTTCTACATAAGCATTTTGCTCTAGATGTCCAAAAAAGTCATTCCATACTGTATGTAAAACCATGATTTATCTCTCCGTTTTTTTAATTTTCATGACAAACATGGCAAGGAAAGATTGAAGTGTCTTTCATGCTGTGCTAGACTCAAATTAAGTTGTATATGAAGGGGAAAGACTATGATGATTGAATCTAAACGTCAAGGGATTATTGTGTACTTGCACAATTTAAAGCACGCCAAAATGCTACGAAAGTATGGGAACGTTCACTATATTTCAAGACGTTTAAAATACGTCGTATTGTATTGTGATATGGAACAAACGGAAGGTTTGATGCAAAAACTTAAGAGCCTTCATTTTGTTAAAAGAGTTGATCAATCGTACAAACCCTTTTTAAAGCTTGAATATGAGAATTCAAAGCAGGATAAAAAGGAAAAAGAATACGAGTATAAAATTGGTATATAAATATGAGAAAGGATTGAAGAGTATGATACTTCAATCCTTTTTGTAGTTAAGAGCTACTGACATCCAGCAACCCAGTAGGCTAGGAGTGAAGAAATAAACGAGGGCCTTCACTTTTTAGTGTTGGCCCTTCTCGCTGCTGAATGTTTGCTGATTTATTTAAGTTTATTTCAGTGGTGGGATAATATGGTTCAATCTTAAAACCCCTATTAAATATTGATAATATAAATTTCTTTCGGCAAAAAATAATGAAGACTTAACTGAAATATATGTAATGGGAACCTTTATCCTTTCACTCAATTCTTTAAATAAATCAAAACGTTTGCTGTTTTCTGGAATGCCTTCCCGACAAATGTAAAGAGGTTGAAAGTTTCCTGGATCTGTGGGCGTTAAAATAACTACTAAAGAAAAAACGTTTCTATTATTTATAGTAGCCTGCAACGCAAGGAGTTTTGTTATTCTATGTTTATTGTTGTTAGCAACTTCAAGTAATTCGTAAATATCAGAATACCCTTCGCCTAGTTCGATAAAGCGTTGTATCATCTGTTGCACCTCCACTTTCTTTTTATTTTACGTAATACAGTTATAATGACGCAAGTGGTTTGTGATTGTAAGATAATTTCCAACACTTTTAATGCTTGCATGACAAAAATACCCTGCAAGAGACCCTGCAGGGTTCCTTCTAACTTTGAATTATCTTCAAAACAGAAGGCAAAGGGAGAGGAGAAACCGGAGGAAGAACTTATGGGGAAACGTAAGTCTTCTCCGCGGTTGGCAACAACATCGTCATGATGCTGTCACTACTCATTATGACCATAAAAAAGTGAGGTATACATGTAAACTTATCATTTTTTATGGGAGGGGCTTCATTTTTCTAATTGTGACGCCAATATTAAATATGGTACGATTATTAGGATAAAAAGAGTGTAACACTCTATATATATTGAATTAAAGTGGTGAGTGAATGAGAGTAGTGGCAGGGCAATATAAAGGACGAGCTTTGAGAGCCGTCCCAGGGCGGACAACAAGACCAACAACAGATAAGGTTAAAGAATCGATTTTTAATATGGTCGGTCCATTTTTTAATCACGGTCATGGTTTAGACTTGTTTGCTGGTAGTGGTTCTTTAGGGATTGAGGCTCTTAGTAGGGGCTTTGAAAAAGTGATTTTTGTTGATCAGGATATGAAAGCTATTCAGACTATTAAAGAAAATGTCCACGCTTTAAGCCTTAATGATCAAGTTGAAATATATCGAAATGACGCACGTCGAGCTTTAAAGGCAATAACAAAAAGGGATATTAAATTTGATGGTGTATTCCTTGATCCTCCTTATAAAATGAATGTGCTATCAATGTTGATTGAAACCATTGACAAGCATGAACTGCTTAATAATAATGGTTTTATATTAGCAGAGCATGGTGACGAAACAGTTTTGCCAGAAAAAATTGGCGAACTTTCTGTGTGGAAGCAAGAGTTATACGGCGGGACAAAGATAACCATATATAAATATACATAATGGAAAGTGGGGGTTTTATGACTGCGATAGCAGTTTGTCCAGGTAGTTTTGACCCAATAACATATGGGCACTTAGATATCATCAAGCGTGGAGCAAAGGTTTTTGATACGGTATATGTAGTAGTGTTAAATAATGCAGCTAAGAATCCGCTGTTTACCGCAAAGGAACGCTGTGATCTTATTGAAGAAGTAACGAAAGATATTCCTAATGTTAAAGTAGATGTTTTTCAAGGTCTACTAGTTGATTACGCAAGAAGTAAAAATGCTAAGGCAATTTTACGTGGACTGCGAGCGGTTAGTGATTTTGAATATGAGATGCAAATTACCTCCATGAACAGATTATTAGAAGAAAATATCGAAACGTTTTTCATGATGACTAATAATCAATATTCTTTCTTAAGTTCAAGTATTGTTAAAGAGGTTGCTAAATATAGAGCTGATATTTCTGAGTTGGTACCTTCGGCAGTAGAGAAAGCTCTAATTTCAAAATTTCATCATATGACTAGTTAGTCAATAGGATACCCTGTCTCTTTTCTTAAGGGTATCCTTTTTGCTAACTAATGAGTTAAGTCCTTCTATAACTAAACAATAGTCGCTTACACAGTATAAAAACATAAACATATAATGCAAGTAATGTTAATTCTGGACCGATACTCGTAAACCATGCATGTAATTCGTTCCATGACGATGAATTAAATGGGGTGCCGAATGCTGGAAGTATGGGGCTTGTTGCCTCTTTACTAATTTGTTTTTCATATAACGGAACCCATAATAAAATCGTTAAAACACTTGCCGTAAAACCATGTAATATTCTTGCAAAGAAAAAAGGTTTAAAACGAATATCTGTATCTGCTAAAATACTGGCGACTTGAGCTTGTACAGAAAAGCCGTTAAAAGCAAGAATAAAACTTGTAATAGTAGCTTTAGAAATTAATGTTACAGTAGTGACATCACTCGTTAAATCGCTTCCTAATGTTATTTCAAATAGACCTGATATAAATGGTCTTGATAAATCCATTGGAATCTGAAATATGGCAAAGACAAAACTTAACAAGTAGTCAATAATATCAGTAATGTGCAATAAAGTTAACATTTGGTTGAATACAGAAAATAAAATAATAAATCCACCTATCATTAATAAGGTTTGAATAGAGGAAGTTACCGCGTCACCCAACAATTTACCAATAGGTCGGTTATCATTTAATCGAGTGTAATGTAGTACACGGAGAGCATGTTTAAATGAAGTCGGTTCTCTGTATGTTAATGTTTGCTCCGTTCGGTCACGTAAGCCGTGAAATCTCATACACAAACCAACGATAACATTTCCAATATAGTGTGAAGCTGCAAGCACAACCCCCAATTGTGCATTTTGAAAGAAACCTACTGCGACAGCACCGAATATGAATAAGGGATTTGAGGAGTTCGTAAATGAGACAAGTCTTTCAGCCTCGATAGCAGAAATTTGTTTTTCTTGACGAAGACGTGCTGTGAGTTTAGCCCCTGCAGGAAAGCCTGTGGCCATCCCCATTGCCATTACAAACCCTCCAGAACCTGGTACTTTAAAAAATGGTCTCATTATTGGCTCAAGTAATACTCCGACTGAACGAACTACTCCGAATCCTATTAACATCTCAGATATTATGAAGAAGGGAAGAAGACTTGGAAATACTACTTCCCACCACATATTTAATCCTCTTAAACTAGCTTGTAAAGATTCTTTTGGGAATAGAATTAGGGCTATGGCCATCATGACCGCGCTTAATGCTAATAGTAACGTTTTTAGCTTTGATTTATTCAATGACTTGGCCTCCTTATCGACAGAATGAGTTCAGCCCTTTTAATAGGTGAAAGTCTGCTCTAGTATGTGAACATTTAAAATGCCTTTTAGCTATTGCTTTTTTAAAAAGAGTAAATCAATCTTTTCGCCCTTTTATGAACAGTTTGAGAGCCTAGACAGTGACGATTAGTTCATAATCGCAAACCTTTATTAGCGATAACGTGGTTACTGTAGTGTTCTGACCGTTAGTATGGTGTTGTACCGACAAGCAACATTTCACTTGGATGATGTTGGTTGGCGATACAGCCCTCATAGGATGTGAATATGGAAGCGTTGGCGACTTAGCGGTCCACATTTATATACCTATTGCTATGAAAGTACTAGACGTAAATGGTGATTCATATGAAACGTATGTTTGTTTAGTTGTTATATGCAATTTTTACATGTCATGGTAGAATATTGTCATTGAGTGTGGACGACCTATACAAATTAAATATACGAGTATAGGGGGGGATTTTAGACCATATAGATTAATAAAGGTACAGAAAAGTCGCTCGTATTTGTTTGAATTTGTGGAGGGGAGTATATGTCTCAACCAAAGATTGGCTTGGCGCTTGGCTCTGGAGGAGCGAGAGGGTTTGCTCATCTCGGTGTTCTCCGTGTGCTTCGAGACCACCAAATACCTGTTGATATGATTGCTGGTAGTAGTATGGGAGCTTTAGTAGCGGCGTTTTATGGAGCGGGCCTTGATATAGAAAGGTTATATAAACTTGCAGGTGCATTTAAGCGTAAGTACTATTTAGATTTTACTGTTCCTAAAATGGGGTTTATAACAGGAAAACGTGTTAAAGAGCTCATTCGCGTGTTTACACATAATAAAAATATTGAAGAGCTTGACATTCCTATTGCAATTGTTGCAACGGACTTAATTAAAGCTGAAAGAGTAGTATTCACTAAAGGGGCAATAAGCCCTGCAGTTCGAGCAAGTATTTCAATACCTGGGATCTTTATTCCTGAAAAAATAGAAGGTCGTGTGCTCGTGGATGGAGGAGTCATTGATCGTGTACCGGTTTCTGTTGTGAAGGAATTGGGAGCTGATATTGTAATAGGTGTAGATGTATCGAAGGTGAAAATTGATCCTCAAATCACGACCATTTTTGATGTGATATTACAAAGTATTGATATAATGCAAAATGAACTCGTACAACATCGAACGAACGATTGCGACCTCATGTTGTATCCTCATGTTGAAGAGGTAAGTGCTCGCGCGTTTACAGATTTAGACGCGATTATTCAATATGGTGAGGAAGAAACAAGAGATAAACTACCAGCTATTATAGAGGTTATCGAGAAGTGGAAGGAGTCGCATAATGAAGAGAATTAGATTATATATAGTGGCATTAGTGATTGGGATTGTCATCGCTGTTGCAATTAATAGCTATCAACCACCTTATTATATAACAATGCCAGGAAGTGCTGAAGAATTGAGCCCGATTATTGAGGTAGAAGGTGGTTATGACGAACAAGGTGAGTTCATGTTAACGACTGTGGCTTTTATGAGAGCGAATGTATTTAATCTTCTATGGGCTAATTTTAATAAATATCATAGCATTACACCATACGAAGCGTATCGCCAAGAAGGAGAATCTCATGAAGAATTTCTTGATCGTCAATTGCATATGATGCAAGGAGCTCAATCGGCGTCAGTATTTGTAGCGTTCACAAAAGCAAATAAACAAGTGCAGATTGAGAACACGGGTGTATATGTTTCCCACGTATTTGAAGGCATGCCTGCTGAAGGTAAATTAAATATTGGTGACAAGATTTTAGCGGTTGATAATCAAAAAGTGATTAGTACAGATGACCTAATATCATATGTGAAAACTCTTTCCGTTGGAAAATCTGTCAAACTTAAGGTCGAACGTGATCAAGATGTAGTGGCAGAAGATATAAAGATAGTCCAATATCCTCAAAATCCAGAACAAATTGGGGTAGGAATTGGACTATTACAAGATTTTATTGTAACTTCTGAGCCTGATGTGGAGATAGACACAAGTCGAATAGGGGGGCCATCGGCTGGGCTTATGTTTAGTCTAGAAATTTATAATCAGCTTATGGAAGAGGATATAACAAAAGGTTATAAGATCGCTGGGACAGGAACTATTGATTTTGATGGTGTGGTTGGCCGTATTGGTGGCATTGATAAGAAGATTGTAGCAGCGAATAGAGAAGGAGCAGTTATTTTTTTCGCACCTAACGAAGAGGGGAAAATAGGATCCAATTACCAAATAGCTTTGCAAACAGCACAAGATATTAACTCCGATATGAAAATCGTTCCGATCGACACATTTGATGATGCGATACATTATTTAAATAGCTTAAATGAAAAATAAACACACTGTGGATTCGTGAAATCCACAGTGTGTTTTTCAAAATCTAGACAGAGATAAAACTATGAACTTTGATGACTTTCAGTTTCGCATCTTTTATAAAGAATTTTTAAATAAATTCTTTTTTTTGTTGATTATACCGTATAGGGGGTTGGGTGAATTCCTGTTTAGCAAGCTTGGTTCGTTCTGGCTCAGGTAAGATACTAGCATAGACTTGTGTTGCTTTAATATCTAGAGTGAAAACTGAGTTATCTTTAAATGCAGCAGTATTTGAAACGATTGGTATATCTAAATGCTGTTTTATTTGCTGTAGATATGATTGACCTATTAAGCTCATACCTAATAACCTTATGTAGCTAGGTTTAAAACACTCAGTAGCTTTATGCATACTCTCTTTTGTTGTATTCGTTAGTATATGTGTTAATGCTCTTTGGAGTCTTGTCCACGTGTAACGCTTTGTTTTCAGTGCTACCATAAAATCATAATAGGATGTTTTATTTGGGATTAATTTAAGAATTCGATTTTCTAGTCCTTCTTCAATTTCGTAAATTTTAGTTAACTCTTCACTAGTAGTTGCTGCAAGCCGATACTTTAAAAATTTATAATAATGCTCCCAGTTATGCAAAGTAGTATATAACTTTGTATATTGATGTAGTAAAGGTGTCACGTACGTAGGAACGTATGCTTCAACAGTTTGAACGTTGAAGTCATTATTAGCTAGCGCTTGACGTATACTTGTCGCACTAGCAATACTTGTGTCATGAAAAGTATCATCATGGTAACCAGCTTTGAACCTTTTAATTGTTTTAGGCTGTATGTTTGCACCCTGGTCATTAATTGCTTTTACATAGTGAAATCCTAAAATATTGTTTGGCAATGTTAAATCTAAATTTATGTCTTGAGAAATATGCTGTAACGCTAAGTTAGTTGATTTAGGGTAGCTTTTTCCTTCTTTAGCATACGCTTTTATGTACTCGTTGTAAGTACTTTCTTCATCATTAAGAATTTTTACTGCATCATGAAACGCTTCTATCTCACCGTCCTCGCTACCAAAATATATTTCATCACATTGTAAAGCTTGTAAAATACCAATGGCTCCGTTAGCAAATGTTTCTGCTTTCTGAGTTGCATATGCGTATGGAAGCTCAATAACGAGATCTAATCCTGCCAATAAAGCCATCCTTGTTCTTTGCCATTTTGAAACAATAGCTGGCTCCCCACGTTGTAGGAATTGTCCACTCATAACAGCAATCACACAATCTGCATCAGATAACTGTATTGTTGACGAAAGGTGATACAAATGACCGTTATGAAAAGGATTATATTCAACTACAATACCAACAACCTTCAAAAAAATCCCTCCATTTCATAAATGATATAATCTAGATTTACTTTAAAGCTTCAAGCTTAATTAAGTTAACGAAACTTCCATGGATGTTGTTCCTTGAATGATTCGGAAAAAAAGCATGCCAGCTGAGTATAGAGTGCGCTGATAGTCAGGACGCTTAGTGTAGGTAAAGCGACAAGACATCTCGATATTTAGATTCAAATGTAACGTCTTGGCATTTTTTCATATATATATTTGGAGTTTTATTCTTTTCGTGTTAAAGTAATACGTATGTATATTATACATATCATGTGTGTAAAGAAAAAACCATTGACAAATATTTTTGTCAAAGCTATAATTACATTTGTTGCCTTGAGGTGATTGCTTTGAAATGGTCAATTGCTCAATTACTTAAATTGCAAACTAAAGGTCTTGAAATTGATGAAGCAATTTCTATTGATGACTTGACCGAAACGAAATCCGATATACGAGGGATTTCACCTGTGAAGGTAAAAGGTCGAGCTGACATTAGTTCCACAAAAGCTACGTTCTTTATGACTATAGAGGGAACATTGGTACTACCTTGTTCTCGAACATTAGTTGATGTAGATTTTCCGTTTCATGTTGAAACAACGGAAACATATTTGTTTAAAGAACCTAGCTATGATGTGTCTGATGAGGACAACATTCATATGGTAACTGGTGAAACAGTCGATTTGTTACCGATCATAAAAGAAAACATTTTATTACAAATTCCGATTCAAGTCTTCAGTGAGGAATCGGATCCTGAAGGAGCAGCACCTCAATCAGGTAATGATTGGGAAGTTATTTCTGAGCAGGATAAGAAAAAGAAGGTTGATCCGCGATTAGCAGGACTAGCTAATTTTTTTGATGAAGACTAACGTGTACTAGAAGACCCGGCTTAATCCGGCCTTCATATAATGAATGATCTTAAGGAGGTGGGAGTCATGGCTGTACCTTTTAGAAGAACTTCTAAAACAAGAAAAAGATTGCGTCGTACGCACTTTAAGTTACAAGTTCCAGGTATGGTAGAATGCTCTAACTGCGGTGAAATGAAACTTGCTCACCGTGTATGTAAAGCTTGCGGAACATACAAAGGAAAAGAAGTAGTAGAAAAAAACTAATGAAAATGCACACTTAAAAACACAAGGACATCTAGATTCCTTGTGTTTTTTTGTATATTTTATTTTATGAGTTTGAACAACAATGGACAATGGCTTGTGACTCTATATCAGATAATAAGGAGGCGATGAGATGTCAACCATCTCAAGCATTGATTCCCAAGGGGTTTTATGGTTTACCATAAATCGCCGTGAAAAGCGCAATGCGATTAATTATGAAGTTATGGAGGCGTTAGAAGCAACCATTAAGGATGCTGAGACAAATGATCAGATAAAAGCTGTTGTTTTAACTGGTACCGGCGAGGAGGCATTCTGTTCAGGTGGAGATTTATCAATATTTCATAATTTAATTACCGAATCACAAGCCTATGATATGCTTTTAAGAATGGGTAGAATTTTATATAAACTATTGTTATTGCCTAAACCCACAATTGCTCTGTTAAATGGAACTGCATTAGGAGGAGGCTGTGAACTAGCGACAGCCTGTGATTATAGATTCGCAACTAGTACTAGTAAAATTGGTTTCATTCAAGGAAGATTAGCAATTACAACCGGTTGGGGCGCTGCAACAATGTTAATGGAAAAGCTTCCTTATGAAAAAGCACTTTATTTACTAACTTCATCGAAAGTGTTGTCTAGTATAGAGGCTCAACAATTGGGTTTTGTTGAACAAGTAATGGACAAAGAGTACATAGAAGATGAATTACAGAAGTTTTTGAAACCTTTAGTTGAACAACATGCAAATGTTATACAAGCATATAAACAAGTGGTTACCCGGAAGTGGGAGCAAATAAAGTTATGGGATAGAATGGAGGAGGAGATTAGGATGTGTGCTAAGCTTTGGGAGGCACCGGCACATCATGAGGCTGTCCAGTTATTTCTGAATAAAAAACAAAGTTGAATGGGTCGCTAATAGAATAGCTATGATTCTATCTTTTCTACTATGTGCATATGATGTAAAGACGCAAGACTCTTTAATTCATTGTACAAGGAGGGATGGAATGGATGACAACTCGACAAGATGCATGGAGTGAAGATGAGGATTTGTTGCTCGCTGAAGTCGTGTTACGTCATATTCGTGAAGGTGGAACGCAGCTGATGGCTTTTGAGGAGGTAGGGAAAAAGCTATCTCGAACAGCGGCTGCGTGCGGCTTTAGGTGGAATTCGTATGTACGTAAACAATATAAGTCAGGCATTGAATTAGCGAAGAAACAAAGAAAAGAAAGTAAAAAGCAGGTTGTCCAAGAAGAAAAGCAATTTGAACCAAAAGTATCACAAGAACAGACTTTAGTAGCTAAAAATCGTATATCATTGCAAGAGGTTATTGAATATTTACGAACGTTAGAGGAGCAGGAAACTAAGGTGGAAAGTATGAAACAAACTCATACCGAATTGCGTGAACAAGTGCAATTTATGGAGGCTCATGTAAGAAAGGTTGAAATAGAAAATAAAAGCCTAACTGAAAAATTGACTAAGTTAGAAGCAGACTACAATTCAATTCTTTCGATTTTAAATCGTGCCAGTCAAATGGTGAAATCAACATGAAATAAAAAAGCAGCTAACTAGTGTTAGCTGCTTTTTTTTAGTCTTTGTCTTTAATTAAGCGCAGACGCAAACCTTTTACAATATTGAGTGCTTTTGAAGGGTAAAATAACTACTCAAATCTGGTGGACAAAATGTGCTCATGGAATGTTGATTGTTGTCAAGCCTTTCTTTAACGTTTAAGCAAACATAAAGTTTTGAACCTAGACTATTGTCTAGCTCTAGTGCAGTGCCGTCTTTAGATTAAAATGCCCCATTGTGCTTCTTTGCTAATTAGATTAAGGAATTAGAATTACGCTCTTTAACATTTGATGGTAACCAAATTAAAGGGTTTTCTCCTAGGTCACGTTGCATATCATATGTTACCGGAATAAAGTCCATTTTTCTCCAAAAATCTTGTGATTTTACACGAGGGTTCGTTTTAATTGGAAATCCAAGCTCTTTTGCAAAATTTACGAGAGCCTTCCCGTATCCTTTTCTTTGGTAGTCTGCCAATACTTCAAGCTTCCATAGCTCTAAATAATCCTGTTGTGGTACAAAGTATTTATCGAATTTAGCATCTATTCTATATAAGCTCATACGAGCGACTAATGCGTCTCCAAAGTATATACCGTAAAAAGGTGAATCGCTATCATTTTCGATAATATTAGCTTGAAGGTCTTCTAACATGGACAATTCTTGTAATCCGTATTCTTTAAACTTCTTAAATTCATCTAATGTTTTGAAGTTTATTTGTAAGCGCTCTATTTTCGGTGTATATTGAAACATCCATTCTCCCCCTTAGGTATCGGAAAATATTTATTTATATTATTCATTATATATAATAAATTCGAAAAATTATATAAGAAACATCTTATTAGTGAATTTTGTATATATAAGACAAATATATCTTGATTGAATAATAGTTCAAATGTCACAATGTTATTATTAAGGAATGATCGTGACTGTGAATGAAATGGGGGATAGTATGGATATTGCAATTATTGGTGGCGGTTCAATAGGATTACATACAGCAGCGTACTTAGCTGAAAATCATCACGTTAAGATATTTACTAAGCGGAAAGAGCAGTCTGAGAGATTATGTGAATATGGGATAGACTTATTGCATGTTGATGGCAAAGTGTGTCATGTTCCAATTAGTGCTGAACAATTAGATGGTAGTGAAATTAATGCAGATCTTGTTATTGTTACTGTTAAAGAATATCACTTAGACGAAATTCTAGTTTATTTAGAACAAACAAAAATACGGAGCACCTTACTATTTTTACAAAATGGTATTGGTCATGTTCGAAAAATTTGTAATATAGCAAATGAGTCTGTATTACTTGGAGTAGTTGAGCATGGCGCGTATAGATTATCTGATTATGAAGTAGCCGAGAGAGGAAAAGGTGTAATCAAGATTGCATCTTTTCGAGGGAACAAACACATTGATGTTTGTAATAATTTGAACAGTGATGATTTTCCCATTGAAGCGCACAGTGACTGGGAGACCATGCTTACGGACAAGCTTGTAATAAATGCGGTGATTAATCCAATCTCTGCAACGCTGAGAGTAAAGAACGGACAAATTTTTCAGAACAAATTTATTAATGAAATTGCCAAAAATATATTTAACGAGATTAATATTGTGTTAGAAAGAGAAGCTAAACGTGACAATGATTGGCAAAGGCTAAAAATAATCTGTGAGAAGACAGCGGACAATCGCTCATCAATGTTACGTGATATTGAACAAAATGGACGAACAGAAGTAGAAGCGATTATTGCGCCACTTATTACTAAAGCTATAGAACTGGGCGTGGAAACACCTTATTTAAAAAACTATTATTATGTTATTAAAGCTCTAGAAGCGGAGGGTAGATAGGTATGTCTGCTGTGTTAACGACTATTATAACGGTGTTAGTCCTAATTCCTTTTGTAGGTCATTTAATATTCTATGTGGTTGCAAGGTGGGTAACAGAAAATAATAAGCGTGCTTTTCTGTTAGCTACAGATTTTTCAACATTTTTATTCATTGTGGCTGTATATTATTTAACAATTGTGATTTGGGATAAATCATTTTTGCTATTTATATTATTAATACTTACCGTTAGTTTCCTATTGTTTATTTTCATTGATTGGAAAACTAGAGAAGAAATTGTACTACCGAGAGTTCTTCGCTTTTTTTGGCGCTTTACCTTTTTGTTGTTTTTTACCGGTTATATTGTATTAGTTGTTTATGGCATTATTAATAGTGTAACAACTACTCTTAGTTAAGCATTTTCTTTTCGAAATTCTGGAATGAATGCTATACTAAAATGAATGTGAAAAGATTTCTTGTGTTAGAAAGGACGTTCAAATTATGGAATTTATAGAAATTCCGCTATCCTCCTCAAATAAGTTTATTCACGAGTGCTATTCAAATGATAGTGGTTTCTTTCAATATAATGTCTCTTTTTTATCGGATTGTTTGAAGGAGCGTGTGAATGATTTAAAATCTCGCTCTTTTAAAAGAGAACAGCTTGTAGAATATTTACTTAATTTTAATGCAAAGTATGAAGTTAGCAATAAGACAACTGCCAATATCAAGAAGCTGTTAGATGATAAGAGTGTTGTCGTTGTTGGTGGACAACAGGCCGGCTTAATGACAGGGCCGCTTTACACGATACATAAGATAATTACAATAATTCAACTGGCAAGGGAACAAGAGGTTAAATTAGGAGTTCCTGTTGTGCCTGTATTTTGGATTGCTGGTGAAGATCACGACTTCCAAGAGATTAATCACGTGTATACATATACCGATGGAGCTCTTAAGAAAAATACCGTTCCACATAAGCCTGTGAAAAAGCAAATGGTTTCTTCAATGGAAATAGATAAGCAAGAATTGAATAAATGGATTATGTCGTTCCTTGAAACGTTTGGAGAAACCCCTCATACAAAAAGTTTGCTTGATGAGCTACAGAGAGAAGCAAGCAAATCTATAACCTATGTGGACTTTTTTGCAAGGCTTGTTCAAGGTTTGTTTTCAGATGAAGGGCTTGTGCTTATAGATTCTGGTGATTATGAGGTCCGTAAATTAGAATCACCCTTTTTTACCCAACTTATTACACAAATAGATGACCTTCAGCAGGCGTTACAATATACACAGCAAAACATATTGAATAAGGGTTTTTCGCTTACAATTGGGGAACAATCAAACAATGCCCACTTATTTTATGAGTTAAAGGGAGAGCGTGTATTATTAGAGTGGGATGAAGCCTCTCAGCTATATCGTGATAAGCAGAATTTGTGCTCTTTTACAAGAGACGAGTTATTGGAAGTGGCAATTAATAACCCTGAATTACTTAGCAATAATGTTGTTACACGGCCACTAATGCAAGAGTTTCTTTTTCCTGTATTAGCGTTTGTTGGGGGACCTGGAGAAATTGCTTATTGGGCCGAGTTAAAGCAATCTTTCGAAGTGTTTGATTTTAAAATGCCACCTATCATCCCTAGACATCAGCTTACAATTTTAACTCGTGCTATAGAGACTGATATGTTGGAAACAGAACTAGATATAAAACGTATATTAGAGCATGGCGTAAATGAGTATGAAGAGTGCATGTTCGACACTCCTGAGAATGCTGCGTTTCAAAGTGAATTAAGTAATGCGAGACGTGAAATTGAAGCAATACATTCTAGATTGCGTGAGGCCGCGTTAGATGTTGACCGAGGGTTGCAGCAAGTTGTATTGAAAAACAGTGCATTCATACAGACACAATTAGATTTTTTAGAGAAATCTGTTGACAAATCTATAATGCGACAACATGAAACTGTATTCTTGAAACTTAAAAGAATCGAGGCATTTCTGAAACCAAATAACGCTTTCCAAGAACGGAGTTGGAATGTATATTATTTCTTAAATCTATATGGTCGAGATTTTGTGAAACAGTTAGCACAGTTACCGTTCTCATTTGAAGCAACACATAAAATAATTAAACTTTAACGAGTAAAGGCTTTCCATTAAATTGGGAGGTCTTTTTTGTATTCAGGAAAACTCTAAACCTAGATTAGTGTTTACCCCCCAGACCGAGTCTTCCATTAATATCATTCCTTGAATAAATTGCGAGAAGCATGATTTTTAACATGTTGCTTTTCGCAGCTAGTGATGATTTTCCCTCCTTATAATAAGTCAACATCGAATCTTGATGTTTTGTGCTTAACTTCATGAGGAAATTACCAACAGATATCCAGGAAAGGGTGAGTGTCAACAAAGTGACAGGACGTCGTACTTTTTGCCGAACAGTCCATACACTTTTTGCGGGATGCGAAGGTTTGAGACGTCAACGCACTTAGCCTCAAATGTGACGTGATGTATTTTCATGAAGTATACGTCTTGCTTAATTGCTCGAAAGTTATAACTAATACAGTAGCTGGACTTTAGTTATAGTTCTATAGTATTTAGTTGAAATTAGCGGACGTAACTGTTAAATCCTTTGTCATAAATAATAAATCAATAGTTGCTTTTCTTTTTATAAAAAGCAATTTAGTGTGGAGAAAAGTGGGGGGATGTGGTAAATTATATATAGAAAGTGGGGGCTAAGCATGTTCATGGGTGAGTATCACCATTCCATTGATACGAAAGGTCGCTTAATTGTACCAGCGAAATTCAGGGATGCACTCGGTGATACATTCGTCATCACAAGAGGACTTGATGGCTGTTTATTTGTGTACCCTATGCCCGAATGGAAGATACTTGAAGAAAAGCTTAAAGCCTTACCGCTAACAAAAAAGGATGCTCGTGCATTTACGAGGTTTTTTTTCTCAGGTGCGGTTGAAATGGAATTGGACAAGCAAGGTCGTGTTAACTTACCAAGCCCACTTGTAACATATGCAACTCTAGAAAAAGATTGTGTTGTTATTGGTGTTTCAAATCGTGTTGAAATATGGGATAAAGCTAAATGGCAGCAAGTGGTTGATGAAAGTGAAGATGCTTTCGCAGAGATTGCAGAAAATATGATAGGCTTTGATATTTAGAGGTAAACTACCAGTATCAATGCATGAAATTTGAGGTGTAGACATCAATGTTTAATCATACAACAGTATTATTACATGAAGCTGTAGACGGTCTAAATATTGTTAAAGATGGTGTGTATGTAGATTGTACTTTTGGTGGCGGTGGTCACAGTAGTGAGATACTGCGTCATCTGAAAAATGGAGGTAAGCTTTATGCCTTCGACCAAGACGAGATGGCAATCATGCAATCAAAGGCGTTATCTGAGCGATATGGGGATTCTTTTACATTAATTAAAAGTAATTTTAGATATTTACATGAAAAACTAGAGGAACAAGGTGTTACTGCTGTAGATGGAATATTATTTGATTTAGGAGTTTCTTCTCCCCAGCTTGATACCCCTGAAAGAGGATTTAGTTACCATCATGATGCACCGCTCGATATGAGAATGGACACAGATTCGCCTTTAACTGCTTATGAAGTTGTTAATGAATGGTCGTATGAGAAGCTTGTCAGGATTTTCTTTCAGTACGGTGAAGAAAAGTTCTCAAAGCAAATAGCACGAAAAATCGAAGCAGAGCGGACAAAGAAGCCAATTGAAAGTACGGGTGAGCTTGTTGAGTTAATTAAAGAGGCGATTCCAGCACCAGCACGACGTACTGGTGGTCATCCGGCTAAGCGCGTTTTCCAAGCCATTCGCATTGCTGTAAATGATGAGCTCCAAGCGTTTGAAGAAGCTATCGAGAAAGCTATATCGATATTGAAGCCTGGAGGACGTATTTGTGTTATCACGTTTCACTCTTTAGAAGATCGAATTTGTAAGGTTGCGTTTAAAAAGGCTAGTGAAGGTCCGGCCTTGCCTCCTGGACTACCGGTTATTCCGGAAGAATATAAACCTAAATTAAAGCTAATAACAAGAAAGCCAATTTTACCTAGTGAGGCAGAGGTAACAGAAAATAATCGTGCTCGTTCTGCTAAGCTACGAGTAGCTGAGAAAAATTAATTTTTGCGGGGGAGGAGCTAACACTTGAGTAACTTAGCCAGACGGTATTATCAAGAACAACAACCTAAACAACCAACAATAACGCCACAGCCAAAGAAAAAGCGAGTACGTGTTAAGAAAATTAAGTATTCAGCAGCCGAAAAACTAATGTGTTTTGTATTAATTAGTTTTGTATTCCTTTTTTCAGTTAAGATTGTTTCAAACTGGGCTTACATATATAATGTAAATACGGAGATACACAATCTACAGCAATCCATTCATAATAAACAAAAATATAACGATGATTTATCAGTACAAGTGAGTGAATTAAGTACTTATGAACGAATCTGGACAATTGCAGCAGAAATGGGTCTTTCGTTAAACGAGAATAATGTTAAGGTTGTTGAGAACTAATATGTATTACAAAAATAAAAATATAAACAGAGGAGCAGCGTTAATTAGTTTGTTATTTACTCTGCTCTTTTTGTTGTTATTTGGACGCTTTTTAACGATACAAGCCTCAGGTGAAGTAGATGGTAATATTTTAGCTGATCAGGCTCTTAAGTTTTACACAAAAGAGAGAACTGTTGAAGCTAACCGCGGTACTATTATTGACCGAAATAAAAGTGTAATTGCAGAGGATACTTCATCCTACACACTAGTAGCGATTCTTAACAAAGATGCGCCGTCTCATGTTGAAAATCCACAAAAAACAGCAGAATTACTTGCGCCTTTATTACAAATGAGTGTCAATGAGGTATACTCTAATTTAACAAAGGACAGGTATCAAGTAGAGTTTGGCAAAAACGGACGTGACATAAGTCATACACTAAAAAATGAGATAGACGCTCTTGCTTTGCCAGGCATCACGTTTATACGTGATACTAAACGCTTTTATCCTCACGGAGTTTTTGCATCGCATGTAGTTGGTTATGCTGAGAAAAAGGTAGTAGAACAGGATGACTCGAATAAAAAAGAAGTTATAACAAAGGGTGTTCTTGGTTTAGAAGCCAGTTTAAATGATTATTTGGAGGAACAGGATGGTAAAGTAGTCTACAAAAGTGACAAAAGCGGTCTGCCTTTACCAAATATTAAGCCATCGATTACACCGCCGAAAAATGGTCAAACAGTTGAGTTAACACTGGATGAAAAAATCCAAACATTCCTAGAAGACTCGATGAACAATGTTCAAGAAAAATTTGCACCTGAAAAGATAATTGGTATCGTCGCTAACGCCAAAACAGGTGAAATATTAGCAATGGGTACAAGACCTTCCTTTGACTTGAACACACGAGCTGGAATCTCGGAAAATTGGAATAACGATGCTGTGTTTTATCGATTTGAACCAGGTTCTACTATGAAAATGTTTACATTAGCCGCAGCAATTGAAGAAGGAGTATATAATCCTACGGAAATATTTCAGTCAGGTTCATATGCTGTTGGTACAGATATTATCAGAGATCACAATAAGCTTGGCTGGGGAAAAATTACCTTTGAAGAGGGTTTCCAAAGATCATCCAATGTTGCTTTTTCTATAATAGCTAAAGAAAAGCTAGGGTTAGATGTTTTGAGAGAGTATTTAACGCGGTTCGGCTTAGATCGCAAAACAAATATAGATGTACCTGGTGAATCTGAACCAATTGTCAACTTTAAATATGAACTTGATAAGGTATCAACAGCATTTGGCCAAGGTACCGCAATTACGCCAATACAGCAAATACAGGCTGCTACAGCAATTGCTAATAACGGTCAAATGATGAAGCCTTATGTGATTAATAGAATTATAGACCCTGAAACAAAAGACATTTTAGTAGATAATAAACCTACTGTTGTCGGAGAGCCTATTTCAAGTAACACTGCTAGCCAAGTACGGAAAATACTAGGTACAGTACTGACTGCACCTCATGGAACAGGAAAACCATATGTCATTGATGGATATGAAGTTGCAGGGAAAACTGGTACCGCACAGATACCAGACCCTGAAGGTGGGTACTTGTCAGGGCATCAAAACTTTATCTTCTCATTTTTAGGAATGGCTCCAGTGGATGACCCAGAATTAATAGTATATGTAGCAGTTAAGAAGCCCAACATTACCATTCATGAACCAGGTTCTTTACCTGTTTCAATGATATTTAAGCCAGTTATGAAAAATAGCTTACAGTATTTAAATATACGTCCGTCAAAACAAAACAGTAATAAGGAATCTGAAGAAATAGACAACTCAATAAAAATAAAAGATTATCGCAATTTGTCTGTACAAGCTACACAAGCTGAATTAACTGCGTTAGGAATGGAGCCGGTGATTATTGGTGAGGGTACGACCGTATTAGGACAACTGCCAAAACCGAATTCAAAAGTTATCTTTAATGAGAAGGTACTATTCATAACTGAATCAAGCTTTATCATGCCTGATCTAAATGGTTGGTCCCTTCGTGATGTAATGAAACTTGTCGCGATAACTGAGTTACAACCTAATATCATTGGCAACGGCTACGTCACAAGTCAGAATATCATGCCTGGTGTAGAGTTTGAGAAGGGCGATTATTTAATATTAGATTTGGCTCCGCCCGAGACAATACATTCTGGAATAAATGATGTCACATTTGAGGAAGGTGAAGCACCTATGAATTAGGTGCTTCGCTTTTTCATTCTCAACAAAAATAGTCTGTGATAAAAGATAAGTCTTATCTAGTCTGTAATGCTTTCTTTGTTCTAATGGTTTATGTACAAGCATATATTTGAACGAGCCTAATGTGAGGAGGGTTCTTCAATTATGCGTGTATCCAATGTTACTGTTAGAAAAAGACTAGTTATTGTATTGTTAGTTGGTTTTTTAATTTTTGGTATCATAGACGTTCGATTAGGTTATGTTCAATTTGTATTAGGGAACATGCTTACAGAACGGGCAAAGGAATTATGGAGTCGAAATATACCATTTGAGCCAGAACGTGGTGATATTACTGATGTCAATGGTATTCCATTGGCAACTAATATGAGTGCTCCATCCGTTCTCATTGTTCCGCGACAAGTGATAAACCCACAAAAGACAGCACAGCAACTTGCTGCAGCATTAAATATGTCTGTTGAAGAAGTATACAAAATAATTACAAAGCGAGCATCGAGTGTGTATATAAGACCTGAGGGCATTAAACTATCATTAAATAAAGCAGAGGAAATTCGCGCTTTAGGTTTAGATGGTGTGTATATTGCTCAAGATGTGAAGAGGTATTATCCTTTCGGTAATTATTTATCTCATGTTCTTGGTTTTGCTGGTATTGATAATCAAGGGCTTATGGGATTAGAGCTATACTATGATAAGCAATTACGTGGTGAGAAAGGCTATGTACAGTTTTTTTCTGATGCAAAAGGGAAGCGGATGAACGATATGGCTGATGAATATAAACCGCCTATTGATGGTTTAGATTTAAAGCTCACTATTGATTCTAATGTTCAAACTATCATTGAGCGTGAGCTTGATATTGCTGAAGCCACATTCAATCCCGATGGTATGATTGCCATTGCAATGAATCCAAATAACGGTGAGATATTGGCAATGTCATCAAGGCCTGGCTTTGATCCAACTGATTTCCAAAACGTTCCACAAGAAGTTTATAATAGAAACCTGCCTATATGGAGTACTTACGAACCAGGTTCTACTTTCAAAATTATTACTTTAGCAGCTGCGCTTGAAGAAGGAAAAGTAAATCTTGAGAAAGAGCATTTTCATGATTCTGGAGCTGTAAAGGTTGCGGGGGCTACGCTACACTGCTGGAAGCGCGGGGGGCATGGTGATCAAACCTTTTTAGAAGTTGTTCAAAATTCATGTAACCCTGGTTTCGTTGAGTTAGGCCAACGAGTTGGCGAGGAGGCGCTTTTTGAATATATAAGAAAGTTTGGTTTCGGAGAAAAAACAGGTATTGATTTACAAGGTGAAGCTAAAGGAATATTATTTTCACCAGATCGTATTGGACCTGTTGAACTAGCTACGACTGCGTTTGGGCAAGGGGTTTCGGTTACGCCTATACAGCAAGTAGCGGCTGTCGCTGCGGCTATTAACGGAGGTTATTTATATACTCCTTATATAGCGAAGGAGTGGATTGACCCAAAAACTGGTGCTGTCGTAAGTAGAAACACTCCTCAAGTAAAACGGCAAGTAATTTCTGAAGATACATCTGAGCAAATTCGATATGCTCTTGAGAGTGTTGTTGCACAAGGGACAGGAAGGAATGCTTATGTGGAAGGGTATCGCGTAGGTGGGAAAACAGGTACAGCGCAAAAAGCTGTTAATGGCCGTTACCTTGAAAATAACCATATTGTGTCATTTATTGGCTTTGCTCCAGCAGATGATCCACAAATAGTTGTGTATGTTGCTATAGATAACCCGAAAAAAACTGTACAGTTTGGTGGGGTCGTCGCAGCACCGATAGTAGGGAATATTTTAGAAGACAGCTTACGTGCATTAAAAGTTGAACCGAGGAAAGAGCAGATTGAAAAAGAGTATATGTGGCCCGATCAAAAACTTGTTGAAGTACCAAACTTAATTAACATGTCCATCAATGAAATACGACAACAGTTATTCACCTTGCAACTAGATATATCTGGAGAGGGTAAAACGGTGATACATCAAGCTCCAGCTCCTGGAGTGAAGGTTGAAGAAGGATCAGTAGTACGGGTGTTTGTTGGTGATAAGAATGAATCAGAAAAAAAGAGCCAGTGATATTCTGAAAAAATAATTGTTATGTTTTTAATAGGTATATTGTGTGATTGAATTTATAGCGATAGAATAGTAACGTTAAAGCTGTATTATTTTTTGGAAGGATTGGGTTATATGTATTTAAGGGAACTACTTTCTGCTCTGCATCATAATATTGAGGTATCAAATGATAGTAATCCAATGATTACAGGTATATCTATGGATAATAGAAGTGTAGAAAGTGGCAATTTATTTGTGTGTATTAAAGGTCATCGCTTTGACGGGCATAAGTTTGCAACAGATGCTGTTTCAAAAGGTGCAGTTGCTATTTTGGCTGAAGCTCCTGTTGATGTTTCTGTACCAGTCATTATGGTTAAAGATTCTAGACGTGCGCTCGCTATAATAGCAGATGTTTTTTTTGGTCAACCGTCACACAAGCTTCATGTGGTGGGGGTAACCGGGACGAATGGTAAAACAACAACTACTCATATAATAGACTATATTTGTCAAAAGGCTAATAAAAAAACAGGATTAATTGGAACAATGTATATGAAAATCAACAACCTTGCATATGATGTAGTAAATACTACACCAGAATCCTTAACATTACAAAAAGCATTTTATGATATGGTAGAAACAAATACTGATATTGTAACGATGGAGGTATCCTCTCACGCTTTGGACCTTGGTAGAGTTCATGGAGTTGATTTTAACGTAGCTGTGTTTACAAATTTAACGCAGGACCACCTTGACTATCATCAGACAATGGATGAATACAGGCGAGCGAAAGGCCTTCTGTTTGCGCAATTGGGAAATACTTTTTCAGTTGATAAACCAAAGTTCGCAGTATTAAATGGTGATGATGAAGCAACAGCTCAATATACCCGAAGTACCTGTGCCCATGTATATACTTACGGGATTCACAATGATTGTGATATTATGGCATTCGATATAAACACTACAGCTACTGGCACTGAGTTTAAACTTAAGACGCCGTTTGGTACAACAGATGTATCGATGAGGCTAATGGGACAATTCAGTATTTATAATGTGATGGCAGCAGTAGGTGCTTGCTTAGTTTCAGGTATTTCACTAAAAACTATTGTTGAGAGCATACAATCGTTTACAGGGGTACCTGGGCGATTTGAAGCTGTTGATGCGGGACAAGACTTTTCTGTTATAGTTGATTATTGTCACACTCCAGACAGCCTAGAAAATGTGTTGAAAACTATACAACAGTTTTCAACAAAAAAAATTATAACTGTAGTGGGGTGTGGTGGGGATAGAGATAAGATGAAACGCCCAATTATGGCAAAACTAGCAAGTGAGTACAGTGACATAGCTATCTTTACGTCTGATAATCCTCGTACTGAAGACCCTTCGGCTATCCTGGCAGACATGGAGGCTGGCGTAAAAGGAGAAGCGTTTATCTCGATTGTTGATCGGAAGAAAGCAATTGAACATGCCATTGTAAATGCCGAGCAAGGAGATATTATATTAATTGCAGGAAAAGGTCACGAAACATACCAAATTATTGGCGACAAAACTTTGCCATTCGATGACCGTGAAGTTGCAAAGAATGCCATTAAGGAGAAATTAATGTGAGATTTTCATTTGCAGATGTACAACAGGTAGCCCGTCAATGTTGTGGTGTTTATAATGACGATGTCACTATTGAGGCATATATGTTTTCGCCTGACAAGCAAATTTCAAAAAGTTTGTACATCACTGTTAGTAAAGATGAGATTCCACTTAATAAAGCTATCGAAAATGGTGCTATTGCAGCTGTACTACCGATAGGTGCAAAAGTTCCAAAGTATACACCTACCCATTTTCCTGTTTTTTTTATTAACAATGTTTTACAAGGTGTGTATGTATTACTTGACACTTATGTGAATAGGTTTGATAAAGAGGGAGATAAAAAAACTAAGCCTATGTGTGTCGACGGTGTAAATGATTGGTTACAGACGCAACATATTAGTGAAGAAGAATTAATTAAATGGCATAAGTTACTTGCTAAGTGGCAAGAAGTTGATAAATAAGGAGGGGGACATTACTTATGATCGAACAAGCGATTTTAATTTCCATCATTGTTGCATTTGCGATTACTACAATTTCTTCCCCTTTCTTCATACCTTTTCTTAGAAAACTTAAGTTTGGGCAAAGTATACGTGAAGAAGGGCCAGCATCACATCAAAAAAAATCAGGCACTCCGACGATGGGTGGGATAATGATTGTCCTAGCAGCTATTGTCACAACAGTGATTGTAGCATTAATATATGAATTGTTCTCAATAGAGATAGCATTGCTACTATTTGTGACATTAGGATACGGCTTATTAGGGTTTTTAGATGACTATATAAAAGTAGTATTGAAGCGGAATTTAGGATTAACATCTAAACAAAAGTTAATAGGACAAATTGTTATAGCTCTTATTTTTTATTTTGTTTTTCAAATGTTTCAATTTTCAACAGAGATTACGATTCCAGGTACAAATTTCGAACTAAATCTAGGTTGGGCATACGCGCTTTTAATCATTTTTATGTTGGTTGGTGGCTCGAATGCAGTGAATCTTACTGACGGTTTGGATGGTTTGTTAGCCGGGACAGCAGCTATTGCATTTGGTGCATATGCTATTCTAGCTTGGAACCAGTCTCAATATGATGTTGCCATCTTTTCATTAGCGGTAGTTGGCGCAGTGCTAGGGTTTTTAGTGTTCAATGCTCATCCAGCAAAAGTTTTTATGGGCGATACTGGATCACTTGCTCTTGGGGGAGCTATTGTTACAGTTGCCATTTTAACAAAGCTAGAGATTTTATTAATTATTATTGGTGGCGTATTTGTTATAGAAACACTTTCAGTTATTATGCAAGTCATTTCATTTAAAACAACTGGTAAAAGAATTTTTAGAATGAGTCCGTTACATCATCATTACGAGTTAATTGGCTGGTCGGAGTGGCGTGTCGTTGTAACCTTCTGGTCCGTAGGTTTATTGTTTGCAATACTCGCAATCTATATTGAGGTGTGGTTATAATTGAAAAATGTAAATAATTTTCAAAATAAAACAGTTATTGTTTTAGGGCTAGCAAAGAGTGGTGTAGCAGCTGCTAAGCTTTTAATAAAACTTGGGGCACATGTTGTTGTTAATGACAGAGAGGATATATCAACAGACCCACACGCCCTAGAGTTATCTGAATTAGGAGCACGTGTTGTTGGGAATGGTCATCCATTATCGTTGTTAGACGATGATGTTTTTTGTGTTGTAAAAAACCCTGGCATCCCACACAGTATACCTTTTTTACAAAAAGCAGTTAAAAAGAACATACCAATTTTTACGGAAGTGGAACTTGCCTATTTAATTAGTGACGCACCATTTATTGGTATAACAGGGTCTAATGGTAAAACAACAACAACTACTTTAATTTTTGAGATGTTAAATCAAGGGGAGAAACAACCACTTATTGCGGGGAATATAGGCACAGTAGCTTGTGAAGTAGCGCAGCATGCTAGAGAGGATAATGTAATTGTTACTGAGCTGTCTTCCTTTCAATTACTGGGTATCACGAATTATAGACCTAAAATAGCCGTGCTTCTTAACATATTCGATGCTCATCTAGATTATCATGGGACACGTGAAGAATATATGAAGGCAAAAGGCAATATATTCTTAAATCAAACGGATGAGGATTTCGCGGTAGTTAATGCAGATGATTCTGATGTTTCAAATATTGCGGCGAATATTCTTGCAAACAAAGTACCGTTTTCAACTAAGCAAATTGTTCAAGATGGTGCATATATCAAGGATGATACTGTGTATTATCGCGATGAAAAAATTATTGAAATTGCTCAAATTGCTTTACCTGGTACCCATAATCTTGAAAACATTCTAGCAGCTATATGTGTTGCTAAACTGTTAAATGTAGATAATAAAGCGATTTGTAATGTATTATCAACCTTCTCGTCAGTTAAACATCGTCTACAGTTTGTGGATGAAATTGAAGGGCGTCGTTTCTACAATGATTCCAAGGCCACTAATATTTTAGCAACATCAAAGGCTTTGTCCGCATTTAAAAAGGATGTTATTCTGCTCGCGGGTGGGTTAGATCGCGGCAATGAGTTTGATGAACTTATACCGTTTTTGCAAAATGTTAAAGTTACAGTCACTTTTGGTCAAACAGCAGAAAAAATTGAAGAGGCATGTAAAAAGGCGGGAATAAATTTAACCGTTCGTGTCGATAATGTGGAACAAGCAGTAAAAACAGCTTTTGATATCTCTAGTGAAGGGGATACCGTACTTTTATCGCCTGCTTGTGCAAGTTGGGACCAGTACAAGACATTCGAGGAAAGAGGCGAGCGATTTATAAAAGCTGTCCTTTCTCTAAAAAAGGAAATGGCATAATTAAGGATGTGTAATTCATTCTAATTGTTACAAGCCGTGCATACACTTTATAAAAAGGCTTGGCCACAAGAAAGCATTGGACCTAATGAGCTCCATGCTACATAGCGCATCAAGCCCAGATCTTACGTTAGAGGTGTTATTATGGCGGCGAAACGTTCATCTCCTGATTTTTTACTCATTATCTTAACGCTAGTTTTATTAGCGGTTGGGCTTATAATGGTATATAGTGCTAGTGCCATATGGGCTACTTATAAGTTTGATGACTCGTTTTTTTTCGCAAAACGACAACTATTATTTGCTGGAATAGGAATTATAGCGATGTTTTTTATTATGAATATTGATTATTGGACATGGCGTACATATGCCAAGTTTTTAATCATTATTTGTTTTGTACTATTAATACTCGTTTTAATTCCGGGTATTGGAATGGAACGAAACGGTTCTCGGAGTTGGATTGGAGTAGGTGCATTTTCCATTCAACCATCAGAATTTATGAAACTTGCTATGATAGCTTTTTTAGCCAAATATCTGTCAGAAAACCAAAAGAAAATTACATCTTTCAAACAAGGGTTATTACCATCGTTAAGCCTTGCTTTCACAGCATTTGCAATCATAATGCTTCAGCCTGATTTAGGTACTGGTACAGTTATGATGGGAACGTGTATTGTTATGATTTATGTTGCTGGGGCAAGGATAAGTCACTTTGTTGGTCTAGGCCTTGTTGGGGTAGCTGGTTTTGTTGCCTTAATTTTATCTGCACCTTATCGGATAAAGAGGATTACCTCCTTTTTAGACCCATGGGAGGATCCGTTAGGAAGTGGATTTCAAATTATTCAGTCGCTTTATGCAATAGGGCCAGGAGGATTATTTGGTCTCGGATTAGGACAAAGTCGACAAAAGTTCTTTTATCTCCCAGAGCCGCAAACTGATTTCATTTTTGCTATCTTAGCTGAAGAACTCGGATTCATCGGTGGCTCACTCGTTTTATTGCTTTTTGCTCTGTTATTATGGCGTGGTGTAAGAATAGCGTTAGGTGCTCCTGACTTATATGGTAGCTTCTTAGGTATCGGAATTATAGCGATGGTTGCTATTCAGGTTATAATAAATATTGGAGTTGTTACAGGGTTAATGCCTGTGACAGGTATTACGCTTCCGTTCTTAAGCTATGGTGGATCTTCTTTGACATTAATGCTAATGGCTATAGGAGTTTTGTTAAATATTAGCCGATATGCTCGTTACTAATCGCAAAATGAGCGGCTCATACTAAATATTCTCTTGATATTCTATTGGTATTAACGGAAACCCTGTTCATTTGGCAGGGTTTCATTTTTCTGTATAAATGAAACGTGTACTTGAAAAAATTCACACAAAAATTGTACAAAAAGCAAACATTCGAAAACAGGCATTAACAATTATTGGATTTGAGCGTAAAATAAAATTTAGATAATTTCAAAAATAATTTATCCTACATATGTGAGTATGAATATAAAGTATAAAATACTGTAATAATCAGAATTAACAGCAGATTTAATGAGAACAGGATTAATGATATACTCTTACTAAAACAAAGACTTATGTTTTAAATTTTAGCTCTGTTAAACTTTGTTGTTGAATTTCGCTACATTGCGCTCGCTTTCCGCGGGCTGGCCGTGAGCCTCCTCTGCGCATGCGGGGTCTCACGCCTGCCACTACATCCCGCTGGAGTCTCGCGCATTTCGCTACTATGAACATATTCAAAAATCAACACTCACCTTTAACAGAGCCTAAATTTAAATTTTTTATAATCTATTTTTGTATTTTTGTATTAAGAAATTATTAAGCCATCTAAAAAATCAACTTAGGCATTTTAAATGCATACGATATAACACTATTACAAGACACAATGACAATACTAATTGCCATAAGGAGGTAGGTTTTTATGAATGCTTTGAAGCAACGGCTCGAACAAGCTAACATTGGCTTAGTAAAAGAGAACGAACCATTAAAAAATCATACGACAATAAAAATTGGTGGTCCCGCAGAGGTATTTGTAATTCCAAAAGATGTTGACAGTTTAAAACAGGTTATTAATATTTTACGTGAAGAGAATGTAATGTGGCGTGCAATAGGTAGAGGTTCTAATTTGCTAGTATCAGATAAGGGGATTGACGGTGTTGTAATAAAGCTTGGAGAAGGATTAGACACTATCGATATTAAGGATAATGAGGTGCTAGTTGGTGGAGGATATCCGCTTATTAAGCTTGCGATGCTT
The DNA here is from genome assembly GCF_003944835.1 of Bacillus sp. HMF5848. Lineage (GTDB taxonomy): Bacteria > Bacillota > Bacilli > Bacillales > HMF5848 > HMF5848. The sequence goes on from NZ_RWIV01000001.1 coordinate 1,828,961, forward strand.
GTAAGTAAGCAAGGTTTATCGGGATTACAATTTGCAAGTGGTATTCCTGGTTCTGTAGGTGGTGCTGTTTATATGAACGCAGGTGCACATGGCAGTGATATATCCAAAGTATTGAAAAAAGCACATATATTGTTTAATGATGGTACGATGGAGTGGTTAACTTCGGAAGAGATGCAATTTTCATATCGTACTAGTATACTGCAAAAGGAACGTCCTGGGATTTGTATTGAAGCTGTATTTGAACTGCTGAAGGGAGACAAGGATGAAATCGTTAAGGAAATGTTGAAAAATAAGGATTATCGTAGGGATACTCAACCGTGGAATTATCCTTGTGCTGGTAGTATTTTTCGCAATCCTCTTCCTAATTATGCAGGAAAGCTTATTGAAGTAGCTGGTTTGAAAGGGTATCAAATTGGTGGTGCTCAAATCTCTGAAATGCATGCCAATTTTATTGTGAACGTAGGTGATGCGAAAGCACAGGACGTATTAGATTTAATTGAGCACGTTCAACATACAATATTTGATTTATATGAAGTTAAAATGCATACTGAGGTTGAAATAATAGGACGAAAGTAGTGTAACTTCTGTATCCCAGTTGAAAATATTTTGTGATATAATATAGAAAATGATTATGGACAGACGGCATAACATGTTATGCCGTTTGTTTTGATAATATAATTATTTACAAATAAAAATATGGATATTTTTTAACAAATTTAAATGAGGATAGTTTGGTGAAATTACAGGGGTGGATTGTTTGCCAACAAAAAAAGTTATCTCATTAGAAGAGCGCGTACCAAAATTAAAGCATGAGAAAAAAAAGCGTGCTAATCGTGCATTGATTACATATGTGTTACTTTTGTTTATAGTCATAATTTCTATTGTGTACTTGCAATCACCATACAGTAAGGTGAAAGTTATCACCATAACGGGTAATACACATGTTGGCGAAGATACCATAAGAGAACTGTCTGCAATATCCGAACAAACAAATTTTTGGGCAGTTAATAAACAAAAGATAGTAAACAAAGTAAAGATGCATGTACAGATAAAGAATGCTGCGGTTGTTAAAAAGTTTCCAAATGAAATTATAATTAAAGTCACAGAGTTTAACCGTATAGCCTACTTAACAGACTCAGCTGGAGTATATTTACCGATCCTTGAAAATGGACAAGTCCTTGATGAAAAAAACGTAACACTCCCTCCTATGGATGCGCCGATCTTGGTGGGGTGGAAGGAAGCGGATATTATTCAAGAGTTTTCGACTGAGCTTGAGCTACTACCTGAGGCGATTCGGAACGCAATTTCTGAAGTGCATTACACACCTGATCAAACGGACTTGTCGCTTATAACGTTATATATGAATGATGGGCGAGAGATTAGTGCGACGATTCATCAATTTGCAAAGAAAATGTCTTCGTATCCAGCAATAGTTGCTGAGCTTGATCCGAACATAAAAGGTATCATTCATCTAGAAGTAGGAGCTTTCTTTAAAGAGTATGAACAACAGGAACAATCCGACGTGGCTGATGAAACAGAAGGAGCAGTAAATGATGAAAGTGAAGGGTAAACATGTTATTTTGTCATTCGTATGTTTAGTCCTTGGTTTTATGATTTCCTACTCTTATCAAATTACAAAAAACGGTAATAAGGAAACTAAAACGATCACTGATAACCAATGGGAACGAGAAAATACGTACTTGGCAATGATAATAAATCAGGAGCAAAAAAATAGAGAGCTTAAACAGGCGGTATTTGAAAAACAGGAACAGTTACGCAAGCTCGAAGAGGAGATTGGTAAACAAGATCAAGTGCTATTTAATTTAGTAGAAGAAATTGATAAATACCGACTTTATGTTGGTGAATATAGTGTTCATGGTCCAGGAGTTGTCGTTTCCTTAGAGGACGCTTCGTATATACCTACAGAAGCAAATGTAAATAATTATATTGTTCATGAGGCTCATATTTTTAAAGTAATTACAGAGCTTATTATATCTGGTGCGGAAGCTGTTGCTATAAATGGACAAAGGTTGTCTCATTCTTCTTATATTTATTGCAATGGACCAGTAATAAATGTTGATGGAACACAACATCCAGCACCATTTATTATTTCTGCTATTGGCGATCCGGATGTATTATACCCTGCTTTAAACATTACGGGCGGTATAAAAGATCAGTTAGTAAATGATAATATTGTAATTAAGATAGAAAAAAAAGATGATATACTTTTAGATCCAATTATTACGGATGGTGAGTGATAAGGAAAAAGTAGGTGGTATTTTGTTAAATAGACAGGCTTTAGTTTTTACAGTTATCACCATCATTATTGGTTTTATGATTGCTGTACAATTTCATACTACACAACAACCGGTTGTTCGTGAAACACGTGACATTTATGAACTCCGCGAGGATTTGAATAAGCTTATGGAAGAACAGCGGGTATTATTGCAAAAAATTCAAAATTACGAAGAAAATATCCATAAATATGAAACGGAAAAAAACAGAAGTAAACATACAACGTTACAGGATTCTCTTGAAACAGTCAAAACAACAGCGGGAAAGACTAAAATTAGTGGCGAAGGTCTCGTATTGACTGTTAAACCTCTGTTTGCAGATATAACTTCTGGCACATTTATTCCTACCATAAACCCGAGCTTGTTACACCTATTAATAAATGAGCTTAACACATACGGTGCAAAGCACATTTCTATTGATGGACAAAGACTAATCAATACAACGTCAATACGAGATGTAAATGGTGTAACGAAAATTGATAATTATCCAATTCAAACTCTCCCGATAGACATAAAAGTTATCGCTAAGGATGCTGAGAATTTATATAATCGCATGAAAGTATCAAAGTCGTTAGACTATTTTGCTATTGAAAATCTTCAATTAATTGTATCGACACCAATAAACAAACTGACTTTACCAGCTGCTGACCAGTCCATTCGATTGCGATTTATGAAAGCAATCAAGACTGAAAAGGAGGATGGATAAAATGTGGTTACCAGTAGTTGGTCTATTAATTGGGTTGTTATTGGGAATACTTTCCGATTTTCGTGTACCAGATGAATACTCAAATTACTTATCAATAGCTGTTCTAGCTGCTCTTGATACGTTGTTTGGTGGAATTCGTGCTCATTTACAAGGAATATATGATAATCGAGTCTTTGTTTCAGGGTTTTTCTTTAATATCATTCTTGCTGCAAGTTTAGCTTTTCTAGGCGTTCATCTTGGTGTAGACTTGTATTTAGCAGCAGTATTTGCATTTGGTGTTCGTTTATTTCAAAATATAGCTGTTATTCGTCGTATGCTGTTAACAAGATGGAATAGACAAGAAGAAAAATAATGAAAAATTTCCTATTTTTAAAGGAAATATTCGCCTTCTGTTGAATTATCTTAAATATGATGATATACAACATCCTAAATCTATAATAGATAATAATAACGATACATGAAAGATTGGGGAGGTGCCATAGAGTGAACAACAGTGAAATAGTGGTTAGTCTTGACATCGGTACATCCAGTGTAAAGGTCATAGTTGGCGAAATGGTCAATGGTGCTCTTAACATAATTGGTGTAGGCAATGTTAAGTCAAAAGGTTTAAAAAAAGGTTTGATTGTTGATATAGATGAAACCGTTCATTCTATAAAAAAGGCAGTTGAAAAAGCGGAGCGTATGGTGGGGTTCGCAATTGAAAAAGTTGTTGTTGGAATTCCCTCAAACCATATACAAATTCAAGACTGTCATGGAGTTGTCGCAGTAGCAGGTGAAAATCGTCAAATACGCGAAATTACTGATGAAGATATTGCACGCGTAATAGATGCAGCGCAATTCATTTCAATTCCGCCGGACCGTGAAATCATTGATATTATCCCAAAACAATTTGTTGTAGATGGTAATGATGAGATTAGTGACCCTAGAGGTATGGAAGGTGTAAGACTAGAAATGGATGGTGTCATCATTACCACCTCTCGAACTTTCCTACATAACATCCTTCGATGTGTGGAACGAGCAGGTTTGGAAATATCCACTATTTGCTTGCAGGCCCTCTCGGCAGGTACAATATCATTATCCAAAGATGAAAGAGATCTAGGAGTTGCATTAATAGATATTGGCGGTGGTTCGACTACTGTTTCTTACTTCAAGGATGGTTTTCTTAAAGGTACATCGGCTCTGTTAGTAGGAGGAGATCACATTACAAAGGATTTGTCTATAGTCTTGCGGACACCGTTTGAAGAAGCGGAAAAAGCAAAGATTACACATGGACATGCCTTTTATGAGGACGCTAGTCAAGATGTAACTTTTACTGTACCTATAATTGGTAGTGATCAGGTCAAGCATTGTAATCAGCTTGAAATTACTGAAATTATTGAAGCTAGATTAGAGGAAATGTTATATCTTATACAAGACGAACTGCGTTCGATAGGTGTTCGAGAGCTACCCGGTGGTTATGTTTTTACAGGTGGTGTAAGCGAACTTCAGGGGTATGTAGATTTAGCACAAGTTATTTTGCGTAACAATGTAAGAGTTGCAAAACCTGATTATATCGGTGTGCGAGAGCCACAATATACAACGGCTGTTGGTTTAATTCAATTTGCTTATGAAACAGCTAAGTTAAAAGGATTGCAAATAGGATCAACAACATCCAATGCTGATGTATATGAATCCAAACCAAATAAAAAAGTGACACAAGCGCAAGCGCAGCAACAAAAACGTCAAAACCCTGACGAAAAGTTAACTAAAAAGGTAAAAAAAATCTTCGGATATTTCTTTGAATAATAGATTTGTAATTTATTAGGGGGATTCTGCTAATGTTGGAGTTCGATACAAATATTGATCAGTTAGCTACAATAAAAGTAATTGGAGTAGGTGGTGGAGGAAACAACGCTGTAAACCGTATGATTGAACACGGTGTGCAAGGTGTTGACTTTATTGCCGTGAATACAGATGCACAAGCTTTAAACTTGTCAAAAGCTGAAACTAAGATGCAGATTGGTGCGAAATTGACACGTGGTCTCGGTGCCGGTGCCAATCCTGACGTAGGAAAAAAAGCTGCTGAAGAGAGCAGAGAACAAATTGAAGAAGCACTAAAGGGTGCTGATATGGTGTTTGTAACTGCAGGAATGGGCGGGGGAACTGGTACTGGTGCGGCTCCTGTTATTGCGCAAATTGCTCGTGAATTAGGTGCGTTAACTGTTGGAGTTGTAACAAGACCATTTACATTTGAGGGTAGAAAACGTGCTATGCAAGCTGCTACAGGTATTGCAGGTATGAAGGAAGCCGTTGATACATTAATTGTTATCCCGAATGATAGACTACTTGAAATTGTAGATAAAAACACACCGATGTTAGAAGCTTTCCGTGAAGCTGATAACGTATTACGTCAAGGTGTACAAGGTATCTCAGATTTAATTGCTGTGCCAGGCTTAATCAACCTTGATTTTGCTGATGTTAAAACGATTATGTCAAATAAAGGTTCAGCATTAATGGGTATTGGTGTGTCAACCGGTGAAAATCGAGCGGCAGAGGCAGCAAAACGTGCGATATCAAGTCCATTATTAGAGACATCAATAGAAGGCGCTCAAGGTGTTCTTATGAACATTACTGGTGGCGCGAATTTGAGCTTGTATGAAGTACAAGAGGCAGCTGATATTGTAGCATCAGCTGCAGATCAAGAAGTAAATATGATTTTTGGTAGTGTAATTAATGAAACGCTGAAGGATGAAATTGTTGTAACAGTTATTGCAACCGGATTCTCGGAAGCTGAAATAGATCCAACTAAACCTTCAAGACCAATGTTATCTGGTAATCGTCAAGCAAGCCAGGCTGCAGATAAACGTCCTGCTTATCGTAAAGAAGAACCTGTAGAGCCGATAAACCGTTCAAGCTCTCAAGAAGATACGTTAGATATTCCAACCTTCTTACGCAATCGTAATAGAAGAGGGTAAATCAATATGACTTCAAAAGGCATGTGTATTACACATGCCTTTTTTGACGTATAGGAAACTATATAATTCTGAACCTAGAAGAGTGCCTAGTCCCAAGCAATAATAAATCAATTTTACTTTTTCCTTAAAAGGATAATATTACCTAGTTTTTCCTTGAACACAAGCCAATTGTCTCTCAGGTCAGGACTCCGCTGGCGCTCGTCTTGTGCTTGTCATCGTTAACGTTCTATGAAAGTAATTTATTTTCAAGGCTTTTGGTGTAAACGCTTGTATGGTTTTTTACGGGTTTCTCGAACAGGAAAGCCCATCTTCTTTAAGTGTGGGTGTGTGAGTTAAAATACATCAAAGATACGATAAGTATGCACTAACCAGTTTATGTTACAAATTACGAGGGTATCTATCAAAATTTGTCTAGCTTACTCGGCATGAACCGACAGACTTCCTAATAGAGTGTACTATATACTAGTAGCTAGTAAGCTTAGGGGTGGGGATCTCTTGACCATTTATTTAGATGCAATATGGTTATTGAACTTCCTGTTTGATGCGTTAATTTTGTCTCTAACAAGCTATATTTTGAAGCGTAAAGTAAAGAAAATCCGCTTGATTTTAGGGAGTTTATTGGGATCTTCAATAGTAATATTTATGCTAATACCACACACATCTATGCTTGTAAGTAACCCTATTGTGAAGCTATTTTTTTCTATGCTCATAATCTTTGTCACATTTGGTTTTGGTCAATTGCGTATTTTTATTGAGAATTTATTAACATTTTACTTCGCTACTTTTGCAATTGGTGGTGCGCTAGTAGGTGTTCATTATTTCTTGCAAGTCCAATTTGTAACAGAGAATGGTGTCATCATTACTAATCTAACTGGATTAGGAGATCCAATTGCATGGCTTTTCGTTGTTATTTGCTTTCCGCTACTTTGGTATTTTACAAAAAAAAGAATTTCTAATGTTAAATATCAAACGTACAAACATGATCAATTAGTGGATGTAATCATTGAAATCTCAGATATTTCATTGAATGTTTGTGGGCTTATAGATAGTGGTAATTCATTACACGACCCTATATCTAAAGCACCAGTTATGATTGTTGATGCAACAGCTGTTTCAGACACCTTACCTAAAGATGTTGTTGATATTGCCTCACATCTGGATGATTTTTTACAGGGGCAAAAACATGTTCCTCAAGGATGGGAAGGGAGAGTTAGATTAATACCGTATCGAGTAGTAGGACAACAAGCTAATATGTTATTAGCATTAAAGCCCGACAAAATTAAAATTGTTGATAAGAAGGGGAACACATATGAAACCAAAGGGTTATTCGCAATTAATCCCGCCCATTTTTCTAACGACAAAACCTTTAACGCTATAATTCATCCTAAAATGATGATTTCAGGTATATCGACAGCATCGTAAACTTATTAATTAGTACTATCATACTCACTTTTTACAAAAATAGAAGGGGGAAAGAAGTTGCGCTTTCTAAAATTTAAGCTCACATATTATTGGTATAAACTGCTCATTCGTATTGGTCTCAAAACTGACGAAGTATATTATATTGGTGGCAGTGAGGCGCTACCTCCTCCACTTTCTAAAGAGGAAGAAGAGCATTTACTTAAGAAGCTCCCTAGTGGCGATCAAGCAGCACGATCTATATTAATTGAGCGTAATCTTCGTTTAGTTGTTTATATAGCAAGGAAATTTGAAAATACTGGTATAAATATTGAAGACCTAATTAGCATTGGTACAATAGGATTAATTAAAGCGGTGAATACCTTCAACCCAGAGAAGAAGATAAAGCTTGCTACCTATGCTTCTAGATGTATTGAAAATGAGATATTAATGTACTTAAGGCGAAACAATAAAATAAGATCCGAAGTCTCATTTGATGAGCCACTAAATATCGACTGGGATGGAAATGAGCTTTTATTGTCAGATGTTTTAGGGACGGAAGAAGATATTATTACAAGAGATTTAGAAGCGAATGTAGATCGTAAATTATTAATAAAGGCATTACAACAGTTAAGTGATAGAGAAAAACAGATTATGGAACTTCGTTTTGGATTAGTTGGCGGCGAGGAAAAAACGCAAAAGGATGTTGCAGATATGCTTGGTATTTCTCAGTCATACATTTCTCGACTTGAGAAAAGAATTATTAAGCGACTTCGTAAAGAATTTAATAAAATGGTATAGCTTAATAAAAAATTTTTCGTGCCTTGTCCTTTATATATCAATGTTTTCAAAATGGCTTGTAAAGGGTAGTGCATATTTTCCCTCACACAGGAGATACTTTAATTTGAACAGCAACTCCTGTTAGGAGGGAAAAATTTGACTAGAAACAAAGTAGAAATCTGCGGTGTAGACACATCAAAGCTTCCAGTCCTTAAAAACGATGAGATGCGGGAGCTGTTTAGAAACATGCAAGCAGGAGACATATCAGCTCGAGAAAAGCTTGTTAACGGTAATTTAAGACTCGTACTTAGCGTTATACAACGGTTTAACAACAGAGGAGAATATGTTGATGACTTGTTTCAAGTTGGCTGTATAGGTCTCATGAAATCCATTGACAATTTTGACTTAAGTCAGAATGTAAAGTTTTCTACATATGCTGTACCAATGATAATAGGCGAAATTCGCCGTTATTTACGTGACAACAATCCTATTCGTGTATCTAGGTCATTGAGAGACATCGCTTATAAGGCTTTACAGGTACGCGAGAGATTGATGGGAGAAACATCAAGAGAGCCAACTGCAGAAGAAATTGCGAAAGTGTTAGAAGTTCCTCAAGAGGAAATAGTTTTTGCGCTAGATGCAATTCAAGATCCAGTATCTTTATTTGAGCCAATTTACAACGATGGTGGAGACCCTATCTATGTAATGGATCAATTAAGTGATGAACGAAATCGTGATTCAACTTGGATTGAAGAAATTGCTTTAATGGAGGGAATGCGTCGATTAAATGATAGGGAAAAGCTTATTTTACGAAAAAGATTTTTCCAAGGAAAAACACAAATGGAAGTAGCTGAGGAGATAGGGATATCTCAAGCACAAGTTTCTCGACTGGAAAAGGCGGCAATTAAGCAAATGAGTAAAAATATTCAAACATAAAAATGAAAGTCTAGGACTAACTTCCTAGACTTTTTTCTATGGAAAAGTATGAAACTCTTTACCAAGCTGAGTTTCTAGCTCATAGCGCCAACATCGAGAGAAAATACACATCAGATTTTCTTGAAAAAATGTTCCTTGATTACACTCCAAACTTCTCTGCAGCTAGGAAGACCGAGTGTTGATAACGTGACAGGGCGTTTCCTTGTTGTCGAGCTATGGCGCTCACCCTATGTTAGTACCGTTAGGGCGGACATTGCGTTTCATTAATTTTCAAATCAAGTCCTACATGACAAATTTTGAAAATAAATTGTGTAATGATCTTATAAATGTTTATATCCATTTGTTCGCTAATTTTTAGTTTTACGATTCTGCCTGATTCATTTCTAAATACAGATAGTAGAACATATATTGTTAATAAACACTAGAAGGAGCGGACGTAAATGGTTAAAATCTCAGATTTTCAAGTGAAAGATGTTGTTAATGTATCTGATGGGAAAAAACTTGGCAATATTACAGATATTGATATAAATCTTACAACAGGACGGATTGAATCCATTATTATCTCTGGGGTAGGTAAAGTTTTTGGGTTGTTTGGAAAGGATGACGAGGTTGTTGTACCTTGGAGAAATATTGTGAAAATTGGAGCGGACGTTATATTGGTAAGATTTCCTCAATCAATAGAAAGTGGGGACTAGTTCATATATCATACATAAATGCTTATTTAGTATGATTAAATGAAGCCGTTATATTTAAGTGGTTTATGATATAATTACTAACAACAACCTCATTTAAAGGAAGAATGCTATGAATGATTGTTTTGAAGCAAAGGACAACATTTTAACTATTCCACATTGGTCTAAATTGAAAGAAAACCTTGTTACTGGGTTTACGACAAAACACGGTGGATTTAGCAAGAGTTATTATACATCATTAAACGTGGGTCTTCATGTACAGGACAGGGATATCGATGTTATTAAAAATCGTATAAGAGTAGCAGAAAACGTGAATTTCCCCTTCGAAAAATGGATATTTGCAGACCAAATCCACAAAAATACAATCACTAAAATAACTCAGGATCATAAAGGCGCTGGTACGACTTCTTTACGTAGTGCTATACAGGCTACAGACGGCTTGTATACAAACGATCAAGGAGTTATGCTTGCGCTTTGCTTTGCTGATTGTGTACCTCTTTATTTTCTGGCACCTTCAAAAAACTATATCGGTATTGCTCACGCTGGTTGGAGAGGAACAGTTTCTAATATTGCTGGGAAAATGGTCCAAACCTGGCTAGCTGAAGGAGTACGAATAGAGGAGATACATGTAGTTATTGGTCCATCTATTGAATCTTGTTGTTATATTGTAGACAATAAAGTTATTTGTGAAATTGAAAATGTACTAGATAACAGTAAAGAAAAGCCATATAATTTAATAGAAGAAGGACAATATTGTCTAAATTTGAAAGAAGTTAATAAACAGCTTATTCTCCAGACTGGTATAAGTGATAATAATATACTGGTGTCTAACTACTGTACAGGTTGTGAATCGGACATGTTTTTTTCCCATCGGCGTGACCTTGGAAAAACAGGTAGGATGATGAGTTTTATTGGATTAAAGGAGGAGTAGTTAGTCTTTGAGTGTGTATGAAAATTTGCAGACTATCGAACAAGAAATTTTAGAAGTTTGTGCTAAATCGAATCGTAAGAGAACTGATATAACTATTATTGGTGTCACAAAATATGTCACTGTAGAACGAGCTCAGGAAACGATAAATAGTGGTATTATTCACCTTGGCGAAAGCAGGGACAATGGAATGGTGGACAAGCACAGTGTAATAGGGGACAAGGCTATTTGGCATTATATTGGAACGTTGCAATCTAAAAAAGTAAAGAACGTTATTAATATTGCATCATATATCCATTCACTTGATAGAATATCGTTAGCTAAGGAAATCAATAAACGAGCAGAAACCGTTATTAAATGTTTTGTTCAAGTAAATACGTCTCAAGAAGAGTCAAAGCATGGTTTAAATCCGGAAGAAGTGATTTCGTTTATAGAAGAAGTTAGGAAATTCTCTAAGATTGAGATTGTTGGTCTTATGACTATGGCACCATACACTGAGGACGAATCAGTTATCCGTCAATGCTTTCGTGATTTGAAACTTTTGCAGCAAGATGTTCAGTCCCTGAAGTTACAACACGCACCATGCAAAGAATTGTCCATGGGGATGTCAAATGACTTTCAAATTGCGATTGAAGAGGGAGCTACATACATTCGAATTGGAAGCCGTTTAGTAGGGAATGAATCTTAGGAGGGGAAGATAGTGAGCATTAAGAACAAATTTAGAAGTTTTTTTGCACTAGACGATGAATATGAATACGAAGAAGAGATCATTGAAGAGGATGTTTATGAGCAACAACAAATAAAGCCTACGAAGTCACAATCCCAGCAACAGAAACAAAACGTAGTTAGTTTGCAAAGTGTGACTAAGAGCTCAAAGGTAATACTTATTGAACCAAGAGCTTATTCAGATGCGCAAGATATTGCAGATCATTTAAAAAACCGACGTTCTGTTGTTGTGAACCTTCAGCGTATTTCACATGATCAAGCGAAGCGAATAGTTGATTTCTTAAGTGGGACTGTATATGCTATAGGTGGAGATATTCAACGCGTAGGCCTAAATATCTTCCTTTGCACGCCTGATAATGTAGATGTGCAAGGTACTATCACAGAAGCTGGTCTTGAAGAAGAAATATATGATAAGAGGTGGTAAAATTCCATGGTGTTTATATATGATTTATTAAGAACACTTATACAGATTTACTCATATGCGATTATTGCCTACATTTTAATGTCTTGGTTCCCAAATGCACGTGAGACGTCTATCGGACAATTTTTAGCTAAAATTTGCGAACCATTTTTAGAGCCATTTCGCCGCTTTATACCACCGTTAGGTATGATCGATATATCCCCAATTGTGGCGATTTTAACTTTGAATTTCGCTACATATGGATTACAGGCAATTTTTCGTATGCTAATCTAAATGTATCTTAAGGGAATCCCAGTCGGTTCCCTTTTTTTATGTTAAAGAAGTAAATAAAATTGATGCCCAGCTTTAGACACAAGGGAAAAGTGTGAATATCGATTTTTATCAAATGACTTAAAAACAGCAATGGAAGTGTGCTTTTGTTGTAACGAATGAGTGAAGGACATACATAGTATAAAATGGATGGAGGATATGTAAGTTGAGTGTGTATCAACACTATAGAAAAGAAGAACACGCTTTTGTGGATCAAGTAATAGAGTGGAAAGATGCAGTGATAACTCAGTATGCCCCTAAGTTATCAGATTTTCTTGATCCTAGAGAGCAGCAAATCGCCAAAAGCGTCATAGGTAAACATGACGATGTTTTGTTGCAGTTTAACGGAGGAGGGCCTTATACTGAGCGCAAACGAGCTCTTATTTATCCTTCATACTATGAACCAACAGTTCATGACTTTGACCTAAAACTATTCGAAATGAACTATCCCGATAAATTTGTAAACCTAGAGCATCCCCAAATTCTTGGAAGTGTTCTTGGATTAGGTTTACGAAGGGGGAAGTTTGGTGACATACTGATAAGTGACGATAAACGAATACAAATTGTGGTTGCTGCAGAGATTGGGGATTACGTATCAATGCATCTTGAAAAGATCGGAAAAACAGTTGTTTCTGTTCAGGCGGTTGATTTGAATAACATTATACATAAAACTGATAACTGGCTTGAGAAGGTTAATTCATTTAGCTCCTTCAGGTTAGACACCATTGCAGCAGGTATTTTTAATGTTTCAAGACAAAAAATTGCACCGTTAATTCAAAACGGTCATGTGAAAGTGAATTGGCAAGTTATAACTGATACGTCGTTTGGATGTAAAGAAGGTGATGTTTTATCTGTGCGCGGTTTTGGACGTAGTAAATTACTTCAATTTGAAGGTACTACTAAAAAAGATAAAATTCGCCTTCGGTATGGTTTGCAAAAATAAAATTTTGTCTAGAAAAAGAGAAGGATTCTCGAGAATTATGTCGAAATATAACCTTATCGTTTTATAAAAAGCTATGATGTATCATTACGCTTGTATAATTTGCGTATAGTACTTGTTGTCGGAAACTTTATTAGATTTGTGTACACTACTAGTAAATATGCTTTTGTTATAACAATTTTAAAATAGACTTTCTGGAGGTGGCATGCGTGCCCTTAACACCGTTAGATATCCATAATAAAGAGTTTTCTAAAGGTTTTCGTGGATATGATGAAGATGAAGTAAATGAGTTTTTAGACCAAGTCATTAAAGATTATGAGATGATTATACGAGAAAAAAAAGAATTAGAAGAAAAGGTTACAAATCTAAATGAACGTTTAGGTCATTTTACGAACATAGAAGAAACTTTAAATAAATCAATTATTATAGCACAACAAACTGCTGAAGAAGTTAAGCATAATGCTCAAAAGGAGGCAAAGTTGATAATTAGAGAAGCAGAAAAAAATGCTGATCGAATTGTTAATGAGGCTCTTACAAAATCAAGGAAAATCACATTAGAAATTGAAGAATTAAAAAAACAATCTAAAGTATTTAGAAATCGTTTTAAAATGTTATTAGAAGCGCAATTAGATTTATTAGATAATAATGACTGGGATGAACTGGGAAAGTTTCAAGTGCCAAATGTAGTTGATATTTCACAAGATAACGAGTAAATCTTGACGTCACCGGTTTCATACCCTATAATGGAAAAATATTAAATATTGACTAAATGAAGATAGGGACAGTAGTTTTAATACTTTTTCCAAGCGAACTAGGGGTGGTGTGAGCCTAGTAAAAATATTAAAAGCGAAAATCACCCTGGAGTTCTAAGGCTGAATGATAGTAAGCTTTGGCGGATATTTCACGTTACGAAATTCGAGTGGACTGCACGAAACACTAGCAGTTTATTAGGGTGGTACCGCGAGCCTTCTCGTCCCTAGGATGAGAGGGCCTTTTTGTGTTGGTTTTTATATACAAACTAGGAGGATGTAATAACATGGAATACAAAGATACATTGTTAATGCCAAAAACAGAGTTCCCAATGCGTGGTAATTTACCAAATCGCGAGCCAGAAATTCAAACGATGTGGGACGAACTTGATATTTATTCTAAGGTGCAAGAACGTACAAAGGATAGACCTTTATACGTGTTGCATGATGGGCCTCCGTACGCGAACGGAGATATTCATATCGGTCACGCGCTTAATAAAATTTTAAAAGACTTTATTGTAAGGTTTAAGTCTATGAATGGTTTCTGTGCACCATATGTGCCAGGATGGGATACACATGGATTGCCAATTGAAACAGCATTAACAAAGAACAAAAAAGTAAACCGCAAAGAAATGTCAGTCGCAGAGTTCCGTAAGCTTTGTGAGGAGTATGCGTGGGAACAGCTTGAGGGACAACGTGAGCAGTTCAAACGCTTAGGAGTTCGTGGTGATTGGGACAATCCATATGTCACTTTAAAACCTGAATACGAAGCACAACAAATTAAGGTGTTCGGAGAGATGGCAAAAAAGGGTTATATTTATAAAGGTCTGAAGCCAGTTTATTGGTCGCCGTCTAGTGAGTCAGCATTAGCAGAGGCAGAAATTGAGTATAAGGACAAACGTTCACCATCAATATATGTTGGTTTTAAAGTTGTTGATGGTAAAGGTGTGCTTGATGAGCAAACGAATATCGTCATCTGGACAACTACACCTTGGACAATTCCAGCTAACCTTGGAATTTCTGTACATCCTGACTTTGATTATAGTGTAGTAGAGGTTAATGAGGACAAATATGTTGTTGCTTCTGATTTATTAGATTCAGTGAAAAAAGAAATCGGTTGGGAAAATGTTAATATAGTTAAAAAGTTAAAGGGATTTGAGCTTGAGAACTTAAAGGTTAAACACCCATTATATGATCGTGAGTCACTAATTATGACAGGTGACCATGTTACAACGGAAGCTGGTACGGGATGTGTCCATACAGCACCTGGTCATGGTGAAGATGACTTTATCATTGGTAATAAATATGGATTAGGTGTGTTGTGTCCTGTAGATGAAAAAGGCTATATGACAGCAGAGGCTCCAGGATTCGAAGGATTATTTTATGATGAAGCAAACAAACCAATTACGGAAAAATTACAAGAAGTTGGTGCTTTGTTGCACTTGTCATTTATCACACACTCATATCCTCATGATTGGCGTACAAAAAAACCAACTATTTTCCGAGCGACTGCGCAATGGTTCGCTTCTATTAAAGATTTCCGTGATCAGTTATTGAAGGAAGTAGAAGCAACGCAATGGGTTCCAGCTTGGGGTGAAACTCGTTTATACAACATGGTTCGTGACAGAGGTGATTGGTGTATTTCGCGTCAACGTGCTTGGGGTGTACCAATTCCAGTCTTTTATGGTGAAAATGGAGATCCGATTATCACGGATGAAACTATCGAACATGTATCAAAACTATTCCGTGAACATGGATCGAATATTTGGTTTGAGAAAGAAGCTAAAGATTTATTACCTGAAGGCTTCGCACATTCTTCTAGTCCCAATGGTTTGTTTACTAAAGAAACTGATATTATGGACGTCTGGTTTGACTCAGGTTCGTCGCATCAATCTGTGTTAGAAGAGAGAGAAGATCTTGTACGACCAGCGGACCTATATTTAGAAGGTTCGGACCAATATCGAGGATGGTTTAATTCATCTTTATCGACTAGTGTAGCCGTAACCGGAAAAGCGCCTTACAAAGGTGTCTTAAGCCATGGGTTTGTTCTTGATGGTGAAGGTCGTAAGATGAGTAAGTCTGTTGGGAACGTGGTGATCCCAGCGAAGGTTATGAAGCAGCTAGGCGGAGATATTTTACGTTTATGGGTAGCTTCGGTAGATTATCAATCAGACGTACGTATTTCTGATAATATTCTTAAGCAAGTTGCAGAAGTGTATCGAAAAATACGTAACACGTATCGCTTCCTGCTTGGTAATTTAGCTGATTTTAATCCAGAAGAGCATACAGTATCGTATGATAAGTTGCGTGAAGTAGACCAATATATGTTAATTAAGCTTAATAAGCTAATTGGTAAAGTGAAAAATTCTTACGATTCATATGACTTTATGGCTATTTATCATGATGTACACAATTATTGTACAATTGATTTGAGTTCATTCTATTTAGATTTTGCAAAAGATGTATTATATATTGAAGCGGCAGACAATTTAGAACGTCGTAGTATTCAAACTGTTTTGTTTGAGGCGCTACATGCATTGACTAAATTAATGGCGCCAATCTTACCACATACAGCTGATGAGGTTTGGACTCATATTCCTAACGTTGACAGAGAAAGTGTACAATTAACGGATATGCCTGAAGAACAACAATTTGCTAATTCAGCAGAAATGATGGCAAAATGGAATTCGTTTATGAATTTACGAGATGATGTGCTGAAAGCTCTTGAAATTGCAAGAAATGAAAAGGTCATCGGAAAATCTTTAACAGCGCATGTTACATTGTATGTTAATGAAGAGGCCAATCAATTATTAACTTCAATAGACGAGAGTTTAACACAATTGTTTATTGTGTCAGGGTTTAATATTGGTGGTTCACTAGAGGATGCCCCAAGTAATGCTATTAAATTTGATGATGTAGCTATTGTTGTTAGCAAAGCAGATGGCGAAACATGTGAGCGTTGCTGGACAGTTACACGTACGGTTGGAGCAGTAACTGAACATCCTACTTTATGTGAACGCTGTGCAACGGTTGTAGCGAATCATTACGCTTAAGCACAGAAAAAGGATCTATGACATACATTGTGTCATAGGTCTTTTTTATTGAAACTTTGAACGAGATTGGTATTTAGCTTTTCAGTTGCCAACGCGCTTCAAAGTATTTTCTTTTGGTGAAAAACATTTTTGAACATAATGCTGATTCAAAGGGGGAATTGTCACCATATTCCTAAATGTTTCAATTCAAGCTGATGAATTTAATGATTTTCATCTTCTCGCCCTCCATAAGCTAGAAGGACCTAGCACCTTTGCGACAGACTCTTATTGTTGGCCAGAACTTTTCACCGGAGGATGGGCACTTTGAACTTTTGGAATGCAATAAATGTAAAACTTGCTGAAATAAAATGTTTGGACTATCTCTCTAAACATGTTTGTTCTTTAGAATCTATTTAAAGCATAAAACAATTCTCCATATGCTAAAACGGCTTATGTCAGCCTTTAAATTATTGGTACCATTTCCCATAATAATTTTATTAGGAAAAAGTTACACACAGTCATTTTTTAGTCTCTGGTTACAATAACAATACACACAACACTACCTCATGCAGTACGCAATTAAGGAGGCGAATTGTATGTGTCAAAAGAAGTATAAGGAGATTAAACGTGAACTTGAATTAACAAAACAGGAGTTATCACAACGATTACATGAAACTGAGGTGGCTAAGGAGTTCTTCTTTTCTGTTGGTGATGACAAAAAACAAATGCTGCATCATCATGTAAAGCAAGATCTAACTGATGTTGAGCGAGCTCTACAAAAATTAGAGTTAGGGGTATATGGATATTGTGAAGAAACTGGTGAGAAAATTCCAGATGACTTACTAACAACACTGCCTACTGCACGCTATATTGAAGATTTTTCTGTATTAACAATGTATAAAAAAAATCCCGTGTCTTCGCATTTTTAATGTAGGGAAGTGTTAAAGACACTTCCTTAAGATACCCTTTCCTAGTTCGTGTAGACATTTATATTTGTAATACTATATACCCCTTGTAAGAAGCAATATGTAATTGTATTTTTCTTTTCACTTCTTTGTGGTACAATCTTTCTTATCATGTACATATTGGGGGTTCAAAGAAGTTGGCTTATTTGGTAGCATTGGTTGTGATTTTGATTGATCAGATTACAAAATGGCTTGTCACACAATACATGGATTTATATGAAAGTATTGCTGTAATCCCGGAATTTTTCTATTTAACATCTCATAGAAATCGTGGAGCCGCTTGGGGTATATTACAAGGACAAATGTGGTTTTTCTATATTATCACGATAATTGTTGTCGCATTTTTAATATATTATATTTCACGTTTAAAAAAATCCGAACGGTTACTTCGTTTTACATTAGGACTCATGCTTGGTGGAGCCATTGGGAACTTTATTGATAGATTGTTTCGTAAGGAAGTTGTAGATTTCTTTGATATTTATATCTTTACATACGATTATCCTATATTCAACATTGCAGATTCTGCACTTGTTATCGGGGTAGGGCTATTTTTTATTTATAGTCTTTTAGAAGCAAAAAAGGAAAAGGAGCAACAAAAGAATGGAGCAATTTGATATCCATATAACCGAAGAAAATAAAGGACAACGAATTGATAAGATTATTTCTTCTTTTGATGAAGAGTGGTCCCGTACACAAGTACAGGATTGGATACGTGATGGTCATGTGACAGTCAATGGTTCTACTACAAAGGCAAATTATAAGTGTAGTGCAGGTGATGCCATCAGCGTTACGATGCCTGAACCAGAAAGCTTAGATGTTGTTCCTGAACAAATGGATTTACATATTTATTATGAAGACAGTGATGTGTTAGTTGTTAACAAGCCAAGGGGGATGGTTGTTCATCCAGCACCAGGACATTTGTCAGGGACACTTGTGAATGGACTTATGGCTCATTGTACTGATTTGTCAGGGATTAATGGTATTATGCGGCCTGGAATTGTACATAGAATTGATAAAGATACATCTGGATTATTAATGGTAGCTAAAAATGATTTGGCTCATAAGTCTCTTGTAGACCAACTAGTCAAAAAAACAGTAACGAGACGTTATAAAGCAATTGTTCATGGGGTTATCCCACATGATGATGGAACGATTGATGCGCCAATAGGAAGAAATAAGCATGACAGACAAAGCATGACTGTGACAGATGACCATAGTAAGGATGCAGTAACACATTTTAAAGTGCTTGAGCGCTTTAAAGATTTTTCCTATATCGAATGTCAGCTTGAAACGGGACGAACACATCAAATACGTGTTCATATGAAATACATTGGCTATCCATTAGCTGGGGATCCAAAGTATGGTCCTAAAAAAACATTAGATATTAATGGACAAGCTTTGCACGCAGGTATTTTAGGGTTCAAACATCCTAGAACACAAGAATATTTGCAATTTGAGGCGCCTTTACCTGTTGAGTTTGAAGAGTTATTAGATAAATTGAGACGTATTAGTGATTAACCGTTGGTTATTTAATATTTATCACAATAATATTGTTAAATTAACCTTGTCCTATGAAAAATTTGTTGACAGTTTTCGCGCATTGAAGTATTCTTAATTTAATTGAAAAAGACCTTTAAGTACAGTCCTGTGAGGCTGAGAAGGAAACGGTATTGGCACAAGTGTGCAAACTAAACCCTCTCGCCCCATGGCTAGAGGGTTTTTTAATTATTCTAGTATAACAAGTAGGGTAGGTGATACGATGCAAAAAGCTGTTGTTTTAGATGAGCAGGCAATAAGACGAGCACTTACGCGAATCGCTCACGAAATTATTGAAAAAAATAAGGGTATCGATGATTGTATTCTCATTGGAATTAAGACAAGAGGGATTGATATTGCAAATAGGTTGGCAAAAAGAATTGAACAAATTGAAGGCAAAAGTATTTCTGTAGGCGAACTAGATATTACGTTGTATCGAGACGATCTCTCATTCAAAACAGAAGACCATGAGCCTATTGTAAAAGGATCGACTGTGCCAACTGATATTACAAATAAAAAAGTAGTTCTTGTCGATGACGTACTTTACACTGGCAGAACAGTGCGGGCAGCGATGGATGCTTTAATAGATATAGGTAGACCGTCACAAATACAGCTTGCCGTACTAGTCGATAGAGGTCATAGAGAATTACCGATAAGAGCTGATTTTGTTGGAAAGAATATTCCTACATCAAGTACAGAAAAGATTGTTGTTCAGTTAACAGAAATTGATGAAATTGATCAAGTATCAATTTATGAAGGTTAATAATAATTTAATTAACCCTTTAATGGAGTCCTGAGAGGCTTACAAAGGGGATGAAGCTTTCACAATGGTTTATACTATGTGATAGCTCATACCTCTTTGTGTAATCACAAAGAGTTTTTTTATAGGAGGAGAAACAATGTCAAAAAAGATCGTATTAGATGTAAACGAAAAACCGTCATTAGGAAAAGGACTCTCTCTGAGTTTGCAGCATTTGTTTGCTATGTTTGGTGCAACGGTGCTAGTTCCATTTTTAACAGAATTAAGCCCAGCGGTTGCACTTGTATCAAGTGGCTTAGGTACATTAGCTTTTCTTCTTATTACAAGAGGAATGGTACCAGCTTATCTAGGATCATCGTTTGCTTTTATCGCACCAATCATTGCCGCTAAAGCTGCTGGTGGCGTTGGGGCAGCAATGATGGGAAGCTTCTTAGCGGGGCTTGTGTACGGAATAGTTGCACTCATAATAAGTGTCGCAGGTTATAAGTGGTTAATGAGGTTGTTACCAGCGGTTGTTGTAGGTCCTGTCATAATAGTGATCGGTCTTGGATTAGCAAGTGTAGCGGTTGACATGGCAATGTATAACCCGGCTGGCGACTATAGCGTGTTACACTTCTCAGCAGCACTTGTTACTCTAGCTATAACAATTATAAGTTCTATATTTTTAAAAGGAGTTTTTGGACTTATTCCAATTCTTATCGGTATTGCCTCTGGTTATATATATAGTTTAGCTATTGGTATTGTTGATTTTAGTAAGGTTATTGAAGCAAAATGGATTCAAGTACCAGACTTCACCATACCGTTTGTGAGTTACACACCATCAGTTAGTTGGGAAATTATATTGTTAATGGTGCCAGTTGCAGTTGTAACGTTATCAGAGCACATTGGTCATCAGCTTGTTTTAGGAGAAGTTATTAATCGTGATTTAGTGAAAAAGCCAGGGTTACACAAGTCTATCCTAGGAGACGGTGTCGCAACTATGATTGCTTCTTTCCTTGGCGGACCTCCAAATACAACATACGGAGAGAATATCGGTGTTTTAGCCATTACACGTGTATATAGTATTTATGTCATTGGTGGCGCAGCTGTTATTGCAGTAATCTTTGGTTTTATCGGTAAAGTTTCAGCATTAATCTCTTCTGTACCAACTGCTGTTATGGGTGGTGTCTCAATTTTATTATTCGGTATCATCGCTTCTAGTGGGTTGCGCATGATGATTGATGCTAAAGTAGATTTAGGAGACAAACGTAATTTAATTATTTCATCCGTGATCTTAGTAATTGGTATTGGTGGAGCTATCCTGAAGTTCTCTGATAAATTTGAGATTCATGGTATGGCATTAGCGGCATTGTTAGGTATTTTATTAAATGTAATCTTACCAGTAAGTGATAATAATAAGTCAACTCAATCAGAAGAGAAAAAAGAACATACAGTTGCTTAATGCCTTTTAAATATGTCCTGTGAGACATAAAAGGGTGTAAGGTATAAGACTCAGCAAGCCGACTACATGTTAGCATGTTTTGCTGTGCAGTCTTACTTTCACCCTGTCCTATATTATTAGGACGGGGTTTTTTTACAAGTGAGAACATTAGATATAATGGGTTTTCCTAGAAAGTTTTACGAATATGCTATCTTTCAAAATGTTCGTTATTCTATGCGTATAACAAGGACGTAGCGCCAGTCAATATCTCTCGCAGAGGATTGAAGGTTAATGAGTGACAATTCAGCGGCTGTATTTTGCATCAATACAGTGTCTTGCGTACGTGTCTTCTAAAAATGAGCCCGCTCATTTTCTAATAAAATTTTAACGTGGGGTGTAGCATATGCATGTTGTTACGTTATCTCAGTTTACAAACAAAGAGATTGAGAATTTATTGAGTAGTGCAGATCATTTTTCGAAGGGAGACAAATGGCAAGTGCCAGGTCTACAATTTGCAGCTAACTTATTTTTCGAACCAAGTACAAGAACAAAGCTGAGCTTTGAAGTTGCTGAGAAACGGTTAGGACTCGATGTATTACATTTTGATGAAGTATCCTCAAGTGTTCAAAAAGGTGAAAGCTTATATGATACAGTTAAAACAGTGGAAGCTATTGGTGCAAATGTAATTATTATCCGACATAAAGAAAACGAATATTATAAGCATTTAGTCGAAAATGTTTCTGTGCCAATAATTAACGCTGGTGATGGTAGCGGGCATCATCCAACTCAATCATTATTAGATTTGTTTACTATTAAACAACAATTTTCTACTTTTAAAGGCTTAAAAGTCGTTATTGTTGGAGATATACGTCATAGTCGTGTAGCGCGTTCTAATATCGAAGTGTTACAAAAGCTTGGGGCGGTCGTGTACGTATCAGGGCCATTAGAGTGGGTTGAGGAAAGTTATCGACATATGTATCTTTCACTTGATGATGCGGTTGAGGTATGTGATGTTGTTATGATGCTAAGAATACAGTTTGAGCGTCATTCGGATGCGAACAAAGTACAAATGTCAGTTGAAGAGTATCATCAAAAGTACGGTTTAACTGTTGAACGGGAAATAAGAATGAAAACAAACAGTATCATTATGCATCCAGCTCCTGTAAACCGTGACGTAGAAATTGCTAATTGCCTTGTTGAATGTGAACGTTCAAGAATTTTCAAGCAAATGGAAAACGGCGTATATGCCCGAATGGCTGTTTTACAGTGGGCTTTACAACAACAAAAGAGATTTTCAAAGTATACGGTAGTCATTTAATAGAATGCGAGGGGAAGAGACATGGATTTTATTATAAAAAATGGCAAAATTCTTAGTGAATTAGGGGAACTAGTGCAGTGTGACATAAAAATTGTCGATGGAACCATTTCTGAAATGGGCAAAGATCTTGTCTGTGAAACTATGCATACAATTGATGCTTGCGGTAACTTCATAAGTCCTGGCTTTGTAGATGTTCATGTACATTTACGAGAGCCAGGTGGCGAAAATAAGGAAACAATAGCAACAGGGACGGAGGCAGCAGCTAGAGGCGGCTTTACAACAATTGCTGCGATGCCGAATACACGACCTGTTCCAGATACTGTAGAGCAGTTAAAGTGGTTAAATAATAGAATTAAAGAAACAGCAAAAGTTCGTGTTTTACCGTACGCTTCCATTACAGTTCGCGAGCTAGGTAAAGAGTTAACTAATTTTTCTGGTCTTAAAGAAGAAGGTGCGTTTGCTTTTACAGACGATGGTGTAGGTATTCAATCTGCTGGGATAATGCTTGAAGCGATGAAGCGTGCCGGAGCTATAAATGCTACTATCGTTGCTCATTGTGAAGAAAATACGTTAATAAATAAAGGCTGTATTCATGATGGAAAGGTAGCAAGAGCTAATAACCTGAACGGTATCCCATCTGTTTGTGAGTCAGTTCATATTGCTAGAGATATTTTGTTAGCAGAAGCTACAGGCTGTCACTATCATGTTTGTCATGTTAGTACGAAAGAGTCTGTTCGTGTAATACGTGACGCTAAGCGTGCTGGAATAAACGTAACAGCAGAGGTGACCCCGCATCACTTATTATTATGTGAAGAAGATATTGACAAGTTACATAGCAACTACAAAATGAATCCGCCGTTAAGAGGCCAAGATGATAAAGAAGCTTTACTTCAAGGCTTACTAGATGGCACGATTGACTGTATTGCTACGGATCATGCTCCACATACGAATGAAGAAAAAGCAGCAAGTATTGAAGAGGCTCCATTTGGGATTGTAGGGTTAGAAACAGCTTTTCCATTGTTATATACACATTTTGTGAAAAAAAACATTATGTCATTACAGCAGCTTATTAATTTTTTAACAAAAAAACCTGCAGACATATTTGGTATGCCGTATGGTCGATTGGAGCTAGGTACCGTTGCTGACGTTACAATTATTGATTTAAACGATAAACAACCAATAGATCCACAACGCTTTGCTTCAAAAGGGAAAAATACACCGTTCACTAATTGGGATTGTGTTGGATGGCCTGTTATGACTGTGGTAAATGGAGAGATTGTTTGGGATAAGGGAGGCGTTCACGCTTGAAAAGACAGCTTGTGTTAGAGGATGGAACAACTTTTATTGGTAAAGCGTTTGGAAGTGAAGAAAAAACAATCGGAGAAGTAGTATTTAATACAGGAATGACTGGCTATCAGGAGATACTTTCAGACCCATCCTATTGTGGGCAGATTATTACACTAACATATCCGTTAATAGGTAATTATGGAGTGAATCGTGACGATTTCGAATCCATTTATCCTGCATTAAAAGGATTAATTGTGAAGGAGCATTGTGATACACCATCTAATTGGCGCAGTCAAATGTCATTACATGAATATATGAAGTCAAAGAATATACCAGGATTAGCAGGCATTGATACACGCAAGCTAACTCGTAAGATTCGACAATATGGAACGTTAAGAGGTGCATTTTGCTCTATAACTGAAGACCCATTGGAAGTAGCGGAGCAATTAACACGTATGTCACTTCCATCAAATCAAGTGCAACAAGTTTCTACGAAAACCGCTTACGCCAATCCTGGAAGAGGATATCGTATTGTGTTAATGGATTTTGGTATGAAGCATGGCATTCTTAGAGAATTAACAAGACGAGACTGTGATGTTGTTGTTGTTCCATACAATACAAGTGCAGAGGATATTATAAGACTAAGTCCAGACGGTATTATGCTAAGCAATGGTCCTGGTGATCCAAAGGATGTACCGGAGGCAGTCGATACTATACGGAATTTAGTTGGAAAAGTACCGATATTCGGAATCTGCTTAGGACACCAATTGTTCGCTTTAGCATCGGGTGCTAATACAGAAAAATTAAAGTTTGGTCATAGAGGCTCTAATCATCCAGTGAAGGATCTTAGAACAGGAAAGGTCGCTATTACATCACAAAACCATGGGTATACCGTTACAGAGAGCTCAATTTTGAGAACTCAACTAACTGTGACGCATGTTGCTTTGAATGATGGAACAATTGAAGGTCTATGTTCAAATGAATACCCAGCATTTACTGTTCAATATCACCCTGAAGCCTCCCCTGGTCCTGACGATGCTAATGGATTGTTCGATGAATTCATGACTATGATACAAGCTTTTAAACGAAAGGGGAACACATCATGCCTAAACGCTTAGATATACAAACTGTACTGGTGATTGGCTCTGGACCAATAGTTATAGGGCAAGCAGCTGAATTTGATTATGCGGGTACACAAGCTTGTATCGCTTTAAAGGAAGAAGGGTATCGTGTTGTTCTCGTGAATTCTAATCCTGCCACTATCATGACTGATACAACAATGGCTGACAAAGTATATATAGAACCTTTAACTTTCGAATTTGTAAGCAAAATAATTCGTAAAGAACGACCAGATGCTATATTACCAACATTAGGTGGACAAACAGGTCTTAACATTGCTGTTCAGCTAGCAAAAGCAGGAGTCCTAGAAGAATTTAAAGTAGAAGTACTTGGTACAAAGCTATCTGCTATTGAAAAAGCAGAGGATCGCGAGCTGTTTCGTAATTTAATGAATGAGCTAGGAGAGCCAGTTCCAGATAGTACAATTATTCACACGTTAGAAGAGGCATATCAGTTTATAAATGAAGTGGGCTATCCAGTTATTGTTCGACCAGCGTACACGCTTGGTGGGACTGGCGGAGGTATTTGCTCAACAGAAGAAGAATTGATTGAAACGGTATGTAGTGGTTTGAAAAATAGCCCAGTTAGTCAATGTTTGCTAGAAAAAAGCATTGCAGGATTCAAAGAAATCGAATATGAGGTAATGCGTGATAGTGCCGATCATGCGATTGTCGTATGTAATATGGAGAATATTGATCCTGTTGGTGTTCATACGGGTGACTCCATTGTAGTTGCTCCGAGTCAAACATTGAGTGATAGAGAATATCAGCTTCTGAGAAATGTTTCGTTAAAGATAATTCGCGCACTTGAAATAGAAGGTGGCTGTAACGTCCAGCTTGCACTTGACCCAGATAGCTTTCAATACTACATTATTGAAGTTAACCCACGTGTCAGTCGTTCTTCTGCTCTTGCATCTAAGGCAACAGGTTATCCAATCGCAAAACTAGCAGCGAAGATTGCTATCGGATTAACATTAGATGAAATGATGAACCCTGTTACAGGGAAAACGTATGCCTGCTTTGAGCCATCACTTGACTATGTCGTAACAAAAATTCCACGATGGCCGTTTGATAAATTTGAATCAGCTAATCGTCATTTAGGAACACAAATGAAAGCCACAGGAGAAGTAATGGCTATAGGGCGGACGTTTGAAGAGTCTATTTTAAAAGCGGTGCGCTCACTAGAGGCGGATGTGTTCCATCTTGAATTAAAGAATAGTCATATAATTGATGATGCTCTCATTGAAAAGCGTATTAGACGAGCTGGTGACGAAAGATTATTTTATTTAGCAGAAGCAATCCGTCGTGGTCGCAATATCGGAGAGATATTTGACTGGAGTAAAATCGATGTCTTCTTTCTTGAGAAAATCGCGAATATTGTTCGCTTTGAACGTGAACTTCAATCTCACAAACAAGACATAAATGTACTTCTTAAAGCGAAGCAATTAGGATTTTCTGATAGTATTATTGCTCGCCTTTGGAACATGACGGAGAGGGAATTGTTCCAATTACGCCGCGATAATAATATTTTACCAGTATATAAAACTGTTGATACGTGTGCAGCAGAATTCGAATCAACTACTCCATATTTTTATGGGACATACGAGGATGAAAATGAATCGATAGTATCAGGGCGAAAAAGTGTTGTTGTATTAGGCTCAGGTCCGATACGAATTGGTCAAGGAATCGAATTTGATTATGCAACTGTTCATAGCGTGTGGGCTATTAAAGAAGCAGGCTATGAAGCTATCATTGTTAATAACAACCCAGAGACAGTATCAACAGACTTTAGTATCTCTGACAAGCTATACTTTGAGCCATTAACCGTTGAAGATGTTATGCATATTCTTGAATTAGAACAACCAGAGGGTGTTATAGTACAATTTGGAGGACAAACGGCGATAAATTTAGCTGAGGAGCTTTCAGGTCGAGGAATAAAAATTCTTGGTACATCTTTAGAGGACTTGGATCGAGCTGAAAATCGAGATTTATTTGAGCAAACACTAGAACAGCTTGCCATCCCACAGCCTGTAGGGCGAACGGCAACCTCTGTTGAGGAAGCAGTGTCGATTGCAAACGGAATAGGCTATCCTGTCTTAGTACGTCCATCGTATGTACTAGGTGGTAGGGCTATGGAAATTGTTTATGATAAACATGAATTATTGTACTACATGAATAACGCTGTAAACATCAATCCAAACCATCCTGTTTTAATAGACAAATATATGGTTGGAAAAGAAATAGAGGTTGATGCGATTTCTGACGGAGAGACAGTCTATATTCCAGGGATTATGGAGCATATTGAGCGAGCGGGTATTCACTCGGGTGACTCCATTGCGGTGTATCCACCACAAAGCTTATCACCTGCTGTGAAGCAGAAAATTGTTGATTACACTATTCAACTTGGTAGAGGATTAAAAATCGTAGGGTTGTTAAACATTCAATTTGTTATATGTCAGGAAGAAGTGTATGTCATAGAAGTAAACCCGCGTTCAAGTCGTACTGTACCATTTTTAAGCAAAATAACAGGAGTACCTATGGCGAATATTGCAACGAAAACAATCCTTGGAATAAAACTAGAAGAGCTTGGCTTTTCGACAGGTCTTTTAACAGAGCAAGACGGTGTATTTGTAAAAGCACCAGTATTTTCATTTGCAAAATTGAGAAATGTTGATATTACATTGGGACCTGAGATGAAATCAACTGGAGAAGTAATGGGTAAAGATACAACAGTTGAGAAGGCACTATATAAAGGTCTAGTTGCAGCAGGAATGACTATTGAAAAGACTGGTACTGTATTGATGACGGTTGCTGATAAAGATAAAGAGGAGGCCGTAAAAATTGCAGAGCGGTTTGCAAAAATCGGCTTTAACATCTTGGCAACAACTGGAACGGCTGAAACTTTACAGCAAAATGGTATTCGTGTAAATGAGGTTAATAAAATTGGAACAGAGGGACCTAACCTCCTGGATGTTATTCGCAAGGGAGAAGCACAGTTTGTTATAAATACTTTAACAAAAGGTAAACAACCACAAAGAGATGGTTTTAAAATTCGTCGAGAATCAGTCGAAAATGGTGTACCTTGCTTGACATCACTCGATACAGCTGACGCAATATTACGTGTACTTGAAATGATGAACTTTCAAACAGAATCTATGCCAAGCGAACTAATTGAGCGCGAGGTGACGTTGCTGTGATTAAACAAGAGCAAATGCAAGTTTTGAATCACACGCAAATTGCTAAAGACATTTATGAAATTACACTACAAGGTATGTTAGTTCACGAAATGTCACAACCAGGGCAGTTTGTCCATATTAAAGTTGATGCTTTTAATGATTTATTACTAAGACGACCAATCAGTGTTTGTTCAATTAATAAAGAAAACAATTGCTTCACAATGCTATATCGCGTTGATGGTGCTGGCACAAAACGTTTGTCAGAAAAGAGAATAGGAGATCAAATTGATATTCTAGGGCCTCTAGGGAACGGCTTCCCTGTTGAGGCTGTTTCCCCTGGACAAACAGCACTTCTTGTTGGCGGAGGCATAGGAGTCCCACCGTTATACGAGCTTTCGAAGCGATTGAAAGCAAAAGGAGTTCATGTGGTTCATGTTCTTGGTTTTCAATCGCAAGCGTTTGTGTTTTATGAAGAAGAGTTTGCTAAATTAGGTACTACTTATGTGACAACTGTGGATGGTTCGCATGGAATGAAAGGATTTGTAACAGACAAATTACAGCATTTGACTGGAGCACATATCATTTATGCTTGTGGACCAAAGCCTATGCTACGTGCACTTGAATCCTTTGCGGATGATATTCCTGTATATATATCATTAGAGGAGCGAATGGGCTGTGGTATCGGTGCTTGTTTTGCTTGCGTTTGTTCTGTACCACACTCTGATACGGACTATAAAAAGGTATGTAGTGATGGACCTGTATTTTTAGCAGGGGAGGTTGTAGTATGAATCGATTAAACATTGAGTTGCCAGGCTTATCTTTGAAAAATCCAATCATGCCTGCATCAGGTTGTTTTGGATTTGGCCGAGAATTTGCTTCATTATATGATTTGACTGAACTAGGAGCAATCATGATTAAAGCAACTACGACTGAACCTCGTTTTGGAAATCCAACGCCACGTGTGGCCGAAACGACAGCTGGCATGTTAAATGCTATTGGACTGCAAAACCCTGGTTTGGAGGCTGTGATGAATGTTGAGCTACCTTGGCTAAATCAATTTGATGTGCCCATTATAGCTAATGTTGCTGGTTCAACTATTGAGGATTACGTTATTGTTGCTCAAAATATTTCAAAAGCCCCAAATGTAAAGGCATTAGAGCTTAACATATCCTGCCCGAACGTAAAGCATGGAGGAATAGCTTTTGGAACAGATGCTTGTATAGCAGCTGAGGTAACAAAACAAGTAAAGGCCGTCTCAAGCGTACCTGTGTATGTAAAGCTATCCCCAAATGTAAGTAATATTGTGGAGATCGCGCAGGCTATCGAGAACGCTGGTGCGGATGGGCTAACTATGATTAATACATTGCTAGGCATGCGTCTAGACTTGTCTAATGCCCAACCAATTTTAGCAAATAAAACAGGTGGTTTATCTGGACCTGCCATTAAACCAGTAGCAATACGAATGGTATATGAAGTTAGTCAACGTGTTAGTATCCCAATAATCGGAATGGGTGGTATTTCAACTGCTGAAGATGTAGTTGAATTTTTGTATGCTGGAGCAAGTGCGGTGGCGGTGGGAACAGCGAACTTTGTTGACCCGTTTGTATGTCCAAACATAATAAGCGAACTTCCTAGTTTACTAGACCGGTTAAATATTAATCATCTGTCAGAATGTATAGGAAGGAGCTGGCGACCAAATGCATCGACCGCTTATAGTCGCTCTTGATTTTAAAGATAGATTAAATGTAGCACAATTTTTAGCGAAATTTGATAAAGAAAAGTTGTTTGTTAAGATAGGGATGGAGCTCTTTTACAGTGTCGGTCCAAGTATTATAGAAGATATTAAAAAAGATGAACATAAAGTTTTTCTCGACCTAAAGCTACATGACATACCTAACACAGTGCATCATGCTATGAAGGTGTTAGCTCATTACGAGGTGGATATCGTAAACGTCCATGCAACTGGTGGCCGTAAAATGATGGAGGCTGCTCTTGAAGGATTAGATGCTGGAACCAGGATAGGAATAAACAGACCAATGTGCTTGGCTGTCACTCAGCTAACCAGTTCAACGGAAGCTATGATTCGTGATGAATTATTAATCTCTCAATCTATGGATGAAACTGTACTACATTATGCTGAACAAGCTTATAATAGTGGCCTTGATGGGGTTGTATGTTCGGCTCGTGAAGTGCCTCATATATATAGGAAACTACCGACTAGCTTCCATACAGTAACGCCGGGCATTCGTATGCAATCGGATAATACGCATGACCAAAATCGAGTAGTCACTCCCGCACAGGCTCGGGAGAATGGTTCAACTGGTATTGTGGTGGGGAGAAGTATTACAAAAGCAGATGTCCCGTTAAATATGTACAAACTGATGAAACGAGATTGGGAAGGAGTCATATACAATGAATAGACTTATCGCAGAACAGCTTTTACAAATTGGTGCTGTAACACTTTCACCGAAAAATCCTTATATATGGTCATCTGGTATAAAGTCACCAATTTACTGTGACAATCGATTGACGATGTCATATCCTGAAGTGCGGAATTTGATTGCAAATGCACTCACTACATTGATAAAAGAAAAGTTTTCCAACACTTCAGTTATTGCAGGTACAGCAACTGCTGGTATCCCTCATGCTGCTTGGGTTAGTGATCGTATGGAACTACCTATGGTATATGTACGTAGTAAAGCGAAGGGTCATGGTAAAACGAATCAAATAGAAGGCAAAATAAATAAAGGTGATAAGGTTGTTGTTATTGAAGATTTAATTTCTACAGGTGGTAGCTCCTTAACAGCTGTGGAAGCGTTACGAAATGAAGATTGTGATGTATTAGCGGTTATTTCTATATTTACATATGGCCTGAATAAGGCAGTAAATGCCTTTAATGAAGCTAACATTCCATTTTACTCATTATGTGATTATGATACTTTACTTGAGGTCGCAAAGAATCAAGGGATTTTGACTTCGGAACAGCTTGAGAAACTTGTCCAATGGCGCACAAATCCACAAGATGAAAAGTGGTTGAAATAAATAAATTATATAGCTACACATTTAAGAAAAAAAGCTGTCCTATACAATGTGATAGTGACAGCTCTTTGAGATAACTACTTTATACTCAAAATCGGTTTTCGTTATTGCTTTTTTAAAGCAACAACAATATCTTCATTTGGTGTAACATAAATTGTTTGTTGGTTGTCATAAATAACATATCCAGGCTTTGCTCCACTTGGTTTTTTTACATGTTTAATCATAGTATAATCAACCGGAACTGAACTAGATTGCTTGGCCTTACTAAAATAAGCTGCAAGGATAGCTGCCTCTTTAATCGTTTGTTCAGTGGGGTTCGATGAGCGAATGACAACATGCGAACCTGGAATGTCCTTCGTATGAAACCATAAATCAGTTTTGGCTGCTAAGCGGTTCGTTAAGTACTCATTTTGTTTGTTATTTTTACCGACTAAGATGGTTGTTTCATCACTGGCTGTATACTCCTCAAGCACAGGATGTTTTTTCGCTTGCTGCTTATTAGTTTGTCTGCCTTTTTTCGCTTTAATATAGCCTTCATCTGCTAATTCTTCACGAATTTCTTCTATGTCCTTTGGTGAAGCAGACTGCAATTGCTGTAGTAACGTCTCTAAATAAGCTATTTCATCATTCGTGTTGTCTATTTGCTCAGTAACAATTGAGACAGATTTTTTCGCTTTTTGGTATTTAATAAAATAACTTTGAGCGTTTTCGGAAGGAGTTTTTTGTGGATTTAGCGAAATTATAATAGTTCCTTCCGTTTCATCATAATAATTGTCTACCTCAACCTCTTTATCTCCACGCTTCATTCGGTATAAATTTGCTGTTAATAATTCACCGTATAATTGATATGAATCAGCCTTGTCAGCATCCTTAAGTGTTTTTGCTAATTTATCGAGTTTCTTTTCATTTTTCTTTATCTCGTTAATTAAGTATTTTTCTAAATCACTTGCAAGCTGTTTAACACGGTCTCGTTCAGCTTTTCCAAAGTAAAATCGGTCTAATAATTCACTACATGAAGAAAAGGATTTTTTTTCACCTTTAAGGTGTTTAAGGTTAATAAAATAAAAGGATTGTTTATTGTCAGACTCTGTAATTGTAGGTTCGAACCTATGATCTCGGATTTCTGATATTAACTCCATGAACGCTTTTGGTAGAGTTTGTCTGTTAGCGATGCGAGCACGATGGATGGCTTCGCTTGCAAGCAGTGGCGAAACACCACTAAATGCGTTCACAAGCTGCTTGTCTAATTTACCTGCATTAAAGTCTAATTTTTTCAAAACATCATCTGCATCTATTAAAAAGGGGTCCGTTTTGTTTTGGTCAGGCGGTGCAATATATAAGTGTCCTGGTAATAGTGTTCGATGTCTATTCACAGATGTGGATATGTGCTTTATACTATCAAGGATTTTTCCGCTTTCTGTATCTATTAAGATGATGTTACTATGACGTCCCATTATTTCTGCTATTAATTTTTTTTGAGTCAAATCACCGAGTTCATTTCGGCTGCGAATATCAAATATAACTATTCGTTCTCTTTCAGGTTGATAAATAGATTCAATAATACCACCCTCTAAATGTTTTCTCAGAAGCATACAAAACATCGGAGGCTCTGCTGGATTTTCATAAGTATGTGTTGTTAAATGAACACGAGAATAGCTCGGGTGTGCTGATAAAAGTAGCTTGTGATTTTTACCATTAGCTCGTATTTGAAAAATCAATTCATTTTTATAAGGTTGATAAATCCGTGAAATTCTCCCGTTTAGGAGCAATTCGGTTAATTCAGTTGTTAATGCATATGTAAACATGCCGTCAAAGGACATAAAAATGTCACCCTTTCATGGTTAAAGCAATAATGTTATGTTTGTTTAATTATATAATCATTATATAGCATGAATGCAATAATACAATTGAAGAACAATCTTGTCTAGACAAAGATACTGTGAATTGTAGCAGAGTCATGACAACGTATTGAAATAGAAAATTTAACTTTCGTTCCACTTTTGTCAAGAAAAAGATATTTTTTTATGATATAATCCAAAAGGATAGTAGACATACATTATAAAACTAATATGTTAGGTGTGATTTGATGGCAATAAGTATGACGGGATACGGGCGTGCTCATATGCATATCGGTCAAATTGCTGTCACGGTTGAGATAAAAACAGTCAATCATAGGTTTTGTGAGATTCATGTTCGTATGCCAAGACAATTCCTTATTTTTGAGGAAAAAGTAAAAAAAATCATACAGCAGTACATTAAACGTGGGCGTGTTGAAATCTACATAACTGTCGAAGGACAAGGGCTTGTGAAGAAGGCTTTACAGGTTGATTGGGATTTGTTGCAGCAATATATGGATGCATGTGATAAAATATCTAACACGCATGCAGTCCACACAAATTTATCAACATTGGATCTTTTGACGCTAGAACATGTAGCTGAAGTTGTTGAAAGAGAAGATGTAGATGAACAATTTGAGACGATACTAACTCAAGCTGTTGACAAATCATGTCAGCAAGTTATTGAGATGCGCAAAACAGAAGGTCAAGCGTTAAAGGCTGATTTACTAAAGCATATACACTATATTCATGATTTAGTTTCGAAAGTGGCTGAATATGCACCGAATGTAATTAACTATTATCGTGAAAGAATAACGAAAAGAGTCAGTGAACAATTGGCACAGCTTGTTGATGAAGGTCGTATATTAACTGAAGTAGCACTTATGGCTGATAAGGTTGATATTAATGAAGAAATAACCCGGATACATAGTCATTTAGAACAATTTCGTAATACATTAGCGATCGACGAACCGATAGGTCGCAAACTAGATTTTTTAGTACAGGAATTGAATCGCGAGACGAATACGATTGGTTCAAAAGCAAATGACTCAAAGATTGCTACTTACGTCGTCGAAATGAAAAGTGCACTTGAAAAAATAAAAGAACAAGTACAAAATGTTGAATGATTAAGTACAAAAAAATAGAGTAACAATAGTTTTACAGTGGGAGGATAACCGAGATGAGCCAAATTAAGTTGATAAATATGGGGTTCGGTAATATTGTTTCTGCGAATCGAATTATTTCGATAGTAAGTCCAGAGTCGGCACCGATAAAACGCTTGATTCAGGACGCTAGGGAGCGAGGACAATTGATTGATGCTACGTATGGACGACGTACGCGTGCTGTCATTGTTATGGACAGTGACCATATTATACTGTCTGCTGTACAACCAGAAACTGTTGCACAACGTTTAACTACAAAGGATGATTTATCAGAAGAAGGGTAGGTAGTAAAATGACTGAAAGAGGATTGTTAATTGTCCTTTCAGGTCCGTCTGGTGTTGGTAAGGGTACCGTCCGTAAGGCGCTATTTGAACAACAAGACGTGAATCTTCATTATTCTATATCGGTGACAACGAGGCCGCCACGAGAAGGTGAAGTAGACGGCATTGATTATTTTTTTAAAACACGTGAGCAATTTGAAGGAATGATTGCAAACGATAAGCTTCTAGAATATGCTCAATTTGTTGGGAACTATTATGGGACTCCCGTTGATTATGTTGAACAATCTCTACAAAATGGAAAGGATGTTCTATTAGAAATCGAAGTGCAAGGTGCGCTTCAAGTTAGAAAAAACTTTCCAGAAGGGGTTTTTATTTTTCTAGCACCTCCTAGTCTTTCAGAGCTTGAAAACCGCCTAACAACTAGGGGCACAGAAAGTAACGAACTTATTAATAATCGTCTGCAAACAGCTAGAGAAGAATTAGAAATGATGGATGCTTACGATTATGTTGTTGAAAATGATGTTGTTGAGTATGCATGTGCTCGTATTCGGTCTATAATTGAAGCAGAGCACTTAAAGCAATCTAGAATTGCAGAAAGATATAAAAAAATGCTGGAGGGTAACAAATGTTAAATCCATCTATTGATTCATTATTAGAGAAGTTAGACTCAAAATATACACTTGTATCAGTCGCCGCAAAACGTGCTCGCGTTATGCAGCAAGAAGACAACTATCAACTACATAAATATATATCACACAAATATGTAGGAAAAGCACTAGAAGAGATCAATTCGGGACGTTTATTATTTGAATCACGCCATAAACATGGTGATACAGACCATAGCTAACAATGCGAAATAACAACCTATATTGTAGGTTGTTATTTTTTTAAAGATAGATACAGCATACAAAATGCAATAAATGTTACACCTGACTTTTAAGTAAAGATTGTGATAGTTTTGCGAGTCAGGGGATGATTATGCCATTCTCTATGATTTATCACAATAGGTTTTTGTATGCTGCAACTTTAACAACTATATACAAACAGCTTATCGTAACGGGGGAGAACTGTATGTTAGCAAATAAGAAAATTCTTTTATGTGTGACAGGTGGTATTGCTGTTTATAAGGCTGCCGCTTTAACGAGTAAGCTTACGCAAGCGGGTGCAATAGTTAGAGTGATGTTAAGTGAATCAGCTAGTAAATTTGTTACGCCTTTAACATTCCAAGCAATGTCTAGACAAGAAGTATATGTAGATACGTTTATCGAGTCACGACCGGAAGTCATTGCACATATTGATGCTGCTGATTGGGCGGATATCGTATTAATTGCACCTGCAACAGCAAATGTAATTGGAAAACTGGCTCATGGTATAGCCGATAATATGATTACGACTACATTACTAGCTACACAAGCATCGATATGGATAGCTCCTGCTATGAATGTACATATGTATGAAAATAAAATTGTTCAAGAAAATATGGACAAGCTTAGAAATATTGGATATCGATTTATTGAACCTAGTGAGGGTTACCTAGCTTGCGGCTACACTGGAAAAGGACGATTAGAAGAACCAGAGAATATTGTTACATTACTACAAAGTTATTATGAGTCGGATCAATTATTAAAAGGACAGCGTATTCTAATTACTGCTGGTCCAACAAGAGAACGTATTGATGCCGTGAGATTTTTCACAAATCACTCAACAGGTAAGATGGGCTATGCGTTAGCTGAGGTAGCAGCTTCTCTTGGTGCTGACGTCACACTGGTGAGTGGTCCAACAATCTTAAAACGTCCTGCCAATATAAATTACATTCAAGTTGAAACAGCAGAGCAAATGTACAATCATGTTCATAATCTATTTGAAGAAGTAGATATTGTGATTAAAACTGCAGCGGTTGCGGATTATAGACCGAAGCATGTATATGAAGGTAAGTTGAAAAAGAAACAAGGAGATTTGACTATAGAGCTAGAACGTACTAAAGATATATTGCAATCATTAGGTGAACGCAAAACTAAACAGTTTTTAGTTGGCTTCGCAGCTGAAACGAATAATGTTTTAGAATATGCACATGACAAACTCGTTAGAAAAAATCTCGATATGATTGTTGCGAATGATGTTTCACTAGCGGGTGCTGGTTTTGGAGGAGACACAAATATTGTCACTATTCTTACTAATAATGGAGATAATAAAACGTTACCTTTAATGTCAAAGCATGAAGTGGCAAAAGAACTGTTACAAATGATTGCAAACGTTATAGGGAGTGAATAACATGGCGATAGCTCGTGTTATTGTTGATGTGCCTGCTCAACAAACAGATAGACCTTTTGACTATAAAATTCCTGAAAAGTGGGAGGGCCTTGTTCAGCCAGGGATTCGAGTTAATGTCCCGTTTGGTCCTCGACAAGTACAAGGCTTTGTAGTAGAGATTACTGATAAATCAGATTTTAAAAAATTAAAAAGTATAACGTCGCTACTAGATGTTACGCCGGTCTTAACAAAAGAACTATTATCGCTAGGATTTTGGTTAACAGATACGACCCTTAGCTTTGCAATATCTACCTTTCAAGCAATGCTCCCAGCTGCACTTCGAGCAAAGTATGAAAAACAAATCTCATTAATAAATGAACAGCATTTAGATCATTTACACCCTAGTGTACAGCCACTATTTAAAAGTTCAGCACTCATCGATTGGGGAGATGTTGAAGATAGCGATGTAGTTAAACAAATACGTGACGATATCCAAAAAGGATTTCTCGAGGTCATATATACAGTAAAGGATAAAGCACGACCTAAATACATTCGCTGTGTTGAAATATTAGCCTCACTGGAAGAGATAGCTGTATATATAGATAAGTTACCGGATAGTAGACAAAGCCATAAATTAATTTTAGAGTTTCTCCAAAGTAGTAAAGAACCGATTGCAGTTAAGGATATTGAAGCAAATTTAAAAATATCACCTAGTGCAATTAAAACATTGGTTAAAAAGGGCTTATTAATAGAAAAACAAGTAGAGCATTATCGTAATCCGTTTGAGAATCAACAATTTGAGAAAACGGTACCTTTAGCATTAACAAATGAGCAAAGAAAAGTTTTAGATACAATACTTCTTGATGTGAACAAAAATCAGCATAATGTTTTCTTACTTTATGGTGTAACTGGAAGTGGAAAAACAGAGGTATACTTACAAACTATTGACTCAGCGCTAAGAAACGGAAAGGAAGCCATCGTCTTAGTTCCAGAAATTTCGTTAACTCCACAGATGGTGAAACGTTTTAAAGGACGTTTTGGTTCTCAAGTTGCTGTTTTACATAGTGGTCTTTCTGTTGGCGAAAAGTATGATGAGTGGCGAAAAATACAGCGAAAAGAAGTTAAGGTAGTGGTAGGTGCAAGGTCTGCAATTTTTGCGCCTTTTGAAAACATTGGGGTTATTATTATTGATGAAGAGCATGAAACGAGCTATAAACAAGAGGATCACCCCCGTTATCATGCCCGTGATGTGGCTATACATAGAGCGTCAGTACATCAATGTCCTGTTATTTTAGGAAGTGCGACACCGATGCTTGAATCGTTTGCACGAGCACAAAAAGGAGTTTATACTCTTTTATCTTTAACAAAGCGTGTTCATGAACAAGCGATGCCTGCTGTTAATGTTGTTGATATGAGAGATGAGTTACGGAGTGGAAATCGCTCAATGTTTTCCACTTTATTGTATGAGAAATTAAAGGACCGTCTTGAAAAGCAGCAACAAACAGTGTTATTGCTGAATAAACGTGGGTATTCTTCTTTTATAATGTGTCGAGACTGTGGACTAGTAATCAATTGTCCATATTGTGACATTTCCTTAACTTATCATAAACGTGATAAAGCGTTAAAATGCCATTATTGTGGGTACTCTGAGAATGAACCAGCTATTTGCCCGCAGTGTGGTTCAAATCACATTCGTTATTTTGGGACAGGCACACAAAAGGTAGAAGAAGAACTAGGTAAGGTCTTACCTGAAGCGCGAGTCATTCGTATGGATGTAGATACAACATCTCGCAAAGGTGCTCATGAAAAGCTGTTATCACAATTTGCAAACGGAAAAGCCGATGTTTTACTTGGTACTCAGATGATTGCAAAGGGGCTAGATTTTCCGAATGTCACTCTTGTAGGTGTTTTATCAGCTGATACTACACTACATATTCCTGACTTTAGATCCTCAGAGAAAACATTTCAGTTATTGACGCAAGTAAGCGGTAGGGCAGGTCGTGATAAACTCCCAGGAGAAGTGGTCATACAATCATACACTCCAGAGCATTATAGTATCCAATTAGCCTCAGAACATAATTATGATGAGTTCTATCAGCAGGAAATGCAGATTCGCAAACTTCATCAATATCCTCCTTTTTATTATGTTGCATTAATAATTGTCACGAGCCCTGAGTTAATGAAAGCTGTAGATGTAACTGAAAAGATTACAACTTTCATGCGAAGTCAGCTAACTGATGAAGCCATTGTTCTAGGACCTGTAGCTTGTATGGTACCTAGGATAAATAATAGATATCGTTATCAATGCATGATAAAATACAAGAAACAACCTAACTTGTATACAAGTTTAAAGCGGATTATAGATCATTATCAAGCAACAAGTAGCAATGAGTTGACTATTGCAGTTGATGTAAATCCCTTTATGTTATTATGATTTTATGATTTAATTAGTAGGTTCAGCATGAAGATGTGCTGAACCTTTCATACATATAGTTATTAAGGAGTGTACATATACATGACAAGAGTGGTTTTTATGGGAACACCAGACTTTTCTGTGCCAGTTTTACAGGCACTTATAAATGAAGGGTATGACATAGTTGGAGTTGTCACACAACCTGACCGCCCTAAAGGTCGTAAACGAGTACTAACACCTTCACCAGTAAAGGTGGAGGCACTAAAGCATAACATACCTGTACTACAACCCGAAAAGATTCGCGTAAAGGAAGATTTAGATAAAGTGTTAATGCTAAAGCCGGATATTGTTGTCACGGCAGCCTTCGGTCAAATTTTACCAAAAGAGTTATTAGAAGCACCTAGATTTGGCTGTATTAATGTACATGCCTCTTTATTGCCGGAACTTCGTGGAGGCGCACCAATTCATTACGCCATTATGCGTGGGAAGAAGAGTACGGGAATCACAATTATGTATATGGCTGAAAAATTAGATGCCGGTGATATTATTTCACAAGCAGAAGTGGAAATAACTGAGACGGACCATGTTGGCACGATGCACGATAAATTGAGTGAAGTAGGAGCAAGGCTTCTTATCGAGACGATGCCTAATATTTTACGAGGGACAATAACACCTTTAAAACAAGTCGATGAGAATGCTACATTTGCTTATAATATAAAACGAGAGCAAGAGCAAATCAAATGGTCAAATAATGGAGAGAATATATACAACCATATACGTGGTCTACATCCTTGGCCAGTTGCTTTTACAACAATGGATGAACAAGTTTTAAAGATTTGGTGGGGAGAAAAAGTTCCTAACACATCTGGAGCACCAGGAGAAATTGTACGTATTGATGCTGACGGAATCGTTGTAGCAACGGGTAATGATACAGCTATTAAAATAACGGACCTTCAGCCTTCAGGCAAGAAAAGAATGACAGGTGAACAATTTGTAAATGGAGCAAAAGCAACATTACATGTAGGAATGAAGTTAGGTGTAGAAAATGAGTAATTCAAATGTTAGAGAAGTTGCACTTGATGCACTAATGACAATAGAAAAGAATCAAGCATACAGTAATCTACTTTTAAACTCATTAATAAAAAAACACAAACTATCATCAGAAGATATCGGCTTATTGACAGAGCTAGTATATGGTTGTACACAAAGAAAACTTACTCTTGAGTATTACTTGCAACCGTTTATTAAGAATCCGAAAAAGGTCGCTGATTGGGTGTTTCAATTATTAAAGCTATCTGTTTATCAGTTGAAGTTTCTTGATCGTGTACCACCACATGCAATTCTATTTGAAGCGGTGGAGATTTCTAAAAGAAGAGGGCATAAAGGGATTTCTTCATTTGTAAACGGAGTACTACGAAACATTCAAAGACAAGGCGTGCCAGCGATTGAAGAAATTAAGGATCCCATTCAAC
This sequence comes from Bacillus sp. HMF5848, assembly GCF_003944835.1. Lineage (GTDB taxonomy): Bacteria > Bacillota > Bacilli > Bacillales > HMF5848 > HMF5848. The sequence goes on from NZ_RWIV01000001.1 coordinate 1,869,859, forward strand.
GTCTATCTATTCAATATAGCTTTCCAACTTGGATTATAGCAGAATGGTTAAATCAATATAGCTTACAAACAACGGAGGATATGTGTCGTATTACTTTGCAACCGCCTAAGCAGACAGCACGAGTGAATATTACACGAACCAATGTGAATCAATGTATCGAAATGCTGACAAATGAGGGCTATCAAGTTGAAGAAGGAGATTTAATCCCTAACTCAGTCAAATCTTTAAAGGGAAATCTTGCAAATTCTACTCCATTTAAAGACGGATTATTAACTATACAAGATGAGAGCTCCATGTTAGCAGCTTTAGCAGTAGCACCTGATCAAAACGACAGCATATTAGATAGCTGTGCAGCTCCTGGAGGAAAAACAACGCATTTAGCAGAATTACTTGGTCAAACTGGTTCTGTGACTTCGCTTGACCTTCATGATCATAAGGTGAAACTTATTGAGGAACAGGTTAATCGATTGAAGTTACGTAATGTAACAACCGAGTCAATGGATAGTCGAAAAGTTCAGCAAATGTTTGCTGAAGAAAGCTTTGATAAGATTTTAGTAGATGCACCATGTTCTGGCTTTGGTGTTATCCGGAGAAAACCAGATATTAAATATGCGAAAAACAAGCAAGATATTGAACGTTTGGCACAAGTGCAACTTGATATATTAAGGGCCGTTGCTCCTCTACTTAAAAAGGGAGGTCGCCTTGTATATAGCACTTGTACTATTGAATTAACTGAAAATGAAGCAGTTGTTTCTGATTTTCTAAAAGAACATGCAAATTTCGAGTTAGATGAGTCTCTACCTGAGAGAATGCCTAACAACATTTCTAATTATATAAACAAAGGTCAAGTTCAAATTTTACCTCATTACTTTGGAACGGACGGATTTTTTATTGCAAGTCTAAGAAAGCAGGTGTAATGTAATGGAAGAGATATCAACGAGAGAAGCAGCTAAAGAAACGAAAACAGATTTACCTTCAATTTATTCTTTACAATTTGAGGAGCTAGAAGACTGGCTATTGCAAATTGATGAAAAAAAGTTCCGCGCGACACAAATATTTGAGTGGCTATACAAAAAGCGCGTTGACTCGTTTGAAGATATGACAAACCTTTCAAAGGGTTTGCGCGACCATCTTGCGAATGCATATTCAATCACAACTTTAACAACAGCTGTGAAGCAAACATCTTCTGACGGAACAATTAAATTTCTTTTTGAGCTAAAAGATGGCTACACAATTGAAACAGTATTAATGAGACATAACTATGGTAATTCTGTTTGTGTTACGACACAGGTTGGTTGTCGTATTGGATGTACATTTTGCGCGTCAACATTAGGTGGATTAAAACGAAATTTATCAGCAGGTGAAATTGTTGCTCAAGTTGTTAAGGTTCAAAAGGAATTAGATAATTTTGATGAACGAGTGAGCCACATCGTTATTATGGGGATAGGCGAACCATTTGATAACTATGATGAGATGCTTTCGTTCCTTAAAATAGTTAATACTGAAAAAGCATTACACATCGGTGCTCGACACATTACTGTGTCAACTAGCGGCATCATTCCTAAGATTTATCAATTTGCAGATGAACAACTACAGATTAATTTCGCCATAAGTTTGCATGCTCCAAACTCAGAACTCAGAAGTCGTTTAATGCCAATTAACCGTGCCTATAAACTACCTGAATTAATGGAAGCCGTTAAGTATTATATCGAAAAAACAGGTAGACGAATTAGCTTTGAATATGGATTGTTTGGCGGTGTAAATGATCAAGTAGAGCATGCTGAAGAACTAGCTAGGCTTGTAAAAGGTATTAAATGTCACATTAATCTTATTCCTGTTAATTATGTACCAGAAAGAGATTATGTTCGAACACCAAAGAAACAGATTGATTTGTTTGCTAAGACGTTGGAAAAAAATCATGTTAACGTAACTGTTCGCCGTGAGCAAGGACATGATATCGATGCCGCATGTGGGCAGCTTCGAGCGAAGGAGCGCAAAGAGGAGACGAGGTGAAGGGTTGATGGAATTTGCTTATAAAACGGACAAGGGGAAGGTCCGTCAGCTTAACGAAGATAATGGTGGAGTGTTTTTAAATGATAACAAGCAACTGTTAGCAATAGTTGCAGATGGTATGGGTGGTCACAAAGCTGGTGACGTTGCAAGTTCTATCGTTATATCTTTATTGCAGAAAAAGTGGTCAAAGCAATCACCCATTCAGACAGCAGATGAAGCTGAATCTTGGTTAGAAGAAACTATACAATTGGCTAATGAAGCTGTATATGAGCAGGCAGAGCAAAATGAAGAGTGTAGCGGAATGGGCACAACATTAGTAGCAGCTATTTGTACAGATACTTTTACGACTATTGCTCATATTGGCGATAGTCGTTGCTATGCATTAACTGACTTAGATTTTTCACAGCTTACAGAAGATCATTCGTATGTGAATGAGTTAGTGCGATCTGGTCAAATTAGTCGGGAGGATGCTGAGCATCACCCGCGCAAAAACGTTATCTTACGAGCATTAGGTACTCAAATGAAAGTTAATATAGATATGAAAACAATTATACTGGAAGAGCATGACCAACTTCTATTATGTACAGATGGTTTATGTAACAAAGTACATGATCAAGAATTAGCTGATGTACTTCGCAATAGTAATCAAGCAATTAATGAAAAAGCCAATTATTTAATAGATCTTGCAAATGAACGTGGCGGCGAAGACAATATTACATTAGCAATTGTCAACTACGGTGGAGAGTCAGGTGGTTCGCAATGCTAATAGGCAAACGTCTTAGTGGCCGTTACAAAGTTATTGAGGCCATTGGTGGCGGTGGCATGGCCAATGTGTACTTGGCTAAAGATGTTATTTTAGAGCGATATGTTGCCATTAAAGTTCTTCGACTTGATTTTGCACATGATGAAGACTTCATTAAACGTTTTCATCGAGAAGCACACTCGGCAACAAGTCTTGCGCATCCTAACATCGTAAGTATTTATGATGTAGGAGAAGAGGATGATATTTATTATATTGTTATGGAATATGTTGCTGGTAAAACATTGAAGCAGTATATTCAGGATCATGCACCGATACAAGTAAAAGAAGCATTACATATTATGGCTCAATTAACATCTGCTATGGCACACGCGCATCACAATAATATAATTCATCGTGACATTAAACCGCAAAACATACTAATTAATGCGAATCGCGAAGTAAAGGTAACAGATTTTGGTATAGCTGTAGCATTAAGCTCTACGACCATTACACAGACTAACTCAGTACTAGGATCAGTACATTATCTATCCCCAGAGCAAGCTAGAGGTGGTTTATCAACAAAGCGGTCTGATATATATTCATTAGGAATCGTCTTTTTTGAACTGGTAACAGGACGTGTGCCATTTGAAGGAGAATCAGCGGTGTCCATCGCCTTGAAGCATTTACAAACTAATACACCGTCACCTAAACGTTGGAACCCATCTGTTCCTCAAAGTGTAGAAAATATTATCTTAAAAGCTACTGCAAAGGACCCGTTTCATCGCTACAACTCTGTGGAAGAATTAGAGCATGACATTGAAACAGCTTTAAATCCAGATAGACTGTATGAAGAGCGTTTTGAGGTTCCTGAGGACCATGAGATCACTAAAGTAATACCTGTTATCAAAGATAGTGATTTACTTAAAGCTCAAGACTATCATTCAAAAACATTTTCAAAGCACAAAGATGTACATAATAATACAGAGCCTAAAACAACGAATGACAATCGAAGACAAAACAAGATTATAGTCTCCGTTATTTCTGCGTTTTTTGTATTGGTTGCATTAATTATTCTAGCATTTGTGTTTGTACCAAAACTATTTATGCCAGATGATATTACAGTTCCTGATGTTTCAAATGTGCCGTTTGACGAAGCTTTAGCGGAGCTTGCATCTAATGGGTTCAGTAAATATAACATTGAACAACAAACACACGAAGAAATTGAAGAAGGATATGTTATAAAAACCGATCCTGTGGCAAACGCTGTTGTAAAAGAGGGAACCGAAATTATTGTGTATAAAAGTACCGGAAAGAAAACAGTATCGATGCAAGATTTTACAAATCAGACTGTTGATGAAGCAAAAGTATTACTATCTAGATTGAATTTTATAGAAAATAATATAAAAGTAAAAGAAAAGCATAGCGATAATCCGATTGGTACAATCATTGAACAATTTCCGCCAGAAGGCGAGAATGTTGTACCAAGCGAAACGACTGTTACTTTCACGGTAAGTAGTGGACCGGAAAAGATAAAAGTAACAAACGTGATTGGTTATACAGAACAAGCTGCATACGAAGCATTAGGAGCCTTAGGGTTAAATGTAATTCGTGACGAACAATTCAGTGACGATGTTCCTAAAGGGAATGTAATAACTCAACAGCCTGAAGCAGGTGAAGCGGTCGACAAAGGTGATCAAGTTATTATTTATGTTTCAACCGGACCTGAACCAAAACCGCAAGTGGTTGTGTTCAAAACTATTGAGATACCTTATAATCCCGAGGTTGAAGGTGAAGTATTAGAAGTGCTCATAAAAATAGATGACGCAAATAGGGATTATTCGGATCAACCAATTGTTCGATTGATTGATCAACCTAAGACAGAGACTGTAGAGTTAGCAATAGATTTTGGTGAGGAAGCGTCATATCAAGTAATAATTAATAACGAAATCGTAGCTGAAGAAATTATTCCGTATGAAAATGAGTCAACAAACGGTTAAAGGAGGAAATGCTTTGCCAGAAGGCAAGATTATTAAGGCATTAAGTGGCTTTTATTATGTCTATGATGAAGGAAGGGTTATTCAATGTCGCGGTCGGGGTGTATTTAGAAAGCAAAAAATAACACCACTTGTAGGTGACAATGTAGTATATCAAGCTGAAAATGACCTTGAAGGTTATATATTAGATATTGAAACAAGGAAAAATGAACTTGTACGTCCGCCTATCGCTAACGTAGACCAAGCTATACTCGTTTTTTCGGCTTCCCAACCGGACTTTAGTCCACTTTTACTTAATAGGTTCTTGGTGCTTGTAGAATACAAGCAAATTGAGCCCGTTATTTTAATTAGTAAAGCAGATTTACTAGATGAACAATCACTGGAGGAGATCGAGCAATATGTTGCTTTTTATGAGCAAGTTGGTTATCCGGTATTAGTGACGTCTGCTATTACTAATGAAGGAACATCTAAATTATTACAATATGTAAATGAAAAAGTATCTGTTATAGCAGGTCAGTCGGGAGTTGGAAAATCATCGTTGCTCAATGTTTTGAAGCCCGATTTACAGCTAAAAACGAATGAAATATCTAAATCATTAGGACGAGGAAAACATACGACGCGCCATGTGGAATTAATTGAACTCGAGGAAGGCTGGGTAGCTGATACGCCAGGTTTTAGTTCTTTAGAGTTCCAAGACATTGAAGTGGAAGAACTTTCAGACTGCTTTCCAGAGATGAGAGAAAGAAGTATTGATTGTAAGTTTAGAGGTTGCACACATGTTGCTGAACCGAAATGCGCAGTGAAAGAAGCTGTAGAAAATAATGAAATACCAGCATTTCGCTATGAACATTACAAAGAATTTTTACAAGAAATTAGAGATAGAAAGCCGAGGTATTAAGCTATGTTAAAAATTGCGCCATCCATTTTATCAGCTGATTTTGCAAGATTAGCTGATGAAATCAAGGATGTTGAATTGGGAGGAGCAGATTACATTCATATTGATGTTATGGATGGACACTTTGTTCCTAATATCACAATTGGACCCCTTATTGTTAAGGCTGTTCGTCCACTTACGAATCTTGTGCTTGATGTACATTTAATGATAGAAAATCCAGATGCCTATATCGACGAGTTTGTTCAAGCTGGCGCAGATATCATTACCGTTCATGTAGAAGCGTGTAAGCATCTACACAGAACCATTCAAAAAATAAAAAGTGCCGGAATAAAAGCAGGTGTTGTTCTTAATCCTCATACACCAGTATCGATGATAGAACACGTTCTTCAAGATATAGATATGGTATTATTAATGACTGTAAATCCAGGTTTTGGAGGGCAAAGCTTTATTGAGTCTGTGCTTCCGAAAATAAAGAAAACCCGTGAACTTGTTGATCAATTTGGTCTTAACGTTGAAATAGAAGTGGACGGAGGCGTTAATGAGGAAACGGCCAAATTGTGTGTAGATGCAGGAGCGGATGTTCTCGTAGCTGGATCAGCTATTTATAATAAAGCGGATCGTTCCAAAGCTATTTCACAAATACGTCAAGCAGCACAATAATGTGAGTAATACTAACAAATAAGTGATAATATGCTCAAGAGGACAGGTTTTTCAGTATATCACCCGTCCACTTGGGCTTTTTTGTGATAATACGAAATCCTATAGTCGTCTAGTTTAAAATCCAGATGGTTCAGGCTTTTTTATTTTGATATAAAAGGACATACTAAGTGCAAATCTTAATTAGGAGTTGTTATAATCATGGAATTGTCAAAAGATGAAAAAGCAATTGTGGAACAAGCCTTATTGTTTGCTTCATTGAATAGTAGCGACTATCAGGAGATTACCGCATACGAAACAGTGTTAAATAAATTTAAAGCTCCTAAACCACAATTAGATGGTTTTAGATATGATTATGATGATAACTTGTAAATCTATATGAATAGATTATATATGGTACAATCATTTTAGGTGATGTGAAATGAATATTTATGTAGTAGCGGGCGGCCCAGATCAAATGATGCCACCTTTAAATTTCAACGTAAATAGCAACGATGTAATAGTTGGTGTAGACCGAGGTGTGTTAAGGCTATTATTAGCAGGTTATACACCGAACGAAGCGTTTGGAGATTTCGATTCGATAACCGACGAAGAGCGTGCATACATTGATAAAAAACTAGATCATATGAATGTATTTCCATCGGAAAAGGATGAGACTGATCTAGATCTTGCTCTTAGTTGGTGTGTGAAACAAAAACCTAATGCTATCTATGTGTACGGGGCTACAGGTGGCAGAATTGATCACTTATTTGGAAACACTATGCTATTACTCAAAGGTATTGAAGCAGGTGTTCATATTGAGATGATTGATAAGCAAAATCGGCTTTCTCTCTATAAACCTGGAAAATATAACATAACTGCAGATACATCATTTAAATATATTTCATTTATTCCCTTCTCTGAAACGGTAAAGAGCTTGACGTTAGTGGGCTTTAAGTATTTATTGCAGCAAAAAACCATTCATTTTGGTTCAACTTTATGTATTAGTAATCAACTAAATAAGGATTGCGGTACTTTTTCATTTGCGTCTGGCATATTAATGATGATAAGAAGCTGTGATTTAAATTAAATAATAAAGCCCTGCTTCTTTTTAGTGTTAGGCACTCATTTTAATTCAATGAATATACTTATTAAAGAGAACCGATGCGGTTTGAGAAGAACAGCACTGATAACGGAAACTGCAGTTGAGGAGGGAAACTATGAAGTTCTACACAATCAAACTTCCTAAATTCCTTGGGGGAATTATTCGTGCAATGTTAGGTTCGTCTAGAAAGAAATAAGAAAAAGCACCGAGTTTATCTCAGGTGCTTTTTCTTTTTTTAATGTGATAATCAAATTTAGTGTGGTAATCACATATCTTGACGTCTGAAATGCCAAAAAGCGCCTCTCATCACTGTTACTAGTCATAAACTAGTCGATGAGCAGCGCTTTTTTAGCTTATCTTTATTACTTACACGCGTTCTACTTTACCTGATCTAAGTGCACGAGCAGATACATATACACGCTTTGGTTTACCATCTACTAGAATACGAACTTTTTGAAGGTTAGCGCCCCAAGTACGTTTGTTAGCGTTCATTGCGTGAGAACGAGAGTTACCAGAGCGAGTTTTTTTACCAGTAATTACACATTTACGTGCCATTATTTTCCCTCCTTACTGTATTGCAAGCATAGTGCTATTTTCTTTTTTCATCATTGAGATATTGATATCATCATTGAGATACTTATATAATTTAGCATAATCATGAGAAGAATGCAATAATAAATCAAGTAACAAACCTTGACATACAATTTTTTAATTTGTTGTATAATAAAAATAGTGCTTGTTTTATAATTAAACTATATACTTGTTCTTTTAAAACTTAGTCAGTTATAGTAAAATGAACGTTAGTCTTACGTTCTTCCAACTTACATGAAGGGGGATAAAGTAATGTCCATCCATTTAAAAAATCAATTTGGAAATATTGACATCTCCAATGATGTTATCGCTACTATAGCTGGTGGCGCTGCTGTTGACTGTTATGGAATTGTGGGAATGGCTTCAAAACACCAAATTCGTGATGGGTTAACAGATATTCTGCGTAAAGAAAATTTTAGTCGCGGTGTCATTGTGAGACAAACAGAAGAAGAAGAGATCCATATCGACATGTATATCATTGTTAGCTATGGAACGAAAATATCAGAGGTTGCACATAATGTACAAACAAAGGTGAAATATACATTAAATCAGACTTTAGGTCTTGCCGTTGATTCTGTAAACATTTATGTGCAAGGTGTTCGAGTTACGAACCCGTAGTGAGGAGGAAAGATAGTGTCTATTAAGCAACTAGACGGAAAGCGCTTTGCACAAATGGTGATTCAAGGTGCTACACATTTAGCGAATAATGCTAAATATGTTGATTCATTAAATGTTTTCCCTGTACCAGATGGAGATACTGGTACCAATATGAATTTATCTATGACTTCAGGTGCTAAAGAAGTGCGACAAAATGCAGTAGACCATATTGGAAAAGTGGGCATGTCTTTATCAAGAGGTCTATTAATGGGTGCTCGTGGGAATTCAGGCGTTATATTATCGCAATTATTTAGGGGATTCTCTAAATTTATAGAGCATAATGCTACTATTTCAAGCGTTGAGTTTGCAAATGCCTTAGAAAACGGTGTTAAAACGGCTTATAAGGCTGTTATGAAGCCTGTTGAAGGCACAATTTTAACAGTAGCCAAGGATGCTGCTAAAAAAGCTGTGGCTGTTAGTAAGACAGAGGAAGATATTATCGTCTTATTAGAGGAGACTATTAAGGAAGCAAAAGCATCTTTAAACAGAACGCCAGACCTGTTGCCAGTACTAAAAGAAGTAGGAGTAGTAGATAGTGGTGGACAAGGTCTAGTATACGTGTACGAAGGGTTTTTAGCGGAATTAAAAGGTGAACAGCTTGTGGAGTCTGACCTACCTTCTATGACAGACCTTGTAAATGCTGAACACCACAGAAGTGCTCAAAGTCATATGAACACTGAAGATATAGTCTTTGGCTACTGTACAGAATTCATGGTCAAGTTCGAAGACAAGAAACTTGCTGGAAAACCTTTTGATGAGGAAGGCTTTAGGCAGGATTTAAGTCAATATGGTGACTCATTATTAGTTATATCTGATGATGATGTTGTTAAAGTACATATTCATTCTGAGCAACCTGGTCAAGTCTTATCTTATGGACAAGAATACGGTAGCTTAATCAATATGAAAATTGAAAACATGCGAGAGCAGCATGCTGTAATTTTAAATGAACATCCTGTAACAGAATTGCCTCCTATACAAAAGCAAGCCCCTCGTAAAGAAAAAGCACCATATGCTATTATTACAGTATCAATGGGTAAAGGTATTGCTAATTTATTTAAGAGTATTGGTGCTGAATATGTAATTGAAGGTGGCCAAACAATGAATCCTAGTACGGAGGATTTTGTTAAGGCAATTGAACAAGTGTATGCAGATAAGATAATTCTTTTACCTAACAATAAAAATATTGTTATGGCAGCTGAACAAGCAGCATCAATTGTAGAGTTGGATGTAGCTGTTGTTCCATCAAAGACTGTACCACAAGGCTTAAGTGCGTTACTTAGCTTCAATCCAGCAGCTGGCTTAGATGATAACAAACAAGCTATGACAGAAGCGTTATCCCAAGTGAAAACAGGTCAAATAACTTTTGCTGTTCGTGATACAAGTATTGATGGTGTTGAAATTAATAAAGATGATTTTATGGGTATCTTTGATGGAAAGATTGTCATGTCACATAGTGACAAGCTCGAAACTGCGAAGCAACTATTAGCATCTATGATTAGTGATGATGATGAGATTGTTACTATACTGCAAGGTGAAGATGCAAGTGAAGAAGATACGGCAACTTTAACAGCGTATCTTGAAGAAAATTTCACGGATATTGAGGTTGAGATTCATAACGGTGAGCAACCATTATATGCCTATATATTTGCAGTTGAATAAGCGCTACAATAACAAATAGAAGGGTTATGGCCCTTCTATTTCGTATGTAAAGAGCTATTATATTTCTTTAAAGCGCTAAAAAGGAGACATGGTATTGTGAAATATAAAAGCGTATTTGACATAATAGGTCCCGTTATGATTGGACCGTCGAGCTCTCATACAGCAGGAGCAGCTCGTATTGGACGTGTCGCCCGCAGTTTATTCAACCGTCAGCCCAAGTGGGCTATTATATCTTTGTATGGTTCCTTTGCCAAAACGTACAAAGGCCATGGTACAGATGTGGCTATTGTTGGAGGACTGTTAGATTTTGATACATTTGACGAGCGAATTCGAACATCCTTACAACTAGCTTCAGAAAACAATATGAAGGTTACTTTTATTGAAGAGGAAGCACTAACTGACCATCCTAACACAGTAAAAGTTCATATTGGAGATGACAAAGCAGAATTATCTTTAGTTGGAATTTCCATTGGTGGAGGAAAGATTGAAATTGTCGAATTAAATGGATTCCGTCTAAAATTATCAGGTCATCATCCAGCAATCTTGGTAGAACATAACGATAGATATGGTGCAATAGCTGGTGTGGCAAATATTCTAGCTAAACATGCCATAAATATTGGTCAAATGGAAGTGTCCAGGAAAGAAAAGGGACAGCTTGCTCTTATGACGATTGAAGTGGACCAGACTATTGAAGACCATATTATTAGTGAACTTTCAACGCTACCAAATATAATACGCGTTACTAGAATTGTAGAATAAGGCGGGGAGTAGGGAGGATTTTTATGATTCGTAATGTGGCGGAATTAGTAGAATTAGCAACTAGTAAAAATATTCCAATTTCAGAGGTTATGATCCTTCAAGAAATGGAAGTAACCTCTCGAAGTCGTGAGGATATTTTTACACAGATGGATCAGCAGCTGACGATAATGGAGCAGGCAGTTGAAAAAGGCTTGCAAGGTGTTCGTTCTGTCACGGGTTTAACTGGTGGGGATGCTGTTTTACTGCAGGCTTATATTGCAAAAGGCCAATTTTTATCAGGCCATACATTATTAGATGCTGTTAGTAAAGCGGTTGCAACAAATGAAGTGAATGCAGCAATGGGTACTATATGTGCGACACCAACTGCTGGTTCAGCAGGTGTAGTACCCGGTACGCTTTTTGCTGTTAAGAATGTTTTGAATCCAACGCGAGAGCAAATGATACGCTTTTTGTTTACGGCTGGTGCCTTTGGCTATGTTGTTGCGAACAATGCTTCAATCTCAGGAGCAGCAGGTGGCTGCCAAGCTGAAGTGGGTTCTGCTAGTGGAATGGCAGCTGCATCTATTGTCGAAATGGCAGGAGGAACGCCAGGACAATGTGCTGAAGCTATGGCAATAACTTTAAAAAATATGCTAGGTTTAGTGTGTGATCCTGTTGCAGGATTAGTAGAAGTACCTTGCGTTAAACGAAATGCGATGGGAGCGGCAAATGCAATGGTAGCTGCGGATATGGCATTAGCAGGTATTACTAGTAGAATTCCTTGTGATGAAGTCATTGATGCTATGTATAAAATTGGCCAGACAATGCCGTCTGCTCTTAGAGAAACAGCACAAGGAGGGTTGGCAGCGACTCCAACGGGAAGAGAGTGGGAAGCTAAGATCTTTGGAGTTGCTCTTCAAAAAGGTGAATAAACTTTTATTACCACTAACAGAAGTAAAGGGTATAGGCGAAGACAGTGCAGCCTTATTAACTCAGATAGGTCTTGTTACAATTCGTGATTTGCTTGAGTATTACCCATTTCGTTACGAAGATTATACATTAAAAGATATTTCTGAAGTAAAGCATGGGGAACGTGTAACAATTGAGGGGAGGGTTCATAGTGAGCCTTCCTTATCGTATTATGGTCATAAAAAATCAAGGCTTATGTTTAGGCTTTTTGTTGGCAGTCACCTTGTGAGTGCTGTTTGTTTTAATCAGGCATATTTAAAAAATAAAATATCAATTAATCAAGCTGTAACAATTACAGGTAAGTGGGACCAAGGACGAGCAATGATTACTGTAAATGAATTGAGGCTCACAAACAATGTTTCGCAAGCTTTTGTACCTGTGTACTCTACAAGAGGTGATTTAACTGCAAAAGGAATTAAGCGTTTTATTTCATTAGCTTATAAACAGTATAAAGACTATATTGAAGAAACTTTACCACAGGAACTTTTACAACGGTATAAGCTATTAAATAAAAAAGATGCGATACGTGCTGTCCATTTTCCTAACACTCAGGAAGAAGTGAAGCAAGTGAGACGACGTATTGTCTATGAAGAATTCCTTTTATTTCAGCTCAAGATGCAAGCGTTGCGGAAATACGAACGGGAACAATCAAAAGGTGCTCAACATAGCTATGATGAAGATCAGCTGGATGCATTTAAAGATGCTTTACCATTTCCATTAACTAATGCACAAAATAGAGTGCTTCAAGAAATATTAAATGACATGAAATCTCCTTATCATATGTCTCGTTTATTACAAGGAGATGTGGGAAGTGGAAAAACGGTAGTTGCGGCCATTTGCATGTATGCGAGTGTGTTAAGCGGTAACCAAGGTGCTTTAATGGTACCGACGGAAATTCTAGCTGAACAACACTTTTCATCTTTAACAGATTTATTATTACCTTTTGGGATCAAACTCGCTTTATTAACGAGCTCAACTAAAACGCGTGAGCGCCGTGAAACGCTACAACAGTTAGTTTCGGGAGAAATTGATATCATAATTGGGACTCACTCACTCATACAAGATGAAGTGAACTTTAAAAACCTCGGTCTCGTCATTACAGATGAGCAGCACAGATTTGGAGTGGAACAACGACGTGTTCTTAGACAAAAAGGTGGAAACCCAGATGTTCTGTTTATGACGGCTACACCCATACCGAGAACATTAGCTATTACTGCGTTCGGAGAGATGGATGTATCTGTTATTGATGAACTGCCTGCCGGTAGAAAAAAGATAGAAACATATTGGGCAAAGCATCATATGCTCGATAGAGTTTTAAGTTTTATTGAAAAAGAGTTGACTCAAGGGAAACAAGCCTATGTTATATGCCCCCTTATTGAAGAATCAGACAAGCTAGATGTGCAAAATGCGCTTGATGTTCATGCTACGCTTACTCAGTATTATCGTGGTAAATATGAAATAGGTCTATTGCACGGTAGAATGAATTCTGCTGAAAAAGATGATGTAATGAGGCGATTTGAAAAGAACGAGGTCCACGTGTTGGTTTCAACAACGGTTGTAGAGGTAGGAGTCAACGTACCGAATGCAACTGTTATGTTAATCTATGATGCGGAACGTTTTGGCTTGGCTCAATTACATCAATTAAGAGGTCGAGTAGGACGTGGACAAGATCAATCTTATTGTATCCTATTAGCGGATCCCAAGACAGAAATCGGTCAAGAAAGAATGCGAATTATGACAGAAACAAATGATGGTTTTATTGTTTCTGAAAAAGATTTGGAACTAAGAGGTCCAGGGGACTTTTTTGGTAAAAAACAAAGTGGTGTTCCGGAATTTAAAATGGCTGATGTAGTCCATGATTATCGTGCACTTGAGACAGCACGACATGATGCTACTTTACTTATACAATCAGAAGCATTTTGGAAAGATAGCGAGTTTGAGGCACTTAGACTGGAAGTTATTCAATCGGGTGCATTAGAGGGGGAAAAATTTGATTAATATTAAACAAGGGTTGAATATTAAGAAGATAGATTATATACTACTATTAGGACCTAGTCATAATATCGGATGGTGTATGCCATGAAAAAAAGTAAGTATCAAAGACAAGCATTATTAAAGGAAACTATCGAACAAAATCCCTTTATAACAGATGAAGAACTAGCAACCCAATTCTCTGTTAGTATTCAAACTATAAGGTTAGACAGAATGGAATTATCTATACCTGAACTCCGCGAGCGTATTAAACATGTTGCAGAGCAGCAGTTAGATGAAAAGGTTCGTGCTTTACCTTTACACGAAGTAATTGGAGAAATAATTGATATTGAGCCTGATCATATGGCGATTTCAATGTTTGAAGTGCTGCCTGAACATGCTTTCAGCAGAAATCAAATTGCTCGAGGTCATCATTTATTTGCACAGGCAAATTCGTTAGCTGTGGCCGTTATAAATGACGAATTAGCTTTAACGGCAAAAGCGGTTATTCGTTTTACAAGACCTGTTAAAGTAGGCGAGAGAGTTATTGCGAAAGCCAAAGTTATGAAAGTTGAGGATCAATCCGGACGACGAACTATTGTGGAAGTCATGAGTTCTGTATCAGGAGAACAAGTATTTTCTGGTGAATTTGAAATGTACCGTAGTTCGCAGCAAATCGGAAAGAAAGAAGGAGCTAATATTGAGGATAGCGATTGATGCCATGGGTGGAGACCATGCGCCAGATGCAGTTGTTACTGGTGCATTAAAGATTTTAACTACAACATCTGACATTGAAATCATTTTAGTTGGAGACGAAACAAAAATCACGCCCCTTTTAGCTGGGAAAGATACGAGTAAAATTAGCGTAATACATACTACAGAAGTAATAGAAAATGACGACGAACCAGTACGAGCAGTGAAAAGAAAAAAGAACGCATCAATGGTCATTATGGCAAATGAGGTGAAAGAGGGAAGAGCAGATGCTTGTGTGTCAGCAGGTAATACAGGAGCATTAATGGCTTGTGGCTTATTTGTTGTTGGGAGAATTGCTGGAATTGAACGCCCTGCTCTTGCACCAACCTTACCTACTATAGACGGTACGGGATTTGTATTTTTAGATGTTGGTGCTAACGCAGATGCAAAGCCTTTGCATCTAATGCATTACGCTATTATGGGTTCGTTGTATAGTGCTAACGTTCGTGGTATTTCTAACCCACGTGTTGGATTGTTAAATATCGGAACGGAAGAAAAAAAAGGTAATGAGCTGACAAGGCAAACATATGAGTTGCTAAAAGGAACACGTAATATTCAATTTATCGGTAATGTTGAATCTAGAGATTTACTAGAAGGTGTGGCTGATGTTGTTGTAACAGATGGGTTTACAGGTAACATTGCGCTAAAAACAATTGAAGGTACTGCCATGAGTGTATTCAAAATGTTGAAAGGTGCCTTAACAGCAAACACAAAAAGTAAACTAGCTGCTGCTGTTTTAAAACCACAATTAACAGGAATTAAGAAAAAGATGGATTATAGTGAATATGGTGGAGCAGCCTTGTTTGGTTTGCAAGCACCTGTAGTAAAAGCACATGGATCCTCTGATGATAATGCCATATATCATGCTATTATGCAGGCTAGTAATATGGTTAAAAACGACGTATGTCCAATGATTACAAAAGCAATTCAAGAGCTTGATATTTAGTTGAGAGATTTTAAAAAATAAGGGGGTTAGAGTGAAGTGAAAGCTGCATTTATCTTTCCTGGGCAAGGAGCACAAGTCGTTGGAATGGGACAGGATATTTATGATAACTTCCCCGAAGCGGCATCAGTTTTTTTAAAAGCAAACGATCGTCTGGGATTTGATTTGCAATCTATTATTTTCTCAGGACCACAAGAGTCGTTAACATTAACATATCATGCACAACCAGCACTTGTAACCACAAGTGTTGCAATTTTAGAAACCTTTAAAAATATTGGGATCACCCCTAGCTATACAGCTGGTCACAGCTTGGGAGAATATAGTGCTCTTGTGGCAGCGGGGGCACTATCTTTTGAGGATGCGGTGTACGCTGTTCATAAACGAGGGCAATTTATGGAGCAAGCTGTTCCTGCTGGATTAGGTACAATGGCTGCAGTGCTTGGACTTGATATAGATACTCTGCAACAAGTAACGAATGAAGCTTCACAAAAAGGTGAAGTAGTACAGCCAGCAAATATAAATTGTCCCGGGCAAATAGTCATCTCCGGGAATAGAGAGGCTGTTACTCTTGCGGGTAATCTTGCAAAGGAAAAAGGAGCTAAACGTGTTATACCTTTAGATGTCAGTGGACCATTTCACTCCTCTCTTATGCAACCGGCTGCTGAGATGTTGAGTCGGGTGCTGTCTGAAGATATACAAATAAGGGATGCTTCTATCCCTGTCATTGCAAATGCTACTGCAAAACCAATACAAAAGGCTGAAGATATACATACGAATTTAGTAAACCAACTATCTTCACCTGTTCTTTGGGAAGATAGTGTTTACACTATGCTAGAAGATGGCGTTGATACCTTTATAGAAATTGGACCAGGAAAGGTATTATCAGGTTTGGTAAAAAAAATTAATAGAAGAGTCACGACTTACGCTGTGTATGATATACAGTCTTTGCAAGAGGTTACAGCAAAGCTTAAGGAGGCGTTATAATGCTGTCAGAAAAGGTTGCTTTAGTAACAGGTGCATCTCGTGGTATTGGCCGTGCTATTGCTATCGAATTGGCTAAGCAAGGTGCAAACGTAGTTGTAAACTACGCCGGTAGTGAAGCTAAAGCACATCAAGTTGCTGAAGAAATTCGTGCAATGGGACGAAAAGCGTTGGTTTTGCAAGCTGATGTTTCAGATGCAGAACAAGTCGAAAAAATGATGAAAGAAACAGTACAACAATTCGGGAAGCTTGATATACTAGTCAATAATGCTGGTATAACGAAGGATAATCTATTGATGAGAATGAAAGAAGATGAATGGGACCAAGTGTTAAATATCAATCTAAAAGGTGTGTTCCATTGTACAAAAGCAGTGACTCGTCAAATGATGAAGCAACGATCTGGAAGAATTATTAACATAACTTCTATCGTTGGTGTTGTTGGTAATCCAGGACAAGCGAATTATGTTGCTGCTAAAGCAGGTGTTATTGGATTAACAAAAACAACTGCAAAGGAATTAGCAAGTCGTAATATCACTGTTAATGCTGTTGCCCCTGGGTTTATTACTACTGACATGACTGATGAGTTATCAGAGGATGTAAAAACTCAAATGCTCAATACAATACCGCTTGCAAAATTTGGTGAGGCAGAGGATATAGCTGCGACAGTATGCTTCTTGGCATCAAATCGAGCAAAATATATTACTGGTCAAACGATCCATGTTGATGGTGGTATGGTTATGTAACACATTATTTTCGGAAAATTATATGTAAAGTAGTAATTTTTACGGAGATACTCTATAATGTTTTGGAGGGAGGTGAAGGTGATGGCAGAAGTATTAGAACGCGTAACGAAAATTATCGTTGATCGTCTTGGTGTTGATGAGTCAGAGGTTAAAGAAGAAGCTAAATTCAAAGAAGACCTTGGCGCAGATTCCCTTGATGTGGTAGAGCTAGTAATGGAATTAGAAGATGAGTTCGATATGGAAATCTCGGACGATGATGCAGAAAAAATCGTAACAGTTGGCGACGCTGTTAACTACATAAAGGCTAATCTCTAGTTTTTCACGGATGCGTACAATGTACGCATCCTTAAAATTAATGAAGTTACTTGGAGGCTTTTTATCTCATGCCTAAAAAAGTTCGAACAAAAGAAAGACGTTTTCCAGAAAAGACACCTGAAAAGTTCATAAAATTTCAGGAAAGAATAGAAATATCATTTCATGATGAAAAACTTTTAATGCAAGCGTTTACCCATTCATCGTATGTGAATGAGCATCGTCGTAAGCCTAATGAGGATAACGAGAGATTAGAATTTTTAGGAGATGCAGTGTTAGAGCTAACGATTTCACAGTTTTTGTTTAATAAATATCCAACAATGAGTGAGGGACAGTTAACAAAATTACGTGCGAGTATTGTATGTGAGCCATCACTTGTTGCTTTTGCTAACCAGCTATCATTTGGCGACTTAGTTCTTTTAGGGAAAGGCGAAGAACTGACAGGTGGTCGTGAACGACCTGCTTTATTAGCTGATGTGTTTGAAGCGTTTATAGGTGCGCTTTTTCTAGACAAAGGATTGGATACTGTGGTTTCGTTTTTACAAAAATATGTGTTTCCGAAAATTAATGAAGGTGCTTTTTCTCATGTGATGGATTTTAAAAGTCAACTTCAAGAAATTGTACAGCGAGACAATAGTGGAATCCTAGAATACAAGGTTTTACAAGAAAAAGGTCCAGCTCACAATAGAGAGTTTGTCTCTAGAGTCTCTTTAAATGGCATTGAGCTTGGAACCGGTAGTGGGCGATCAAAAAAAGAAGCAGAGCAAAAAGCTGCTCAAGCTGCATTAGAAAAACTAAAGTTAGATTCAAAACAATAAATAGTATATTACAAAAATCCTCCTAAGAAGGAGGTTTTTGTCTGTTTAATGGTACAAATATTATCATTTATCTTTGAAAGTTAAAGACTGTTATTGCTAATTTGTATGTAATACACTCATTAATTTTCATATGTTAGGCTTTATCAAAGTTTTTTTAGCTTATGTGATTTTTGAAGCTAGAATGGTATGGTAAAATAAATTGATTAATTACTTTTAATGAAACAAGGGGAGATAAGATGTTCCTCAAGAGGTTAGATATTGTAGGGTTTAAATCTTTTGCAGAAAGAGTTTCTATAGATTTTGTATCAGGAGTAACGGCGGTTGTTGGTCCAAATGGATCTGGAAAGAGTAACATCACAGATTCTATTCGTTGGGTGTTAGGTGAGCAATCAGCAAAGTCATTACGTGGCGCAAAGATGGAAGATATAATTTTTGCGGGGAGTGATTCCCGAAAAGCACTAAATGTAGCTGAAGTGACATTGACTCTTGATAACGAAGATCATTTTTTACCAATAGATTATCACGAAGTCAGTGTAACTCGTTGTGTATATCGTTCTGGTGATAGTGAATTTTTTATAAATAAACAAGCTTGTCGTTTAAAAGACATTATTGATTTATTTATGGATTCAGGTCTTGGCAGAGAAGCTTTTTCTATCATAAGCCAAGGGAAAGTAGAAGAGATTTTAAGTAGTAAGGCAGAAGAACGACGGACTATTTTTGAAGAAGCAGCAGGCGTGTTGAAGTATAAAACTAGAAAGAAAAAAGCTGAGTATAAGCTAGCAGAAACACAAGAAAACTTAAATAGAGTCACAGACATTTTGTATGAACTTGAACAGCAAATTGAGCCTCTCCAAGTTCAGTCATCTATTGCCAAAGATTATTTGCAGCAAAAGGAAGAACTGGAGAAAAGTGAAGTATCTTTGATGGTTCATGACATTGAAGAAAGATACGAAAAATGGGAGCAACTAAAAGAGTCTTATGAAAAAACAAGTGATCTTGAACTAGCGTCTGCTACAGAGTTGCAAAAGCATGAGGCAAATCTTACAGAAAAACGTGAGCAGCTTCAGGCGCTTGATGAATCAATTGAAGATTTACAGCAGGTGTTACTTTTAACAAGTGAGGAACTCGAGAAACTTGAAGGTCGTAAAGAGGTATTAAAAGAACGAAAGAAAAATACTGAGCAAAATAAGCAGCAATTAATAGATCAGGCGGCTGAACTTACGAAGAGAAAAAGTGAACTTCAAGAAGCTGTTCAGCAAGAGACAGTTAAGAAAGCAGATTTAGTTAACGAACTAGATATAGTAAAAGCTGATTTAGACGAAAAAGATAAACTTGTTCAAACCTATAGTGAAAATATTGAGGAAGAAATTGAACAGCTAAAAAGTGACTATATTGAGCTTTTAAATGAACAGGCGACACAACGAAATGAACAGTCTCATATTAGCTCACAATTAAAACAGCATGAAACCAAGTCTACTCGTTTACTAGAAAACAATAAAAAATATGTTGAGCAACGCATTGATATTGAAACAAGAAAAGATCAACTACATGCTAATTTAGCAATAACTCAAAAAGAACTTAATGATCAAATTGTACAGTTTCGTGAACAACAAAGACACATCGAACAGTTAAAAGGGCAGTACCAGAAGAAAGAATCACTATTATATCAAGCTTATCAATATTTACAGCAAGTGAAATCTCGTAAAACGGCACTAGAAGAAATGCAAGATGATTATGCGGGTTTTTATCAAGGAGTAAAAGAAGTATTAAAGGCTAAAGAAACTCATTTAACAGGTGTTGAAGGCGCCGTTGCAGAAGTTATACAAGTACCAAAGGTGTATGAAACGGCAATTGAGATTGCACTTGGACCTGCGATGCAACACGTTGTAGTCGCTACTGAACATGATGCAAGACAAGCTATTCAATATTTAAAACAACACTCCTTTGGTCGCGCTACTTTTCTACCGTTAACAGTCATTAAAGAGAGAGTATTATCTTCCTCTGACGTAGTAAGAATGTCTAGTCATCCCGCTTTCGTCGGGGTAGCAGCAGATATCATTACTTGTGATGAAAAGTATCGAAAAGTCGTCTCAAACCTACTTGGTACGGTTGTTATTACAAAGGATTTAAAAGGAGCAAATGAACTAGCTAAGCTTGTTAATCATCGCTGTCGTTTTGTAACAGTTGAAGGAGACGTTGTAAACCCTGGTGGATCAATGACTGGCGGGGCGGTTAAGCAAAAAGGTACATCATTATTAAGTAGGAATCGAGAACTTGAAGAGATTCAAAATAAGCTTTCAGATATGGAAGGCAAGACTAAAGAGTTAGAAGTAGAGGTAAAACAGGTAAAATTAAAAATTACTACCTCGGAAGAAAATCTTGACAATTTACGTCAAACAGGTGAAAAATTACGACTGTCAGAACAGGCTGTCCGCAGTGATATTAAACAGATAGAGATGGAAGAAAAAAATGTAAATGAGCAGTTATCAATTTATGATAGTGAGCAAGCTAACCTAACTGCTGATAAGTACCAACTCAGTGAGAGGTATAAAGAACTCGTATCTTCTTTAGAAGGTAAGGCGGAAGAAATACGGCTACTCGATAAAAAAATAAAACAGTTAACCGAACAAAAGCAGCAAAATCAAACCAGTAAAGAAGCATTACAAGCAGAGCTAACCGAACTGAAAGTGTTTCATGCTGAGAAAAAGCAACAGTTCGCCAATGTTACTACTACTTTATCAAGACTAACAGAAGAATTAACAGCTACTAGTAAAAAGTTAACGTATATAAATGAAGACCTAGATTTATTGAAATCAGGTATGTACACAGACGAGAATGACGTGGAAAAACTTCAAGAGGCAGCTTCCGATAAGCAGGCTGAGAAAAATAACGTAATTCAATTGATATCCGTTCGTCGTGAAGAACGATTAAACCTTCAGGCTACCATTGAACATAAAGAACAAGAATTAAAGGAGCTTAAAAGGCAAGTAAAACAGTTCAATGACGTTTTAAAAGACTATGAGGTTAAAATAAACCGTCTAGACGTTGAACTTGATAACCTGTTACATCATTTGCGGGAAGAGTACATGATGTCATTTGAGGCGGCAAAAGAGGCTTATCCTCTTCAAATTGAAGTTTCCGAAGCACGAAAAAGGGTTAAGCTTATCAAGTTAGCAATTGAGGAGCTTGGAACCGTAAATCTTGGTGCCATTGATGAATATGAACGAGTGTCCGAAAGATTTGAATTCCTAACTGAACAAAAGGATGATTTAATTACTGCTAAAGAAACTTTATTTAAAGTAATTGGTGAAATGGATGATGAAATGAATAAACGCTTTGAAGAGACTTTCGTAGCAATTAAATCTCATTTTGAATCTGTATTTCAGGCTTTGTTTGGTGGAGGAAGAGCTGATTTAGTCCTTACTGATCCGCAAGATTTGCTCCATACGGGTGTTGAAATTGTTGCACAACCACCAGGGAAAAAGCTACAAAATTTAGGTTTACTATCAGGGGGAGAACGAGCACTGACGGCCATTGCATTATTGTTTTCTATCCTAAAGGTACGCCCTGTTCCTTTCTGTGTACTTGATGAAGTTGAAGCAGCTCTTGATGAAGCAAACGTACAGAGATTTGCACAATATTTACGTAAATTTAGCAAAGAAACACAGTTTATTGTTATCACACATCGAAAAGGTACGATGGAGGGAGCGGATGTATTGTATGGTGTAACTATGCAAGAGTCTGGTGTCTCTAAGCTAGTATCAGTTAGATTAGAAGAACAAAAGGCATTAATACATGAAGGTTAGTTTGTAAGGCATTTATTTCATGTAAATTCGCTAAGGTATTGTGTTGAAGCTTAATATTAACAAAATTACACATCATATTAGAGACTATTATAGCCCTACTTTATGTGTGTCTAATTTTAAGTCTGCATTAAGCTCTTAGTTACTTTAAGACTTGTAGGATTATTACTCTTACTCTGTTGATTCGCTAAGTATAATGTATACTAAAATACTCTTGGGAAGCTGTATGTATAGGTACTACATTTTTGATTCGGATAGGAGAGAATAAAATTTTGAATGTAGTGTCTCGTCCCATGTTTTAGTTAGTCCATTGTCGGCGTGCCTCTCACTCGATATAAAGGACTGAGGAGATGACGACGCTGTCTTCTTTATCCTCTAATGCAGTGCCTTGCACTTATCTTATTGAATCTATAAAGAAAGGATATAAAAAATGAATTTTTTTAAAAAGCTTAAAGAAAAAATTACACAGCAAACAGACTCAGTAACTGAAAAATTTAAAGAAGGTTTAACTAAAACACGTGATAATTTCTCTGAGAAGGTCAACGATTTAGTAGCAAGATATCGTAAGGTTGATGAGGATTTCTTTGAAGAGCTTGAGGAGATCTTAATTGGTGCCGATGTTGGTGTAGCAACAGTAATGGATTTAATTGATGAGTTGAAAACAGAAGTAAAACGACGTAATATTCAAGACACAAAGGAAGTACAAGCCGTTATTTCTGAAAAGCTTGTTGAAATTTACAAAGATTCTAGTGAAACTAACGATAATACTGCTTTAAATATTCAGGATAATGATCTTACTGTTATTTTATTCGTAGGTGTTAATGGGGTTGGAAAAACAACAACTATTGGAAAACTCGCTCACAAGTTTAAATCAGAAGGGAAAAATGTATTATTAGCAGCAGGAGATACGTTCCGTGCAGGTGCAATTGAACAGTTAGAGGTATGGGGACAACGTGTCGGTGTGGACGTAATTAAGCAGTCAGCAGGATCAGACCCTGCTGCTGTAATGTATGATGCGGTTCAAGCAGCAAAGTCGCGTAAAGCAGATATATTACTGTGTGATACAGCAGGTCGCCTTCAAAATAAAGTAAACTTGATGAAAGAACTGGAAAAAGTAAAAAAAGTGATTGAACGTGAAATTCCTGGTGCACCTCATGAAGTACTGTTAGTTTTAGACGCAACAACGGGTCAAAATGCCATGAGTCAAGCAAAGCAATTCTCTGAAGCGACAGATGTATCGGGTATAGTTTTAACAAAGCTAGATGGTACTGCAAAGGGTGGTATTGTCCTTGCGATTCGAAACGAGTTACATATACCGGTTAAACTTGTTGGACTTGGAGAAAAAATGGAGGATTTACAAGAGTTTAGTGCTGAACAATATGTATATGGTCTATTTGCAAATTTAATTGATGAACAAGAATAAATTGAGGCTGTCCTTTGTAAATAGAAGGACAGCCAATTTTTAATTTGTAAGTAAAACTTGAAGGTTTATTTGTTAAGCCAAAATTTATCCATGTCAACTTCGCTTACGGCATTTATAAATTTGTGACGTATGTCAGGATAATTTTGAGCTAATTGATTTATCAATTGCTTTATTTCTTCACGTTTAGTTTGCTTATCAGCTGGACAAGGATTATAAATGATTGGGATTTTTTTAGCAATAACAAATTGTTGGATGTGTTTTTCTTCAATGGTAATCAACGGTCTTATAATTGCTAATTGTGTGCGATCTAAATAAGATAATGGCTTAAAAGTACCAAACCGTCCTTGGTACAGAAAATTCAAGAAAAAGGTCTCAATGGCATCATCTAAGTGATGCCCATAGGCGACTTTATTGCAATTTAAAGCGTTAGCTTCTTCATATAAAATCCCATGTCTTAATTTGGCGCATAAAGAACAAGGGTTTTTTTCTTGGCGATAGTCAAATACAACCTTACTTATATCTGTTGGGACAATATGTAGTGAATGTCCTAACCGCTCTACGAATTGAATGAGTGGTTCAATCTCCATGTTCTTAAAACCTAAGCTTAGAGATATGGGAACTATTTCGAATGTGGTAGGACCAAACCATTGTAATTTCGTAAGTAAATAAAGCAAGGTTGAACTATCTTTACCACCAGATAATCCTACTGCAATACGGTCACCGTCCGAAATAAGTTCATAATCACGTATTATTTGCTTCATTGGTTTTAATAGTCTTTGTGTTTCGTTATTAGATAAACGCTCCATGGCTATCTCCTTTTTAATACATATGAGTATTTTCTGGTTGAAGTTTTTACTGTGGATTTATTTTAATGCTATCTGTAATTTTAGCAGGAAACAATTATCATAGTGTGACGGAATAGTGAATCATAAAACGTTTAACAATTGGAATGAAACAATTAGGTGTATTATTATTAAAGAGTTAATATGATGGGAGTACACTTACTTCTAATAAAGGGTGAATGATATCATGACGACTGAAAAAATTGCGATTATCTCTGATATACATGGAAATATACCAGCGTTGACTGCGGTCTTAACAGACATAAAAAATCGTCAAATTCAAAGGATTTTTTGCTTAGGAGATTTAATTGGAAAAGGACCATCTGGAGATAAAGCTGTTGATATCGTACAAGAAGTATGTGAAGTTGTTATTCAAGGTAACTGGGATAACTTTATAACAAATGAAACGAATGATGAAACTTTACTTTGGCATCAAGATGTACTTGGTAAGGAGCGATTGCAGTATTTAAAAAACCTTCCCTTTTCATTTGATTTTACTTTAAGTGGACGTAATATTCGTTTGTTTCATGCATCAGCTAAAAGTGTTCATCATCGTGTCCAAGCTTGGGATGGGTTTGACGAGCTTATGAGCATGTTTACCAATACAGAAAAAACAGGGTATGAAATCGAAGCACACGTTGTAGGATACGGGGACGTTCATTATTCTTACTTCCAGCCTATTCGTGACCGAATAGTTTTTAATACCGGGAGTGTTGGTAATCCTTTAGATATACCTTTAGGTTCTTATATGATTATTGAAGGCACATCTGAAACTAGTCTAAATAGCCCATTCTCTATACAAAATGTTCGTGTACCATATGATATAGACGAAGCAATTCGTCAAGCACGCGAAGTTAATATGCCACAGTTAGAGGAATACGAGTTAGAGTTACGAACTGCAAAATATCGTGGTTTAAAGGAGTAATAGTTTTAATTACTGATTAGATGTAAATGGTAATACCCTAATGAGCTTATAAACACTGTTTCGTTCATTAGGGTATATGTACATTAAGAGTTAGCGTTAGCTCCAGTCCCAATAAAAGGTATAGAATACTTAGCGATAATACCGCGAAACTTCCAATATTTCTCTCGAAATACATTGTCGCTAACAAAAGAAATAGAATTTCCATCTTTAAACATTATTAGTATACGTGATTTTTCTTTTTTGTAGTTTTCTGTTAACACATACTCTATACGCTCGACATCATCCCAACTATATTGCGATGTTGTATACGAAAAAGGAGAGCTCCAAGCTACCCCAGTATCACCCATATATTGATAGTGGTTAATGCTGAGTGACATGATTAGTAGTGTAAGTGGTATCATAACAAAAACAGAGATTACTATTTTTGTTTGTTGCTTATGAAATAAGTATACGAAAAAAAAGCCAAGTGCTAAAAAGAATCCTCCTAAGGCAAACAGAGTATATGAGTATTTAGGTGTTTGCACGAGCCAGGTTGAGGTAGAAAAAAACAACATATTATGAGCTGTTTTAGGGATTAAGATGAAAAAGAATGGTGTTGCTACTAAGGTGCAAATCGATATTGCTAGAAAAATATGACGAGTTTCATAGTTTTTTTGTTCCATAAAAACGGCCTCCTCTTTGCTTTATTTATTACGAAAAATTATCATGTAAGTAATGAAAGTTTAATGATTATATCTTTCTAAGTAGTAGTATAGTAATTAACTATCAGAACAGTAAATTTATGTATACTCCACTATGCTAGCTTGCTACGATCTTCCACAATTTTAGCACTTGAGGATTGTCCCGCCTTCCTACGAAGGCTATAAAACGTCTTCTTGTTAGGATTTCTGGCAAGTCGCCGAAATACAAGCTAGCTACACTTTTCTTTTTTCTTTAGTATAATGGATAAGCTGTGGTATTGAAATTAAATTTTTATGAAAAGAGTTTATAATATGAAATTATCGAAAATACACAAAACTCTATTTGTTTTGTATGCATTGTGTCTAGTATATTTGATGTTTTTAAGTGATGTTAGAACTGCGGGTGGGTATTATAGCTATAACATCGTACCGTTCGCGACGATCAAAAATTATTTTATAAATTTTCGTTATTTTAATATAGATACGTGGATTATTAATATAGTTGGTAATGTGATTGTATTTGTGCCCTTTGGATTGTTTTTACCGTTAATGAACAAACGACTGCGAAAGCCGATACTGTTTATAGTTGTATTTATCGCAATTATTACATCACTTGAGATGCTGCAATTTATATTTGCTGTTGGTAGCTTCGATGTAGATGATATTCTACTTAATACAATTGGTGCGGTCATTGGCCTTTTTATCACATATCGCAATAAGGGGACTAAGTCTTGACATCGTGTGGAGCAGGATGTAAACTTACATGTAAAGGCTTTTCACTTAACAGGAGGATAGAATATGTTAGATAAAACAACTCGTGTTAATTATTTATATGATTTCTATCAATCACTGTTAACGCCTAAACAACAAGAGTACATGTCACTATACTACTTAGATGATTATTCCTTAGGTGAGATTGCGGAAGAATTTAATGTCAGTCGTCAAGCAGTTTATGACAACATTAAACGTACTGAAGCAATGCTTGAGGAATACGAGGTGAAACTACAGTTGTTCCAAAAATTTCAAGAGCGCAAACAATTACTAGACAAGTTACAAGAGTTTAGTGTAACGACACCTAACAAAGAGCACATAGAATTGTTAATAGAGGCGCTTAGGAAGTTAGAATAGGGGGCACGGCATTTATGGCATTTGAAGGATTGGCCGACCGTCTGCAAGGTTCAATTCAAAAAATTCGTGGTAAAGGGAAAGTCACGGAGTCCGATGTAAAAGAAATGATGCGCGAAGTACGCTTGGCTTTATTAGAGGCGGATGTAAACTTCAAAGTCGTTAAAGACTTTGTGAAGCGTGTTAGTGAGCGTTCAGTTGGACAAGAAGTGATGAAAAGCTTAACACCTGGACAACAAGTCATTAAAGTAGTACAGGAAGAGTTAACTGCTTTAATGGGTGGCGAGCAAAGCAGAATTGCAGTAGCAAATCGTCCGCCAACTGTTATTATGATGGTAGGTTTGCAAGGTGCTGGTAAAACAACGACGACAGGGAAACTAGCCAATTTGTTGCGCAAAAAATATAACCGTAAACCTATGCTTGTTGCAGCAGATATTTATCGCCCTGCTGCTATTCAACAACTTGAAACTCTCGGTAAGCAGTTAAGTATGCCGGTGTTTTCTTTAGGTGATCAGGTTAGTCCAGTTGAAATTGCAAAACAAGCTCTACAGAAGGCTAAGGAAGAACACCATGATTATGTTATTATCGATACAGCAGGTCGATTACACATTGATGAAACATTAATGGGTGAACTTAAACAAGTCAAAGAGGTTGCTAAGCCTGATGAAATTTTTCTTGTAGTTGATGCTATGACAGGACAGGATGCTGTTAACGTTGCATCTAGCTTTAATGAACAATTAGACCTTACTGGTGTCGTGTTAACTAAACTAGATGGTGATACACGTGGTGGTGCTGCATTATCAGTAAAAGCTGTTACAGGCACACCTATCAAATTCGTAGGTCTTGGTGAAAAGTTAGATCAACTCGAGCCATTTCACCCAGAACGAATGGCCTCTCGTATATTAGGTATGGGAGACGTACTATCATTAATTGAAAAAGCTCAAGCAAATGTTGATACAGAAAAAGCAAAAGAGCTTGAACAAAAGATGAGAACTATGTCCTTTACTTTTGATGATTTCTTAGATCAAATGGAGCAGGTCAAAAAAATGGGCCCGCTTGATGAACTTCTTGGGATGATGCCTGGCGCAAGCAAGATGAAGGGCTTAAAAGATATAAAAGTGGATGACAAACAGCTTGCTCACGTGGAGGCCATTATTAAGTCCATGACAAAGCTCGAAAAACAACAGCCAGAAATTATTAATGCTAGCCGCAAAAAACGAATTGCAAGAGGAAGCGGTCGACCTATACAGGAAGTTAATCGCTTATTAAAGCAATTTGAAGAAATGAAAAAGATGATGAAGCAAATGACGCAAATGACTAAAGGTAAAGGGAAACGCAAAGGTGGATTTCCTAAGCTACCTTTCATGTAATAAGCGTTCCAAAAATAACAGTTTAAAAAATAATTTTACACTGTTAAGAAAAAACACTTTACAACCTAACCTAAACTTGATAATATACTATCTTGTGTGGTAAAAAATTCGGAGGTGCAATATAAATGGCAGTAAAAATTCGTTTAAAAAGAATGGGTGCGAAAAAATCACCTTTTTATCGTATCGTAGTAGCAGATTCTCGTTCACCACGTGATGGTCGTTTCATTGAGACAGTTGGAACTTATAACCCGGTTTCTAAGCCAGCTGAATTGAAAATTGACGAAGAGTTAGCTCTTAAATGGCTTCAAAATGGTGCTAAGCCATCTGATACAGTTCGTAACCTGTTTAGCAGCCAAGGTATTATGGAAAAATTCCACAATGCGAAATACAGTAAATAGTAAGTGAATGATATGAAAGAACTGATAGAGACTATTGTGAAAGCCCTTGTCGATCACCCAAATGATGTTACTGTTTCCGAAAAAGAAACGGAAAAAAGCATTCATTTTGAGCTTTCTGTCAACAAAGAAGACATGGGAAAAGTGATTGGTAAACAAGGCCGCGTGGCAAAAGCAGTTCGAACCGTTGTGTATGCAGCAGGTGCACAACAAAACAAAAAAATTCATCTAGATATTACAGAGTAAAAAAGGAGAGGGCTACCCTTTCCTTTTTTTATACAATAAAATAGAATTTAATTGATGCTGGTAGTGTCCACTTTTTATTCATATAAGGGTGATAATATGCAAATAATGAAAAAGGTTGTTGTGAAGCAATTACTAACAGAACAAAGTAAGCAGAAACTGCTTGAAAAATACACTCTTACAAAAGAATTACTTCATAAAGAGTGTGGTCAGCTTCAATTTGAGCTGAAAAAAACTGAAAAATCACGTCCTCACCAAATCACGCATGTGAGAGAATATTTTAAAAAGGAAATACAAGATAGACAAGAAAAAATAGATTTGTTAGAGTTTCAAATGGAACAATTACATACACTGCCGCTTGGTAGTGAGATTAAAGAGCAAGAACTCGATGCTATTATTAATGTTAGTGTAGGAGACAATTGGCCTGATTTAAATCAAGCACAGGTGATTGTTGTGAAGGATGGCATAATTGTAGAAATAAGATAAATATACATACGTGAACAACAGGATTAGGAGTGTATATATGAGTAATTGGTTTAATGTAGGTAAAATAGTGAATACACATGGCATAGCCGGTGAAGTTCGTGTTATATCTCGAACTGATTTCGGCGAAGAAAGGTATAAGCCCGGTAATACACTATATATTTTTTCTGAACAAGCAAAAGAAGGTATTGCAGTTACCGTCAAGTCGCACCGTATTCATAAGAATTTCGATTTATTATCGTTTGAAGAGTACAAAGATATTAATGATGTTGAAAAGTTAAAAGGTTTCGTTATTAAAGTACCAATTGAACAATTGGGTGACTTACCTGAAGGAGAATATTATTTTCACGAAATTATTGGCTGTCAAGTTCAAACGCTAGACGAATTACAGGTTGGTGAGGTATCTGAAATCTTAACGCCAGGTGCGAATGACGTTTGGGTTATCAAGACACGAGAAGGCAAGGAAATATTAATTCCATATATTGATGATATAGTAAAAAAAGTTGATGTAAAAAATAAACAAATATGGATTGACCCGATGGAAGGGTTGTTAACATGAAAATTGATATTTTAACTTTATTTCCTGACATGTTTGAAGGTGTGTTTGGATCTTCTATTTTAAAGAAAGCACAAGATAAGGATGCGGTAAACATTCATGTTCATAACTTCCGGGAGTTTGCTGATAATAAGCATCAAACTGTAGATGATTATCCGTATGGTGGAGGTGCAGGCATGGTTCTTAAGCCACAACCTCTATTTGATGCTGTTAAAGGTATTGAAGCTGAGGGAACGCGTGTAATTCTTATGTGTCCGCAAGGTGAACGATATACGCAGGCTAAAGCAGAATCATTTGCAAAGGAAAAACATCTTGTGTTTTTGTGCGGACATTACGAGGGGTATGATGAGAGAATTCGAGAGCACCTTGTAACAGATGAAATATCGATTGGCGATTATGTATTAACTGGTGGAGAGCTTGCAGCGATGGTTGTGGTTGATAGTGTCGTTCGGTTACTTCCAGATGTTCTAGGGAATGAGGATTCTCACATGAAGGATTCTTACAGTACAGGGCTGCTAGAACATCCACATTATACACGACCAGCAGATTTTCGCGGACTTAAAGTACCAGACGTCTTATTATCTGGAGATCATAAAAAGATTGAAGAATGGCGACAAAAAGAGTCTCTACGTCGAACTTGGTTAAGAAGGCCTGATTTGCTAGATGTAATAGAGTTAAATGATCAACAAAAAAAATGGTTATTAGAATTCAAGAATCAGTCTTGAATATGTTGCATCATCTATATAAATATGGTATTATACTCTTTGTGACTTAGCGCAAGTGCGTTAAGTTGATTAACGATGTTCCGCTGCAAACATAGTTGTGCAAGAGCATCTGTAGAAGGAGATGAAAGGCATGCATCATATTATTCAAGAAATTACAAAAGAACAATTAAGATCAGACCTTCCTGAATTCCGTCCTGGAGACACAGTGCGTGTACACGTTAAGGTTGTCGAAGGTACTCGTGAGCGTATTCAGATTTTTGAAGGTGTTGTTATTAAGCGTCGTGGCGGTGGAATTAGTGAAACGTTCACGGTTCGTAAGATTTCTTACGGCGTGGGAGTTGAACGTACTTTCCCTGTACACACACCAAAGATTGCGAAGCTTGAAGTTATTCGTCGTGGTAAAGTACGTCGTGCAAAACTTTATTACCTACGTAACTTACGTGGTAAAGCAGCTCGTATTAAAGAAATTCGATAATGAGAAAAAAAGGAGCTTGGGAAACAAGCTCCTTTTTCATAATAAAATGTTGATTTAACAAACCATAATATGTGGAGGCATACAGTACATATGACTGAGCAAACTAAGGACAATAGCGTAATAAAGTCATTTTGGGAATGGATTAAAGCGTTGGCAATTGCTATTATACTTGCTACTGTTATACGTCATTTCCTTTTTGCTCCAATCCTAGTGGATGGTCAATCCATGTATCCGACGTTACATGATGGTGACCGTATGATTGTAAATAAATTATCTTACTTAATAGGCGAACCAGAGCGCTTTGATATAGTAGTATTTCATTATAATCAAGAGCAGGACTATATTAAGCGTGTAATTGGTTTGCCGGGAGATCATATTGAATATAAGGATGATGTCCTATATATAAATGGGCAACCATACGACGAGCAGTACCTGAACCAATCTAAGGCGGGGATTATTGATGGACTATTGACTGAGTCATTTAATCTCGAAGACGTTACGAATGGAGAATTTACAGTACCAGAGGGACAGCTATTTGTTATGGGAGACAACAGAAGACACAGTAAAGATAGTCGTCATATTGGTACAATAAATAGTTCAAGTGTTGTAGGCAAAACAAGTATCATTTATTGGCCATTTTCACGTATTGATATTGTTCAATAGACGACGGGAGAAAAGGCAGGTGCTTAGATGGCAACAATTCAATGGTTCCCTGGCCATATGGCTAAAGCAAGAAGACAGGTAGTCGAGAAGTTAAAGCTGATTGATATTGTTTATGAATTAGTAGATGCTAGGTTGCCGATGTCCTCAAGAAATCCAATGATCGATGAAATTATAGGACAAAAACCAAGAGTAATTATTCTTAATAAAGCAGACATGGCTGATGCTACCGTTACGAAAGAGTGGATGGATTATTTTAAGCAAACAAACCGCGCTGTTGTTGAAGTGAACGCTCAAGCGGGAGTTGGTTTAAAAGATATCATTTCAGCTTCAAAAAGACTTTTAGATGAAAAGTTCACCAAGTTAGCTGCTAAAGGAGTTAAACCTAGAGCAATTCGTGCGCTAATAGTAGGTATTCCTAACGTAGGGAAATCGACGTTAATTAACCGACTAGCAAAACGTAATATTGCTCAAACAGGAGATAGACCTGGAGTAACAAAAGCACAACAATGGATTAAGGTTGGCAAAGAGCTTGAATTGCTTGATACACCAGGTATTTTATGGCCTAAGTTTGAGGATGAACAAGTGGGATATAAACTAGCTGTTTCAGGAGCGATTAAGGATACAATTCTAAATTTGCAGGATATAGCTGTTTTTGCATTGCGATTTTTACAGGCAAATTATCCTGAAAGATTAATGGACCGGTACCAGTTATCCGAAATTCCAGATGATATAGTTCAGCTATTTGATGAAATTGGAAAAAGGCGTGGAGCATTAATGGGCGGAGGCATCGTTGATTATGATAAAGTCTCAGACCTAGTTTTACGAGATATACGTTCAGAAAGGCTAGGGCGAGTGAGTTTTGAACGTCCGTCAGAGTATTAACATATAGAGACTGTCTCAAAAGGTCGTGAAAAGTGACCTTTAAGGGACGGTCTTCTTTATTTTTTTGTGGAATAGCCGATATAAATAATACAGGTTAGTAAATTTGTAATAATAAGGCGGTTAGTTAATTGGAAAAGCAATCTATTAATCAAATTAAAGAAATAATAGGCGAT
Source organism: Bacillus sp. HMF5848 (assembly GCF_003944835.1). Lineage (GTDB taxonomy): Bacteria > Bacillota > Bacilli > Bacillales > HMF5848 > HMF5848. The sequence goes on from NZ_RWIV01000001.1 coordinate 1,903,142, forward strand.
ATAAAGGATGTAAAAGACCCATTCATACAATGTTTACGAAAAGACAGTCGAAAAGGTGTGCAAGCATTGTTGCTAAAATGGGAAAAACAGCTACATGAGGAGCAACAAGCACGAGAGGCTTTTTATAAAAAAACTACATACGAGCAAGAGGCTTTTGCAAAGGGTGTGCAATATATTGCTGGAGTCGATGAGGTAGGGCGTGGCCCGTTAGCTGGACCTGTTGTTGCGGCTGCAGTTATTTTACGAAAGGATTTCTATTTACCAGGCTTAGATGACTCTAAAAAGTTATCTGAGCAAAAGCGTGAACAATATTACGATACTATTGTGAGGGATGCAATATCTATTGGAGTTGGTATCGTGTCAGCTGACAAAATTGATAGTATTAATATTTATCAAGCTGCTAAACTAGCTATGAAGGAAGCGGTTTGTAATTTATCTATTAAACCTGATTATCTATTAGTAGATGCAATGGAAATACCATTATTGATTGAGCAACAATCTATAATTAAAGGGGATGCTAACAGTATTTCAATAGCAGCGGCTTCAGTTGTAGCAAAAGTAACTCGAGATAAGCTGATGAAGAAATTAGCAGCACAGTATCCTCAGTATGGCTTTGACTCGCATATGGGGTACGGCACGGCTCAACACTTAGCAGCAATACAAGAGTATGGAATTACTTCTGAACATCGCAAATCCTTCGCGCCTGTTCGAAATGCAATAAGCTAATAAGGAAGATTGATATGATGAATCAAATTTTCTCCTCAATAGTGTCAGTTGTACCTGGAAACCAAATATCATCTTTGTCAATTAAGCAAGGACAAGTTTTTAGTGGCAAAATAATGCAGTTGTTCCCTAATCAATTAGCTTTGGTGCAATTAGGCAGGAACTCAATTATTGCGCAGCTTGAAGCGCCTTTAAATGCTCATACAAGATATTGGTTTCAAGTGACATCAACTGATAATAGATTAAAATTAAAGGTTATTTCAAACTCGGAAAAACGTGCTGAGAGATTTGAAACTCAAAGTTTAGAACGAGTCTTGGAGCATATCTCAATTCCTTTAACGAAAACAGTGAAAGATGTAGGAGGGTATTTGTTAAAGGAACAGCTTCCATTTACAAATGAAATAGTTAGTAAAGGAAGCGAATGGATAGCGACGGTAGCAAATAAGGAAACTGTGTTTCAAGCTTTAAAATATATGATATTAAATGATTTGCCAATGACTGATGCTACATTTAAGGCAGTTTTTTCTATACTAGGTGATGAAAGCTATAGTCATGAGCTTTTTAAACTTAAGTCTATGCTACCCCATATGAAACAAACACCAGCATGTACGCAAGTATCACAGCTGTTAAATATAATATCAGCGCAACAGGAAGCTCAACAGCTGGATACATTGCTCGAATCGTTAGTTAAACGGTTAGTCATAAATACAATTGAAAAAAAAGATGTTTCCATGCTCGAACAGCTACTAAATAAAGCAAATATTCCTTTGAGTCAAAATGACATCGAATTATTATTAACTCGCTTTAATCTTACACAAATAAATACGCTGGATTCTGAACAAATAAATACAATAACCGATAATATCGTAAGAAAAGTAATTCCATCATCAATTCGTGATACAGTTCTAATGAATGACGTAACTATAGATGCATTCATGAATAAATATACAAAAAACGAACAAGCGTATTTACAGGATATACTTTCGAAGGAGTCAAAAGAGCTATTTCGTGATGTAAGTGGTCGACAGCTTGAGTTCGTCCTTCGGAAAATTGGTTTAAATCACGAACGATTGCTACCTTTGCATTTGTCTCATAATCAGATTGACGATAGTTTACTCACATTAAAGTCTACTCTATTAGCATTGCTACATGAGCAGCCTGAGGTGCATGACGTAGTGGAACCAATTATACAGAGAATAACCGGTAATCAATTATTAAATTATCAAGATACAACTGTTCAACAGCTCGTTTTTCAAGTCCCACTTGTTTTTCCAAATGGACAAATGTATGACATATCAATGCAGTGGAATGGGAAAAAACAATCGGATGGAACTTTAGACCCGAATCATTGTAGAATTATGTTTTACTTACAGATGGAGAGGTTAGGGGAAATAGTGTGTGATGTGCAAATACAAAACAAAATTGTTTCTATTTCCATATGGAATGACACCCCTAATTTGGAGACTATCGTTCAAGCTTTGAAACCTCAACTAGAGCAGGGGCTTCTTCAACAGTTATATACACTATCTCATATAAAGGTTGAAACTAAACAAAAGACACCAGCAATTAAACAATCGCAAACAAGTGAAATTAAGAAATTTTCACATTTTGATTTACGCGTGTAAGGAGCATACTAATGAATCAGAATAATCGTAAACAAGCAGTTGCTCTCTCCTATAATGATAATAAGAATACAGCGCCTATTGTCGTGGCAAAAGGAAAAGGCATCGTCGCTGCCAATTTAATTACAAAAGCAAAGGAACACAATATACCTATTCAAGAAGACTCCTCATTAGTAGAATTGCTTCAACAAATACAAATTCATGAACAAATTCCAGAAGAGCTATATGAGGTTGTTGCTGAGATCTTTGCTTTTGTATATCAGTTAGATAAAAAAATTAAAGATTAGATTGAGGAGTTTCCTGTATGAGGTAACTCTTTCTTTTTTTGACGTAGTGCTATTTTTCATGAGTAAAATACATAGACTCTTTAAGAGGTTGTGTTGTTAATTAATCTAATAAAAGTACCATGGCTTTCTACTTTTTAAAAAAAGATATATATAAAGTTTTGTAATTAAGAAGCTAGAATGGTAGACAAGGAAAATTTATCATTATACAATGAAAGCGTGTACGATTGTCACAATTTTTTAACAGATAGAGGGAGGATGGGCTAATGAATATCCATGAGTATCAAGGAAAGGAAATCTTAAAAAGCTTTGGGGTTTCTGTTCCAAATGGAAAAGTCGCTTTTACAGTCGAAGAAGCTGTTGAAGCTGCGAAGCAATTAGGTACAAAAATAAATGTAGTGAAAGCGCAAATTCACGCTGGGGGACGTGGAAAAGCAGGGGGCGTTAAAGTAGCAAAAAGCCTGGATGAGGTTCGTACATATGCAGAAGAAATCCTAGGGAAAACACTAGTTACTCATCAAACGGGACCCGAAGGTAAAGAAGTTAAACGACTTTTAGTTGAAGAAGGCTGCGACATTAAAAAAGAATATTATGTTGGTTTAGTGCTTGATCGTGCAACGTCAAGAGTGGTGTTAATGGCTTCTGAAGAAGGTGGAACAGAAATAGAAGAAGTGGCTGAACAAACACCTGAAAAAATATTTAAAGAAGTAATTGACCCAGCTGTTGGCTTACAAGCTTATCAAGCTCGTCGAATTGCATTTAATATAAATATTCCTAAGGATTTAGTAAACAAGACAGTTGCGTTTATGATGGGGTTATATAACGCATTTGTGGAGAAGGATTGTTCTATTGCAGAAATTAATCCTCTAGTTGTCACTGGTGATGGCAATATTATTGCTCTAGATGCAAAATTAAACTTTGATGACAATGCTATATATCGCCATAAAGATATTCAAGCTTATCGTGATTTAGATGAAGAAGATGAGAAAGAAATTGAAGCATCAAAATACGACTTAAGCTACATTGCATTGGACGGCAATATTGGTTGTATGGTTAATGGTGCAGGGCTTGCAATGGCTACGATGGATATTATTAAATATTATGGCGGTGAACCGGCTAACTTCCTTGATGTAGGGGGCGGTGCAACAGCAGAAAAGGTAACAGAGGCTTTTAAAATAATCTTAGCTGATGAACATGTGAAGGGCATATTCGTTAACATATTTGGTGGCATTATGAAATGTGATGTAATCGCTAATGGAGTTGTAGAAGCAGCTAAACAGGTTGGTTTGTCTGTACCATTAGTTGTTCGCCTTGAAGGTACGAATGTTGATTTAGGAAAAGAAATTCTTGAAAAATCAGGCCTAAATATTATTGCTGCAGAATCTATGGCAGATGGAGCGCAAAAAATCGTCTCAGCAGTACAGTAGACTTGGCCTCGAGTGAGCGCTTGCTCAATACAATATAATTTGGATGGGTTAAATTTACGCGTATGAAAGGTAGGGTAATCGATGAGTGTATTTGTTGATAAAAATACTAAAGTAATTGTACAGGGTATTACTGGATCTACGGCACTTTTTCACACAAAACAAATGCTAGAGTACGGCACACAAATTGTTGGGGGAACAACACCTGGTAAGGGCGGTCAAGAAGTCGAAGGTGTACCGGTATTCAACACTGTTCAAGAAGCTGTTGAAAAAACTGGAGCTACTGCTTCAGTTATTTATGTGCCTGCTCCATTTGCAGCGGACGCTATTATGGAGGCTGTTGATGCAGAGTTAGACGTAGTTATTTGTATAACTGAGCATATCCCTGTTCTTGACATGGTAAAAGTAAAGCGTTATATGGAAGGGAAAAAGACGCGCTTAGTTGGGCCTAACTGTCCTGGAGTGATAACACCTGATGAGTGTAAAATTGGTATTATGCCAGGGTATATTCACAAAAAAGGTCATGTAGGGGTTGTATCTCGTTCTGGTACATTAACATATGAGGCTGTTCATCAGCTCACACAAGCAGGAATTGGTCAGTCTACCGCTGTAGGAATTGGTGGAGATCCTGTTAACGGCACAAACTTTATTGATGTTTTAGATGCATTTAATAAAGACGTAGAAACGTATGCTGTTATTATGATTGGTGAAATCGGCGGAACGGCAGAAGAAGAAGCTGCACTATGGGTAAAAGAAAACATGACAAAGCCTGTAGTTGGTTTCATTGGAGGGCGCACTGCGCCTCCAGGTAAAAGAATGGGGCACGCAGGAGCGATTATTTCAGGTGGAAAAGGTACAGCGGATGAAAAAATTCGTGTCATGAACGAAAGTGGTATTCGTGTAGCTGATACACCGTCTGTAATGGGTGAGACGCTAATTGAGGTTCTTAAAGAAAAGGGACTTTACGAAGCTTGTAAAAACTTGTAATTTCTAAAATATACCAAAAAAGTCTCGATTCTAGAGGCTTTTTTGGTCATTCTATTTCATGGGAGGTAATCGTGTTTTGGATGATCAAAGGGAGTTACTTATACTATTAGCGCATTGTCGTGGCATTGGCTGGAAATCTATTCATCGCTTAATACAAGTTGATAATAGCTTGAATTTTTTACATACAACCTCAAAGGATAACCTACGCCAAATTCTTCGTATTCACCACTCTAATTTTGAGCGTTTTTATGTTGATTTACACAACCTTTCTGTTAAGAAGCTAATCCATTCATATAACAAACATAATATAAAGATCCTCACTATATTTGATAAAGAATACCCACCGTTATTAAAAGAAATATATGATCCACCTTGGGTTTTATTTGCTAAAGGAAAAGTGTCGCTACTGTCACATACTCGCATGTTAAGTATTGTTGGAACACGAGCACCGAGTGCATATGGTATACATGCTGTAAAGCAAATATTGCCTTCTTTAATAGAAAGTGGCTGCGTCATAATTAGTGGACTAGCGGAAGGGATTGATACGTTAGCTCACAAAACAGCGATACAAAATCAAGGCTATACTATTGCTGTTATAGCAGGTGGATTCAATCATATTTATCCAGCAAGCAATGTATCTCTTGCAAAACACATAGCAAGTAATCACTTGCTTTTATCTGAATACCCACCAGATGTACAACCGAGAAAATGGCAGTTTCCTATGAGAAATAGAATAATAAGTGGACTGTCTAAAGGAACTTTTGTGATTGAAGCGAGACAAAAGAGTGGTTCGTTAATAACAGCCGATCAAGCTTTATCACAAGGTAGGGATGTATTTAGTCTACCTGGACATGTGTTCGCTCCTACATCAGAAGGTACAAACTATTTAATACAACAAGGTGCGAAGTTAATAATGAATGCAAACGATGTAATTACAGAGATAGAATAACGAGAAAAATACATAAATATACATAATATGTATTAATAAATGAATTTAAATACAAAGATAAATTCGAAGTATAATTTTATAAAAAATACAAAAAGTGTTGATTTTTAACGGAGATGTGCAGTATATTTCTTGTTAATATTAACAAATTACTCATTTGTTGTTTGACAAACTGGATGGAAATATTTAATAATAGTGGAGATTTTATAAATACTTTCCCTCTTAAGGAGGATATCATTACATGTCAGATTATCTGGTCATAGTGGAATCACCAGCTAAGGCAAAAACTATTGAACGATATTTAGGAAAAAAATATAAAGTAAAAGCATCAATGGGACATTTGCGTGATTTGCCAAAAAGTCAAATGGGCGTTGATGTAGAACATAACTTTGAGCCGAAATATATTACAATACGTGGTAAAGGTCCTGTTTTAAAAGAACTTAAAACGGCGGCAAAAAAGGCTAAAAAAGTATTTCTGGCAGCCGATCCGGATCGCGAAGGAGAGGCAATTGCATGGCATTTAGCTCATAGTCTTAATTTAGATGGCTCTACTGATTGTCGTGTTGTTTTTAATGAAATTACAAAAGATGCTATCAAAGAATCATTTAAGCATCCACGTCCGATTAATATGGATCTTGTTGATGCTCAACAAGCTCGTCGAGTTCTCGATAGATTAGTTGGTTACAATATTAGTCCGTTATTATGGAAAAAAGTGAAAAAAGGATTAAGCGCCGGTCGTGTACAGTCTATTGCAGTTCGCTTAATTATAGAGAGAGAAAATGAGATTAAAGAGTTCAAGCCTGAAGAGTATTGGACCATCCAAAGTACATTTCTCAAAGGTAAGGAAACCTTCGAAGCAAATTTCTATGGAGTGGACGGAAATAAAGTTGACTTGAAAACAAAGCAAGATGTAGAAAAGGTTTTAAAGAGAATCAAGGAAAATACTTTTTCTATTGATTCAGTTACGAAAAAAGAGCGAAAACGTAACCCGGCTGTCCCTTTTATAACGTCATCATTGCAGCAAGAAGCGGCACGTAAACTCAACTTTCGAGCAAAAAAAACTATGATGATAGCACAGCAGTTGTACGAAGGATTAGATTTAGGTAAGGAAGGCACAGTTGGGTTAATTACATATATGCGTACAGACTCAACACGGATATCAGATACGGCTCAAGGTGAGGCATTTTCCTACATTACAAATAAATTTGGCGAAGAATATGCAGCTCAAGAGAAGCGTAAAGAAAAGAAAAATGCGAACGCTCAAGATGCGCATGAAGCAATAAGACCATCATCTACTTTACGCTCACCCGACACGTTAAAAGAGTATTTAAGTCGTGATCAATATCGACTTTACAAATTAATTTGGGAACGATTTGTCGCTAGTCAGATGGCACCTGCCATACTTGATACTATGACGGTGGAGTTGTCAAACAATGGTGTGAATTTTAGAGCAAATGGCTCAAAAGTTAAATTTCCTGGCTTTATGAAGGTATATGTGGAAGGTAATGATGATCAAACTGAAGAAAAAGATTCATTATTGCCTGATTTGCGAGAGGGAGATGCAGTTCTTAAGAAAGACATTGAACCAAAGCAGCATTTCACGCAGCCACCTCCTCGCTACACTGAAGCTCGATTAGTACGTACATTAGAAGAACTGGGAATTGGACGTCCATCAACATATGCTCCGACCCTTGATACTATTCAGAAGCGTGGATACGTAGCTCTCGATAACAAACGCTTTGTACCGACGGAACTCGGAGAGATTGTTATTGAGTTAATTTTAGAATTTTTCCCTGAAATATTAAATGTGGAATTTACAGCTAAAATGGAGCACGATCTAGATGAAATAGAAGATGGAAAAATTGCGTGGGCTAAAATAATAGATAATTTCTATAGTGATTTTGAAAAGCGTCTGGAAAAAGCAGAAAAAGAAATGAAGGAAGTAGAAATTAAAGATGAACCTGCCGGTATAGACTGTGAAGAGTGTGGGCATCCATTAGTATATAAAATGGGACGTTACGGAAAGTTTATGGCTTGTTCAAATTTCCCTGAGTGTCGTGTGACAAAACCTATTGTAAAAGAAATAGGCGTAAAATGTCCTAAGTGTGAAGAAGGTAATGTTGTTGAGCGCAAGAGTAAGAAACGACGCATTTTTTATGGCTGTGACCGTTATCCAGAATGTGATTTTCTATCTTGGGATAAACCATTACCAAGAAATTGCCCAGTTTGTAGTTCGTATTTAGTCGAAAAAAAGCTGAAGAAGGGTGTTCAAGTACAGTGTCCTAACTGCGATTATAAAGAATCGCAGCAAACATAAGCTTTTAGTCATGAACTTTTACGAAGGTGAGCCTAATAAGCTCACCTTCGCCGTGTTACTAAAGACTAATTCGCACTAAAAAGGTATAAAATAATAGTATTGTAAAGCAATGAGGAGAGATTATATTGACACAACAAGTAGTAAACGTAATAGGAGCAGGACTTGCAGGAAGTGAAGCTGCATGGCAACTAGCAAAAAGAGATATTCATGTTCATTTATATGAGATGCGTCCGGTTAAACAAACGCCGGCTCATCATACTGATAAATTTGCGGAACTAGTTTGTAGTAACTCTTTACGAGCAAATACTTTAACAAATGCAGTAGGTGTTCTAAAGGAAGAAATGCGCAGATTAGACTCTGTTATCATTCATGCAGCAGATTCCTGTGCTGTACCAGCTGGTGGAGCACTAGCAGTAGATCGGCATGAATTTGCAGCTTATGTAACGGACAAGGTGAAAAATCATCCGAATGTGACTGTTCATCATGAGGAAGTAACTGACATACCAGTAGGTCCTACAATTATTGCGACAGGCCCGTTAACGTCAGAAGATTTATCGGAAAAACTTAAAAAGCTAACGGGAGAAGAGTATTTATATTTCTACGATGCTGCTGCTCCTATTATTGACAAGGAAAGTATAGATTTAGAGAAGGTTTACTTAAAATCAAGATATGATAAAGGTGACGCGGCATATTTAAATTGCCCAATGAACGAAGAAGAGTTCGATAAATTTTATGAGGCATTAATAAGTGCTGAAACTGTGCCGTTAAAGGAGTTTGAAAAGAAAATTTTCTTTGAAGGCTGTATGCCAATTGAGGTGATGGCAGCCCGGGGGAAAAAGACGATGTTATTTGGTCCTTTAAAACCAGTTGGTTTAGAAGATCCTAAAACTAACAAGCGTCCTTATGCTGTTGTTCAGCTTAGACAAGACAATGCAGCTGGAACATTGTACAATATTGTCGGCTTTCAAACACATTTAAAGTGGGGACCACAAAAAGAAGTGATTAGACTTATTCCAGGTCTCGAAAATGCAGATATTGTTCGTTATGGTGTAATGCATCGAAATACATTTTTAAATTCACCAAATTTACTAGCTCCGACGTATCAATTTAAGAACAGGTCCGATTTATTCTTTGCGGGTCAAATGACGGGGGTAGAAGGTTATGTAGAATCAGCGGCCAGTGGTCTTGTAGCGGGGATTAATGCTGCAAGACAAGTGTTAGGAGAAGAACCTATCGTGTTTCCTCATGAAACAGCTATTGGTAGTATGGCGCGTTATATTACAACAGCCGACCCAAAAAGTTTTCAGCCGATGAACGCAAATTTTGGTTTATTTCCTGAACTACCAACTAAAATTAGAGGTAAAAAAGAGCGCAATGAACAGCACGCTACGAGAGCGTTAGAAACAATTCAGAATTTTGTAAAAAATTTGTGATATTTAATTGCACATGGCTACTACAATATGGTACTATTTAGTAGCCCTTTTTTTGTTGTTTTTATACTGTAGCGCAACATGAACAGAAAAAATTGATTTTTATCAATTGGTATTAAAGTAAAACATCCTCATCTTCTTGCTCAAGTGCATGGGGGGAGGAAACTCATCTGCTCTTACATGATATTTGATACCATAGTAGTAAGTGGTTCTTGGCGCACAAAGTACAAAGAACACAAAATAGCGGTTAGTTAGCGTCAGACGTGTTCGTCTTTCGCTTGGCTATTTTTAAGGGCCAACACTGGTATCTTTTTATATTTTCAGCTTCGTATGAAGGGTGGCTGTAATTGTGAATATTGCGTTACATAATTTTTTAACATATTTACAAATAGAGAAAAATTATTCAGAATATACAGTTGTGAATTACGAACATGATATTAAGTCTTTTATGCAGTTTATGGACCGGCAAGGTATTGTTGACTGGAAAATTGTTACGTATCAAGATGTCAGGATTTATTTAACTGAACTGTATAGAGCGAATTACGCCAAAAAGTCTATATCGCGGAAAATTTCCGCTTTGCGAACGTTTTATACGTACCTTCTAAGGGAAGAAAAAATAAAAGATAACCCGTTTGCAGTGGTATCGCTTCCGAAAAAACAACATCGAAATCCTAGGTTTTTATATGCTACAGAGTTAGAGAAGCTATTTGCTGTTTGTGATACATCAACGGCAATCGGTCAGCGTAATCAAGCTTTGCTAGAACTGTTATACGCAACGGGGATTCGTGTTAGCGAGTGTTGTCGATTAAAATTAGAGGATATTGATTTTTCTATTGGTGCTATGCTTGTTTTTGGAAAAGGCAAAAAGGAACGTTATGTCCCTTTTGGTGCTTACGCACAAGAGGCATTAGAAATGTATATTCAAAATGGACGAGAGCAATTAATACAAAAAAACAAGGCATCTTCTCATACAACTCTATTTGTTAATCATCGTGGCGGACCGTTAACAACTCGTGGTGTTCGTGTAGTATTGGATAATATAACGAAGGAAACTGCGGATATTTTACACATATCTCCGCATATGCTTCGTCATACGTTTGCTACGCATATGTTAAATGAAGGCGCAGATTTGCGGATCGTTCAAGAGCTATTAGGGCATGAAAATTTATCTTCTACACAAATTTATACACATGTAACAAAAGATAAATTAAAATCTATTTACATGAATCACCACCCAAGAGCATAATGGAGGGATGAAATTATGTCACAATTTCACGCGACGACAATATTTGCTATTCAACATCAAGGCTCGTGTGCCATGGCAGGGGACGGGCAAGTCACATTTGGAAATGCAGTTGTTATGAAACATACAGCGAAGAAAGTACGTAAATTATTTCAAGGAAAAGTTTTAGCTGGTTTTGCTGGTTCAGTTGCTGATGCTTTTACTCTATTTGAAATGTTTGAAGGAAAGTTAGAAGAGTACAACGGAAACCTACAAAGGGCTGCTGTTGAACTGGCAAAAACGTGGAGAAGTGACAAGGTACTGCGTCGATTAGAGGCAATGTTAATTATTATGAACCATGATACATTACTTTTAATATCTGGAACTGGTGAGGTTATTGAGCCAGATGATGGGATTTTAGCAATTGGTTCTGGTGGGAACTATGCGTTATCTGCAGGAAGAGCGTTGAAAAAGCATGCAGGAGAGAATTTATCTGCTAAAGAAATTGCGCGTGCAGCGCTTGAGGTTGCTGGCGAAATTTGTGTGTATACAAATGACCAAATTGTATTAGAAGAACTATAAGAGGAGGAATTTAGCGTGAATGCAAACCTAACACCTCGTAGCATTGTGGAAAAATTAGACCAATATATAATTGGACAAAAAGATGCTAAAAAAGCAGTGGCTGTAGCTCTTCGTAATCGCTATAGACGTAGTCTACTTCCTGAGGATTTGCGAGATGAGGTAGTGCCTAAAAATATTCTAATGATTGGTCCAACTGGTGTTGGTAAGACTGAAATAGCAAGAAGACTTGCAAAACTTGTTGGTGCCCCATTTGTTAAGGTTGAAGCAACAAAATTTACTGAGGTCGGTTATGTCGGTCGTGATGTTGAATCGATGGTGCGTGATTTAATTGAAACTTCCGTTAGACTCGTAAAAGAAGAAAAAATGTCAAAAGTTCAAGGCAAAGCAGAAGAACTAGCTAACAAGCGTCTCGTAGAACTACTAGTACCAGGTAAACAAAAAGCAAATTCAATGAAAAATCCATTAGAAATGTTATTTGGTGGTGGCGCACCAAACTCTAACTATGATACCGATGAAAAAGACCAAGATGAAACTAATTTGTCAGAAAGACGTCGTCAAGTAGCTTATAAGCTTGCGATGGGTGAGCTTGAAGATGAGCAAGTAACCGTAGAGGTTGAAGAGCAACAAGTTTCTATGTTTGATATGCTACAAGGCTCTGGAGTAGAGCAAATGGGTATGAATATGCAGGATGTTCTAGGTAACTTAATGCCGAAAAAGAAGAAAAAACGTAAACTTCTTGTAAAAGATGCTCGAAAAGTGTTGACAAATGAAGAAGCATCTAAGTTAATAGATATGGATGAAGTTACACAAGAAGCCATTTTTCGAAGTGAGCAAACTGGTATTATCTTCATTGACGAAGTCGATAAAATCGCAAGTAAGAATGTTGGTGGCTCTAGTGCCGATGTGTCTCGAGAAGGTGTTCAGCGAGATATTTTACCAATTGTTGAAGGTAGCACTGTGGTAACGAAGTATGGTTCAGTAAAAACAGATCATATTTTGTTTATTGCTGCTGGTGCCTTTCACACAGCTAAACCATCTGATTTGATACCCGAACTGCAGGGACGTTTTCCGATACGCGTCGAACTTACAAAGTTGAATGTAGAGGATTTTACAAAAATTTTAATTGAGCCTGATAATGCTTTACTAAAGCAATATACAGCTTTACTTAAAACAGAGGGTATACAATTGGAATTTTCTGACGAAGCTATTCGTAAGATTGCAGAAGTAGCCTATGAAGTCAATCAAGACACTGACAATATTGGAGCTAGACGTCTACATACAATTCTTGAAAAGCTGTTAGAGGAATTATCATTCGAGGCACCTGACATTACGATGGAGAAGGTGACGATTACACCACAATATGTTGAAGAAAAACTAGGAACGATAGTAAAAAACAGAGATTTAAGTCAATTTATTTTGTAGGTATTACTAGGAGGAACAAATTGAGATGAATTTATTAGAAAAAACTAGACGAATTAATGCGATGCTTCAGAGAGCGGCTGGCAAACCAGTTAACTTTAAAGAGATGTCCGAAACATTGCGCGACGTGATAGAAGCGAATATTTTTATTGTTAGTCGTCGAGGGAAATTACTAGGATTTGCTATTAAGCAAACGATTGAAAATGAAAGAATGAAGAAAATGCTTGAGGATCGTCAATTTCCTGAAGAGTATACAAAAAACCTTTTTACAATTAGTGAAACATCATCGAATCTAGATATCGAAAGCTCATATACAGCGTTCCCGGTTGAGAACAAAGAGTTGTTCCAAAGAGGTTTAACAACTATTGTGCCAATTATTGGTGGTGGGGAGCGTTTAGGTACGCTAATACTATCGCGTTTGGAGCAAGAATTTGAAGATGATGATTTGATTTTAGCTGAATATGGTGCAACTGTTGTTGGTATGGAAATACTTCGTGAAAAAGCTGAAGAAATTGAAGAAGAAGCTCGCAGTAAAGCAGTAGTACAAATGGCCATTAGTTCACTTTCATACAGCGAGTTAGAGGCTATCGAGCATATCTTTGAAGAATTAGAAGGCAAAGAAGGTTTACTAGTAGCTAGTAAAATTGCTGATCGCGTAGGTATTACTCGCTCTGTTATCGTTAATGCTCTGCGTAAATTAGAAAGTGCTGGTGTTATCGAATCACGTTCTCTTGGTATGAAAGGTACTTACATTAAAGTGCTAAATGATAAATTTCTATTTGAACTTGAAAGACTTAAAGCGAACTAACTTTATTTAATATAATAAAAAGGCCTGTGTAACGTAATTGTTACACAGGTCTTTTTGGCGAATAGAAAGATTGCAGTTTATAACTGCAAGTGCTAGCATATGTTAGCTTTAATCCTTCCACTCTGCTTATAAAGTGATTTTTTCTATTATGAGGTTCTCAGTTATAGTGTTTTGCCTTAACGGGTGATGAGTTTTTGAGTACTTCTGTGACTTAGACACTTTGTAGCACATAAAAATTGGATCATGATAAGACTCGTATCTATATAACGTATTTAAGCACCTAATAATCAATAAAAAAGCTGATTACAATTAGGTGGGAATTTTTTTCAGCTGAAATTTGTCGTATTTTGTCGCAAAAGACTTGAATATGTCATTTTGTTCTGACATATTTAAATCAGGAGAGTTTGTAAGAAAATATATATACCTAAAATAACAAATTGTTGAAATACTAAAGCCTTTATGGACATAGAAGGTACTTAACAGTTAAAATAAGATTATGTAGAAATGTGCCATATGCTGATGTACGCTGTAGATATGTGGCGAAAAATGGGAGGAAAAAACGTGGGCTTATTTTCAAATACGATTAATACGCTTGAGCACGCGTTGAATTATTCATCAACGAAGCAAAAAGTGATTTCAAATAATATTGCCAATGTTAATACACCAGGCTATAAAGCTCGAGATGTATCGTTTAAAAGTGAGTTTGAAAAAGCTGTGTCGACACAAATGAAAGCGAACAGAACGGATGGTCGCCATTTTGAATTTACAAGTAGTCGTCAAACAAACTTTCAAGTCTTCACTAAAGCTGATGTTACTTACAACCATAATGGTAACAGTGTTGATATTGATAAGGAAATGGCCGATTTAGCTGAAAACCAAATTTATTTTAATGCATTAGCTGATAGAATGAATGGCAAGTTCAACTCCTTGAAAAGTGTTATTAGAGGTGGTAAGTAATGTCGATGTTCCATAGTTTAAATACAACAGCAAGTGCGCTAACTGCACAGCGGCTAAGAATGGATGTTATATCATCGAATTTAGCGAATGTAGATACAACTCGTGGGAAAATGGTCGATGGTGAGTGGCAGCCGTATCGCCGCAAAATCGTGGAAATAGCACCTGATAATTCTTTCGCAAATATTTTAAATAGCAAAATTGGAAAACAAAGTGGACAGGTTGGAAATGGTGTTAAAGTGTCGAAAATTACAGAAGATCAAACACCATTCAAGCTAGTTTATGATCCAGCTCATCCTGATGCCGATGCCAATGGATATGTAAAGCTTCCCAATGTTGATCCACTAAAAGAAATGGTAGATTTAATGAGTACAACTCGATCATACGAGGCTAACGTGACAGCGTTCAATGCATCAAAGTCGATGCTCATGAAGGCTTTAGAAATAGGGAAATAGGTGGTGCTTTTAAATGATTAATAGAGTCAATATTCCAACTCAGCATATTTTAAAGCCTCAAGTAACTCAAAATGTTCAACAACCAACTGTTTCTGAATCAACAAAACAGTTTTCTACTTTTTTGAAAGATGCTATAAGTAGCGTTAATAACGCTCAAATAAAATCTGATACATTAACAACAAAAATGGCACTTGGTGAAAATGTTGATTTACACAACGTTATGATTGAATCTCAAAAAGCAAGTGTCTCTTTACAAGCAACACTTGAAATTAGAAATAAAGTGATAGAAGCGTATCAAGAGGTTATGAGGATGCAAATTTAGTATGAGACTCATTTCCTAATAGTGTTGTGATTCAGGAATTAAACACTATGTTCGTGGAATCGAAACCACAATACAATAGTACTATTAGTGTTAGCAGCTAACGTTTCGCACAAGTACCGGGGGAATAAGAGTATGAACGAAAAACTACAGCAAGCTTTAAATAAAGCCTCATCCTTTTGGAATGGACGTTCTTCTGGCCAAAAAGGAATGATTATAGGATCAGTAATACTTGCTTTTACTGTAATTGCCGTTTCATCTGTATTGGCAACACGAGCTAACATGGTACCGCTATATAGCAACCTTTCCCCGGCTGAAACCGGTCAAATTAAAGCGACTCTTGATTCCCGTGGAATTCAATCCGAAATTACACAACAAGGTACAACCATTCTGGTGCCAGAACAAGTAGCTGATACATTACTTGTTGAGTTAGCAGCAGAAAATATTCCGGATAGTGGGAACATTGATTATAGCTTTTTTGGCCAAAATGCTGGATTTGGTTTAGGGCAAAATGAGTTTGATGTTTTGAAAGTAGAAGCGGTACAAACGGAATTATCTAAATTAATTAAGAGTATTGAAGGAATAAATGATGCCAATGTTATGATTACCATGCCTGAGCAAGGTGTTTTTGTCTCTGACACACAAGGTGAGGCTTCAGCAAGTATTGTTATTAATA
This sequence comes from Bacillus sp. HMF5848, assembly GCF_003944835.1. Lineage (GTDB taxonomy): Bacteria > Bacillota > Bacilli > Bacillales > HMF5848 > HMF5848. The sequence continues at coordinate 1,919,310 of NZ_RWIV01000001.1, forward strand.
CTAAAACGGGATACAAATTTGATCAAGCGCAAATAAATTCTTTATACCACTTAGTATCAAAAGCCGTACCTAATTTACCTACTGATAATATCGTCATTATGAATCAATTTTTTGAGTATTTTACTCAAGAATCTTCAAATGGAAATTATCAAGCTAGCAATTTAATAGAAACTCAATTGCAAGTGAAAAAGCAAATTGAAGAAGATATCGAAAAACAAGTAATACAAATGCTTGGCCTCATGATGGGAAGAGACAAAGTGATGGCCTCCGTTACAGCTAATCTCGATTTTACTCAAGAGAAAAGTGAGGCAACTCTTGTTGAGCCTGTTGATAGTGAAAGTATGGAAGGTATTGCAATTAGTGTTGAAAGAATTACAGAGTCCTATACTGGGGGTACTCCAGATGCTAGTGGACCAGCAGATTTTGGTGAAACAGACACTGCTAATCAATACGTCGGTGCGGACGGTAGCTCAAATGGCGATTATGAACGTGTTGAAGAAAGAATAAACAATGATGTTAATAGGATTAGAAAAGAAATTGTTGAAAGTCCATATAAAGTTACAGACTTAGGAATTCAAGTTATTGTTGAACCTCCAACAGCAGACGACTTAACATCATTACCACAAGAAAGAATTGATGATATCGAGAAGATTTTGACAACTATTGTAAAAACAACGCTAGCAGATACAACAATGACAGCTGAACAGGTACAAGAAAAGGTTGTTGTTTCAGTGGGGCAGTTTAATGGGAAACCTGAATTCATTCCTACAAACACCCTGCCAAGCGTGCCTACTTGGGTGTATATAGTAGGAGCGGCAGGTATTATATTTGTTGTTGCGCTATTAGTAATAGTACTTCGAAGTCGTAGAAAAGAACCGATTGATACGGCAGCTTCAACAGTTGTTGAAGGCACGACTATTGACATACCTGATGTGAATGCAGAAAAAGAAACTGAAGGAAGCATGCGAAGAAAGCAGCTTGAAAAAATGGCAAAAGAAAAACCAGAGGATTTTGCGAAGCTATTAAGAAGTTGGATAGCAGAAGACTAGGAGGCTTAAGGAAATGGCTAGACGAGACAGCGGTGAACTTACCGGTAAGCAAAAGGCGGCCATCCTATTAATATCGCTCGGGCCTGATGTGTCAGCATCTGTGTATAAACATTTGAGTGAAGAGGAAATTGAAAAATTAACGCTAGAAATTTCTGGCGTGAAAAAAGTAGAGTCCCGATCAAAAGAGGATATTCTTGAGGAGTTTCACCAGATTGCACTAGCACAAGACTATATTGCGCAAGGCGGGATTGGGTATGCAAAAACGATACTTGAAAAAGCATTGGGAGAAGAGAAAGCATCCTCAATCATTAATAGATTAACATCGTCATTACAAGTAAAGCCTTTTGATTTTGCAAGAAAGGCCGATCCAGGACAAATATTTAATTTTATTCAAAATGAACATCCGCAAACAATTGCACTTATTTTGTCCTATTTAGACCCAGCACAAGCGGGTCAAATATTGTCAGAACTTCCTCAAGAGATGCAAGCAGATATAGCTCGTAGAATTGCATTAATGGATTCTACATCACCTGAGATAATTAATGAAGTGGAACAAATCCTTGAAAGGAAGCTTTCTGCAACTGTTACGCAAGACTACACACAAACGGGTGGGATTGAAGCAGTTGTTGAAGTTTTAAACGGAGTAGACCGCAGTACAGAGCGCACGATTCTTGATGCACTTGAAATTCAAGATCCAGAACTTGCGGAAGAAATTAAAAAACGTATGTTTGTTTTCGAAGATATTGTTACACTTGATAACCGTGCAATACAACGAGTTATTCGTGATGTGGAAAATGATGATCTACGATTAGCATTAAAGGTTGCTAGTGAAGAAGTTAAAGACATCGTCTTTAAGAATATGTCTAAACGTATGGCCGACACGTTTAAAGAAGAAATGGAGTTTATGGGACCTGTTCGCTTACGTGATGTTGAAGAAGCACAATCTAGAATCGTGGCAGTCATCCGTAGATTAGAGGAGGCTGGTGAAATTGTAATTGCTAGAGGTGGAGGTGACGATATAATTGTCTAGAATAATTAAGTCATCTTATCCTAAATTTTCTAATGAAGAACCTCGTGGTGCAAAGGTTATTGGCTTAAAGACTTTGCAGCATAATATGTCAGGTGAAAAGTCTATGGACTCAGGCTACCTAAATGATCAAGCATCACAAATTATCGAAAATGCTGAACAACAGGCTTATGATATATTACAAGCTGCTCATATTGAATTGCAGCAAGCAAGAGATGCAATAGCTGCAGAAAGACAAAGCTTCCAACAGGAAATACTACAAGAACTAGAGCAAGCAAAACAGCAAGGCTATAATGACGGGTTTGAGCAAGGTAAGAATGAAGGCTTAAATTTATATGAACAAGAGATTAAAAACATACAAGATTTAACAGTACTAGCAAAGAAAGAGTATGACCATATTGTAGCTAATGCTGATGAGACTATATTTCAAATCGGTATGAGAGTGGCAGAGAAGATATTGGACAAACACCTTGAAAATCACCAGAGCGATTATGTGAGTCTAGTAAAGCATGCAGTAAAAGAAGTGAAAGAGCACCGTGATGTGCAAATTCGAGTTCATCCAAGTCAGTATGAACTTCTTATTTCACAAAAGGCAGAGCTGGTAAGCATGTTAAATTACGAAAATGATATATATATTCTAATTGAAGAAGAACTTACTGAAACAGACTGTTTAATTGACTCGAGTTTTGGAAGAATTGACGCTAGTGTTGATTCACAGTTAAAAAAGATAAGAGAAAAACTAATTGAACTTCTCAGGGATGATCAAGTATGAGTTTGACAAATGTTTTACAAGCAATACCAATGTTAGATTCATATGTACGGTTTGGTAAGGTCACTAGGGTTATTGGTCTAATGATTGAATCGAGAGGCCCTGCATCTTCAATTGGAGATTTATGCTTAATTCATATTGGATCGAAACAGAAACAAAGGTGTATACAAGCTGAAGTTGTTGGATTTCGTGATGAAACTGTTATTCTTATGCCTTATACATCCATAAAAGATATTTCACCTGGGGCAGTGGTTGAAGCAACTAGTAAACCGTTGCAAGTTAAAGTCGGTATGGATTTAGTGGGCAAGGTCATCGACTCTTTAGGAAACCCTCTTGATGACTCGATGCTTCCAAAAGGTCTAACAGCAGTATCAATTGATAGAGATCCTCCCAACCCTATGTACAGGCCCCCTATCGAGGAACCAATAGAGGTTGGTATCCGGTTAGTTGACTCTTTATTAACTGTTGGGAAAGGTCAAAGAGTAGGTATATTTGCTGGTTCCGGTGTTGGGAAAAGTACAACACTTGGGATGATTGCTAGAAACACAGAAGCAGATTTAAACGTTATTGCTTTAATAGGTGAACGTGGTAGAGAAGTTAGGGAGTTCTTAGAACGAGACTTAGGACCAGAAGGCTTAAAACGTTCTATTGTCGTTGTTGCAACATCAGACCAACCAGCGTTGATGAGAATAAAAGGAGCATACACAGCAACGGCTATCGCGGAGTATTTTCGTGACAAAGGATTAAATGTCATGATGATGATGGATTCTGTAACGCGTGTAGCAATGGCACAGCGTGAAGTAGGTCTTGCTATTGGCGAACCACCGACTACAAAAGGGTATACGCCTTCAGTATTCTCTGTTCTTCCTAAGCTATTAGAGCGTACCGGCACTAACGAATATGGTACTATTACAGCTTTTTATACTGTTCTTGTTGATGGCGATGATATGAACGAGCCTATTGCCGATACTGTTCGAGGAATTCTAGACGGCCATATTGTCATGGATCGTCAATTAGCGAATAAAGGTCAATACCCAGCTATTAATGTTCTGAAAAGTGTTAGTCGTGTGATGAACAATATTGTAGATGAAACTCATCTACGTGCTGCTTCACGTATGCGGTCGTTGATGTCCACTTATTTAAACTCAGAGGATTTAATTAATATTGGAGCTTATAAGAGAGGGTCTAATCGCGAAATAGATGAGGCAATTAGATACTATCCAAGTATAATCTCATTTCTTAAACAAGGCACAGCCGAAAACTCTACAATGCTGAGCAGCGTAGATGATATGAAAAAGCTAGTCGAATTGAGTGATTCATAATGAGCTTTCAATATAAATTTAATAAAGTCCTTGCTATTAAAGAAACGGAAAAAGAACAAGTAGTTATAGAATACAATACTGCTATCGCTCACTTTGAAAAGGTTGCGGAGAGGCTTTACGAGTTGTTAAAGCGTAAAGAGGACTTAGAAGATGAACAACAACAATTTTTACAGACGGGTGTATCAATTCAGCACATGAGACAACAGCAGCAATTTATCTATAACCTTGAGCGTATTATTGCTCATCAACAAAAATTAGTCATGAAAGCTAGACAAGCTTTACAAGAAAAGCAAGCGCAGCTAATTAGCAAAAATATAGAAGTGAAAAAATATGAAGTAATAAAGCAAAAGGACTTTGAAATCTACATTCAGGAGAATAAGGCCATAGATAATAAACTCATGGATGAACTTTCACTCCAACAATATTTGAAACAGGAATCAAGGTGATGAAATGGCGAACAAGAATAGCGGTACACAGGTTGAAAAAAAGTTTAATATTGTTCAATGGTTTTTATTCGTCATTTTAGTCCCATTATTGTTTGCTATCGTATTATCTTTTGTCATACTGACGGTTGCAGGTGTAAATATACAGGATACATTACAAAAGTACGGATCAAACGTACCTGTAGTGAAAAACTTTGTTCCAAAAACTGAAGAAATGCTTAAAAAAGAAGATCTTCAAGGTCAAATCCTTACACTTCAAAAAACTGTCGACGAAAAGGAAGCTTCTATCACTATGCTAGAAAGTCAACTAAAAGGTAGCCAAGAGGAAGTTAGTAAGTTACAGGAAGAGATTGACTCGTTATTGGAGCAACTTAGAAAAAAGAAACAAGAACAGACGACGATCGAAGAGGATTTGAAAAAAATAACAAGCATGTATGAGGAAATGTCATCTAAAAACGCTGCTGCTATTATAACAAAACTATCAGACGACGAGGCTATACGCATCTTAGAACGTTTAGATAGTAAAAAAGTTGCAGAAATACTTGAAAAGATGCCGCCAGATGATGCCGCTAGGCTGATGACTGTAATGTCACTGGAGCTAACAAGTCCTTAAATAACTAATGGAACTTGAAAGGGGGTGAAATTATGACTACAGAGGTTGTGAATTTACAAATTTCATCAAATGCAAAGGCTCATGGTGCAGTTGTTGCAAAAAATACAAGTAAATATGGTTCTGTTCATTTTAATGATTTGCTTGCTAATGTGTTATCTGTCAAATCAGAAATACACACTACTGTTTCTAATCAAGGAGAGTCACCACCTGAGACGTTAAATTTAACAATAAACAATGAAGAACTGTTAATTCTTTTTAATCGGTTAGAGGGTGTACTAGAGCATCCTGCTGCTTTTACTGCTGCTGAAGATTTATTGTCTCTAGGTGAAATTCAAACTATGTTAGAAGGCATGCCACCCGAACTAAGAGAAAAGCTCTCGGAAATTTTAACGTCTAATGTTTCTTTTGAAGATCTACTTGATAACTTAAAGCAGAGTCACTCACCTGAAGCGGCGATGGGGTTAATGCTGTTAATGTATAGTATGAAGACACAACACTTCATAGAAGTGGATAAAACATCAGTAAATACAATGGCAAAACTAGTGCTCTCACAAACGGATGGTAATACTGATAAGAATGCAGTTAATAAAGTTTTAACTGAAATATTAGATCAATTGATTGAGCCAAGTGTTAAAGACCAACCGGCCTCAAAAGACACAATTCCTTTTTTACAAAATAGTGAAAAGCCGGCGTTTACTCTATCTTACCAAAACAATGGTTTAAATAAGGGAAACGTTCAAGAAGCTCTTAAGTCACTTTTACAACAGCCAGACAATCAGCAAATAGTTCAACAATTTGAGAAGGCATTTTCATCTATACAAATGAGCGAAGCTAATTTAAGGGATATGTTAGTTAAAATAGAAGCGGTATTAAAGTTAAGTGGTCCAAGGCTGGAAACAGCAGTGGAGGAGATAGGAAAGAGTTTAAAACTATCTCATTCGGATCAGAAACTATTAACATCACTATTGCTTCCAATTATAACAGACATGCAAGTTACTAACGACAAGAGTGGACAAGCGTCTTTTGCACAGGTAGTTAATATGATGCAAGCTTCTACAAAGTCAAATAAGCTACATTTTAATAAAGAAGTAAGCACAATGGAAACTGCTCTTTCTAATGAAGTGGAAGGAGAGTCTTCAAATACCGTCTTGAGAGACATCAACATTAGTAGATTATTATTAAATTCAACAAGAACTCACCACCAAGGAAAACGAGAGTCTACAGAAGCTCCTGTACCAATTTCTATAAGCCATAACATATTAAGTCAAACTCAACAGCTTATTATGCATACGGGTCAGTCATCTGGAACTGGTAAGCAAGGTCAACAATTAGTTGACCAATTTTTAAAAACTATTAATAAAGGTAAATTTATGACATTGGCAGATGGTTCCAAGCAGATGACAATCCGGTTAAATCCTGAGCATCTAGGGAGTCTAACTGTAAAATTATCACAATCTAACGGAGAAATGATAGCAAGAATTATTGCATCATCCTCCAAAGCGAAAGAAATGCTGGATGCGAATATTATACAATTACGAACTTCCCCAGTCACACAAGGTTTAGCTATTGACAAGATAGAAGTTTATACACAAGAACAGTTTGCACAGGGGAATTTTAATGATGAGCAAAATCAAAATGGTCAACAAAAACAGCATAAGAATAATGAAACTGATAACCATCAGGCTGTCATAGACGGTGATGCTGATATAGTTTCTTTTGAAGAAGTGCTGTTAAGTGTGAAAGTGTAGGTGACTAGTATGACCACAATTGATTCAAGTTTCTATTTATCCACTAAATCAAGAGATGTGAAAACAGGACAATCGACTCTAGGGAAAGATGATTTCTTGAAAATTTTACTTACACAGTTACAAAATCAAGACCCTATGAATCCGATGCAGGATAAAGAGTTTATATCACAGATGGCCACTTTCTCTTCACTTGAGCAAATGACAAATATGGGAAAATCGATGGATGCATTTGTAAAGATGCAATCTACAAACCAAATATTTCAGTATAGCCATTTGATAGGTAAACAAATTGACTGGACTAAATCTGAAGTATTGGACGGGCAAGAGGAACCAATTATTACTTCAGGAAAAGGAACTGTAATATCCGTAAAGCAGCAAGGTAGTAATGTACTATTAGAGCTTGAAGATGGTACTTATGTTAACAGTACAGATGTAAAAGGTGTTTCAAAAGAAAAATTGAATACGTTAGAAGAAGCAGTAGTTAGGAGTGAGGAGAGTGGATCATAGACTACAACAAATATCGAGCCATCCATTAACCTTACAACCAAAGACTCGTCAGCAAAAGCAGCCCATTTATAAGCAATCATTTCAAGATGTGTTTCAGAAGCAACTGCAGTGTGATCAGTTAAAAGTGAGTAAACATGCCGAACAAAGACTTATAGAAAGAAATATTAAAATTGATATGAATAAATGGAATCAAATTAATGATCGTGTGGCTGAAGCTAGACAAAAAGGTATTCAAGATTCGTTAGTTGTATTAGATGGAGCAGCATTAATTGTTAACGCAAAAAACAATACAGTAATAACTGCCATGAATCGTGAGGAAGCTAAATCGCAAATTTTCACAAATATTAATGGAACTATTTTAATTGATTAATATCTTCATAGGCTGGACCTTATTGGAAGCCTAGGAATTGCTGACCGACTGATGTAATTCCATCCAATCCAAATTATAAAAGGAGACTACTATTATGTTACGTTCAATGTATTCAGGAATTAGTGGGCTGAAAAATTTTCAATTAAAGTTAGATGTTATCGGAAATAACATTGCCAATGTAAATACATATGGCTACAAGAAAGGAAGAACGACTTTCTCAGATATCGTGAGTCAAACTATCGCAGCTTCGACAGCTCCTTCAAATGATATGGGTGGTACTAACACGAAGCAAATTGGTTTAGGTGCAAGATTAGCTACTACTGATACTATTCACACACAAGGCAGTGTCCAAATGACGAATAGACCACTTGATATAGCAATATCAGGTGATGGGTACTTTATAATTAACGATGGCAACGACGATTTATATACTAGAGCAGGAAACTTTTATTTAGATGAAGAAGGAAAAGTCGTGGATGGAAATGGTTTTTACCTACAAAAGGCCGGTGGGGGAGAAATTGAAATTCCAGACGATGCAAAAAGCTTCAGTATAGGGAAAGACGGAACAGTAAGTATTGTAAAAGCTGATAATAGTATCGATTCTAAACAAAAAATCTCTCTAGCAATATTCCCAAACGCTGATGGGTTAGAGAAATCAGGGAATAACCTTTATCGACTTTCTAATAACTCAGGGAATGCAACTGACGTGCAACCTGGAGCAGATGGAGCTGGAGAATTGATATCTGGAGCACTAGAAATGTCAAACGTTGACCTGTCAGAAGAATTTACGGAAATGATTGTTGCCCAACGTGGTTTTCAAGCTAATACACGAATTATCACGACTTCTGATGAAATATTACAGGAACTAGTGAATCTGAAACGATAATTCTTATTAGAGGGAGGGAAGCGGGAATAAGTAGCATTAAGGTTTGGTGGATGCTGCTTAAACCCGCTCGTTATTTGATTACTTTGACGAGACTAAACAGCAAGCCTTTTGTGTTAAATGCTATTTATATAGAGCAAGTAGAGGCATTCCCTGACACAACAATTACTTTGTCGAATGGTAAAAAAATTGTCGTGCAGGAAACGGTAGATGATGTTATTGTATTAGTAAAGAAATTTTATCAAGATATTAATGTTGTTGGTGCAAAAGCTAGAGATAACATAAATAATATTGGAGGTGGAGACACTGTTTCAAAATAAATTGTTGAATATCATGTTCATCATTTTAATAGTTTTAACCTTAATTGGAGCAATTGTACTTGCCTTAATATTATTTCTGAACAATGACAAATCTGCAAAAGCAGAAGTGCCAACAATTGATGAAATACTTGAACAATCTGTTGATATACCTGAGATTACAACGAATTTATTAGATGGAAGATTTGTTGTTATTCAATTTAAGGTACAGACAGATAGTAAGAAAACTAAAGAAGAACTTGAGAAACGCTCATTTCAGGTAAAGAATATTATTATTCAAGAAGTATCAGAAATGACAGCAAAGGAGTTTCAAGGACGTGCTGGAAAAGAAGACTTGGAAAAGCTCCTGAAACTACGTATTAACGAATTAATGAGTGAGGGTACTGTCGAAAAAGTATATATTACCTCCTTTATCCTCCAATAATAATCGTAACTGATTGGCCATATGGGGGTGTATAGATATTGGCTGGAGATGTTCTTTCGCAAAGTGAGATAGACGCTCTACTTTCCGCAATATCAACCGGTGAGATGAGCGCAGATGAATTAAAAAAAGAAGAAACTGAGAAAAAGGTCAAAGTGTACGATTTTAAACGTGCCTTAAGGTTTTCTAAAGACCAAATTCGAAGTTTAACAAGAATTCATGAAAACTTTGCTCGGCTTTTAACAACATATTTTTCGGCACAACTTCGCACATATATTCAAATCTCTGTTGCATCGGCGGATCAAATTCCTTATGAGGAATTTATTAGATCTATACCAAAGATGACGATTTTGAATGTATTTGAGGTACCGCCATTAGATGGGAGAATATTACTCGAGGTCAATCCTAATATCTCTTATGCGATGATGGATCGTGTTCTAGGAGGTAGAGGCGTTTCTATAAATAAGGTAGAAAACCTAACAGAAATAGAAACGCGTATCATGTCCAACTTATTTGAACGCGCAACTGAAAACTTACGGGAAGCGTGGAGTACACTTGTGGATATTGACCCACAGTTAACAGATTTTGAAGTGAATCCACAATTTTTACAAATGGTCTCCCCGAATGAGACAGTTGTTGTTATTTCTCTCAATATGCAGATTGGTGAGACAAGTGGCATGATTAATATATGTATCCCTCATGTTGTATTAGAGCCAATAATACCAAAGCTATCTGCTCATTATTGGATGCAAAATAACAAATCAAAAGAGAGTAATCCTGAGGATTTAGCTCTTCTTGAACGAAATATACGACGAGCTGAAGTCCCTGTATGCACTGAATTGGGATCAGCAACTATCTCAATTCATGAGTTTTTAGCTCTAGGTGTGGGGGATGTTGTTCAGCTAGATCAAAAAATTGAAGATCCACTAATCATTAAAGTGGGAGAGTCACCAAAATTTACTGGACAGCCTGGTAAATTAAATAAACGTATGGCCGTCCAAATTCTCGACCTTATAAAGGGGGGAGACGAAAATGTTTAATGATGAGATGCTATCACAAGATGAAATAGAGGCATTGTTGCGAGGGACAGAAGATTTATTAGACGATAGTTCGACTGATAATAAAAATGACGACCAAAGTACCCCCGAGGAATCTCTGTTGTCGTCAATGGAAAAAGACGCGTTGGGTGAAATTGGTAACATCTCGTTTGGAAGCTCAGCAACTGCTCTATCAACTCTTTTAAATCAGAAGGTTGATATAACAACCCCAACTGTTCAGCTTGTAAAGAAGGCTAGCTTAGAACAAGAGTTTCCTCATCCTTATGTAGCTGTTCAGGTGAGTTATACAGTTGGCTTTTCTGGAGTGAACTTATTAGTAATAAAGCAATCAGATGCGGCCATTATTGCTGATTTAATGCTAGGTGGGGATGGCAGTACACCTGATAGTGAGCTTAATGAGATTCAATTGAGTGCTGTTCAAGAGGCAATGAATCAGATGATGGGCTCTGCTGCGACTTCAATGTCTACCATTTTTAATAAAAGAGTCGACATTTCGCCTCCAAGTATTGATTTGCTTAACATAAAGCAAGGAGAAGGAACAGAGACTATACCAAATAATGATTACTTAGTAAAAGTCTCATTCAGACTTCGTGTTGGTAGTTTAATTGATTCAGATATTATGCAGCTACTACCAATGGATTTTGCAAAAGCCCTTGTTGAGGATTTACTAGGTCCTAACGAAAGTGTAGTGCAAGAAACACCATCAACACAGCAGAATCAACACAGTCAACAAGCTATCGAGCAATCTCCACAAAATACAGGAGAGTATTCGCAAGCTCAAAATAATTATAATCAAGATACTAGACAACAACACTACCAGCAGCCAGCATCAGCACCTGATCCATACCAGCATATGAACCACTATCAACAAGCTGGTCCACAGCGGATCGGAGCGAATTTCCAAGAGTTCCCTGGAGGTACGCCGGCTCATGTACAGTCTGCGGAATTCTCTAGTTTTACACCTACTCAAATTTCCGAAACAGAATCACGGAATCTTGATATGTTACTAGATATTCCTTTACAAGTAACGGTGGAGTTAGGTCGAACGAAAAGATCTGTAAAAGAAATTTTAGAGCTTTCCTCTGGTTCAATAGTGGAGTTAGATAAACTCGCTGGTGAGCCAGTTGATATATTAGTGAACAACAAACTAATTGCAAAAGGGGAAGTTGTTGTTATTGAAGAGAATTTTGGAGTACGTGTCACAGATATCGTAAGTCAAAGTGATCGAATAAAAAAACTTCGATAAATACTAGGAGGTAATACGTTTTATGGCAGCAAAAATTATGATTGTGGATGATGCGGCATTTATGCGCATGATGATTAAGGATATTTTAAGTAAAAATGGATTTGACATTGTTGCAGAAGCCGCAGACGGTGCACAGGCAGTTGACTTATACAAAGAACATAACCCTGATTTAGTAACGATGGATATTACAATGCCAGAGATGGATGGCATTACAGCTCTTAAAGAAATTAAAAAAATCAATCCTAATGCTAAAATTATTATGTGCTCTGCGATGGGTCAACAAGCGATGGTAATTGACGCAATTCAAGCAGGCGCAAAAGATTTTATTGTTAAACCATTCCAAGCTGATCGTGTATTAGAAGCAATTAATAAAACGATTGGATAAAGGTGGCGTTTCCTTGTTTAAACGAGTTATTATTCTTTGTATTTTAATATGTACTTCTCTCATTGCTCCGCTACTGCCTTCAGTGCAGGCGGAGCAACCTGCTAGTGTTGAGGATTGGTTAAATGATTCAAGTCATGAAAATGACGAGAAAGGTACACCTTCTTCGACGGATAAAGCTGAAAAGGTAACGGACACTATAGATTCTTCACCAACTGTAAATGCCTGGGACTTCGTGAAAATGTTATTTGCCACTGCATTTGTAATTGGACTCATTTATTTTACATTTAGATTTATTAATAAGCGGAATAAAGTTTTTTCAGGGGCTAAATATATTGAAAATATTGGTGGTACAAGCTTAGGTGCAAATCGTAGTGTTCAGCTTATTAAGGTAGGGGATGAAATTTTAGTTGTTGGTGTGGGTGAATCTATCACTCTACTAAAGGAAATACATGCGAACGATGAAGTTTCTGCTATTATTGAACAACATAATAATGGTTTAGATCAGTTGATACAGCGAAGTGATATCTTTAATCGCATTTTTAAAGATAAAAAGAAGAATGAGAATAAAGGTACAGGGGATTTTCAGTCCGTTCTGAACCAGCAATTAAAAGATTTATCAGATGGAAGAAAAAAACTTTTGAGGGAGTTAGAGAAAGAAAGGGATACACATCATGACTGAATTTATGGAGTTCTTCAATACTGCCTCTCCTGAAAATGTCTCAACTTCTGTGAAGCTACTATTATTACTAACTGTGCTATCTTTAGCACCAAGTATACTAATTTTAATGACAAGCTTTACGAGAATTGTTATTGTTCTCTCATTTGTGCGAACATCTCTAGCTACTCAACAAATGCCACCGAATCAAGTGTTAATAGGGCTTGCTCTTTTTCTAACTTTTTTCGTAATGGCACCTACATTTCAAGAAGTAAATGATACAGCACTAACACCGTTATTTAATGAAGAAATTACGTTAGAGGATGCCTATGATAGGGCTGTTATACCATTTAAAGAGTTTATGAGTAAAAACACACGTCAAAAGGACCTTGCTCTTTTTCTAAATTATATTAATGCAGAAAAGCCTAATTCGATTGAAGATATACCTTTAACAGCTTTAGTGCCTGCATTCGCAATCAGTGAAATAAAAACGGCCTTTCAAATTGGGTTTATGATTTTCTTGCCGTTTTTAATAATTGACATGGTTGTTGCGAGTGTTCTTATGTCGATGGGGATGATGATGTTACCACCTGTTATGATTTCCCTTCCATTTAAGATTTTATTGTTTGTCCTCGTCGATGGATGGTATTTAATCGTTAAATCTTTACTGCAAACTTTTTAAGTTGGTGATTATGAATGACTCCTAATTTTGTCGTTGAAATGGCTGAGCGTGGTGTATATACAGTGTTAATGATTAGTGGACCTTTAATGCTTTTAGCGTTAGTAGTAGGACTAATCGTCAGTGTATTCCAAGCGACGACGCAAATTCAAGAGCAAACACTTGCTTTTGTGCCTAAAATAGTCGCTGTTTTTATCGGCTTAGTTTTCTTTGGACCTTGGATGTTAACGAGAATGCTTACCTTTGCATATGAAATATTTAATAATCTAGCGAGCTTTGTGAGCTAGTATGGACAATGTATTTTTTAATTTACCGAGTTTTTTACTTGTATTAGCTAGAGTTGCTTCTTTCTTTGCAACGTTACCTTTATTTTCTTATCGTAACATTCCAACTACTCATAAAGTAGGGATAGCTGTATTTCTATCTTGGATAATTATGTTTACAATAGATGCTCCTACTATTGAAATTAATTATATGTTCTTTATGCTAGTAATAAAAGAAGCTTTAGTGGGACTTTTAATTGGCTTTATCGCATATATGATTGTAAGTGCCATACAGATTGCAGGAGGATTCATTGATTTTCAAATGGGGTTTGCTATAGCTAATGTTGTAGATCCTCAAACAGGGGCTCAAAGTCCATTAATGGGTCAGTACTTGTATACACTAGCACTACTCTTTTTGTTAGCAGTTGATGGACATCATCTGTTATTAGATGGTGTAGTAAATAGCTATCATTTTGTTCCACTGCTTGAAGTATGGATACCATTTGGTAATGAGAATCTTATCGAATTTGTTGTACGTGCTTTTAATTCTATGTTTTTAATAGCTTTTCAAATGTCCATTCCGTTAGTGGGATCATTATTTTTAGTGGATATTGCTCTCGGTATTATGGCTAAAACAGTGCCGCAGTTAAACATCTTCGTTGTCGGATATCCCATTAAAATAGCCTTAAGCTTTATAATTTTATTCCTAATTATGGGGCTCATGTTCATGGTTGTTGAGCAACTATTTGAAATGATGTTGTTTACGATGAGAGGGCTAATGGATTTAATCGGAGGCTTATAATGATGGAACTGCTTCAACTTGATCTACAGATGTTTGCTGGTGAAAAAACAGAAAAAGCAACGCCGAAAAAACGACAAGAATCTCGTAAGAAGGGACAAGTTGCTAAAAGTACAGATGTGAATTCAGCCTTCGTTTTGTTAGCTGTGTTTCTAGTCTTATCATTTACGGGTTCTTCAATGGGAAATATAGTAACCTCTATTTTCAGAGAGTCGTTCACACAATATATACACATGCCATTTACTTCAGAAAATATCCATCTTATTTTCATAGAGTTGCTTATTCAAGGCATATGGGTGGTTGCACCGGTCATGTTAGTTGCTGTTGTGGCTGGAGTGGCAGCGACTTATTTACAAATTGGTTTTTTGTTTTCAGCAGAAGCAATTAAATTTAATCTGAATAAAATTAATCCACTTCAAGGTGCAAAGAGAATATTTTCTATTCGTTCAATAGTGGAGCTTTTAAAATCGATATTAAAGATACTGTTAATTGGAACAGTAACATTTACTATTTTATGGTTACATGTAGATGAAATCTTCAATCTTTCACAAAAAACGTTGTATGATGCGTTAGCATTAGTTGCTAAACTTACTATTCAAATGGGAATAGGCGCATCGATTGCACTTTTATTTTTAGCAATCTTAGATTATTTATATCAACGCTATGACTTTGAAAAAAATATTCGTATGTCGAAACAAGACATAAAAGACGAATACAAGAAAACGGAAGGGGATCCGTTAATAAAATCGAAAATTAAGCAAAAACAAATGGAAATGGCAACACGGCGAATGATGCAAGAAGTACCAAACGCGGATGTTGTTATAACAAACCCAACCCATTTTGCGATTGCGTTAAAATATGATGACTCAAACATGGATGCACCGTATGTCGTTGCTAAAGGAGTAGATTTTATTGCTCTCAAAATTAAAGAAACGGCAAAGGAGCACGATATTGTTACTGTAGAAAATAGACCATTAGCCCGAGCGCTCTACGATAAAGTAGAGATTGGCCAAGCCATACCAGATGAATTCTTTAAAGCTGTCGCAGAGGTATTGGCATATGTATATAGATTAAAGCAAAATGTCTAATGTGAACAATTAGGGAGAGAGACCTATGTCAGCAAGAGATTTATCTGTATTAGCTAGTGTTATATTAATAATCGCTATGCTTGTTATTCCATTTCCGTCATGGATGTTAAGTATTCTAATTATAATAAATATTACGCTAGCATTATTAGTGTTGCTAACGTCAATGAATATGCAGGAACCTCTTCAATTCTCCATCTTCCCTTCCTTATTGCTGTTATTAACACTGTACCGGCTTGCACTTAATGTTTCTACTACCCGTTCTATTTTAAGCGAGGGTGAAGCGGGAGGCGTCGTTGAAACGTTTGGGACGTTTGTTGTTGGAGGTAAGGTTTTAGTTGGTTTTGTAGTGTTCTTAATTTTAATCATCATTCAATTTGTTGTTATCACAAAAGGTGCTGAACGTGTTTCTGAGGTCGCAGCAAGATTCACATTAGATGCTATGCCTGGTAAACAAATGGCTATTGATGCTGATTTGAATGCAGGGCTTATTTCAGAAATACAAGCTCGGGAACGTCGAGATAAAGTTGCAAGAGAAGCAGATTTTTATGGTGCTATGGATGGTGCCAGTAAGTTTGTAAAGGGAGACGCCATAGCTGGTATCATTATAGTAATAATTAACATGCTCTTTGGTATCATTATTGGTACCATGCAGCTAGGTATGTCTTTTGCTGAATCGGCATCACATTTTACAAAGTTAACAGTAGGAGATGGTATCGTAAGCCAAATACCAGCTCTGCTTATATCTACAGCTACTGGTATTGTTGTAACAAGAGCTGCGTCAGATGGAAATCTAGGTCAAGATATAACCTCACAGCTGTTGGCCTATCCGAAAATGCTATATGTAGCCGCTGCTACCATCTTCCTTCTTGGTTTATTTACACCAATTCATGACATGTTAACAATACCTATTGCTTTGCTGTTGTCATTTGGTGCTTATATGTATACAAGACAATCTAAAGATTTAGACATACCAGAGGCGAGTTCAGAGGAAGAGATGCAGCCAGATGAAATGAAAAGTCCTGAAAGTATAGTGTCTTTGTTAAATGTTGATCCTATAGAGTTTGAATTTGGGTATGGTCTTATTCCTTTAGCAGATTCTAGTCAAGGTGGAGATTTACTTGACAGGGTTGTTATGATACGAAGACAGCTTGCTCTTGAACTAGGACTAGTTATTCCTGTTGTAAGAATTCGTGACAATATTCAGCTTGAACCAAATGAATACAGATTAAAGATAAAAGGAAATGAAGTAGCTAGAGGTCAAATTTTACTTGATCATTATTTGGCAATGAGTCCCGGTATGGACGATGATGCAATTGAAGGCATTGATACAATTGAGCCATCCTTTGGGTTACCAGCTAAATGGATTAGTGATGCAATGAAGGAACAAGCAGAGATTTTTGGTTACACCGTAGTTGACCCGCCTTCTGTAGTATCTACTCATATTACGGAAACTATAAAAGCATATGCACATGAGTTGTTAGGAAGACAAGAAACAAAACAGTTAGTAGATCATTTAAAAGAGTCGTATCCAATATTAGTAGAAGAAGTGACCCCGTCTCCATTATTAATTGGGGATGTTCAAAAGGTTTTAGCTAATTTATTGAAGGAAAAAGTAAGTATTCGTAACTTGCCAGTCATTTTTGAGACACTCGCAGACTTCGGTAAGATGACAAGTGACACAGACTTATTATCAGAGTATGTAAGACAAGCCTTAGCAAGACAAATAACGAACCAATACGTTGTTCAATCAGATAGTTTAAAGGTTATTACTTTATCAGGGGGAGCTGAAAAAGCAATTGCTGATGCTATTCAGCAAACAGAACACGGAAATTACCTTGCATTGGATCCAGCAATTTCACAAAAAATTATTGAATCCGTTCATACTAAGGTAAACCAGTTTATGAATGGTGAGCAAACACCAATTCTGTTATGTTCTCCTGCTGTACGTATGTACGTTCGTCATATTATTGAACGGTATTTACCAAATGTACCCGTCTTGTCATACAATGAACTAGAATCTAACATCGAGATTCAAAGTGTAGGGGTGGTGAATGTAGATTGAAGGTAAAAAAATATGTTGCAAAATCAATGCCTGAGGCTATGAAGATGATTCGAGCTGAGCTTGGCAATGATGCAGTTATATTGAATTCAAAGGTAGTGCAAAAACGTGGGGTATTTGGTTTTTTTGCAAAAAAAAGCATAGAGGTTATAGCCGCTGTAGACTCTAAACCTGTTATTCAAAAGGAAACCAAACCAAAGCCACCTCCCGTTAGGAAAGAAGTTTCTCGGGAGGATGCTTCGCCTGTTATTAAACACCAAACACCTAAGGTACAAGAGAATAATATGAATGATAAGGCTGTGTTACAAGAATTAAAAGAGTTAAAAACAATAATAAGTACTTTATCTGGATCGACAAATTATTCGTCTAACGTTTTGGATCAATATCCAGAGCCGTTGAGACAAATAAATTCCCTGCTTACAGAACAAGAAATAGAAGTAACCATTCGACAGAATATTATTAATCAGCTTTTAGAAAAATGGTATGTTACGGGTGGACAAGCTACTGTTGAACAAGTAAAACAGTGGACTGCCAATATAATTGATACTGAAGTATCTTCACACCATTACGGTGGGATTAGGTACAAAAAGAAATATGTAAATGTTGTTGGACCAACAGGTGTTGGTAAAACAACAACTCTAGCAAAGATAGCGGCAGAATGTGTACTACGAGACCAAAAAAAAGTGGCATTTATAACAACCGACACGTATCGAATTGCTGCAGTTGATCAACTTAAAACATATGCCAAAATTTTAGGTATCCCACTTGAAATCTGCTATAACAACGAGGATTTCATATTGGCGAAAAACAAATTTCAACATTATGATTTAATATTAATAGACACGGCAGGTAGAAATTATCGTAATCAACAATATGTGGAAGATTTAAAAGAAATATTAAATTTTAATGAAGACATGGAAACCTATTTAGTTCTGTCACTATCAAGTAGATATGAGGATATGAAGGCCATAATTGAGCAATTCTCACTCATTACCATTGATCAGCTAATTTTTACTAAAGTAGATGAAACAACAAAATACGGCCCAATGCTTAATATGATGATTCAATACAATAAAGGAATTGCGTATGTAACGAATGGTCAGAACGTGCCAGATGACATAATGGCGGCATCACCATCAGTTATAACAAAAACTATACTTGGGGTAGATGTATATGAGTGATCAAGCTCAAAATCTAAGACTTAGATTACAAAACTTACAACAAAATAAAATGGAAACAAAGGCCATTGCTGTTATTAGTGGTAAAGGTGGAGTGGGTAAGTCGAATTTCGCTTTGAATTTTTCACTTTCACTGGCCAAAAAGGGCCAACGCGTTCTTCTATTTGATATGGACATTGGGATGGGTAATATAGATATACTTATGGGTGTATCACCGGAAAATACAATAGTCGACATTTTCACCAAACAAATGTCGATTCATGATATTATAAAAAAGGGGCCACATAATCTATCCTATGTAGCGGGTGGAACAGGTTTTTCGAAAATTTTTAGTTTTGATTCAATGAAAATTCAATTCTTTTTCGATGAACTCCACAAATTATTACAAGACTATGATTATATTATATTTGATATGGGAGCAGGTTTGTCAGAGGGATATCTTGAAATTTTAATGGCTGTTCACGATGTATTTGTTATTACAACTACAGAGCCAACGGCTATTACAGATGCATATGCAACTATGAAATATATATATATAATGGATCAGCAAACACCCTTTTATCTCGTCGTAAACAGAGCTCACACGGAAAAAGAAGGTGAGATAACAATGCGTCGACTTACGAATGCTGTGCAGCAATTTTTACAAAAACAAGTCATTCAATTTGGGTTGTTACCAGAAGATCGGGCTGTCTCAAGAGCGGTAAGCTCCCAAACCCCGTTTATTATACATGACCCTAAATCAAATGCAAGTAAAGCGCTTGAACAAATGACTGAACGTTATTTAAGTAAGTCTTTTGAATCTACGATTCCCTCGCGCTCTTTTAGCTTCGTAGCAAAACTGCGCCAATACTTCTTTGAAAGGTAGTGAGGCAATGGCTGATAAGAAAGTAAAGGTTTTAGTTGTTGATGACTCTGCTTTTATGCGCAAAATGATTACTGATTTTCTATCAAATGATTATCGTATAGAGGCAATAGGGACAGCTAGAAATGGTAACGATGCAATAGACAAAATCAAGCAACTGCAACCTGATGTCGTTACTTTAGACGTGGAAATGCCTATTATGAATGGGTTGGATGCTTTAAAAATTATTATGAAGGAAACCCCGTTACCTGTTGTTATGTTATCGAGTACAACAAAAGAGGGCGCAGAAAATGCATTACTAGCTATGCAGCTTGGTGCAATCGATTTTATCGCCAAGCCTTCTGGCCCGATAAGTTTGGATTTACATAAAGTTAAAGAAGATATTATAGCGAAAGTTATATTAGCGAGTACTGTTAATTTAAAAAATGTAACACCACAAAAAATGGAAGAAAAAACCGCTCAAACTCTTCCGTCACTGACATCACCTATGAAACGAATACGGTCAAGACAGGGTACATCACAAAGTAAAAAACTTATAGTAATCGGTACCTCAACAGGAGGGCCAAGAGCACTTCAACAAGTATTAACAAAAATTCCTGCAAATATTGATGCACCAATATTAATTGTACAACATATGCCACCAGGATTTACTAAGTCACTAGCAACTCGATTAGATTCCTTGAGTAACATTACAATAAAAGAAGCTGAGAATGGTGAGATCTTACAAAAAGGTACTGCTTATATTGCACCAGGTGGATTTCACTTGAAGGTGAAACGAGTAGGCTCTTCTTTAGCTGTCTTGACGGACCAATCTGACATACGCAATGGTCATCGACCAAGTGTTGATGTTATGTTTGAATCTGTGAGCGATTTAAATGATTATGAAAAAATAGCAGTAATAATGACGGGGATGGGGGCAGATGGCTCTGAGGGCCTCGTGAAAATGAAGCAGGGTGGCAAAGTAAAAGCTATTGCTGAAGCTGCTGAAACTTGTGTTGTATTCGGTATGCCGAAATCAGCAATTGCTACACAATTAGTTGATGACGTAGTGCCATTGGATAATATCTCTCTAGCGATTTTAAAATATGTTGAAGCCTAAAGGGGGCCAAGCTAATGGATATGAATCAGTATCTAGATGTTTTTATAGATGAAAGTAAGGAGCATTTAGAAATATGTAACTCTCAATTATTAGAACTTGAGAAAAACCCTAAGAACTTAGCGATTGTTAATGAAATCTTTCGTGCAGCACATACATTAAAAGGTATGTCAGCAACAATGGGGTTCGAGGACTTAGCAAATTTAACACATAAGATGGAAAATGTGTTAGATGGTATTCGTAATCAAAAAGTTGTTGTTACAACAGAAATTATGGATGTAGTATTCAAAGCTGTAGAGCATCTTGAACAAATGGTGTTTTCAATTGCTGATGGTGGAGATGGCAAGTGTGATGTTACGCAAGTAGTGGACGCTCTTCAGCGAATAGAAAAAGGCGAAACTATAGCAAAAACTGAGCCGAAAAGTAAAGAGGTTTCAGAAAGCGTAACTGTCAACTCATCTAATTTTGATGAATTTGAGCTAACAGTTATTGAACAATCTGAAGAGCAAGGTTTTGTAACGCTGCAGATTGACGTACAATTACGTGCAGATTGCTTAATGAAAGCTGCACGTGCCTATATGGTCTTTGAGGTACTTGAGCAAGTAGGAGAAGTTATTAAGTCGAATCCTCGAGTGGAAGATATTGAAGATGAGCAATTCGACCAAAATTTTACAATTACATTTATAACAAAGGAGCCTGTCGAAGACATTAAAAAACGGGTTCAAAAAGTTTCAGAAGTCGAGAGTGTTATAACAAATAAAGTTTCCATTGACAAGAGCACATCTACTTTAATAGAAAAAGTTGAACCGGTATTAGAGGCAAAAGCAGAGGTCGCTGCAACTGCAGCTCTTGAAATAACAGAAAAAAATGATAGCCAACCAGAAGTTGCTAGAAGTCAAGCGGTTTCTAATAAAACTATTCGTGTTAATATTGAGCGACTTGATATTTTAATGAATTTATTTGAAGAGCTTGTTATCGATCGTGGGCGACTAGAACAGATTTCTAAAGAATTAAATAATTCCGAGCTTCACGAAACAGTTGAAAGAATGTCGAGGATTTCTGGAGACTTACAAAATATTATTCTAAATATGCGAATGGTACCTGTAGAAACGGTGTTTAATCGCTTTCCACGTATGGTACGACAGCTTTCACGTGAATTAGGTAAAATTATTAATCTTGAAATAATCGGCGCAGAAACTGAGTTAGATCGCACAGTTATTGATGAAATTGGTGATCCGTTAGTACATTTAATTCGCAATGCTTTAGATCATGGAATTGAAAGTCCAGCAGAGCGAAAGCAAAAGGGAAAACCAGAGGAAGGTACTGTAAAACTTAAAGCATATCATAGTGGAAACCATGTTTTTATTGAAATTGAGGACGATGGTGCCGGTATAAGTCGTAATAGAGTTCTGAAAAAGGCTATCGCAAGCGGGATAGTAACAGAACAAATTGCAACAACGCTGACAGACAAACAAGTATATGAGCTGATTCTTGCTTCAGGGTTCTCGACGGCAGAAAAAGTTTCTGACATTTCTGGTAGAGGCGTTGGATTAGACGTTGTTAAGAGTACTATTGAATCACTAGGAGGTTCTATATCTATAGACTCAACTGAAGGCCATGGTTCTGTGTTTTCAATCCAACTACCTTTAACACTATCAATTATTTCTGTAATGCTAGTAGAAGTGCAAAAAGAGAAATTTGCTGTTCCACTTTCTTCAATAATTGAAACAGCAATAATTAAACAAAGTGATATACTACACGCCCACAATCAAAAAGTAATTGATTTCCGTGGGAAAGTCGTACCATTACTATTTATTAAAGATATTTTTGATGTTCCTGTCTATGAAGAAGATGATGAGTTTTATTCGGTTGTTATCGTTCGTAAAGGGGACAAAATGGCTGGACTTGTTGTTGATTCATTTATTGGTCAACAAGAGGTTGTTTTAAAATCACTAGGAAACTATATGACAAATGTCTTTGCTATCTCAGGAGCAACAATTCTTGGAGATGGACAAGTCGCACTAATTATTGACTGTAATGCACTTATAAAATAATCCTTAAAATCGAAAGGGGGAATCACAATGACAACTGCAATAGGAACAGAATTAAAAGTAATTGTATTTCAACTTAAAGATGAAGAATACGGTGTACCTGTTGATCAAGTAAGGTCAATTGAGAGAGTATTGCATATTACAAGAGTGCCTCGAACTGATGATTTTGTAAAAGGAGTAATAAATCTTCGAGGAGTCGTTACTCCGATTATTAATTTACGCAATCGCTTTGGAATTACTGAACAAGAGTATACGGATAGTACGAGAATAATAATTGTTGCATTAAAGGATATGGAAGTAGGGCTTATCGTAGATGCTGCTAACGATGTTATTGATATACCTGTTTCAGCGATAGAACCTGCTCCAGAAGTAGTAGGAGCTGTTGAGGCTGATTATATTAAAGGTGTAGCAAAGTTGGATAAACGCCTTTTGATTTTATTAGACTTAGAAAAAGTATTAAATCCTGACGGTTAAAAAGCGAGGTTTTGAATGCCATGTCATTCATTGATAAAATTAATCCCATACAGTTAGATATATTAAAAGAAATCGGCAACATAGGAGCAGGGCATTCAGCAACAGCTTTATCAAAAATTTTAAACAAAAAAATTGATATGACCGTCCCACAAGTTAGAATTGTATCGTTTGACGAGATGATGGACATTGTTGGGGGACCTGATAATGTAGTTGCTAGTGTGTTCCTTCGTGTCGAAGGAGATGCACCAGGTAGTATGTTTTTCGTATTATCTCTAGAGCAAGCATCTAAGTTTATTAAACAACTAACAGGTGATGAAAGCTTTAGCTTTGATAAGCCACCATATTCTGAGCTATCTATATCAGCCCTTCAAGAACTTGGGAATATTTTATCCGGCTCATATTTGTCATCTTTGTCAGACTTTACAAATCTAATGTTAATGCCAACCGTTCCTGCCTTAAGTATTGATATGGTCGGAGCAATTTTAGGATATGGATTACTTGAATTGTCTCAAGTAAGTGATTTTGCTATTGTTATTGATACTTCCATCAATGAAGACGAGAACTCTAGTGATGCTACATTACAAGGCCATTTCTTTCTACTTCCTGACCCTGACTCTTTTGATGTTATATTTAAATCATTAGGAGTCACTACTAATGAGTAATACTACTTTTCAAATTGTTAAAGTGGGTATTGCTGATATGAACATTGTAAAGGGACAAGATGTAATTCGGACGTCAGGATTAGGCTCGTGTGTGGGAGTTATCATTTATGATCTTCAGCAACAAATCGCGGGATTAGCACATATCATGTTACCGAACTCTACATTAGCAAGAGAAGAACGTTTTAATACAGCTAAATATGCCGACACTGCTACTGATGAATTAATCTCACGATTACTTCAAGCTGGAGCTAAAAGAATAAATCTTAAAGCAAAAATAGCGGGAGGAGCGCAAATGTTTCAATTTGCCTCTAAAAACGATATGATGCGAATTGGCCCGCGTAATGTTGAAGCAGTTATTGAAAGACTTGCATACAACAGGATATCATTGTTAGCAAAAGATGTAGGCGGTAGTAGTGGCCGAACTATAGAATTTACTCCATCAACTGGAAAATTGACAATTAGAACGGTTAATCAAGGGGTTCATGACATTTAATGATTGACAAAACGCTAGTCAACCTACTTATTGCGTGTGTCGGCTTTAGTTTGGTATTCACACTCTCGATGATACAAAACTCATTATTAACAAGTGTGGTACGAGCTTGTATTGGATTTATAGTTTTCTTTATTGTTAGTGTAATTATCAGTTTAATGATTACGTACATAAAAAAAGATATGACCGGAACGCATTCAGAAGATAACATTCAAATTATTCAAGAAACGGACCAAGAACAATTAGCAAGACCAGATATGTTTGATGGATTATCTGAAGACGAAATTAAAAAAATTGTTACATATATACGATCGATGGACAATGATTAAAAAGTAGTATAAAACGTTTAAGGATCTACGTATAATTTGTAGGTCCTTTTTTCTTTGTTTTTAAAAAATATAAAAGTAGTCAATTTGAGACTTATTAATATTTTAAAAGTATTTACTTAAGGGAAATTGGAAAAATTACAAAACATGTCATATCCTTGATTAAATTGTCGGATAACTTTTGATATAATAGGTTGTAGTGCTCTTTTATAGGAGGAAAAGGATGTCTCAGCTTACAAACGATGAGCAAATATATTGGCATAAATGGATAGAGTCACGCGATCCAGAAGCAGGTGACGTGCTAATTAAATGGTATATGCCTCTTGTTACATATCATGTGCAGCGCATCGCCGCCAATGTACCGAAATCGATTAGTATCGAAGAATTAAAAAGCCTTGGTATGGCAGGACTGCTAGATGCATTAGAAAAATTTGATGTAACGAGAGAATTGAAATTTGATACATACGCTTCGTTTCGTATTCGTGGTGCTATTATAGATGGGCTTCGAAAAGAAGATTGGATGAGCCGAACAACTCGAGAAAAGGTTAAGAGGATTGAAGCGACAACAGAAAAGCTTGAACAGGCGTATATGCGGTCAGTTAGCCCTAGTGAAGTAGCGATGGAGTTAAACATGAAAGAAGATGAAGTAATATCTATCATGAATGAGAGTATTTTTGCAAATGTCTTATCCATGGATGACTTACCAGTTGATGACGATCAGCAAGAAAGGCACAACATCTCACTTAAGGATAATAATATGCCTACACCTGAGGAAGAAGTAATAAATGGGGAAAAGCATCATGAACTTGCAGCAGGAATAAAAAAGCTTAATGAAAAAGAGCAAATTGTTTTAAGTCTTTTTTATAATGAAGAGCTAACATTAACAGAGATTGGACAAGTGTTACAATTATCAACATCAAGAGTTTCTCAAATACATTCAAAAGCTTTATATAAATTAAAGGATATATTAAAAAAAGACTATTTGTAGTGTAGGGAGAGGGATCGAGGAATGTCTGACAAGTTCGTAATTAAGGTTACAGCAAATAAGTTAGAGGCATATCTAGACTTAGCAAAAGACGTTTATGACATTCTAGATATAACAAAAGAAGATGTCATGAGATTTCTACAAGAGAATAATATTGTTGGTATCAATGAGAATGTAATAGATGATTTACTTTTAACAAGGGATGTTAAGAAGCTACCTTTGCTAGTAGCAACGGGGCAGCAGCCTGTAAATGGTGAAGATGGTTATTTACAAAGTGAAATTGAGAAGAATGATAATAGCTCTAATGAGGTAAACAAAAAAGAGCCTTTAAATTTACGTCATGTTTTAAAAATTCCATCTGTGTCAAAGGGGCAATTAATTGCACGTGTAGTGCCTCCTACCGAAGGGAAGCATGGTATAGATGTATTCGGAAAAGAGATAAGTGCGAAATATGGTAAAGCTTTTCGTGTTCGTCAAGGTAAAAATATAGAAATTAAAGATGATTCTATTTACGCCCTTATAGATGGCCAAGTTAATATAGTTAATAAGCAAATCAATGTCTTACCAATATTCTGTGTAAATGGAGATCTTGATTTGAAGGTCGGTAATATCGACTTCATTGGTAATGTTGAAATCCGAGGTAGTGTTCCTACAGGCTACACCATCAAAGCTGGAGGAGATGTAAAAATCAATGGTCTTGTTGAAGGAGCAATAATTGAAGCTGAAGGTTCTATTTATATTTTAGGTGGAGTTGCTGGTATGTCTCGTGGCCTCATTAAAGCTGGAGGGAATCTAAGAACATCATATTTAAATCAGGCCAATGTGAATGTTGCCGGTGATATTGAAGTAACTTCCTCTATTATGCATAGTATCTGCTCATCGGGTGGACATATTGTTTGTCAACAAGGGTCAATAATAGGCGGTCAAGTGTCTGCATGTAAAGGTATTGAAGTAAAGGACGTCGGAAATCACATGCATACAAGAACAGAAATATGTATCGGAGTTAGCCAGGAAATATTAGCTAAGGAATTTCAATCACGTAGACAGCTTACTGAACTATTGCAATCTAAAGAGAAACTAACTGTTATCTTACAGAAGTTGACAGAGAAGTATAGAGAAACTGGTAATCTATCTATGAGAGAGATAGAAGTCCTTCAAAAACAAAAAGTAACTGAAGCTACACTAGCTGAACAGATTAAACAAGTACAAATGGAGCTTGATGACTTGCAAGACTATTTTGGTGACATAACGGAAAATAAAATAACGATAAAAAACACTTTATATCCTAATACACACTTGCATTTTGGTAAATATAAGCTTGTGACAAATCGTTCGTATCATCACGTACATGTATTTGTAGACAATAGTGAGATTGTTGTAAATCCTATACTTTAGAAATTATATACTGAAAAAGGGTGTGATTGTGTGAGTCTAAAGCTTGTTGAATTACAGGTTGCAATCCCACGGAGTCAAGATGCAGGGAAAATGCAGCAACAGCTTGAACAACGCTCTCACGACATGCAACAACTGTTGCAGGCTGGCATGTTAAAAGAAGTTGATAAGAAGCGAATAGAGGTTTCTAAACAAGAACAAAAGAAAAATGCAGATCTAAGTAAAGAAGATCACTCAAAGTCGAGACAAGAACATCATAAAAAG
Source organism: Bacillus sp. HMF5848 (assembly GCF_003944835.1). Taxonomy (GTDB): domain Bacteria; phylum Bacillota; class Bacilli; order Bacillales; family HMF5848; genus HMF5848. Next base: position 1,946,791 of record NZ_RWIV01000001.1, read on the forward strand.
GACAGGCAGCATGAACAAAAATCTGACGAAGCAGCACGTCATCCGTATAAAGGTATTCGGATTGACGTAAGTACTTGAGGTATTTAATATGACGGCATTTTTATTTACAATCTTGTTTATTTTAATAGCTCTTGCATTTATATTAATCATTTTGCTGTTTTATCGATTGCAAGCTGTTAAGGACGTTGAAAAAAAGCAAAATCAAATGTTAACCGATACAGAAACCTTAATATCAACATATTTATTGGAAATGAAAGAAGAAAATGAACTTTTTTTGAATAAACTAAGCAAAACAGTTCATGATAAAACTGACAAAAGCGTTACGACCAAGTATGAGGAAACAGCAAGCGATTCAAACAACGAACAACTAGCAATTATGACATCATTTGATTACACTGAACACGTTGATGCTTCTTCCTTTTTACCTGATTATAAACAACAAAATGTATCGAACGCAGTTGTCGAGAAAGTAAAAAAGCCAAAGGATAATATTCATAATTCGGATGAAATATATATGCAGTCTCTTGCTGCCCAAGTTCAATTATTGATAAAACAAGGTAAAACGCACGATGAAATTGCAAAAATACTGAACAAAGGTAAAACAGAGATAGAATTATTATTAAAATTCCGGCAAAAATAGATTCGGTCTTGATTGTCGAATGCCATTATGTTATATTATTTCTTGGTGTTAATTACACACGTTCACTGATTTAAGCAAGGGTGCTATTTTTTTAGAAATAGTCTTGTCTAAAGATGAAGTGAGCGGAGGAAAATTCAAAACCATTAGGAGGATTTTTACATGTCAGTTATTTCAATGAAGCAATTACTTGAAGCTGGTGTTCACTTCGGTCACCAAACACGCCGTTGGAACCCAAAAATGAAGCGTTACATTTTCACAGAGCGTAACGGTATCTACATTATTGACCTACAAAAAACGGTTAAGAAAGTAGAAGAAGCGTACAATTTCGTTCGCGATTTAGCTACAAATGGCGGTACTATGCTATTTGTTGGTACTAAAAAGCAAGCTCAAGATTCTGTTAAGGAAGAAGCTGAGCGTTCTGGAAACTACTTCGTAAATCAACGTTGGTTAGGTGGTACATTAACTAACTTTGAAACAATTCAAAAACGTATTAGACGTCTAAAAGACATTGAGAGAATGGCTGAAGATGGTACGTTTGAAGTACTTCCTAAGAAAGAAGTAGTACAATTGAAAAAAGAGCTTGAACGCCTTGAAAAGTTCTTAGGTGGTATTAAAGATATGAAACAACTGCCTGATGCATTGTTCATTATCGACCCACGTAAAGAGCGTATCGCTGTAGCTGAAGCACGTAAATTAAATATTCCTATTGTAGGCATTGTTGACACTAACTGTGATCCAGATGAGATTGATTACGTTATCCCAGCAAACGATGATGCAATTCGTGCAGTAAAGCTTTTAACTTCTAAAATTGCTGATGCTATCCTTGAAGGTAAGCAAGGCGGTATTGAAGAAGAAGCTACAGAAGAAACTACGACTGCTTAACACAACTAATAGGTGATAAGAGGATATGCCTTTTATCACCTTTTTTTAAAGAAAAAGGAAGAGCATTCGTTCAGTAGCGATAAACAAAGCGCAATGCTCTCCATATGAATTATTTATTAAATAAAATTACACTTATTACATAATCTTAAGGAGGACTACATAATGGCTGTAACAGCTCAAATGGTTAAGGAATTACGTGAAAAAACTGGCGCTGGTATGATGGATTGTAAAAAAGCATTAACAGAAACTGGCGGAGATATGGAAAAGGCAATTGACTGGTTACGTGAAAAAGGTATTGCTAAAGCTGCTAAAAAAGGTGACCGTATCGCAGCTGAAGGATTAGCATATATCGAAGTAAGTGGAAATGAAGCTGTAATCTTGGAAGTAAACTCTGAAACAGACTTTGTTGCTAAAAATGAAGGCTTCCAAACATTAACAAAAGAACTAGCTTCTCACTTATTAGCAACTAAACCAGCTACAATTGAAGAAGCAAACGACAGCAAAATGAGCAATGGTAAAATTGTATCTGAATATGTAAACGAAGCTATTGCAAAAATTGGTGAGAAAATTACACTTCGTCGCTTTGCAGTTGCTACGAAAAATGATAATGCAGCTTTTGGTGCGTATTTACATATGGGTGGACGCATTGGTGTTCTAACTGTTCTTGATGGAACGACTGATGAAGAAGTTGCAAAGGACGTTGCAATGCACGTAGCGGCTGTTAATCCGAAGTACGTTTCACGTGATCAAGTTGCTTCAGATGAAATTGAGCGCGAGCGTGAAGTATTAAAACAACAAGCACTTAATGAAGGCAAGCCAGAAAATATCGTAGAAAAAATGGTAGAAGGACGTGTCAATAAATTCTACGAAGAAATTTGCTTACTAGAGCAAAATTTTGTTAAGGATCCTGACCAGAAAGTTAAAAAATTCGTGGAAAAGAGCGGTGCAACTGTTGCTTCTTTCGTGCGTTATGAAGTTGGAGAAGGTATTGAAAAGCGTCAAGATAATTTCGCTGAAGAAGTAATGAGCCAAGTTAATAAATAATATTGAGGGGACACAACGTGTTCCCTTTTTTAAAAAATCGCTCTGTTAAAACTTCGGTGTTGATTTCGCTCCATTGCACTCGCTTTACGCGGGGTGGCCGTAAGCCTCCTCAGGCTCACGCCTTGCGGGGTCTCACGACTGCCACTATTTTCCGCATAGGTCCGCACGATGCGGGTCAGAAAGACGTTGCCACAGGGTTTGGCGCTCTTAGTCTTTCGTCTACTATGGTGCATTCCGCTACAATTAAAATCATACAAAAAATCAACATTCACCTTTAACAAGGCAAATAAATAATATATTTTTAACCATATTGTTAAATAATTAACCTAACTTATATCACTCAACCTAGATGAGTGTCTAACTCAGGCGTCGATAAGTACAATAGTGTGATAGAGTGTTACGAAAAAATCAACTGTTCGAGGTTATAAACTAGTTTATTGACATTTTGCTTAGCCCTCAAGTAACTACATATATTTAAAGTGTGAGAAGGAATATACTTGATTTTATGTCTAAACGGGTTGGTTAAGCTTAAATCATTGTCTGTAAATAGCTAAGTAAAGCTAATTTTTACTTTTCATTAATGTATGACTTTTCTTTGTAATCTTATGAGAAGAGAAGATATGATGATAGTGTTGTTTTTTATCCTCAAAATACGACGCCACGCACTTTTCTTGGTAGATGGAGGGAACTATGTTAAATCCTAAATATAATCGTGTAGTATTAAAGTTAAGTGGAGAGGCTTTGGCTGGTAGTCAAGGATTCGGGTTAGACCCTACCATCATCAAATCAGTGTCAACTCAAATTAAAGAAATCGCTGATTTAGGTGTAGAAGTTGCTGTCGTTGTTGGCGGCGGAAACATTTGGCGTGGGAAAATTGGTAGCGAAATGGGTATGGACAGAGCAACAGCCGATTACATGGGTATGCTTGCAACTGTTATGAACTCATTAGCTCTTCAAGATAGCTTAGAAAACATTGGTGTACAAACTCGTGTGCAGACTTCAATTGAAATGCGACAAGTAGCTGAACCATACATTCGTCGCAAAGCAATAAGACATTTAGAGAAAAAACGGGTTGTTATTTTTGCTGCAGGTACAGGAAATCCATATTTTTCTACGGATACTACAGCCGCGTTACGGGCAGCAGAAATTGAAGCTGATGTCATTTTAATGGCAAAAAATAAAGTGGATGGTGTGTATAGCGCAGATCCAACTATTGATGTGGATGCTGTCAAGTATGATACATTATCTTATTTAGATGTTATAAAGCAAGGACTTGCTGTCATGGATTCTACCGCTTCATCACTTTGTATGGACAATAATATACCTTTAATTGTATTCTCTATTATGGAGGAAGGTAATATTAAAAGAGCAGTGCTTGGAGAAAATATTGGAACTATTGTGAGGGGGAAATAATAATGGCAAAACAAGTATTAGAACAAGCTAAGGATAAAATGGACAAAGCAATTGCAGCTTTTTCTCGTGAATTAGCATCAATAAGAGCTGGTCGTGCAAACGCAGCTTTATTAGATCGTGTGAGCGTAGATTATTATGGAGCACCAACACCAGTGAACCAATTAGCTCAAATTAGTGTTCCAGAAGCGCGTATGCTTGTAATCACACCGTATGATAAGTCAATATTAAGTGAAGTTGAAAAAGCTATCATGAAGTCAGATTTAGGCTTGAATCCGACTAACGATGGTTCTTTAATACGGCTTGCTATTCCTGCACTTACAGAAGAGCGTCGTCGTGACTTAGTGAAAAATGTAAAGAAATATACAGAAGATGCTAAGGTAGCAGTTCGTAATGTTCGTCGCGATGCTAATGATGACTTAAAAAAGCTAGAGAAGAACGGTGACATTACTGAAGATGAGCTTCGTGGTTATACAGAAGACATCCAAAAGCTAACCGATGATCATATCGCTAAAATTGATCAAGTAGCAAAAGATAAAGAAAAAGAAATAATGGAAGTATAATATAAATCAAGGTAAAATATATTATAAAGACCCTCTAGCGTTAAAAGGGGGTTTTTTTGTTAATACTGATTATAACCTCCGCACCTTATGCGGATGATGGAGGACGGCGCTATGCTAAGCAAAGTGAAGCAAATGTTTCAAGGAGATACAACAAATAACGAGCTTACAGTTCATGATATTAAGCAACAACCAGTTCCTAACCATGTCGCAATTATTATGGATGGAAATGGCCGATGGGCACAAAAACGTGCATTACCGAGAATTGCTGGTCATCATGAAGGAATGAAAGTGGTTCGTAAGATTACAAAGCTTGCAAATAGTTTAGGTATAAAAGTACTAACTTTGTATGCATTTTCTACTGAGAACTGGAAGCGGCCAAAAACAGAAGTGGACTTTTTAATGAAACTACCAGTTGAGTATTTAAATACATATTTGCCTGAGTTAATTGAAGAAAATGTTCAAGTTCGAGTTATGGGGAATCTGGATGCACTTCCTGCACATACGATTCAGGCTGTTGAACAAGCTATTATCAAAACAAGTATGAATGATGGCCTAACATTAAATTTCGCACTAAATTACGGTAGTCGTGACGAAATTTTAAATGCTGTCAAGCATATTGCTAATGATGTTCGAGAAGGCATACTACAAGATGAGCAAATAAATGAAGAATCTTTTTCAAGTTATTTAATGACAAAGAATATCCCTGACCCGGACTTATTGATTCGTACTAGCGGTGAAATTAGATTAAGTAACTTTTTACTCTGGCAGTTAGCCTATGCTGAGTTTTGGTTTACGGATGTATATTGGCCTGATTTCCGAGAGCAGCATTTGCTGCAAGCTATTGATGATTTTCAAAAGAGAGGACGTCGCTTTGGGGGCGTCTAAAAGGTGTGATTATTAATGAAGCAAAGGGTGCTAACAGGAGTTTTAGCTGCTGCATTCTTTATTCCTATTGTAATTATAGGTAATGGAGTATTTACAGTACTTGTTTATGTATTAGCATCTATCGCGATGTTTGAATTATTACGAATGAAGAATATTCAAATTTTTTCTGTGCCGGGGGTTATAAGTGTACTTCTTTTATGGGTGCTGCTACTTCCGGCGGAATACACAATTATCATTACAGGCAATGTTGTGTCCAAAGTTGAAGTTGCTTTACTATCCGTTTTGTTGTTTTTGACGTATACTGTTGTTACGAAAAATCGTTTTTCCTTTGATGACGTTGCATTTGTAACATTAGCCACATTGTATATCGGAATAGGTTTTTATTACTTAATTGTAACAAGAGAAGCTGGGTTACATTATATATTATTTGCGTTAATAATTATATGGGCAACCGATTCAGGCGCTTACTTTTTTGGACGTGCCTTCGGTAAGCAAAAATTGTGGCCAGAAATAAGCCCGAACAAGACAATTGAAGGTTCGATTGGTGGGGTTATTTCAGCCATCGTCGCTGTTTTCGTGTATCAACTGTTTATCCCAATGGACGAAAATATTATAAAGCTATTAATTATGACCATTCTGTTATCAATTTTTGGACAAGTTGGTGACTTAGTAGAGTCTGCTCTTAAACGTCATTATGCCGTTAAAGATTCAGGACAAATTCTTCCTGGGCATGGAGGAATTTTAGATAGATTTGATAGCTTGCTTTTTGTCCTTCCTATACTTCATTTTTTACAGCTTTTTTAGAGTTCACAATACTAAAGGGGGGAGCTAGCTATGAAACGTATCTGTTTATTAGGGGCAACAGGCTCGATAGGTAAGCAAACGTTAAATATTATTGAAAATCATCCAGAGGATTTCTCTTTACTGTCTTTTTCATTTGGATCAAATATAGAAGAAGCAATGAAAATTATTGCTACACATAAACCAAAGCTTGTCGCTTGTGCAAACAGTGAACATAAGGCAAAGCTAGAACACGAATTTTCAAACATAACTGTAATAACCGGAATGGATGGATTTATAGAAGCTGCGACACATAATGATATAGATGTTGTTGTAAACGCCATGCTTGGCAGCGTAGGGCTAAAACCAACCTTACAAGCAATAGAAGCAGGGAAAACAATTGCACTAGCTAATAAAGAAACACTTGTCACTGCTGGTCATATAGTAATGGATTACGCGCATAAGTATTCAGTTCCTATTCTTCCTGTTGATAGTGAGCATTCTGCTATTTTTCAAAGTCTACAAGGAAATAATGAAAAAAGAATACATAAGCTTATTTTAACAGCGTCCGGAGGAAGCTTTCGCGATAAATCAAGAAGTGAACTACAAAACGTAACTGTAAAAGATGCTTTAAACCATCCAAATTGGTCAATGGGTGCTAAAATTACAATTGATTCTGCAACCATGATGAATAAAGGATTAGAAGTAATCGAGGCACATTGGCTATTCGATATGGATTATGAAAAAATTGACGTACTCATGCATCGTGAAAGTATTATTCACTCTATGGTAGAATATACAGATAGTAGCGTTATGGCTCAGTTAGGCACGCCTGATATGAGAGTGCCAATACAATATGCTCTTACATATCCCGATCGTCTTGAGTTAATAGGGGCAAAGCGCCTTGATTTAAGTGAGATTGCTACTTTGCATTTTCAAAAAATTGATTTTTCTAGGTTTCGTTGCTTACAATACGCATATGACGCAGGGAAATCGGGAGGAACATATCCAACTGTGTTAAATGCAGCGAATGAGGAAGCTGTAGCAGCATTTTTAGCAGGACGTATAACATTCTTGCAAATAGAAGATTTAATTGAACAAGCACTACATTCGCACGAAATAATCCATACGCCTAGTTTGGAAGCAATTATGGAAGTTGATGCAGAGACACGCCAATTTGTAAGAGCAAAATACAACAAAGGTGGTTAAGATAGTGAGCTTTCAAACCTTACTCTCGTTTATTATTATTTTCGGTGCACTTGTCTTTTTTCATGAATTAGGACATTTAGTATTAGCTAAACGTGCAGGTATCTTATGTAGAGAATTTGCGATAGGCTTTGGTCCAAAAGTATTCTCTTTCACAAGAAATGAAACAGCTTATACAATCCGTCTATTACCAATTGGTGGGTTTGTAAGAATGGCTGGTGAAGACCCGGAGATGATAGACCTAAAACCAGGTCAAACGGTGGGATTATTGTTCGGGGCTAATGGTAAAGTAACAAAGATGATTTTAAACAACAAAGATCAATATCATGATGTTCGGGTTATTGAGATTTCTAAAGCAGACCTTGAACATAGCCTTTTTATTTCAGGTTTTGAACATGGGGAAGAAGATCAGGCTGAAATGAGATTTGAAGTAGATGAAAGAGCCGTCTTTGTTCAAGATGGTCAAGAAACGCAAATAGCTCCACATGATCGTCAATTTGCTTCAAAATCTCTGCTTCAACGTACTTTAACTATTTTAGCTGGACCTGTCATGAATTTTATATTGGCAATTGTTGTGTTTATTGCGATTGCTTTGTTTCAAGGTATCCCAGTTGATACAGCTATGCTAGGTGAGTTAACGGAAGATGGCGCGGCCAAAGAAGCAGGACTACAAAAAGACGATGTAATTACGGCGATAGATGGTCAAGGTGTTAATACTTGGCGAGAAGTTGTAGAGATCATTCAAAGTAACCCGAGTACTGAACTAACTTTTGAAATTGAACGAGCTGGGGATCAGCTAGAGGTTGCTGTGACACCTAAGCCGATTGAATTAGAAGGCGAAACGTATGGTCGTATTGGTGCGTATGCCCCTATGGAAAAGTCAGTACTGGGCTCTTTAGAGTATGGTGTAACACAAACATATTTTTGGACAAAACAGATTATCTTTGGGTTTGGACAATTAATAACAGGTCAGCTATCAATTGATGCGTTATCTGGACCTGTAGGAATTTACAAATCTACTGAAGAAGTGGCTAAATCAGGTGTGTTTTACTTAGCTCAGTGGGGAGCATTACTAAGTATCAACCTAGCTATTTTTAACTTGTTGCCAGTACCAGCGTTAGACGGAGGACGTTTATTCTTTTTCCTTGTTGAAGCGATACGCGGTAAACCAATTGACCGTCATAAAGAAGGTATGGTACATTTTATTGGATTTGCGTTACTTATGTTGCTTATGCTTGTTGTAACATGGAATGATATTCAAAGATTCTTTTTATAAGGCTATTATGGTGGCGTCATAATTGGCGCCACGGTGCTTTTAATTAATGCTAGAAGAGGTGCTAACTTTGAAACAAAGTATGATGTTAATTCCAACGATGAAGGAAACGCCAGCTGATGCTGATATAAAAAGTCACCAACTATTGTTGCGTGCTGGTTTTATTAGACAAACAGCAAGTGGAGTATATAGCTATTTACCACTAGCACTACGAGTGTTAAAAAAAATTGAAACAATTGTAAGAGAAGAAATGAATACAGCGGGTGCTGTAGAACTGTTAATGCCCGCTTTAGCGCCAGCCGAGTTATGGCAAGAGTCAAAACGTTGGTATACATATGGACCAGAATTAATGAGATTAAAAGACCGTCATGAAAGAGATTTCGTTCTAGGCGCAACTCATGAAGAGGTTATTACGAGTCTCGTACGTGATGAACTAAAATCATATAAGCGTCTACCAATTACACTGTATCAAATCCAGACAAAGTTTCGTGACGAAAAACGTCCTCGATTTGGTTTGTTACGGGGGCGCGAATTTATAATGAAAGATGCATACTCATTTCATGCTACACAAGAAAGTCTCGATCAAATATACGACAAAATGTATGCAGCATATGGTAATGTGTTTGAACGCTGTGGATTAAATTATCGTGCTGTTATTGCTGACTCTGGTGCAATGGGTGGAAAAGACACGCATGAATTTATGGTTCTATCAGAGATTGGAGAAGATACCATTGCTTACTCTGATACGTCTACTTATGCAGCTAATATTGAGATGGCACCTGTTGTTACTAAATATGAAAAATCGAATGAGGCGTTAAAAGAACTTGAAAAGGTTCATACACCTGATAAGAAATCAATAGATGATATAACAAGTTTTTTATCAATTGATAATACAAGTACAATTAAATCTTTATTGTTTAAGGTAGATGATGAGTTTGTCCTTGTCCTTGTTCGTGGTGATCATGAAGTAAATGACATTAAAGTGAAGAATATTCTTAAAGCTTCGGTAGTTGAACTTGCTTCAAACGAAGAAACTAAGCAACAACTAGACTGTGAGCCAGGTTTTATAGGCCCTGTATCTACAAAAGCTTCAAAAGTAATTGCAGATAACGCTGTGAAATATATTGTGAACGGTGTATGTGGTGCAAATGAATCTGATTATCACTATGTTGGGGTAAATCCTGAAAGAGATTTTCAAGTGGAATCGTATTGTGACCTTCGCTTTATTCAAGAGGGTGACCCGTCCCCAGATGGACAAGGTGTTATTCGCTTTGCTAAAGGTATTGAAGTAGGCCATGTCTTTAAACTTGGAACTAGATATAGTGAGTTTATGAAAGCAGAATTCTTAAATGATTCTGGTAGGACACAACCTATTATTATGGGCTGTTATGGTATCGGAGTATCTAGAACATTAACAGCTGTTGCGGAACAATATAATGATGAGAACGGCTTAGTATGGCCTGCTGATATTGCTCCGTTCAATATTCATGTAATTCCAGTAAATACAAAAGACGAAACACAGAAAAATACTGCCGAGCAGATTTATTCAAATTGTTTGGAACAAGGGTATGAAGTACTACTTGATGATCGTCAGGAGCGACCAGGTGTTAAATTTGCAGAATCGGATTTAATTGGCATTCCTTATCGTGTAACGGTTGGAAAGCGCGCTAGTGAAGGGATTGTTGAGCTTAAAGTACGTAAAGATGGAAGTGTAATCGAAGTAGAAGTAGAAAAACTTATCGAAACACTGCAAAGCTTGTAGTAAAATAGAAATAGACAACTTACTGAAGGTACCTTATCACGTGATGGGGTACCTTCCTTATTGACATTATTAGAAGTATAAAATCTTTGAACTTAAATATCTAATTTATGGCCTGCCAGCCTTCATGAATAAATTTGGGTATATCAAGTAAAACTTGTTTGAAATTATTAATACTTTCGCAGTTCCGCGAACACAAAGAGTGTTTTTCTTAGTTTCTTTCGAGTCAGACGACTAGAAGCTATGCTTTGGTGCAAATGCGAAAAGGCGTCTTGGTTGTTGACAGATAGCCGCTTTTATTTGCTAATTTTATTAAGATTATTATTTTGTAGTGGGAGAGAATGGCATGGAGGAAAGGAATCAAGAAAAAAAAGAGAGACTTCAAGTATTACTGCAACAACTGCAACTAACTGATGATCAATTAGTCCCTTATTTTTCTGGGGGAGAAATTAGTAAACTTGAAGTGAGCCGAGCTAATAAATCGTGGCATTTTTATTTGCGTTTTGTAAATATATTACCAGCCAAAGTGTATGAAAAGTTTGCTAGTGCATTAGATAAATCTTTTTCCCATATAGCTTCTGTTCGGTTTTCTATTGAAACAGACTCACACGAAGCAACACCGAAACTCATCCAAGACTACTGGCCTTTGTGTGTGCAACAGCTTCAAGGTGTCTCGCCTTTACTTCAATCGTTATTACAGAGTCAGGTCCCTGATGTCCAAGGGTCTAAGTTATTTATCTCTACACGCAACGACACAGAAGCAAACGCAGTTAAAAAAAAGTATAGTTTACTTATTTCCGATGTGTATAAACATTTTGGGTTTTTAAATGTTGTTATAGATACGACAGTTCAATTGTCTGAAGAGGATATGCAGCAATTTCATCAAGAACGAGAAAAAGAAGACCAACAGAGGGCATTGCAAGCGTTTATTGAGATGGAAAAAGATAAAGAAACAGCAGACAAAGCAGTTCATGTTAATGAAGGTCCTCTAATGATAGGCTATGCTATCAAGGGCAATGTTGAAATTAAGCAAATGGTTGAAATTAATGAAGAGGAAAAAAGTATCGTTGTAGAAGGGTACATCTTTAATTCTGAAGCTAAAGAATTACGAAGTGGGCGAACATTGTTGACCTTTAAAGTAACTGATTACACTAGTTCTTTTATTGTAAAAATGTTCTCACGTGATAAAGAACAAGTACCTCTTCTTCAATCAATTAAAAAAGGTATGTGGGTCAAGGTTCGTGGACGTGTCGAATTTGACACATTTTTACGTGATTTAGTAATAATGGCAAGTGACATCAATGAGATTATTCCACCTGTTCGTAATGACCAAGCCCCAGAAGGTGATAAAAGAGTAGAGCTTCATTTGCATACACCAATGAGTGCTATGGATGCTGTAACATCAGTTAGTCAACTAGTTTCTCAAGCTAAAAAATGGGGGCATAGTGCCATTGCTATTACTGACCATGGCGGTGCTCAATCTTTTCCAGAAGCATATGCTGCTGGGAAAAAGAATGATATAAAAATACTATATGGTCTAGAGGCTAACCTAGTTGATGATGGAGTACCAATTGCCTATAATGACGTTGACCGTTTATTAGAAACATCTACGTATGTGGTGTTCGACGTAGAAACAACAGGGTTATCTGCTGTATACGACACAATTATTGAGCTTGCAGCAGTAAAGATGCGTGATGGAGAAATTATAGATAGATATATGTCCTTTGCAAACCCGCATCACAGATTATCAGCTACAACAATTGATTTAACAGGAATTACAGACGAAATGGTCCAAGATGCACCTGATGTTTCGCAAGTGTTACATGAATTTTTTGATTGGTGTGATGATGCAATACTAGTTGCTCATAATGCGAGCTTTGATATCGGCTTTTTAAATGCAGGTTATCAAAAGCTAGGACTTGATAAAGTGAAAAACCCTGTTATTGATACGTTAGAATTGGGGAGATTTTTATATCCTCATTTAAAAAATCACCGTTTAAATACTCTCTGTAAACAGTTTGATATAGACCTTACTCAACATCACCGTGCCATTTATGATGCTGAGGCAACCGGTTATTTACTCGCCAAAATGCTAAAAGATGCGAAAGAACAAGATATCAATAATCATAATGAACTGAATAATAGTATGGGTAACAAATCATCATTTAAACGTGCAAGACCTTATCACTGTACGATTCTCGCACAAAACGAAGTGGGATTAAAAAATCTATTTAAATTAGTTTCAATTTCACATTTAGAGTATTTTTATCGAGTACCTCGTATACCTAGATCTGTATTACAAAAGCATCGTGAAGGGTTGCTAATTGGTTCTGGTTGTGACAAAGGTGAGGTATTTGAGGCTATGATGCAAAAAGGTATCGATGAGGCTCGAAATGTTGCAGCTTTTTATGATTATTTAGAGGTACAGCCTCCTGCTGTTTATAAGCATTTGTTACAGCTTGAGCTGGTGCGTGACCAAAAAGCTATGGAAGAGATTATATGTAACATTATTAAAGTTGGAAAAGAACTTGAAAAGCTTGTTGTTGCTACAGGAAACGTGCATTATTTGGATAAAAACGACAAAGTTTATCGTAAAATCCTTGTTAACTCACAAGGTGGTGCCAACCCTTTAAATCGTCATGAATTGCCGGATGTTCATTTCAGAACAACAAATGAAATGCTAACAGAGTTCTCATTTTTAGATAAGCAAACCGCTCATGAAATTGTTGTTAGTAACACGCAAAAGATTGCGGAGCAAATTGATGTTATCAAGCCTATAAAAGACGACCTGTACACACCAAAAATTGAAGGTGCAGATGATGAAGTGCGTAATATGAGTTATTCTCGTGCACGCTCCATCTACGGTGACGAACTTCCAGAATTAGTGGAAGCACGACTAGAAAAAGAGTTGAAAAGCATTATAGGTCATGGATTTGCGGTTATTTATTTGATTTCGCACAAGCTCGTTAAAAAATCATTGGACGACGGATACCTTGTTGGTTCACGTGGATCTGTAGGTTCTTCATTTGTTGCAACTATGACAGAAATTACTGAGGTGAATCCTTTACCACCTCATTATGTATGCCCATCATGTAAGCAATCTGAGTTTTTCAATGATGGATCAGTAGGCTCTGGGTTTGACTTGCCAGACAAGACTTGTCCTACATGTGATATTCCTTACAAAAAAGATGGACATGATATCCCGTTCGAAACATTCCTTGGTTTCAAAGGAGATAAAGTTCCGGATATTGATTTGAACTTCTCTGGAGAATATCAACCTGTTGCTCATAACTACACTAAAGTACTGTTTGGTGAAGAGTATGTATATCGTGCTGGTACTATTGGAACTGTAGCGGATAAGACCGCGTTTGGATTTGTTAAAGGATATGTAACTGATAATGACATGAACGTTCGAGGCGCAGAAATTGAGCGACTTGCTTCAGGGTGCACAGGTGTTAAGCGAACGACAGGGCAGCATCCTGGTGGAATTATTGTTGTTCCTGATTATATGGACATTTATGATTTTTCACCTATTCAATTTCCAGCCGATGATTCTGGGTCTGAGTGGAAAACGACTCACTTCGACTTCCATTCTATTCATGACAACTTGCTTAAGCTTGATATACTTGGGCACGATGATCCGACTGTAATTCGCATGCTTCAGGACTTAAGTGGAATTGATCCGAAAACTATACCAACAGATGACCCTGAGGTTATGAAAATATTTAGTAACACTGATTCATTAGGTGTCACGCAAGAACAGATTATGTGTAAAACAGGTACGCTCGGTATTCCTGAGTTTGGAACAAGGTTTGTGAGACAAATGCTAGAGGATACTAAGCCAACGACATTTTCCGAGTTAGTACAAATTTCCGGACTATCTCACGGAACAGACGTATGGCTTGGTAATGCACAAGAGTTGATCCATAATAATACTTGTACACTTAGTGATGTTATCGGCTGTCGTGATGATATAATGGTATACCTTATTTATAAAGGCTTAGAGCCTTCGTTAGCGTTTAAAATAATGGAGTCTGTTCGTAAAGGAAAAGGTCTCTCAGATGAATTTATATCAGAAATGAAAAAGAATAATGTTCCAGAATGGTATATACAATCCTGTTTAAAAATTAAATATATGTTCCCTAAGGCTCATGCTGCTGCATATGTATTAATGGCAGTAAGAATCGCTTATTTTAAGGTGCACTTTGCATTATTGTATTATGCAGCGTACTTTACGGTAAGAGCTGATGATTTTGATATTGAGACAATGGTTCGGGGCTCTGCTGCAATTAGAGCAAGAATTGAAGAAATAAATGAAAAAGGTCTGGATGCAGCTCCAAAGGAGAAGAGTTTATTAACAGTATTAGAGCTTGCTCTAGAAATGTGTGAAAGAGGCTTCTCATTTGCTAAAATTGACTTGTATCGTTCGAGCGCTTCAGAATTTATTATTGATGGAGATAAACTCATCCCACCATTTAATTCTATTCCAGGTTTAGGTACAAACGTTGCAGTTAATATTGTAAAAGCAAGACAAGAGGGAGAGTTTTTATCTAAAGAAGATTTACAACAGCGTGGTAAAGTTTCAAAAACAATTATAGAGTATTTAGAGCGCCAGGGGTGTCTTGATTCATTACCTGATCAAAATCAATTATCACTTTTCTAATTAAGCTCGGTTTCCCTGCTTACAAAACATGCAGCTAAACCGTATAATTCTATGCATATTTGCATATTTGTGGAGAATATGATATATTTTTATTGGAAATGCTATCAATACTAACTAAGAGAAGGAGAGTGGGGAAACCCGCTCTTTTGTTTTGTTATATTAGTCAATTGCTTTCACGCTAGATGTGTCAGTTCGTATCACTACATATCGTGGGATATTGGCGACCATTTGCCTTAATAGGAGACTCGAATATTATCAAAGCTTCGGTAGTACGGAAAACCAAACGTGCTTTTCTCGCTACAGCGCTTGTCGCCTGTCACTGATTTGTGAAGGTTAAAAGGATAGGTGTGTATATCTGTCTTTACATACATGCGGCGCCTTGCGCCTTTCTTATTAGTTAAAAGGAGGAGCAATAATGAGCAAGGTCATTGAAATAATTGAAGAACTTGTTGCACCAATTGTAGATGAACTAAATTTAGAACTAGTTGACATTGAATATGTGAAAGAAGGAAAAAGCTGGTTTCTTCGCGTTTTTATTGATAAAGAAGATGGCATTGATATTGAGGAGTGCGGCATTGTAAGTGAAAAGCTTAGTGAAAAGCTAGATGAATTAGACCCAATACCGCATAATTATTATCTTGAAGTGTCTTCACCTGGTGCTGAAAGACCTTTGAAAAAAGAGAGTGATTTTACGAAATCAATTGGAAAGCGTGTGTTCATAAAAACATACGAACCAATTCAAAATGAAAAAGAGTTTGAAGGTGAGTTAACTAGTTTTGATGGAGAAACAGTTGTTGTAACGGTGATGATTAAGACTCGTAAAAAAGTAATAGAAATCCCTTACAATAAAATAGCCTTAGCAAGATTAGCGATTAGTTTCTCTTAAGCAACAATATATATGAAAATGGTAAACGGAAAAGGGGGATCCCAAATGAGTAGTGAGTTGTTAGATGCCTTAATTATTTTAGAAAAGGAAAAAGGTATCAGCAAAGATATTATAATTGAGGCGATTGAAGCTGCGCTCATATCAGCTTATAAGCGTAATTTTAACCAGGCTCAAAATGTACGTGTTGATTTTAATCAAACAACAGGTAGCATAAGAGTGTTTGCGCGTAAAGAAGTTGTAGATGAGGTATTTGATCCAAGGTTAGAGATATCATTGCAAGAGGCAAGAATTATTGACCCTAACTATGATATTGGTGATGTGATTGAGTTAGAAGTAACTCCAAAGAACTTTGGACGAATTGCAGCTCAAACAGCTAAGCAAGTTGTCACACAAAGAGTTCGCGAGGCTGAACGTGGTGTCATATATTCTGAATTCATTGATCGTGAAGAGGATATAATGACGGGTATCGTGCAACGTGTAGATTCCAAAAATATTTACGTTGGACTAGGTAAAATTGAAGCTATATTAACTCCGAGCGAGCAAATGCCTAATGAGAGCTACAAACCTCACGATCGTATAAAAGTGTTTTTGACAAAAGTTGAGAAGACAACAAAAGGGCCACAAATATTTGTATCACGCACACATCCAGGCTTATTAAAACGACTTTTTGAGCTGGAAGTGCCTGAAATTTACGATGGTACTGTTGAAATTAAGTCAGTTGCTCGTGAAGCTGGAGATCGTTCTAAAATATCAGTTCATTCCGATAATACAGAAGTAGATCCAGTAGGTTCCTGTGTTGGCCCAAAAGGACAAAGAGTGCAGGCTGTAGTTAATGAGCTAAAAGGTGAAAAGATTGACATTGTTCGTTGGTCTGATGATCCAGTTGTTTTTGTGGCAAATGCTCTTAGTCCTTCTAAAGTTCTTGATGTAATAGTCCATGAAGAAGAAAAAGCGACAACTGTTGTTGTTCCTGACTACCAACTTTCATTAGCAATTGGAAAACGAGGGCAAAATGCAAGATTAGCGGCCAAATTAACGGGCTGGAAAATTGATATTAAGAGTGAATCTGAAGCTACAGAACAGGGGATCTTTCCGCGTGATGAAGACTTACCTTTATTTACGAGTAGAGATCAAGACGATGATGACGATTTATATGACTCACAGGATGAATTCTAAACCGTGAGGTGGTTGGAAAATGGCCATAAAGAAAGTTCCATTGCGTAAATGTGTTGCAAGCGGTGAAATGAAAGTAAAAAAAGATCTTTTGCGAATTGTTCGTTCAAAAGAAGGGGAAGTCTCTATAGATCCTACTGGTAAAAAAAATGGCCGAGGTGCTTATTTATCAAAGGACCCCGACATCGTACTTCAAGCAAAAAAGAAAAATATTTTGTCTCAGCATCTAAACACTCATGTAGACGCATCTTTATACGATGAAATATTAGAGTACTTGTCAAAGGAGAAGTAAGTAATTAGTGAATAATGATAAATGGAAGTTTTTATTAGGGTTAGCGAATCGAGCAGGTAAAGTTCTGTCGGGTGAAGAGCTTGTTTTAAAGGAAGTTCGATCAGGGCGTGCTAAGATTGTGTTATTATCAGAAGATGCATCTCAAAACACAACAAAAAAAATTACTGACAAATGTAACTACTACAGCATACCTGTGAAAAAGGTAAAGGACCGTTACACTCTTGGGCAAGCAATTGGTAAAGAGGCTAGAGTAGTGGTTGCTGTTTCGGATAATGGCTTCGCTACGAAGCTAACTGTTCTGCTCGATGAATAAATCTGGGGGTGAACGTATGAGTAAAATGCGTGTGTACGAATATGCAAAAAAACATAACATTTCTAGTAAAGAGGTAATCTCTAAGCTTAAGGAGATGGAAATAGAGGTATCAAATCATATGGCAACATTAGAAGATCAAACAGTTGAGCAATTAGACAAACAAATGAATTCGAAGAAAGATAATCAATCTATAAAGCCCAATCAACAAACGACTGTTAAAAAGAAGACATCAGAGGTTCTTGAAGAGGATGAAGATGTTGTAACAACAAAAGTTGAAAAGATCAAGACAGTCGCAAAAGCGAAAGAAACAAAGAAACATGATGTTCAAACACAGCATATTGAAAAGAAAGTGTTTAATAATAACAACTCAAATAAAAAGAAGAAAAAAGGTAAGCAAAAAGGTCATTCTCACCAATACCAAGCTCCTCAAGCTCAGGCGAAAAAGAAGGAGCTGCCTTCTGAAATTACCTTCATTGGTTCCTTAACTGTTGCAGAATTGGCTTCTAAATTGAACAAAGAACCTGCAGAGATTATCAAAAAACTATTCTTACTTGGTATTATGGCAACAATTAATCAAGATTTAGATAAAGACACAATTGAATTAATTGCAAGTGAATATGGTGTCGAAGTTAAAGAAGAGTTTATCGTAGATGAAACAGATCTAGACACTTATATTGATGAAGAAAATGATGAAAATCTCCAAATTCGTCCAGCAGTTGTTACAATAATGGGTCACGTTGACCACGGTAAAACGACGTTACTTGATTCTATTCGTCATACAAAAGTAACAGAAGGAGAAGCTGGCGGTATTACACAACATATCGGAGCTTACCAAGTAGAGGTTAACAATAAAAAAATTACTTTCTTAGATACACCTGGGCATGCTGCTTTTACGACAATGCGTGCACGTGGTGCGAAGGTTACTGATATTACGATCTTAGTAGTAGCTGCAGACGATGGTGTTATGCCACAGACGAAAGAAGCTATATCACATGCTAAAGCAGCTGGCGTTCCTATCATCGTAGCTGTAAATAAAATGGATAAGCCAACTGCTAATCCAGACCGTGTTATGCAGGAGTTAGTGGAATTCAACCTAGTTCCAGAATCATGGGGTGGCGACACAATTTTTGTCATGTTATCAGCATTAACTGGCGAAGGAATTGACGAATTACTTGAAATGATTCTACTCGTAAGTGAAGTAGAAGAGTTTAAAGCTAATCCAAATCGTAATGCGATTGGAACAGTAATTGAAGCTGAACTGGACAAAGGTCGTGGATCAGTTGCTACACTGCTCGTGCAAAATGGGACGTTGCGAGTTGGAGACCCAATCGTAGTCGGTAACACGTTTGGTCGTGTTCGGGCAATGGTAAATGATGTAGGACGCCGTGTGAAAGAAGTTGGTCCTTCTACACCAGTTGAAATTACAGGTTTGAATGATGTACCTCAAGCAGGTGATCGCTTTGTTGTGTTTGATGATGAGAAGCGTGCTCGTCAAATTGGGGAAGCGAGAGCTCAAAAGCAGCTAGAAGAACAACGTGGAGAAAAATCAAGAATTAGCTTAGATGAGTTATTTGAGCAAATTAAACAAGGTGATATTAAAGAAATAAATCTTATCGTTAAAGCAGACGTTCAAGGATCAGTTGAAGCACTTGCAGCTGCCTTAATGAAAATTGATGTTGAAGGTGCAAAAGTAAAAATTATTCACACTGGTGTTGGCGCTATTACTGAGTCAGATATTATTTTAGCGTCTGCATCCAATGCAATTGTCATTGGATTTAACGTTCGCCCTGATGGTGGTGCTAAACGTACAGCTGAAGTGGAAAAGGTTGATATTCGTTTACACCGCATTATATATAAAGTAATTGAAGAAATTGAAGCAGCTATGAAAGGAATGCTTGATCCTGAATTCCAAGAAAAAATAATTGGGCAAGCAGAGGTTCGTCAAACATTTAAAGTGTCTAAAGTTGGTACAATTGCGGGAAGCTATGTAATAGACGGGAAAATTTCCCGTGATAGTGGTATTCGCTTAATTCGAGATGGCGTAGTCATTTTTGAAGGTGAAATTGATGCTCTAAAACGCTTTAAAGACGATGCTAAAGAAGTAGCGCAAGGTTATGAGTGTGGAATTACAATAAGAAACTTTAATGATCTTAAAGAAGGCGACATTGTTGAAGCCTATATCATGGAGGAAATCGAGCGTAAATGATCGGTTATGTCGAGTGTGAGTGTGTCATATATAACGCACACTCCTTAAAAGAGAAACGTGCTGTGTTGCAGCGAATTATTACTCGCTTAAAGCAACGTTACAATGTAGCTGTGTCAGAGCTAAATCACCAGGACGTGTGGCAACGTACAACAATTGCAATTGTTACGACAGCTTCATCGAAAGTGGCTTGTGAAAAGGAACTGCAGCGTGCTCTTTCTTTAATTGACTCTTTTCCGGAAATTGAGCGCACCGTAACCACATCAGAATGGTTTTAATTGAGGTGATAGTAAAATGAGTCTTCGTGCTAATAGAGTAGCAGAGCAGATGAAAAAGGAAATTGGAGATATCATTGGCAAAAAAATTAAAGATCCAAGAATTGGGTTTATGACTGTAACAGATGTACGTGTATCAGGCGACTTGCAAATCGCAAAGGTTTATATTTCAGTCCTTGGTGATGAAGAACAACGTCAAAATACACTAAAAGGACTAGCGAAAGCAAAAGGCTTCATTCGATCTGAAGTTGGTTCGCGCATTCGCCTTAGAAAAACGCCTGAAATTTTGTTTGAGATAGATGAGTCTATTGATTATGGTAATCGTATAGAAACGTTGTTACACGAAATAAATGATCAGTCTTCTGAAAAGCAAGACTGATTGAATTACTAGTAAAAGGGATAGGCATTTGTCTATCCCTTTTATATAAATATTAATATTGCATTTACATAAGTAAGAAGCATTAGGAGTGTTAAGCATGGAAGGCGTATTAATTTTGAACAAGCCTGCAGGGATGACGTCACATGATTGTGTGTACAGGATGCGTAAGTATGCTAGAACAAAGAAGGTAGGACACACTGGAACTTTAGATCCAGAAGTAACAGGTGTGTTGCCTATTTGTATTGGACGAGCTACGAAGATAGTTGATTTACTAACCGCTGACAATAAGGTATATGAGGGTAAGGTTACCCTTGGGATTTCAACAACCACGGAAGACCAGACAGGTGAAATCGTAGACAAGAAAGCAATTGATAAGAGTATATCTTATGATGATATTGCACAAGTTTTCAATGAGCTAACTGGTACAATAGAACAAATACCCCCTATGTATTCTGCTGTTAAAGTAAATGGTAAAAAGTTATATGAATATGCAAGGAAGGGCATTGAGGTTGAAAGACCATCACGTCAGGTGACTATTCACTCGTTTGAAATTTTAGATAATTTTGATGAGCTACCGTTAGGTGAAACGGTCACGTTCTCGTTTCGTGTTCATGCTAGTAAAGGAACATACGTAAGAACTTTGGCGGTTATGGTTGGAGAAAAGTTAGGTTATCCAGCCCACATGTCTCAATTAACAAGGATAAAATCTGGAGAATTTTCCATTGAGCAAAGTATCACACTTCAAGAAGCAGAGCAGCTTTCTGAAAATGGTATGTTGCAAGAGAAATTAATCTCTATTGAAGATGCTCTTTTTTATTTGCCGAAATGGCATTTGCATGGTACATTACAATCGAAAGTAAAAAATGGTGCAGTTCTATCAGTACCTGCCCAATTTGAGCACATAGAAGAAGATCAACCATTACAAATGTTAGATGAAGCAGGTAACTTATTAGCATTATATATTAAGCACCCTACAAAACCAGGTTTACTGAAACCTCTTAAAGTACTTCGCAATAACTGATTGTGTGAGTGGAAATTAGGTGATTGTATGAAAATAATTAATATTACTCATCCACATTCTTATAAAATTGAAGATTTCCCTGAACTTGTGATGGCACTTGGTTATTTTGATGGTGTACATCTTGGGCATCAAAAGGTTATTAATGAAGCAGTTGCATATGCTCGTGAAAATCATTTGCAGAGTGCTGTTATGACGTTTGATCCCCATCCGTTAGTTGTTTTAAAAAAACAAATTGCTCCGCAAGCTCATATTACCCCATTAGAAGAGAAACTATCACTATTTAAAACTCTAGGGGTAGATATTGCTTTTGTTATTCACTTTACAGAACAATTTGCCGACCTAGAGCCACAGCAATTTGTAGACTTATATATAATTAATTTAAATGTTAAGCATGTTGTGGCTGGATTTGATTTTACATATGGACGCCTTGGTAAGGGAACGATGGAAACATTATATTTTCATGCTAGAAACTCTTTTTCTTACGCAGTTATTCCTAAATTGGCACTCGCGGATGACAAGATAAGCTCTACATATATACGCGCAGTAATTGCTCGTGGTGCTATGAATGAATTACCTCCATTGTTAGGTCGCCATTATACTATTAAAGGAAATGTTATTGATGGCGACAAGCGGGGACGTACCATAGGGTTTCCAACTGCTAATATTGCATATGGTGAATACTTACTACCTCCAAACGGAGTATATGCAGTTCGCTGCTATGTACTTGATTCATGGTATATTGGCGTTTGTAATGTTGGTGTGAAACCTACTTTTCAATCTGATACACCGGTACCATCAGTAGAGGTACATATATTTAATTTTGAAATGGATATTTATGGGGAAGAAGTTATTGTAGAGTGGCATGATCGAATTAGGGCAGAGCAAAAATTTTCTTCTATTGACGAGCTTAAGCAACAAATTAATGCGGATTGTATTAAAGCACAAGAGCTTTTAAACATGTGTTAACTCTGTATTAGGAGTGGCTTAAACTAGAATATATTATTACAATTGATATGATTTTTATTCTTTTTTAATAAATAACCTTGATTTTTATTTATAAAAGCTGTATATTTGTACTTGTATGATTTTAACCTATGCTTGGCTATGCGATTCACCAACGCTTTGCTCGGCATAAGGGGATAAAATAATAGGAGGTGAAATAGGATGGCTTTAAGTCAAGCGCGCAAAAATGAACTAATTGCTGAGTTCCGTACACATGATACAGATACTGGATCTCCAGAGGTTCAAATTGCTGTCCTAACAGAGCAAATTAACACGCTTAACGAACATTTACGTTTCCACAAGAAAGATCATCACTCAAGAAGAGGTCTTCTTAAAATGGTAGGTAAGCGTCGTAACTTATTGAACTACTTGCGTAACAAGGATGTATCTCGTTACCGTGAGTTAATTAATAAGCTAGGCTTACGTCGATAAGTTCATACTAACAAAAGCGGGAATTATTCCCGCTTTTTTCATATGTATATATATTTCCATCAAATGGATATGTATCATAATTTTACTTATTGTAAAAGTTACGCTGGTGTAGGTAACCACGTGCTTTTCTATGATATGTTTGTATTAATTAGTTCATACTAATAACAACATACTACTATATAAGGCAATATAAGAGAGGGGCTCATATATGGACCAAGATAAACATACATATACCATGGATTGGGCTGGTCGTAAGCTAACTGTTGAAGTTGGACAACTAGCAAAACAGGCAAACGGCGCAGTTCTCATTCGATATGGTGAAACAGTTGTATTAAGTACTGCTACGGCTTCAAAAGAACCGAAAGCAGTTGATTTCTTCCCGTTAACATGTAACTACGAAGAGCGATTGTATGCAGTAGGGAAAATTCCTGGTGGATTTATTAAGCGTGAAGGTCGACCTAGTGAAAAAGCAATTCTTGCAAGTCGATTAATTGACCGCCCAATTCGTCCGTTATTTGCAGATGGTTTCCGTAATGATGTTCAGGTTATAAGCATTGTTATGAGTGTAGACCAAAACTGCTCTTCAGAAATGGCAGCTATGTTTGGCTCGTCACTTGCATTATCTGTATCAGATATACCTTTTGAAGGACCAATAGCTGGAGTTATTGTCGGTCGCATTAATAATGAATTTGTCATAAATCCTTCTGTTGAGCAATTAGAACAAAGTGACATACACCTTGTTGTAGCAGGTACAAAGGATGCTATTAACATGGTTGAGGCCGGTGCTGATGAAGTGCCTGAAGATGTAATGCTTCAAGCCATCATGTTTGGCCACAACGAAATAAAGCGTTTAATTGAATTCCAAGAAACGATTGTCCGTGAAATTGGAAAAGAAAAAATGGAAGTTAAACTTTACGAGTTAGATGCAACTCTTGAACAAGAAGTTCGCGCCTTAGCTGAGGAACAAATTAAAGCAGCTATTCAAGTACATGAGAAACATGCTCGTGAAAAAGCAATCAGTACTGTTAAAGCTACCGTAGAAAGTCAATATATTGAAAAAGAAGCGGATGAGCAAACTTTAAAACAAGTTAAGGAAATTTTAAGCAAAATTGTTAAAGAAGAAGTTCGTCGTCTTATTACGATTGAAAAGATTCGTCCTGACGGAAGGAAAGCTGATGAAATTCGTCCTTTATCTTCAGAAACTGCCATTTTACCTCGTACACACGGTTCTGGCCTGTTTACACGTGGACAAACTCAAGTGTTAAGCTCGTGTACGCTGGGGGCTTTAGGTGATGTGCAAATTTTAGATGGTCTTGGTATTGAAGAATCTAAGCGATTCATGCACCATTATAATTTCCCTTCATTTAGTGTTGGTGAAACAGGACCATTACGTGGACCAGGTCGCCGTGAAATCGGTCATGGGGCATTAGGAGAAAGAGCACTTGAACCTGTTATTCCGTCTGAGACAGACTTCCCATATACTGTTCGTTTAGTATCAGAGGTCCTTGAATCTAATGGATCTACTTCACAAGCTAGTATTTGTGCTAGTACATTAGCAATGATGGACGCAGGGGTACCAATTAAAGCACCTGTTGCAGGAATAGCAATGGGACTTGTTAAATCTGGGGAGCACTACACAGTGTTAACAGATATTCAAGGTATGGAAGATCATTTAGGAGATATGGATTTCAAAGTTGCTGGGACCTCTAAGGGTGTTACGGCTCTTCAAATGGATATTAAGATTGCAGGTTTAAGTCGCGATATTCTTGAAGAAGCTTTACTACAAGCTCAAAAAGGCCGCATTGAAATTCTAGAGCATATGATGACTACAATTGATAAGCCTCGTGCTTCTCTATCACAATATGCGCCTAAGATTCTTACTATGAAAATTAACCCAGACAAGATCCGTGATGTTATTGGACCAAGCGGAAAACAGATAAATAAAATCATCGAAGAAACTGGTGTTAAGATTGATATCGAGCAAGATGGGACAGTCTTTATTGCAAGTATTAACGATGAAATGAATAAAAAGGCAAAGCAAATCATTGAAGATATTGTTCGAGAAGTTGAAGTTGGTCAAATGTATATGGGTAAAGTCAAGCGTATTGAAAAGTTTGGTGCTTTTCTAGAGATATTTGCTGGCAAAGATGGACTTGTTCATATTTCAGAGTTGGCTGAAGAACGTGTTAACAAAGTAGAAGATGTCATCAAGATTGGTGATGAATTACTTGTAAAAGTAATTAAAATTGATGATCAAGGTCGTGTGAACCTGTCTCGTAAAGTTGTGATTAAAGAGCAACGTGAGGCACAGGAGCGCCAAGAACAATCATAACAGTAGAATCAATATCATATTAATGTGATTTGAAATTTGGAAGCCTGGAGAGATCCTGGCTTTTTTACTTGAAGTATAAGAAAGCTTGAAAATAGATCGCTATCTATTTTCAGCATCTTACGACTGATTAATAGAGTGTACCGTCCTTCTGAGGGTGAATCAGCTTTAAACGCTAATGCCCGCTTTTTCTTTCTTTTATATTACGCCCTTGGAAAAACTGAACTGTGTATTTCTAGCGGGGATTAGGAGCCACAGCTTAATTTATAAGCTCATTTATCTAGGTAAACTTGTTGGGTAGCTCGACAGGCGCTCGTGTTTGATGTTAGCAAGCTTATCAACCTTATGTTTTGAATTGTTATGATAGTCGACAATTAGATGGTCGCGGATTGCTATGAATACGAGTTTACAATTTCTTTTTTGTTCTACCTTGTCCCCCTTTTACATAAGTCTAAAAGAAAGGGGGAATAATAAATGAAAAGAGTATGGTTGCAAATCATAGCATTTGTCAGTATTGTACTAGTAACGTTTACAATAGTTGAAAATCCATATACAACAGACTACGTGTATTCTCTTAAGCAAGAGAGTATTGCTGTTAATAAGCAAAAAGATTCCCTATTTATGGAGATAACTGCGAATGCTAGTAAATATGAAAAAAAAGCAGAAGATGCCAAAATAGATTCAGTTTGGAAAGCCATGCCGGGAATTAATGGTCTAAAAGTCGACATTGAGCAATCTTATGAGAATATGCAAAAGGATGGTAAATTTAGTCCTGACAAACTTGTATATGAACAAGTGTCTCCTAATATTCATCTTGATGATTTAGAGCCTGCCCCAATATATCGTGGACATCCAGAGAAACTGGCAGTAGCTTTTATGATTAATGTAGCTTGGGGAAATGAATACATACCTTCTATGGTTGATACTTTAAAGAAAAACAATGTAAAAGCAACTTTCTTTTTAGAAGGACAATGGGTGAAGAATAATCCTGACCTTGCTAAAATGATTGTCGATGCAGGTTTTGAAGTAGGCAATCATGCATATACGCATCCGGATATGAAAACATTAACAAATGCTAGAATCCGTGATGAAATAGAAAAAACGAATGCTGTAATCGAGGTGACTACCGGAAAGGTGCCTTCTTTATTTGCTCCACCGAGTGGCAGCTATCGGGATGATGTTGTAAGTATTGCTCACGAACAAAACTTAAAAACGATATTATGGACTGTAGATACGATTGATTGGCAAAAACCCACACCTGATGTTTTAATCAATAGGGTCATGTCAAAGTTACAACCTGGTGCTTTAGTTCTTATGCATCCAACTGAATCCACGGCTAAGTCACTAGAACCGCTCATAAGGTTGATTCAGTCGAAAAAACTATTGATTACAGATGTATCTACCACTCTAAGTGAAAAACGAATTATTAAATAAGCATTTAATTTTTCTTAGTAAATAATAATAAGGGGGTCCCAACCTTGATTGAAAAATATACATGTAAAAATGGTGTAAGAATAGTATTAGAAAAAATCCCAACAGTACGGTCTGTAGCTATAGGAGTTTGGATTGGGACGGGGTCAAGAAATGAAACTCTTGAAAATAACGGGGTATCTCATTTTTTAGAACATATGTTTTTCAAAGGTACGAAAAATCGATCCGCACGGGAAATAGCAGAGTCATTCGATAGCATTGGTGGGCAAGTAAATGCGTTTACGTCAAAAGAATATACGTGTTATTACGCTAAGGTATTGGATGAACATGCTGCAACAGCATTAAATATTCTTCAAGATATGTTTTTTAATTCTTTATTTGACAATGAGGAACTCAATAAAGAGAAAAATGTTGTTCTTGAAGAAATTAAAATGTACGAGGATACACCTGATGATATAGTTCACGATTTACTGAGTAAAGCTACATATAAAGACCATCCATTGGGGTATCCAATTTTAGGCACAGAAGAAACACTGAAAAGCTTCGGCCCAGATAGCTTACGCCAATATATGAATGAGACATACACACCTGAAAATGTTGTTGTTTCGATTGCGGGCAACGTTGATAGTTCATTTATTAAAGAGGTAGAGAGCTACTTCGGAAGTTATGAAACAACGAAAGAAGCTAAAGGCTATTCTGTACCTGTTTTTTATACTGACAAGCTAGCGCGTAAAAAGGAAACAGAACAAGTACATTTATGTATTGGATATAAGGGACTGCCTGTTGGGCATGATGATATGTATAACTTAATTGTTTTAAATAACATACTTGGCGGTAGTATGAGCAGTCGTTTGTTTCAAGAAGTTCGTGAACAACGCGGTCTTGCTTATTCCATTTTTTCATATCACTCTTCGTATGCTGATAATGGTATGCTTACAGTATATGGAGGAACAGCAAATCAACAGTTAGACTTATTGTTTGATACCATTCAAAATACATTACATACACTTATTGAAAATGGTATTGATGATAAAGAGTTATACAATAGTAAGGAACAAATGAAAGGTAATTTAGTATTAAGTCTAGAAAGCACAAATAGTAGAATGAGCCGAAATGGTAAAAATGAACTTTTATTAAAAAGACATCGTAGCATAGATGAAATTATAGAAAGCATCAATGCTGTAAATGTAAATAAGGTTAATAAGTTAGCAAAGGATATATTTTCGTCTGAGTATTCTGTAGCGTTAATAAGTCCTACTGGTGAATTACCTAAAACTTTAAAATAAAAAAACTTTTTAAATTACTCATTTTTACTGTTCCTTCCTGTTATACATAGTAATAGGGGGGGCGAAACATGAGGTTAAGTGAATTAAGTGGGAAAGAAATTGTTGATGTGAAAAGGGCTGAGCGTTTAGGTATATTAGGGCAAACGGATTTAGAGATTAATGAACAAACCGGTCAAATAAATGCACTTATTATTCCGACACAGAAATGGTTCGGATTGAGAAAGCAGGGAAGCGAAGTTCGCGTAGCTTGGCAACATATTAAGAAAATAGGTGCAGATATGGTTATTATAGATATACCTGGTGAAGAAGAAGACTGACAGAGCAATCTGTCGGTTTTTTTTTACTTTCAATTAAATTAACTATAACAATATTATGTTAATAAGAAATTTACAGTGAATAGTCATTTTTGATTCACCTATTTATGGGTGATTACATAATATGTTGTGGGAATAAGGAATTGGGCATTTGTCATACAACAAGTCAGTTGTCACGTATTGCATATTATTAAAATATGTATAAAAGAAGGTGAATATATGCTTACCGATATGCATGTTGCTGTCATAGGTGGGGATGCACGACAGCTAGAAGTGATAAGAAAGTTAACGGAACTCGATGCAAAGCTGACTTTGATTGGTTTTGATCAGTTAGACCACGGGTTCACAGGTGCTTCAAAAGCACAAATAACTGAGGTCGATTTTTCAAATATAGATGCGATTATCTTACCAGTACCCGGCACTTCTCTTGAAGGGAAGATTGAAACGATATTCTCAAATGAAACAGTTGTCTTAACCGAAGAAATACTTGCTAATACCCCTGAACATTGTACGATATATTCGGGCATAAGCAATGCGTATCTAGACAAAATTATCAATTCAACTGATAGAAAGCTAGTAAAGTTATTTGAACGTGATGATGTTGCTATTTATAACTCTATTCCAACAGTTGAAGGCACTATTATGATGGTGATTCAACACACAGATATAACAATCCACGGTTCGCGAGTTGCGGTCCTTGGTTTAGGACGTGTAGGAATGAGTGTTGCGAGAAGTTTTCATGCACTCGGTGCTAAAGTAAAAGTAGGTGCTCGAAAAACAGAGCATGTTGCTCGTATATCAGAAATGGGGCTTGAGCCTTTCTATTTATCTGATCTCGAAAAAGAAGTACAGGATATAGATGTTTGTATCAATACGGTGCCAGATTTAATTGTAACAGCAAGAGTTATCTCAAAAATGCCTGCCCACACGTTAATTATAGATCTGGCCTCCAAGCCAGGAGGAACAGATTTCCGCTATGCAGAAAAACGAGGTGTAAAAGCATTATTGGCACCAGGCTTACCTGGTATTGTAGCACCTAAAACAGCTGGTCAGATTGTCGCAAACGTATTGGCTAATTTACTTTCGGAAGATTTAATAGATCGAAAGGAGATATGATATACATGATTTTAAAGGGGAAACGTATTGGTTTTGGTTTGACGGGATCACATTGTACGTATGATGCGGTACTACCTGAAATTCAAAAGCTAGTAGATGCTGGTGCAGATGTCTGGCCAGTTGCGACTTTCAATGTAAAAAGTACAACAACACGCTTTGCGGAAGGTGAAGAGCTTGTAAAGAAAATTGAAGACATTACGGGTAATTCTATTATAGATTCTATTGTAAAAGCAGAACCCCTTGGGCCTAAGACACCGTTAGATTGTATGGTTGTGGCTCCTCTTACTGGAAACTCTATGAGTAAATTTGCAAATGCAATGACAGATTCTCCTGTTTTAATGGCTGCAAAGGCTACACTAAGAAATCAAAATCCTGTTGTTCTAGGTATCTCAACTAATGATGCCCTTGGATTAAATGGTGTGAACTTAATGAGATTAATGGCAACAAAAAATATATACTTTATTCCATTTGGTCAAGATGATCCTATTAAAAAACCGAACTCAATGGTAGCGAAAATGGAGCTATTATCTGATACGGTAGAAGCAGCTTTAGAAGGAAAACAATTTCAGCCTGTTGTTATCGAAAAGTTTCGTGATTAACATTTGCTTTTTATAAATAAAGAGGAGATTTTTTAAGAAAATCTTCTCTTATTTCTATGTGATATGTGTTAAAATTACTGCTATATATGAAATTATCGTTATAATATTAGAGGCTAACCTTTGATTAGCATGGAAGGGGTTATTATAAATGAGCAATAAACAATATCACGTTGCTGTTGTAGGTGCAACAGGTGCAGTAGGTACACAAATGATGCAAATGTTAATTGATAGAGACTTTCCTATTTCTAAACTGACTCTTTTATCGAGTCCTCGTTCTGCTGGGAAAGTTGTAAAGTTTAAAGACGAAGAAATTACAATTCAAGTAGCAACTCCTGATAGCTTCGAAGGTGTCGAAATTGCACTATTTAGTGCAGGTGGAAGTGTCTCTAAAGAATTAGCACCAGAAGCAGCAAAGCGGGGTGCCATCGTTATCGATAATACGAGTGCATTTAGAATGGACCCTAATGTGCCACTAGTTGTTCCAGAAGTGAATGAGAATGATTTGCATCGACATAATGGTATCATCGCGAATCCTAACTGTTCAACAATTCAAATGGTTGTTGCCTTAGAACCCATTCGCAAAGCATATGGTCTAAATAAAATTATTGTATCAACATATCAAGCCGTATCAGGGGCGGGTGCTTCTGCTGTAGCAGAGTTGGAAGAACAATCTGCTGCTATACTACGTGGAGATGCAGTGAAAGCTGAAATATTACCAGTGAAAAGTGACGAAAAGCACTATCAAATTGCATTTAATGCTATTCCTCAAATAGATAAATTCCAAGACAATGGATTTACGTATGAGGAGATGAAGATGATTAATGAGACAAAGAAGATCATGCACCTTCCTGATGTTCAAGTAGCTGCAACTTGTGTACGTATACCGATTATGACAGGGCACTCTGAATCAGTATATATTGAAACAGATAGCACAAATGTAACAGCTCATGATGTAAAAATATTATTGCAAGATGCACCTGGAGTTGTCCTTCAGGATGATCCAAGCAAGCAATTGTACCCATTGCCTGCCGATTGTGTAGGTAAACCAGACGTATTTGTCGGTCGTATTCGAAAAGATTTAGACCGTGATAATGGCTTTCATTTATGGATTGTATCTGATAATCTTTTAAAAGGTGCTGCTTGGAACTCAGTGCAAATAGCAGAAAGTCTAATAAAATTAGGGCTAGTTTAATTTTGATGTATTAAATAATATTTGAGGTGTTTTCATGAAAATCATCGTGCAAAAGTTCGGTGGTACATCAGTTCGTGATGAAAAAGGTCGAGAACGAGCTCGTTATCATATCGAAAATGCTATAAGAGAAGGATATAAAGTAGTTGTAGTCGTGTCAGCAATGGGGAGAAAAGGCGAGCCATATGCAACTGATACGCTGTTAAGTTTAATTAACTATCCAAATTCTTATGTGTCAAAAAGAGAACAAGACATGCTCGTTTCTGTAGGTGAAACAATATCATCCGTTGTTTTCTCAAATATGCTTAATAGCCATTCTATAAAGAGTGTTGCACTATCTGGTGCTTTAGCAGGTTTTCTTACGAACGATGATTTTTCAAATGCTAAAATTATCGACATGAATTGTGAGAGAGTAGTAAACGAATTAAAATCAGTTGATGTAGTTGTAGTTACAGGCTTCCAAGGGGCTACACAATCAGGTGAGATTACGACAATAGGGCGTGGAGGCAGTGATACATCTGCTGCAGCACTAGGTGTAGCATTAAACGCTAATTGGATAGACATTTTTACTGACGTGGATGGTGTTATGACAGCTGATCCTCGTCTTGTTGATAATGCTCGTCCGTTAACAACTGTGACTTATAATGAGATTAGCAATATGGCATACCAAGGTGCTAAAGTCATTCATCCTAGAGCTGTAGAGATCGCTATGCATGCTAAAATTCCTATTAGAATTAGATCTACTTATACCGATCAATTAGGGACACTTGTAACTTCGTATGACAAGGCTAAAAAGGAAATAGATATCCACGACCGCTTAGTAACAGGGATTGCGCATGTATCAGGTGTCACACAAATAAAAGTAATTGCTAAAAAAGGTGATTATGACTTACAAGCTGATGTATTTAAAGCAATGGCTAATGAAGGAATTAGTGTTGATTTTATTAATATATCACCACATGATATTATATATACCGTCTCTGATGATGTGGCAGATAAAGCAGTATCTGTACTCCAAAGAATAGGTCACGAACCGATGATTACAAAGCACTGCTGCAAAGTATCCACAGTCGGAGCTGGAATAGCAGGTGTTCCTGGTGTAACCGCAAAAATTGTGACAGCATTATCAGAGGAAGGCATTCAAATTCTACAATCAGCTGATAGTCATACTACAATTTGGGTACTTGTTAAGGAAACAGATCTTGTTAAAGCTGTAAATGCTTTGCATAATGCCTTTGATTTAGGGATGGAATCCAAGCAAGTACCATCAGTAAATGAGGAGTGAAATGATGGTTAACTTTGGACGCATAGTTACCGCAATGGTAACACCGCTAGATATTAAGGGGAATGTTGATTTTCAAAAGACAACAACATTGGTAAATTATTTAATCAACAATGGCACGGATTCACTTGTAGTGGCAGGAACTACTGGAGAGTCGCCTACCCTATCAACTGAAGAAAAAGTAGCATTATTTAAACATGTAGTAAAAGTGGTAGATCATCGTGTTCCCGTTATTGCTGGAACAGGGAGCAATAACACGTATGCCTCGATTGAATTAACAAACAAAGCAGCCGAAGCAGGTGTGGACGCAACAATGCTTGTCGCACCATATTACAACAAGCCAAGTCAAGAGGGTATGTATCAACATTTTAAAGCAATTGCGAATAGTACAACGTTACCTGTTATGCTATACAATGTTCCAGGTCGAACAGCCTCTTCACTTGCGCCTGAAACAATTATTCGTTTGGCAGAAATTGAAAATGTTGTATGTGTAAAAGAAGCAAGTG
Source organism: Bacillus sp. HMF5848 (assembly GCF_003944835.1). Taxonomy (GTDB): domain Bacteria; phylum Bacillota; class Bacilli; order Bacillales; family HMF5848; genus HMF5848. Next base: position 1,979,924 of record NZ_RWIV01000001.1, read on the forward strand.
GTAATTTAAATGCTATGACAGAGATTATAGCTAACACAAGTGATGATTTTGAACTATACAGTGGTGATGATGGACTGACTTTGCCTGTTCTTTCTATTGGGGGAAAAGGGATTGTTTCAGTGGCATCACATATTATTGGAAACGATATGCAAGAAATGATTGCGTCTTTTACTAATGGTGATATTCTATCAGCGGCGAAGGCACATCAGCGTTTATTACCAGTAATGGAGGCATTATTTGCGGCCCCAAGCCCAGCTCCTGTTAAAACGGCATTACAATTAAAAGGATTCGATGTCGGTTCAGTACGTTTACCAATTTTACCATTAACAGAAAAAGAACGAATAACGTTACAAACTGTTTTGAATACGCTATAAAAATCAGCCACTGGCTGATTTTTTTTATAACAATTATTTTAAAGCTACTAGGTCCAACATGAAATACTTACAAAATCCCTCCAATTTATTGATTTATAAACCCCATGGATTAGAGATTCTTGGATCTCTGAGTGAGACATGAGTTTTGACACCTAAATTGTTATTACTCAGATCACACCCTTCCGAATTTCCGAGCGAGGAAAGCTCAACTCCTTTATGTGTGAGTGTATCAGTATGAGATACGGTAAAGGTTTAGTATCGTTGGTTAATGCATAAGGTCCCAATAGACTAGAATGTATTAAGCTCTTTTTTTTATAGACCTAAAAAATTCTGAGATGTGATGATTTTCAAGAATTTATGGAAAACAGGGGGGACATTTTTAAAACGGCTACTTTATACTTTGCTTAATAATAAATTATCAAAAAAGTCTCGGTCTTGTACGTAAATTCTTCCATCATGTATAATAGTTATAGTGACGTAGAGCGGGTTACTTATTACCATAATGAAAAGCGAGTGAAAGGGTCGTATTCGTTTTTCTAAACGTTAAAGAAAATATAAGGTTTTTAACCTAGATGAGTGTCTAGCTCCAGCACATAGCTAGTTTTTCATCTATGAATAACCTTCCTTGAATATCTTGTGAAAAGCATGATATAAAATATGATGCTTTTCACAGCTCGAGATCTTAAGCCGTTCCCCCACGGGAGGGAAGGCCCTTCCTGAGGAGGTACGTCTTAAGCTAGTTGGGGCTGAGCAAGGTGCTCGCGCAGATGAGGTCTAAGCTTCGCGCGCACAACGGCTAGTGGTGCTTCACGTTTATGGGGTTTTTATTCGAAATGTATGATAATTTTTCGTCAAATCGGAATGTAATACTCCTTGATATGGTGGGGTTATTTAGCTTTTACTTGTAAAAATGGTAACTGAACATTTCATTGGTACAAAAAATATTCATGCAAAAACATGGAATTAAATTTAGGCTCGAATACAGTAACATACGTCTTTCTAGAGCTTTCCAATTATACATAGAAACATAATACAATAACGTCCTTAACTTTGTGTATACACTTAAGTGTGATTACTTGTGATGTTTGGCAACAATGACCCATGACATTGAAATTAATCGTTAAAGAATACTTACTAAATAATATATATTGGCTATAGGAGGAAATTGTTTGAACACAATACAGACAGATAAAATCAGATTGATTGCTCTAGGCGGGGTAGGGGAGATAGGGAAAAATATGTATGTTGTCGAGGTGAGCGATGACATATTTGTTGTAGATGCCGGTCTTATGTTTCCTGAAGATGAAATGTATGGTGTTGACAATGTTTTACCCGATATTACATATTTAATAGAAAATAAAGAACGTGTTAAGGCGGTATTTCTAACTCATGGACATGAGGACCATATTGGTGCATTATGGTATATTTTAAAAAATATCTCAACAAAAGTGTATGGAACAAAATTAACTCTTGCACTCGTTCGAGAAAAGTTAAAAGAGCATGGTAAAGCTTACACCGCAGATGTTTATGAAGTAAAAGAAAAAACTAAGCTAACATTTTCAAATGTTGATGTTACGTTCTTTCGTACAAATCACAGTATCCCAGATTCAGTAGGGATCTGCTTTCATACATCACAAGGAATCATTGTTCATACGGGTGATTTTAAATTCGATCAAACCCCAACAGGTGTGTATAATGCTGATATCGGCAAAATGGCCCAAATAGGTAATAAGAAGGTTCTTTGCTTATTGTCTGACAGTACTAATGCAGAAAAACCAGGTTTAACACCATCCGAAGAAGTAGTTCGCCAAGAAATTTCAAATGTTATTTATAACGCAGAGGGACGTGTTATAGTAGCAACCTTTGCCTCTAATGTAAATCGCATTCAACAAGTATTTGATGCTGCTAAAGACAATAATCGGAAAGTTGTGGTTGTTGGAAGTAGTCTAAAAACAGTGACGGAAACAGCCTTAAAGCTAGGCTATTTAAAGATACATGAAGAAATACTAATTTCTGCTACTAATTTAAATAAATATAATGATGAACAGCTTGTGTTTCTAGCTACTGGTAATCATGGTGAACCAATAGCTGCTCTTGAGAAAATGGCTAGACAAGCTCATAGTCAAGTTAATATAAAGCCAGGAGACACTGTAATGCTAGCCGCAACACCTATGCCAGGTAACGAATTAACAGTTTCAAAAACTATTGATTTACTATATAGAGCAGGTGCGGATGTGATTTATAGACGACGACCAATTCATGTGTCTGGACATGGCTCACAAGAAGAGTTGAAATTGATGCTAAATCTTATGAAGCCAAAATACTTTATCCCTGTTCATGGGGAGTATAAAATGCAGTTTGCTCATGCTAAGCTGGCAAAGGCTGTAGGCGTAAAATCTGATAATATTTTTATTGTCGAAAAAGGCGATATTATTGAATTTGAAAATGGAGAAGGTAAAAAGCTATCGAAAAAAGTACCCGTTGGTAATGTAATGATAGATGGTTTAGGGATTGGTGATGTGGGCAATATTGTGCTAAGAGACCGCCGGCTTTTATCGCAAGACGGCATATTAATTGTTGTCGTTACTCTGAATAAAGAAACGAAACAAGTAAGGTCAGGTCCTGAAATTATTACAAGAGGATTTGTGTATGTTCGGGAGTCTGAAGATTTAATCGATGAAGCATCTGCTATAGTAAAAAAGACATTAGAAAATGCTACAAAGGATTTTGTTGTTGAGTGGTCGTCTCTTAAACTGAACATACGCGATGAATTAAATCAATATTTATATGAAAAAACAAAAAGACGTCCCATGATTCTACCGATAATAATGGAAGCTTAATTATTAAACCTCACTTTGCAAGTGAGGTTTTTTGAATAGGAAGAAAAATATTTTTAACCTAGCTAACTTTAACCTTCAGTGAAACTTTTTAGATATCTGTATTAGATAACCTAAGATCGTCGTAGTTTTAATTAATCAACATACTCAGCTGAATTTTTTTTACGAGTATCAACAGCTGTACATACTAATGTGAAATGTAGTCACCAAAAAAACCCGTCTGCTTATTTTTGAAAATTGTAACTGGTCTCTAAACAGAATGAAAATAAAAATATGTTCCATACTAAATATAGTATCTATTGCTATTTGAAGGGAGTAATACCATGTTTTCTAATGATAAACAACCACAACCAAACCAGGAACCAAATAAGAGTCAATCAGAATCTATCATTGATAAAATATCACAGCTTGGTCAAACGAATGTACCTCAGATGTCACAAGAAACCAATATACATAGCTTAACAATAGTGGGGCAAATAGAAGGTCATATTCAATTACCACCACAAAACAAAACAACAAAGTATGAGCATCTTATTCCACAAATAGTTGCTATTGAACAAAATCCAAAGATTGAAGGGCTATTGATTATTTTAAATACTGTTGGAGGAGATGTAGAAGCTGGACTTGCAATAGCTGAAATGCTAGCATCATTGTCTAAACCTACAGTATCGATCGTGCTAGGTGGAGGTCATTCAATAGGTGTGCCTATTGCAGTGTCGTGTGATTATTCTTTTATAGCGGAAACAGCCACTATGACAATTCATCCTGTTCGTTTAACAGGTCTTGTTATTGGTGTACCGCAAACATTTGAATATTTAGATAAAATGCAGGATCGAGTCACTAAATTTGTTACAAGCCATTCAACAGTAACTGAAGAAAAATTTAAGGAGTTAATGTTTTCACAAGGAAATTTGACTAGAGATATAGGTACTAATGTTGTAGGGCATGACGCTGTTAGTTATGGGCTAATTAATGAGGTTGGAGGAGTCGGCAGTGCCATAAAAAAATTGAATGAGTTAATAGAGCATTATAAAGCACAGAAGCCTGAGGGAGGCTACATTCAATGATACATTATTCTATTTTACCAATTGAACAGGTTTTTCCTACAGATGACGCTGCGTATGCTAAGCAGCAAACTATAACAGTTAATGGCGTAAATATGATAGTCAGCTCAACGGAAACTTTTGGTGAGTATGAAATTGTTAGAATAATAAGTAGCAATCCGCAAGACTATTTAAATGTTAACTATGCACCAGGAACTAAATTATCCACTCTTCCAAGGTAATTTCAAAATGTATGAGGATACTCATTATGCTATAATGTAGTTGATATCATTGCTAGCTAAGCAGCCGATAACATGGCTGCTTTCTTCTATTAGTGAGTTTGAAATGTAGGAGGGGGAAACTTTGGCAGCTAAGAAGAAAAGAAAAAAAACACGCCAATGGAAGCATACATTGCAATACGAAATAAGCGGCTTGCTTTTAATGTCTATTACAATCATTGGGATATTAAAGCTAGGAATAGTAGGAAATTCAATTGTACATGTACTACGTTTTTTTAGCGGAGAATGGTACATGCTTTTCCTAATAGGCTTCATTTGTTTAGCAATTTATTTTATTTGGAAAAGGTCATGGCCGCGACTTCTAAGTAGACAAATGATTGGTATTTACATAATTGTGATATCCATTCTACTGCTCAGTCATGTAACAGTGTTCTCGTTGCTCACCTATAGCGGGACAATAGAAAAACCAAGTGTTATTGCAAATACATGGGACATTTTTTGGATGGAAATTAACGGAGAAGCAAGTACGATAGACCTTGGTGGGGGAATGCTAGGGGCGATCTTCTTCGCTATTTTTTATTTATTGTTTGATGAAAAAGGGACAAAATTAATTGCGTCCTTGTTAATTGTGATTGGTTTTGTTTTAATAACAGGGAAATCATTACAAGAGACAGTAAGTAAAATCTCACGACCAATATTTATGTTTATCAAGCATCAATGGCTATCTTTTGTTAGCGATTTGCAAACATGGATAGTTAATATGAAAGAAAAACGCTCTGCTAAGAAGCAAGAGAAACAGGTAGCTAATCAAGCGGAGAGTAGTGCTAACAGTTCTGATATTAAAATTGTGGACGAGAATACTATTGAGATGAATGATGTAAATGTTGCTGAAGCACAACCGATTATTTCTAATTTCACAGAAAACATCAATCAAGTAACAAGTAACGATGTTAATAAGGTATCCGTACAAAAAGATAAACAACAAAAACATGAAGAGGAAACTCAAGAACCTGCAGCGTTAATTTCATTTGTAGAACAGGAAAATGAAAAGTATGAACTACCAAACATTAATATTTTAAAGCTTCCTAAAGAAAATACACAATCTCAAGAACATGATGCTATTTATGCTAATGCTAGAAAGCTAGAGCGTACCTTCCAAAGCTTTGGGGTAAAAGCTAAAGTGACAAAAGTTCATGTAGGACCGGCTGTTACAAAATATGAAGTTTACCCAGATGTAGGTGTTAAAGTAAGCAAGATAGTTAGTCTTAGTGATGACCTTGCATTAGCTCTTGCGGCAAAAGATATTCGTATTGAGGCACCTATTCCAGGTAAATCAGCTGTAGGTATAGAAGTGCCAAACTCAGAAATAGCTGTTGTTTCACTGCGAGAAGTATTGCAAGCAAAAGAGAACAATCGTCCTGACGCTAAGCTATTACTTGGTTTTGGTCGTGATATTACAGGAGAAGCTGTACTAGCAGAGTTAAATAAAATGCCTCATCTACTCGTAGCAGGTGCTACGGGCAGTGGGAAAAGTGTGTGTATTAATGGCATTATTGTAAGTATTTTAATGCGTGCCAAACCGCATGAAGTGAAAATGATGATGATTGACCCAAAGATGGTTGAATTAAATGTGTATAATGGAATCCCTCATTTATTAGCGCCAGTTGTTACAGACCCGAAAAAGGCATCTCAAGCATTAAAACGAGTTGTCTCGGAAATGGAACGTCGTTATGAACTATTTTCTCATACAGGAACACGTAATATTGAAAGTTATAATGAGTATTTAAAGCGTATAAACGAAGAAGAAGAGGATAAACAACCTACATTACCGTATATTGTGGTTATTGTGGATGAGTTAGCAGACTTAATGATGGTCGCATCGTCCGATGTAGAGGATTCTATTACGAGATTAGCTCAAATGGCTCGTGCAGCTGGTATTCATTTAATTATTGCAACGCAAAGACCTTCGGTTGATGTTATAACGGGGGTAATTAAAGCAAATATTCCTTCACGAATAGCGTTTAGTGTATCATCTCAAACAGATTCAAGAACTATTTTAGATATGGGTGGGGCAGAAAAACTGTTAGGTAGAGGAGATATGCTGTTTTTACCTGTTGGTGCTTCCAAGCCAGTCCGAGTGCAAGGTGCCTTTCTGTCGGATGATGAAGTTGAAGATATTGTCGATTTTGTTATTTCGCAGCAAAAAGCACAATACCAAGAAGAAATGATTATTGATGAGTCGAATGATATCGCTCAGGAAACGGAAGTAGATGATGTATTATTTGATGATGCTGTTCAGCTTGTGGTGGATATGCAAACGGCATCCGTTTCCATGCTACAAAGGCGTTTTCGTATAGGGTATACGCGGGCAGCAAGACTTATCGATACTATGGAGGCTAAAGGGATAGTTGGTCCTTATGAGGGAAGTAAACCGCGTGTAGTTTTAATACAAAAAAATGTATCTCAAGAAGAAGCAAATTAACATATTTTGAAAAAGTCATTTTATTTTCGACAAAATCTTATAAACACTATTTATTTATTAATAAAAAAGTGATATAGTATTGACGATTAGTGATGCGCAGAAATAGTAAAAGTGTATATGATAACATTTATACATAAATAAAGTATTATTTTTATCAAAAACACAAATAACTAAACTGTGCTGGCTACTTACATAGATGCCATTATCACTATTCAAAATGAAAAAATATATAGGGGGTTTCAAGGAAATGAAGAAACGTAAATTTGGCTTTATGCTATCACTAGCGTTAGCGACTGGAACACTTCTTGCTGCTTGTGGTGGTGGCGGTGCAGATGAGCAAACAACTGACGAAAATGCACAAAATAACACTGACAACAACACACAAGTAGAAGAAACTGTTGACTTCAAAGTCGGAATGGTTACAGATGTTGGTGGTATTGATGACAAATCATTCAACCAATCAGCATGGGAAGGTTTAACTAAATTTGGTCAAGAGAATGGGTTAACTGAAGGTGAAGGATATAGATACCTTCAATCAACTTCTGATGTTGATTACGAGCCAAACTTAACAAAATTCGCTGACGCAGGTTATGGTTTGACTTACGGTGTTGGTTTCTTACTTGAGAATCCTGTACAAAATATTGCTGCTCAATTCCCAGAGTCTAACTTTGCGTTAATTGATAGCTTATTAACAGATGAAAATTGGAATGTAGTGTGGATGGACAATGTAGCAAACATTACATTTAAAGAGCACCAAGGATCGTTCTTAGTTGGTGTTGTAGCAGCTAAGCACACAAAAACTAACAAAGTTGGTTTCATTGGTGGGGTTGAATCAGGCTTAATTAAAAAGTTTGAGGTAGGCTTTATCGCTGGTCTAAAATCAGTAAATCCTGACATTGAAGTTATCAGTCAATATGCTGGTGACTTTAACAACGCACAAAAAGGTACAGATATAGCTAACACTATGTACCAACAAGGCGCAGACATCATTTATCATGCTGCTGGTGGTACAGGTAATGGTGTGTTCACAGAAGCTAAGAGCCGTAAGAAAAATGGTGAGGATGTTTGGGTTATCGGTGTTGACCGTGACCAACACGAAGAAGGTCTTCCTGAAAACGTAACACTTACTTCTATGATTAAGCGTGTAGACGTAGCAGTTTACGAAGTATCAAAGGAGACTATGGAAGGTAACTTCCCTGGTGGTCAAGAAGTTGTATTTGGTTTAGAAGAAGAAGGTGTTGGTATTGCTCCAACAACTGAAAACGTAAGTGAAGAAGCATTAGCATTAGTTAAAGACTATGAGCAAAAAATCTTAAGTGGTGAAATTGAAGTACCATTAGATGATGCTCAATTAGAAACATATCTTTCTGGTCTAGGCCAATAAGAGATTAATTTTCAAAGGCAATGATGGCATTTGCTTATTTCTTAGGGCAAATGCCATTTTTTCCTCATAATGTATATCAATGGATGTTTTTAAGTCGAAAAAGCTTGTTGAACATAACTTGTTCATAAGGCTTTTTCCGCTTGAAAGCGGTTAATTATGTTTTTAACTTACATAGCTTAACATTTTTCTAGTTAAGATAGGAGTGAAGGGTAATGACAGCGGATTATGTAATTGAGATGCTGAACATCAGGAAAGAATTCCCTGGAATTGTTGCTAATGACAACATAACGTTGCAGTTGCAAAAAGGTGAGATTCATGCTTTGTTGGGTGAAAACGGAGCAGGGAAATCAACGTTAATGAATGTGCTGTTTGGTTTGTATCAACCGGAAAAAGGTGAAATTAAGGTAAAAGGAAAACCTGTAAAGATTTCAGATCCAAACATTGCAAACAGCTTAGGAATTGGAATGGTTCATCAGCACTTTATGCTAGTGCAAAATTTTACTGTAACGGAAAATATAATTCTTGGCTCAGAACCAACAAAATCAGGTCAAATTAATATTCAAGATGCTGCTAAGCAAATAGAAGAAATTTCAAAGCAATACGGACTTGCTGTAGATCCATATGCAAAAATTGAAGATATATCTGTAGGTATGCAACAGCGTGTAGAGATTTTAAAAACCCTTTATCGTGGAGCTGACATTTTAATATTTGACGAACCGACTGCGGTGTTAACACCACAGGAAATAAAAGAACTTATTCAAATTATGAAGCGTTTAATAGCAGAAGATAAGTCTATTATTTTGATTACACATAAACTAAAAGAGATTATGGAAGTTTGTGACCGTTGTACGGTCATTCGCAAAGGTAAAGGAATTGGTACTGTGAACGTTCCTGATACAAACGAGGATGAGTTAGCATCTCTTATGGTTGGGCGTGAAGTACACTTCTCTGTTGATAAAACTGAAGCGAACCCAACTAAAAATGTACTTTCTATTAAGGATTTAGTTGTTGATGATTCAAGAGGACTTTCAGCAGTAAATGGGCTTACATTAGATGTTCGAGCTGGTGAAATTGTAGGTATCGCTGGTGTTGATGGAAATGGACAATCGGAACTTATTGAAGCAATTACTGGACTGCGAAAAGTAAAATCAGGTACTGTAGCTTTGAACGAAAAAGATTTAACAAATCAAGCTCCTCGGAAAATTACATCATCCGGTGTTGGTCACATACCACAGGATAGACATAAACATGGTTTAGTTTTGGATTTTTCAATCGGTGAGAATATGGCACTCCAAACGTATTATGAAAAGCCATACACTAAAAGCGGTATTTTAAATTACAAAGCTATATACGAAAAAGCAAAATCTTTAATCTCCGAATTTGATGTAAGAACACCTAGTGAGTTTACATTAGCTCGAGCTTTATCAGGCGGTAATCAGCAGAAAGCAATTATTGCTCGTGAAGTCGATCGCAGTCCTGATTTATTAATTGCTGCACAGCCAACTCGTGGTTTAGATGTTGGTGCTATTGAGTTTATTCATAAGCGCTTAGTAGAACAGCGCGATCAAGGGAAAGCTGTATTACTTGTTTCTTTTGAGTTAGATGAGATTATGAACTTAAGCGATCGTATAGCTGTTATTTATGAAGGAGAAATTGTTGGTGTTGTTGATCCTAAGACTACAACTGAACAAGAGCTTGGTCTTATGATGGCTGGTAGCAACAAGGAAAGTGCAGGTGTATCTTCATGAGAGCAATATTAAGAAATGAAAAGGTTGTAAATATATTAATTCCAGTTTTAGCAGCAATCCTTGGATTGCTAGCAGGGGCAATAATAATGTTGTTAGGTGGTTATGATCCTATTAAAGGCTTTTCTGCTCTAATTGAAGGTATGATAGGTAGACCGAGAGCTATCGGTGAAACTATTAGATCTATGGCTCCTCTTATTTTAGCGGGTCTCGCTGTTGCCTTTGCATTTAAAACAGGCCTGTTTAATATTGGTGTAGAAGGTCAATTACTTGTTGGCTGGTTAGCCTCAGTATGGGTAGGGTATGCTTTCGATTTACCTAAACTTATACACGTTCCATTAGCTGTTCTTGCTGCTGCATTAGCTGGTGGAATTTGGGGAGTTATTCCTGGATATTTAAAAGCTAGGTTTAAGGTACACGAAGTTATTGTGACGATTATGATGAACTACGTAGCACTTTATACAACAGCTTATTTAATTAGGACGTATTTATTTGCAGGAAACGAAAAGTCATATAAGATTCAGGAGAGTGCTTCTTTAGCTTCACCTTTCTTACGTTCACTTACTGAAAACTCTCGTCTTCACTGGGGGATTGTAATTGCAATAGCTATGGCATTCATTATGTGGTTAATTATCGAGAAAACCTCTCTAGGTTATGAATTGCGTTCTGTTGGATTCAACCAATACGCTTCACAATACGCAGGTATGAATGTTTCAAGAAGTATCGTCTTATCGATGGCTATATCGGGAGTATTTGCTGGGATAGCTGGAGCTATGGAGGGCTTAGGAACGTTCCAAAATATGGGTGTTTTGTCGGCTTTTACCGGGACAGGCTTTGACGGAATCGCTGTAGCCCTATTAGGATCAAATTCGCCACTCGGTATTATATTTGCAGCAGCTCTATTTGGAGGACTTAAAACGGCAGGGCCTCAAATGAACTTCGATGCAAATGTACCTTCCGAGCTTATTGAAATTATTATTGCACTAATTATCTTCTTTGTCGCATCTAGTTATTTAATTAGATGGGTGTTAAACCGCTTAAGCAAGGAGGGCAAATAAATGAGTTTTTTAGAAATTTTATACTTAATTATACCGGCAGCCTTATACTCAGCAGCCCCTCTAGTGTTTACAGCTTTAGGTGGTGTTTTTAGTGAAAGATCAGGTGTTGTTAACATTGCATTAGAAGGTCTTATGTTATTTGGTGCTTTTGTTGGAATTACAACAACATTATTGTTAGAAGGTAGTATGGGATCTGTTGCTCCATGGTTTGCTTTGGTACTTGCAGGAATTGTTTGTGGTATTTTTGCGCTATTGCATGCTTTTGCTTCTATCACATTAAAAGCTGACCAAGTTGTAAGTGGGGTAGCTATTAACTTTTTAGCTGCAGGATTATCTCTGTTTCTAACAAAGAAAATCTTTGACAAAGGTCAAACAGACTTTATTGACTTCCGTATTGACAAAATTAACGTACCATTATTATCTGATATTCCTGTTATAGGTGATATGTTCTTTTCACGTATCCCAGTAACATCTTATATTGCTCTTTTCTTAGCATTTGTTGTTTGGTTTGTTATTTTCAAAACTCCATTTGGATTGCGTTTGCGTGCTGTGGGAGAGCATCCGATGGCAGCCGATACAATGGGAATTAAAGTGCTTCGTATGCGTTATATAGGTGTTATGCTATCAGGTGTTTTTGCTGGTATTGGCGGAGCAGTATATGCTATTAGTATTTCGGGTAACTTCGCGCCAGGTACCATTTCAGGTCAAGGATTCTTAGCTTTAGCCGCCATGATCTTTGGTAAGTGGCATCCAATTGGTGCTATGGGTGCAGCATTATTCTTTGGACTCGCTCAATCTTTAAGTATTACAGGGTCACAAATTCCATTTTTACAGGATATTCCTACTGTATACTTATATATAGCACCATATGTATTAACTATACTTGCGTTGACAGGATTTGTTGGCCGTGCAGAAGCACCAAAAGCGCTCGGTACTCCATACGAAAAAGGTAAACGTTAAGCAATAAGCATTATTCCGGGCTTAGTACATTGTGTACTAAGCCTTTTTATTTTTGTTTTTATAAACTGTAATATTATTATGTAAACTATAATTTCATCTTTACACAACATATATTTAATGTAAGATAATAGTAAAGTTCGGTTACAATACATAAGTATAGTAAGAAATATATTTTTTCTATAAAGATCGCTAAAACTAAGCCTTACTAAAAGGAGGTAACAAGAATGCTTATTGAACATAAAAAGCAACAAATACAGGGGCTTCAAGTACACGTAGTGCCTACAAAAAAGTTCAAAACGACCACAATAATTCTTAAGTTAAACGCACCGCTCCAGCAAGACACAGTTACGTTACGCGCACTTTTGCCTCATGTTCTTCAAAATGCAACAAGTCGTTTTACTTCAACATCTAAATTACGAAGCTATTTAGATGATTTATATGGTGCGCATTTATTTGTGGATTTAGCTAAAAAAGGTGAGAATCATGTCATTACCTTTACACTCGAGGTCGCTAACGAGAAATACTTACAAGATTCAACCCCTTTATTTGAGAAGGCGGCTGAATTCTTTTCGGAGCTAATTCATCATCCTTTACTTGAGAATAACAAGTTTAATCAGGATGTATTGAGAAAAGAAAAGCGTGCTATGGAACAAAGAATTCAAGCAGTCTATGACGATAAAATGCGTTACGCTAATTTACGCCTTGTTCAAGAAATGTGTAAAAATGAACCTTATAAACTACATGTAAATGGTGAAATAGACGATGTAAACAATATAACAAGTGAAAGCTTATTTAATTACTACCAAAAGAGCACCGATAACGACAAGGCGGACCTATATGTAGTAGGTGATATAGAGGAAAAAGTTGTAGTAGATACTGTTTCGAAGTATTTTTCGTTTTCACAAAGGGATAACACTCGTACTACTATGTCACATTGTGTTGAAGTGGTTGACCAGAAAGAGATAAAAGAAGAACAAGATGTTAAACAAGGAAAACTAAATATGGGGTATCGCACAAACATCACGTATGCAGATGATTTATATTATAGTTTACAAGTATTCAATGGAGTATTCGGTGGCTTCTCACATTCTAAACTGTTTCGTAATGTGCGTGAAAAAGAGAGCTTAGCATATTATGCAGCGTCACGTGTAGAAAGCCATAAAGGGTTACTTATGGTCATGTCAGGAATAGATTCATCTAATTATAACAAAGCAGTAACTATTATTAACGAACAATTAGATGCAATAAAAAATGGTAGCTTCACGGATGAGGAAATTTTACAAACAAAGGCAGTGTTAAGGAATCAAATTCTAGAGACAGTAGACACAGCACGAGGCATTGTTGAGGTTCTCTATCATAATGAATTATCATTGGTTGATCGCCCACTTAATAATTGGTTAAAAGGTGTTGAGGCTGTATCAAAAGATGACATCATTAATGCTGCAAATTTAGTTCAATTAGATACCATCTATTTCCTTACGGGAAAGGAGGGAGGACAATAATGGAGAAAATCACATTTCAGCAGTTAAACGAATCGCTTTATTTTGAGCAACTAAGCAATGGATTACAAGTATATGTGTTACCGAAGAAATGCTTTAATAAAACATATGTAACATTCACAACAAAATATGGTTCGATTGATAACCAATTTACTCCTATAAATCAAACGGAGATGATCAAGGTACCTGATGGAATTGCTCACTTTCTTGAGCATAAATTGTTTGAAAAGGAACATGGGGATGTGTTTCACGATTTTAGTAAGCAAGGTGCTTCAGCGAATGCATTCACTTCTTTTACAAGAACAGCATATTTATTTAGCAGCACGTCCAATGTGGAGACAAATCTAATTACATTACTTGATTTTGTTCAAGAGCCTTACTTTACTGAACAAACAGTTGAAAAGGAAAAGGGAATTATTGGTCAAGAAATTACAATGTACGACGACAACCCTGATTGGCGGTTATATTTTGGCGTCATCAAAAATATGTATCACAATCATCCCGTGGCCATTGATATTGCAGGGACTATTGAATCCATTTCTAACATAACAAAAGATATGTTATATGACTGTTACCATACTTTTTATCATCCGAGCAATATGATTTTGTTTATCGTAGGCCCTCTTGATGCAACAGAAATACTTAAAATTGTGACAGATAATCAAAATGAAAAGCAGTTTGAGCCACCTCAAGAAATACAGAGATTTCATTATATAGAACCTCCTGGAGTAGCAGAGGAAAAGTCAGTTCTACAAATGAATGTGCATACACCGAAATGCTTAGTGGGCTTAAAGGCCAAGCAAACCGATATACAAGGAGCGGAATTATTAACACGAGAACTAGCTATGAACGTTATGTTAGAGTACTTATTTGGAAAAAGCTCCAAACACTACGAAAGGCTGTTTGATGCCGGATTAATAGACGACTCGTTTTCTTTTGACTTTACACTTGAGCAAGGATTTGGTTTCGCTATAGTGGGAGGGGACACTCAAAAACCAGATGAGTTAGTTAAAGAAATAAAGGGGATTTATCACTCTTTTGCCAGTCAAAATATTGAAACTGACGCATTGAATAGGATTATAAAGAAAAAAATAGGTAATTTCTTAAGAGCAATTAATTCACCTGAGTATATTGCAAACCAATTTACTCGATACTCGTTTAACAATACAAATTTATTTGAAGTAGTACCAAAGCTCGAGGAGCTGTCCGTATCGTATATTCAAGCTTTAGCTAAAGAAGCAATCGATGATGATTATTTTACAGTATGTCAAGTTATTCCAAAGGAAGCGTAAAACAAAATGAAAGTATTAATAACGGGGGCAAGCGGAGGAATTGGCCTTTCTGTAGCAAAAAAGTTAGCTGCAGAAGGCCACTCTCTCGTTTTGCATTATAATAAAGGTATAAAAGCAATTAGTGAAGTGACTGAAACGTTTAAAACAAATAAAATAAATATATTGCAAGCAGATTTATCGTCAATGGAAGGAGTCAGACAACTGTGTGCTTTTCTTCCGAGTGACATCGACGCTGTTGTACATACGGCGGGAAATAGCCCATATGGTTTATTGACTGATATATCTGATGATGACTTGCAAACAACAATACAATTACATTTAACTAGCCCTTATATCATTACACAAGCTGTTTCAAAGCAAATGGTAACAAATAAAAGTGGACTTATTATTTTTATATCATCTATTTGGGGGATTACGGGTGCGGCTTGTGAGTCTGCCTACTCTATGGTTAAGGGGGGCAAATATCATTAACAAAAGCGCTGGCAAAAGAATTAGCTCCAAGTAATATTCGCGTTAATGCAATTGCACCTGGTGCTATAGCGACAAATATGTTAAGTACGCTCACAGATGAGGATATTAATCAATTACATGAAGAAATCCCATTAGGACGTTTAGGTACTCCAGAAGAAGTGGCGAGTGTTATTAATTTTCTTTTATCGGAGCAATCTTCATACATAACAGGTCAGGTTATATCAGTGAATGGAGGCTGGCATTGTTGAGATTTTGTCACATGTCCCATTGAATAATTCAGACAAGAGAAGCCAAACTAGTAACGATTATAATTTAAGGAGGCTACTTATATGTCTGTTCTTGAAAATTGGGATCAATGGAAAGACTTTTTACAACACAGATTAGAGCATGCTCAAAACGAAGGTATGGATCAAAATACAATTTCAGAGCTAGCATACCAAATTGGAGGCTATCTAGCTTCACAGGTTGATGCTAAAACAGCCGAGGAAAAAGTGTTGGCAGATCTATGGCAAGTTGCGGATGAAAAAGAACAGCATGCAATTGCTAATATGATGGTGAAACTTGTTCAAAAAGGGTAAACATGAACTTTTGTAAGAGAGGATCCGTCCTCTCTTTTCTATTTATGCACTCAATACTATAGTACATACTGAAAAAATATACAACTCCCCGGTAAAATCCCTTTTCTAATATTGGTAAATCATTTATTATTAAAATAAGGGTAAAATGAAGATGTTTGTCAAAATTTGTATTAATTAGGG
The DNA here is from genome assembly GCF_003944835.1 of Bacillus sp. HMF5848. Classification (GTDB taxonomy): domain Bacteria; phylum Bacillota; class Bacilli; order Bacillales; family HMF5848; genus HMF5848. The sequence goes on from NZ_RWIV01000001.1 coordinate 1,996,066, forward strand.
GGAGTTATATGGAAAAAAAAGAGTGGTACTTGGAGTATGAAATAAAAAAGAACCGTCCAGGCCTACTCGGGGATATCTCCTCTCTTCTTGGAATGCTTTCCATAAATATTGTCACTATTAACGGGGTTGACGATAAGCGAAGAGGCTTGTTGCTTTTGAGTGATACGAAAGAACAAATTGATCGACTTAAATCTATACTTCAAACAGTTGATAATATTACAATTACAAAGCTAAGAGAACCTAAATTGCGTGACCGTCTCGCTGTTCGTCATGGTAGATATATACAACGTGATGCGGATGACAAAAAAACATTCCGTTTTGTCAGAGAAGACCTTGGGGTGCTAGTTGATTTTATGGCTGAGTTATTCAAACAAGAAGGTCATAAGTTGATTGGTATTAGAGGAATGCCACGTGTTGGCAAAACTGAATCTATTGTTGCTGCAAGTGTTTGTGCTAACAAACGTTGGTTGTTTGTTTCATCAACACTTTTAAAGCAAACGGTTCGTAGTCAGCTTTTTGAGGAAGAATACAATCATGACAATCTATTTATCCTTGATGGTATTGTTTCTACAAAGCGCGCAAACGAAAAGCATTGGCAGCTAGTAAGAGAAATTTTGCGCTTACCTGCTGTAAAAGTCGTTGAGCACCCAGATATTTTTGTTCAAAATTCGGAATATACTCTTGATGATTTTGATTACATAATTGAGTTACGTAATACTCATGAAGAAGAGATTACGTACCATATTGATGATGACCAGCAGCTGTTCTCTGATAATAGTTTTTCTATGTTTGATTTTTAATGGTATTGGTAGGTGTTAGCATGACAGACCTTGGAGCAAAGCTGAAAGAAGCAAGAATGGAGAAGAATTTAAGTCTTGAACAGATTCAAGATGTAACTAAAATTCAAAAACGTTATCTTATTGGAATTGAAGAGGGTAATTATAGTATAATGCCCGGAAGTTTTTATGTGAGAGCTTTCATCAAACAATATGCTGAGGCTGTAGGATTAGACCCCGATATGTTGTTTAATGATTTTCAACATGACATCCCTAAGACGTTTCAAGACGATGTTTCACAGAAGTTGTCAAGAGTTCAAACTAGGAGACAAATTTCTCCACAATCATCAAAACTTTTAGAGTTTCTCCCAACAATATTAGTAGTCCTTTTTGTTGTTGGTGTCGTTGTACTCTTCTGGGTATATTGGCAAAACAGTGATTTTGGTAAAGAAAACAATACAAACATAGAACAGCCGCCTACATCATTTGAGGAATCTGAGACGTCACCACTTAAAAAAGAAGACATGACAAATTCGGATAATCAAGATAAATCTGAGCCAGAACCAGCGCCTGAGCCGGAACCAGAACCAGAACCTGCTCCACCTCAACAGAAGTTGACCTTTGTTGAGACAACCGGAAACTTATCTACATTTAAGTTAGAACAGGCTGAGAATATGCTCATCACAATAGAGGCAAATGGCGGTGATACATGGATTGAGGTGAAAAATAGCAAAGGTGCTATTTTATTTGGGGGTCAAATTATTAAAGTCGGTGAATCCACGGTTGTTGATGCTTCGAAGGAAGCCGATGTCATAATAAAAGCAGGTGCAGACATATTTACTGTTGTGAAAGTAAATGAAGAAGTATTACCATTTCCTATTCCAACAGAGCCTAATAAACCAAAAATTCAACGTTTGCAGATAATAAATAATCAAGTTGCCCCATAAAGAAAGGTCATCTATTATAGATGGCTTTTCTTCGCTTTATACAGTATTGTACTAGTATACATACATTGTCTTAGGAGGAAATATGATGAATATACCTAATAAAATTACAATAGCGAGAATATGCTTAATACCATTTTTTTTAGTTTTGTTGTTAGCACCCATCTCATGGGGAGATATGATTATTGCCAGTGAAACGATTCCTGTAACCCACTTTATTGCTGCAATAATATTTATTATTGCTTCTACAACTGACTGGATTGACGGACATTACGCACGAAAGTATAACTTAGTAACGGACCTAGGCAAATTCCTTGACCCTCTTGCTGATAAATTGTTAGTGTCAGCTGCATTAATTGCTTTAGTAGAGCTGATGCTTGCTCCAGCTTGGATTGTAATTATAATAATTAGTCGTGAATTTGCTGTAACTGGACTACGTTTAGTTCTTGCTGGTGGAGGAGAGGTAGTTGCTGCAAACATGTTAGGGAAAGTGAAAACTTGGGCTCAAATTGTAGCAATCTCCGCTTTATTGCTGCATAATATACCGTTTAGTGCATTGTCCATTCCATTTGCTACCATATCACTTTGGGTTGCTTTAATCTTTACAGTGTGGTCAGGCTTGGACTACTTCGTAAAAAATAAGCAAGTGTTTTTAAATTCAAAATAGAATTGTGAGGGAATTGCAGTGAATGCTGAGATCATTGCCGTTGGCTCAGAACTTTTGTTAGGTCAAATAGTAAATAGTAATGCACAGTTTTTGTCAACAGAGCTTGCTCAATTGGGGATTAATGTATATTTCCATACGGTAGTAGGCGATAATTCATCGCGACTAGAGCAAGCGATAGGAATTGCTAAACAACGTTCAAATTTACTTATATTTACGGGTGGGTTAGGTCCTACTAAAGACGATATAACAAAAGAAATTGTTGCTAAAAATATTCATAAGCAACTGCAAATCAATGACAAAGCTCTTTCAACAATAGAAGAGTACTATGAACGTGTTAATCGTATTATGTCTCCAAACAATCGAAAACAGGCTCTTGTTATTGAGGGGGCAACTGTGTTTCACAATCATAATGGTATGGCTCCTGGTATGGCCATATATGATGATGGAATTACGTATATGCTTTTACCAGGACCTCCAAAAGAAATGAAACCAATGTTTGTTAAGTATGGGCGAGATTACTTACAACAATGTTTAGGACGATCAGAGAAGCTATATACACGAGTTCTTAGGTTCTATGGAATTGGCGAATCACAGCTTGAGACTGAAATTGAAGATTTGATTGATAATCAAACGAATCCTACGATTGCTCCTCTTGCAGCAGATTATGAAGTGACTCTTCGTTTAACTGCAAAACATGAAGATGAACAAGCAGCAATTATGCTTCTTGATCAGACAGAGAAAAAAATAGCCGCCCGTTGTGGTCAATTTTTATATGGTTATGACGACTCCACGCTAGCGAATGAAACATTTTTATATTTGCAGAAAAATAACTTAACCATTGCAAGTGCTGAGAGTTTGACTGGTGGAGCTTTCTTAGAGGGACTTATAAAGCTTCCAGGTGCTTCAAGTGTTGTAAAAGGTGGATTCATAACATATACGAGAGAAATGAAGCAGCAGTTATTAGGGATATCAACTGAAGTGATAACTAATGAAGGCGTTGTTAGTGAAGCGTGTGCATTTGAAATGGCCACGCAAGCGAAGAAGCTTTGCAAAACAGATGTAGGTATAAGCTTCACGGGCGTTGCTGGACCAGATAGTTTAGAGGGAAAACCTGCAGGACTAGTATATATTGGACTAGCCACTGAAGAACAAACTACCGTCTATAAGCTTCAACTGGCAGGAAGCCGTAATGCTATAAGGGAACGAGCTAGCAAGTTTGGCTACTATTATTTGTTGAAAAATAATTTTAACGCTTAATAAAATTGAATTTTTGCTATCATTTTTAAGCAAAAATTCTGTTTTGGCTTAGGTGAAAATTCTAAAATGGTAACTTATAATTGTTAAAAATATCCGAATAGGTGTTCGATATTTTACTTGGCAAACTACTATAAAAAAGGTATAGTAGTTATAGTAGATTGCAAGTTAAAAGGAGGATTTTGTGTGAGTGATCGTCAAGCTGCATTAGATATGGCGTTAAAACAAATAGAAAAACAGTTTGGTAAGGGTTCTATTATGAAGTTGGGAGAACAGACTGAACGTAAAATATCAACTATTTCAAGTGGCTCTTTAACATTGGATATTGCTCTTGGAGTGGGTGGATACCCTAGAGGTCGTATTATTGAAATATATGGACCAGAATCATCTGGTAAAACAACAGTAGCTCTTCATGCAATTGCTGAGGTTCAACGTCAAGGTGGACAAGCAGCGTTTATAGATGCAGAGCATGCGTTAGATCCTATATATGCTGAAAAATTAGGTGTAAACATTGATGAATTATTATTGTCACAGCCGGACACTGGTGAGCAGGCACTTGAAATTGCTGAAGCTCTTGTTCGCAGTGGCGCTATTGATATTATAGTAGTTGACTCAGTGGCAGCTCTAGTGCCAAAAGCGGAGATTGAAGGAGAAATGGGTGACTCGCATGTTGGTTTACAGGCTCGCTTAATGTCTCAGGCCCTTCGTAAACTATCAGGTGCTATTAACAAATCAAAAACGATTGCTATCTTTATCAACCAAATTCGTGAAAAAGTTGGTGTTATGTTTGGAAATCCTGAAACGACACCAGGTGGACGAGCTCTTAAGTTCTACTCATCGGTTCGTTTAGAGGTTCGTCGTGCAGAAACATTAAAGCAAGGCAACGATATGGTAGGTAGCAAAACGAAAATTAAAGTTGTGAAAAACAAAATGGCTCCTCCATTTAAAACTGCTGAAGTTGATATTATGTTTGGAGAAGGGATATCTAAAGAAGGCGAAATTGTCGACATTGGTTCGAATCTTGATATCGTCCAAAAGAGCGGTGCCTGGTATTCCTATAATGATGATCGATTAGGACAAGGTCGAGAAAACGCGAAACAATTCTTAAAAGAAAATGAAACAATAAAACGCGAAATTGAGCAAAGAATTCGTGATCATCATAACTTAGATGATGTAAAAGTGGCTCCTGTTGAAGAGGAACCACAAGAATTACTAGATATCGAATAGTAATAAGCGGAGCGAATTTATGTATTCGCTCCGTTTCTTGTAATTGTAAGCAGCAATACATCTTAATAGGAATAACTATACATAATTTGTTAATATCATTAAGTTACTAATGTTCTAAAAACAATATACGTCTTGTATGAAGATGACTTTGGATTGTTTCTTGTTTAATTTACCCTAGTAATTTCTCAGCTTTTAGCTGAGCTAGCAAATATTTATCCACTTTCTTTCCCATTAGCTTGACAATAAATTTTGCCACCATTAAAATTAATATGTATATTTTGCTTTTTTCCTCAAATGTAAAATGGTTGAAAGCCTTTCCGCTGTATATTGAACCATTATTAACAATGTACATGCCGACAAGACAGAAATAACGAAAAGTTCATAGCAAGAGGAGGTGAAACGATGGACCCAATTATACTAATCATCTCCATTTTGCTTGCCACTTTCGTCGGTATAGTTGTTGGCTTTTTTGTTCGCAAATCCATTGCTGAAACGAGAATAGCTGGGGCGAAAAGTGCCGCTGAGCAAATTCTTGAAGATGCAAAACGTGAAGCAGACTCCTTGAAGAAGGAAGCACTTTTAGAAGCGAAAGATGAAATTCACAAACTTCGTACAGAAGCAGAGCGAGAAGTACGTGAACGCCGAAATGAGCTTCAAAAACAAGAAAGTCGTTTATTGCAAAAAGAAGAGAATCTTGATCGTAAAGATGAAACGTTAGATAAACGTGAAGCTTTACTGGAAAAGAAAGAGGATTCTCTAAACGAGAGACAACAGCATATTGAAGAGTTGGAAAGCAAAGTGGAAGAATTAGTCGCAAAACAACAGAGTGAGCTCGAACGAATTTCTAGCCTCTCTCGTGACGAAGCGAGACAAATTATTTTAGAACGTGTTGAAAACGAGCTTTCCCACGATGTTGCAGTTATGGTGAAAGAAGCTGAAAATCGTGCGAAGGAAGAAGGAGATAAGAAAGCAAAAGAAGTCTTATCTTTAGCTATCCAACGTTGCGCAGCTGACCATGTTGCTGAGACTACAGTATCTGTTGTGAATCTACCAAACGATGAAATGAAAGGTCGTATTATTGGCCGTGAAGGTCGTAACATTCGTACGTTAGAAACACTAACAGGTATTGACTTAATAATTGATGACACACCAGAAGCAGTCATATTGTCTGGTTTTGATCCGATTCGTAGAGAAACGGCCAGGATTGCATTAGACAAGCTTGTTCAAGACGGACGTATCCATCCTGCTCGAATTGAAGAGATGGTTGAAAAGTCAAGAAGAGAAGTGGATGAATACATTCGAGAAGTTGGTGAACAAACCACATTCGAAGTAGGTGTTCATGGGCTCCATCCGGATCTAATTAAGATATTAGGTCGATTAAAATATCGCACAAGTTATGGCCAGAATGTATTAAAGCATTCAATGGAAGTTGCTTACCTATCCGGATTATTAGCTGCTGAGCTTGGCGAGGACGAAACTTTAGCACGCCGTGCAGGTTTACTACATGATATCGGAAAAGCAATTGATCATGAAGTTGAAGGCAGTCACGTTGAAATTGGTGTAGAGTTAGCGACGAAATATAAAGAGCATCCAGTTGTTATTAACAGTATCGCATCACACCATGGTGACGCAGCACCTACATCAACTATTGCCGTATTAGTGGCAGCAGCAGACGCATTATCAGCTGCTAGACCAGGTGCTCGGAGTGAGACTCTTGAAAATTATATTCGACGACTTGAGAAGTTAGAAGATATTTCTGAATCGTATGACGGTGTAGAAAAATCTTTTGCAATACAAGCAGGTCGTGAAATTCGAATAATTGTTAAACCAGATGAGATTGATGATTTGCATGCGCATCGCCTAGCTCGTGATATACGCAAAAGAATTGAAGAGGAACTGGATTACCCTGGACATATAAAGGTCACTGTAATCCGTGAAACAAGAGCAGTTGAATATGCTAAATAAAAGTGGCCGAATATGGCCACTTTTTTTAACGTGAAAATCATACACTTGTTTTTTACTTATTATTACGGTTTAAGACAATATCCTCAATCCTTATTGTAGGATGGGGTATGATAGAATGGTACAGAGAATAATAATCATAGGAAAAAGAAAAAAGACAAATGGAAAGGAAATATATATGAAAATTTTATTTATTGGTGATGTCGTGGGGTCACCAGGCCGTGATATGGTAAAGGAGTATTTACCTAAACTGAAGTCTAAATATAAACCAACGTTCACAATCGTAAATGGAGAAAATGCTGCTGGTGGAAAAGGGATAACTGGGAAAATCTATAATGCATTACTCCAAGCGGGTGCTCAAGTAGTAACATTAGGTAATCATACGTGGGATAATAAAGATATATTTGATTGTATAGACAAAAGCGAATATTTAATTCGTCCAGCTAATTTTCCTGAAGGAACACCAGGTCGTGGTATTACATATGTTACATATCAAGGTATACATATGGCGGTTATTAACCTGCAAGGACGAACTTTTTTACCTGCAATTGACTGTCCGTTTCGAGCAGCAGACCACTTAATTGAACATGCTAAGAAAAAAGCATCGGTAATTTTTGTGGATTTTCATGCTGAGGCTACTAGTGAGAAGCAAGCAATGGGCTGGTATTTAGACGGGAGAGTTACTGCTGTGGTTGGTACACATACACATGTTCAAACAGCAGACAATCGCATACTACCGAACGGAACTGCATACATAACGGACGTTGGAATGACTGGTCCATATGATGGCATTCTTGGCGTAGAGAGAGAAGCAGTAATAAAAAGATTTATGACTTCCTTACCAGTTAGATTTGAAGTGACAAGTGGCCGGACACAGCTAAATGGTGTTGTGATCGATGTCGACGTTTCCTCTGGAAGAGCAAAAAAAATCCAACCTATTATGATCAATGATGATAAACCATATTTCGAATAATAAATAAACCAATTGAAGATGAGAGGCTGGGACAAAACAAAGAGCCGGGCACCTAACGACGCAATATATTGTGCGCCAAATAAATAAGCCGCGTACTACATATAGTGTGTTCAGTGAGGTGCTAGGCTTTTGTCCCAGCCTCTTTTTGTTTTTGAAAGAAGCTGGATTTTGAAAAGTTTTCGAATATTAGGTAAGATATGCAACAGCATGAGGTTTTCATGGATGATTAACTTAACTAGACAGTAACTATTTAATGTTTATAGTAAGCAGCTAGAAAAGTTTTGACAGATATTTTTTAACTAATATATGTAATCGTGAGACGTTATTTAACTTTTGTATTATTTTTGAATTTTTTGAAAAAAATTAAAAAGTTTGCAGGAATATAGATCATCACTAGTGAATATAGTATCATTGGAATCCTTTTTAAGCATTTGTTCTACTACTAGAACAAGCCTTTATACACTGTAAAATACAAGGAGGAACTGGGGATGGAAATATTAAAGGTTTCGGCAAAATCGAATCCAAATTCGGTGGCTGGTGCACTTGCCGGTGTCTTACGAGAGAGAGGGGCAGCAGAGATACAAGCAATTGGGGCAGGGGCATTAAATCAAGCTGTGAAGGCTGTAGCGATTGCACGAGGGTTTGTAGCTCCTAGTGGTGTGGATTTAATTTGTATCCCAGCATTTACGGATATTCAAATTGATGGTGAGGAACGTACTGCTATCAAATTGATTGTGGAACCACGATAATAGATAGAAAATATGTAAACTACTAAAAACCTGTTTGCTTTATACAAACAGGTTATTTTATTTTGAGAGTTTATGATTTTTATGTATGGAGGGAGACTATGCGGATTTTTGATGCGCACTGTGATGTGTTAATGAAGCTATGGGAGAATAAGGGAGTGTCATTTAAACACGAATGCACTGAATTACACATAACAATGGATCAATTACAGCGGACACACGCAAAGGTACAATGCTTTGCAATATTCATTCCAGAATATGTGAAAAAAGATAACAGCTTTCAAGTAGCTCTTGAAATGGTCGATATATTTTTTAAAAAAGTTCTAGCTGAAAATCGTAACATGAGATTAATTCGGTCGAAGGAAGATATACATCGTTTGAAAGATGATGAAATCGGAGCTGTTCTTACGTTAGAAGGAGGAGAAGCAATCCAGTCCGATCCAGTTAAGCTACGCACTTTACTACGTTTGGGAGTCAGGAGTGTAGGCTTAACATGGAATTATGCGAACACACTCGCTGACGGCGTATTAGAGCCAAGAGGGGCCGGACTAACATCTTTTGGGCGTAAAGTAATAGATGAGATAAATACATATAAGCTTTGGACTGATGTATCGCATTTATCAGAAGCAGGCTTTTGGGATGTTATGAATTGTGCTCGCTACCCAATAGCAACTCATTCAAATGTTAAAGCAATATGTGATAATCCAAGGAATCTTAATGACGAACAGATTTTGGAGCTTATTAGAAGAGATGGTATGATTGGTGTCACATTTGTCCCCCAATTTCTAACTACCAAAAGGAAAGCAGAAATCGTAGATGTACTTGAACACCTCGATTATATTTGTGGATTAGGTGGCGAAAATCAACTTGGGTTTGGCTCTGATTTTGATGGCATTACAGAAACAGTAAAAGGGTTATCCTCGTATAAGGAGTATGTGAATTTAATTAATGAGCTTCAAAAACATTATTCGGAAGAACAGGTTGAGAAGTTTTTATATTTAAATTGGTTTCATCATTTTCCAGCATAAACGGTGTAAGTAAGCTAGAAAAATGTTAATTTTGTATTATCCTAAATAAATATTCATATTTTTGTCAATATTTTGAGCGAAAGGGTTGCTTTTTTTTATAGCTAGGTCTAGAATGAAAGCGTTTAGTACATATTCTTTTGCAGTTCTAAGAGTACGAAATAGAATACTAAATTCTCGTGAATTGTTGTTGGATATGCTACACTATTTATGTAAGTTATCTTACTATTGAACGCATTCAAAGGGGTGTAAGAGATGATCAATCAACTTTCATGGAAAGTTGGCGGACAACAGGGAGAGGGTATCGAAAGTACTGGGGAAATTTTCTCGATTGCTCTTAACAGATTAGGATATTATCTGTATGGATACCGCCATTTTTCGTCACGTATAAAAGGTGGTCACACAAATAATAAAATCCGCGTTAGTACAACACAAGTCCGTTCAATTTCAGACGATTTAGACATTTTAGTAGCGTTTGACCAAGAAACTATTGATTTTAATTATCATGAGTTGAGACAAGGTGGCATTGTAATTGCTGACGCGAAGTTTAATCCTAATGTACCAATAGATGGAAAAGCAACATTGTATGCGGTTCCATTTACAGAAATTGCTACTGAATTAGGAACTTCATTAATGAAAAATATGGTTGCTGTTGGTGCTTCAGTTGCAGTCTTAGGGCTAGAACTAGATGCATTCCACGAGGTAATAAATGAAATCTTTGGTCGAAAAGGTCAACAGGTTGTTGAAAAGAATATGGATGCAATCCGAGCGGGCGTTCAGGTTATGCAAGAGAATCTCGGTGACGATGTAAATATAATGCAGCTAGAAAAGGCTGATGGTAAGAAACGTTTATTTATGATTGGAAATGATGCTATTGCTCTAGGGGCTTTAGCTGGGGGCTGTCGTTTTATGCCAGCTTATCCAATTACACCAGCTTCAGAAATTATGGAATATTTAATTAAAAAATTACCTGCTTTTGGAGGTACAGTTATCCAAACAGAGGATGAAATCGCAGCTTGTACGATGGCTATAGGTGCAAATTACGGTGGTGTTCGCTCTTTAACAGCATCGGCTGGTCCTGGATTGTCTCTAATGATGGAAGCAATTGGACTTTCAGGCATTACAGAGACGCCTCTAGTTATTGTTGATACACAACGTGGAGGTCCTAGTACAGGGTTACCAACAAAGCAGGAGCAATCCGATTTAATGGCTATGATTTATGGAACGCATGGCGAAATTCCAAAAGTGGTAATGGCGCCTAGTACTGTTCAGGAAGCGTTTTACGATACAATTGAGGCTTTCAACATTGCAGAAGAATATCAGTGTCCAGTTATTATCCTTTCTGATTTACAACTGTCTCTTGGTAAACAAACAGTAGAGCCACTAGACTATGAAAAGATTGAAATTCGTCGAGGTAAATTAATTACTGATGAAAGTATCGAGCGTGAAACTAAGGAATATTTCAAGAGGTTTGAAGTTACTGAAGATGGAGTATCTCCTCGTGTTATGCCTGGAACAAAGAATGGTATTCACCATGTAACAGGTGTTGAGCATGATGAGACTGGAAAACCATCAGAAGTAGCTGGCAATCGTATTGCGCAAATGGATAAACGACTTCGTAAATTAAATACTATTAACTTTAAAGAACCGATATATACAAATTGCAAGCATGATGAAGCTGATATACTTTTAGTAGGATTTAACTCTACTAGAGGTGTAATAGAAGAGGCAATGGGTCGACTAGAAAAAGATGGAGTTAAAGTAAATCATGTACATGTTCGACTTATCCATCCATTTCCTACAAATGAAGTGTTACCACACATCAAAAATGCGAAAAATGTACTTGTTATAGAAAACAACGCAACAGGGCAATTGGCAAATATTATGAAAATGAATGTTGGTAATGCTGAAAAGATTCATAATTTGTTAAAGTACGATGGCAACCCATTCTTGCCAAAAGAAGTATATGCTAAGTGCAAGGAGTTGTTATAATTGGCGACATTTAAAGATTTCCGTAATAATGTAAAACCAAACTGGTGTCCAGGTTGTGGGGATTTCTCAGTACAAGCAGCTATTCAGCGTGCTGCTGCAAACGTTGGTTTAGAGCCAGATAGCTTAGCAGTTGTTTCAGGAATCGGTTGTTCGGGACGTATTTCAGGCTATATCAATGCATACGGCTTTCATGGTATTCATGGACGTTCCTTACCTATAGCTCAAGGTGTAAAAATGGCAAATCGAGACTTAACTGTTATTGCATCAGGTGGAGACGGTGACGGATTTGCGATTGGTCTAGGTCACACAATCCATGCTATTCGTCGAAATATAGATATTACGTATATCGTAATGGATAATCAAATTTATGGGTTAACAAAAGGACAAACATCCCCTCGAAGTGATGTAGGATTTAAAACAAAATCAACACCACAAGGTTCTATTGAATCTTCCTTATCAGTCATGGAGATGGCGTTAACTGCTGGAGCAACATTTGTAGCGCAAAGCTTCTCTACAGACTTAAAGGACTTAACTTCACTAATTGAGCAAGGTATCCAACATAAGGGCTTCTCTTTAATTAATGTTTTCAGTCCTTGTGTAACATACAATAAAGTCAATACGTATGATTGGTTTAAAGAGAATTTAACTAAATTAAATACGATTGAAGACTACAATCCTAATGATCGTATGCAAGCTATGCAAACACTGATGAATTATAATGGTCTAGTAACTGGGCTTATTTATCAAAATAAAGAACAGAAATCATATCAAGAACTTATTCACGGGTATAGTGAATCGCCATTAACGAAAGCAGACTTAGATCTTGAACAAGATCAGTTCGAAAAGCTTGTGTCTGAGTTTATGTAACTTGTTAACAATATCAGCAGCCCAAAACAGGGCTGCTTTTATTATGCTGTGAACTTTTCGGGTAAACTGTATAATTTTGTGGAAAGTTAGTCATTGGTTTTAAAAAAAAACATTAAAGAACGTTCCATACGAAAAAGCTATCTCTTTTAGTGTGAGAGTGTCAGCCTATAGAGGGTTACATTATTTCCTGTTGTTTTGAGATACATAACCAAAGTGTGTTGCATTATTTAATAAATCGTGTTTAGTTTATTACTTTCTCAATAGAAAAAAATTTTTGAATTTTTCATCTAGAGAGAGCATTTGTCTTTCTCAGGTGGACACGTATCTTTACGTGGTACTGGTTAGATGATAACATATCGTTATATATGGTTTTTTTACTACGAAGGAATTAGGGAGTGTTCATCTTGAGTGGAACGATGAAAGCGATTATAAAGCATACTCGTGGATATGGTGCAAAAATTGAAACAGTACCAATACCGACTATACGTGATAATGAGGTTTTAATTAAGGTTCATGCAACCTCTATTTGTGGAACAGATGTTCATATTTATACATGGGATGAATGGTCACAAAGTCGAGTGAATCCACCATATGTATTCGGGCATGAATTTGCGGGTGAAATAGTGAAAGTAGGAAATAAGGTGACCAATCTTCAAGTAGGAGACCGTGTTTCAGCTGAAACCCATTTAGTGTGTTATTCATGTTCGCAATGTTTAAATGGAAATTACCATATTTGTAAAAATACAAAGATAATTGGTGTAGACACAAATGGGTGTTTTGCAGAGTATGTAGCTCTACCAGCTGTTAACATATGGAAAAACCCGGAGGAAATGCCCTATGATATCGCAAGTATTCAAGAGCCAATGGGAAATGCGGTACATACCGTATTGTCTGGGGATGTTGCAGGAAAAACTGTTGCGGTTATTGGCTGTGGTCCTATTGGGATTATGGCTGTAAGTGTTGCTAAAGCATGTGGTGCATCTCAGGTTATTGCTTTAGATATTAATGAATATCGTCTTGATTTAGCAAAGAAAATGGGGGCTACGACGATTATAAATTCTTCTGAAGCTGATCCTGTTCAAACGGTGCTGTCGCTAACAAATGGTGATGGAGTAGATGTTGTATGTGAGATGTCTGGTCACCCAGTTGCTATGAACCAAGGCTTCAAAATGATTACAAATGGTGGAAGATTTTCCATCTTAAGTTTGCCAACTCGTCCAGTAGAACTTGATATTACGAATGATATAGTTTTTAAAGGTATTCAGGTTCAAGGGATAACAGGACGACGTATGTTTACAACTTGGCAGCAGGTATCAAGCTTGCTTAATTCTAAGCAAGTAGATGTAAAACCTTTAATAACGCATCATTTTCCACTTGATGAGTTTGAAAAAGGCTTTGATTTAATGATTGCAGGAAAATGTGGCAAAGTTGTACTACACCCTTAATTGAATACTAGGATAATAGATAATTAGAAGGAGTGATCTTTTTGAAAGGATTTGAACATATACAAGCTGAATTAAATGAAATGAAAAAACAAGGTACATTTCGTACGCTTATCCCGTTAGAATCTGATCAAGGTTCGCGAGTAACAATAAATGGAAATAACGTTATCCAGTTGTCTTCTAATAACTATCTTGGGTTGACATCTCATCCACGATTAAAGAATGCAGCTATTCGTGCGGTTGAGGCATATGGAGCAGGAACAGGCTCGGTACGTACGATTGCTGGTACTTTCAATATGCATAAACAATTAGAGGAAAAACTGGCAAACTTTAAGCATACTGAGGCTGCTTTAGTATTTCAGTCTGGTTTTACGACTAATCAAGGTGTTTTGTCAGCACTTTTGAATGAACAGGACGTTGTTATTTCGGATGAATTAAATCATGCGTCTATTATTGACGGTATTCGTTTGACAAAAGCTGCTCGTAAGGTATATAAGCATGTTGATATGAAGAGTTTAGAGGATGCTTTGAAACAATCCGGTACTTATAGAAAACGACTTATTGTAACCGACGGTGTGTTCTCAATGGACGGTAACATTGCACCATTACCTGAAATCGTTGAGTTAGCAGAAAAATATGATGCTCTTGTTATGGTTGACGATGCCCATGCGTCAGGAGTGTTAGGGGCGAACGGACGTGGAACTGTAAATCATTTTGGTTTAGATGGAAGGGTTCATATTCAGGTTGGCACGTTGAGTAAAGCAATTGGTGTACTTGGAGGATATGTAGCAAGCTCGCAAACTTTAATAGATTATTTGATTCATAAGGGGCGACCGTTTTTATTCAGTACGTCACACCCGCCTGCTGTAACGGCAGCATGCATTGAGGCGATAGATGTTTTAATTGAGGAACCACAGTTAATTGAGACGTTGTGGGAGAATACAGCGTTTTTCAAGAAAGGTTTACAACAACTTGGTTTTAAAACGGGAAGTAGTGAGACGCCAATTACACCTGTCATGGTTGGGGATGAAGCATTGGCTCACCATTTTTCTGATAAAATACTTGAATACGGAGTGTTTGCTCAAGGTATAGCTTTTCCTACAGTCGCAAAAGGTTTAGCACGTGTACGTACAATTGTGACTGCTGAACATACGAAAGGTGAGCTAACAGAGGCGCTACAAGTATTTGAAAAAGCAGGAAAAGAACTGGGTATTATTTAAGAAGTCTATTGCTAGTAAAACATTTTTATCATTTTAATTTGATTCTTCTTAGCATGAATCCATATACTTTCTGGATTCATGCTTTTTAATTGCGATATATTGTTTAAAATGAGTTGTGTATTTTATAAAGGTAACTGATGCCAGTGGCATTTCTAGAGAAAAAAATATACACTATCTATAGTGTGGGAAATATTATTGTTTATCAATGCTGAAACCTTTATACTATAAAGATGTGTAAATATATGATCAAGAAAGGAGTTTTTCGCAACATGAATGAAAAACAACGTGTAGAATCACAAAAAGTACAAGCTAACAATTCTTCGGACAAAAAATCCGACAAGGATTATAGTAAGTATTTCGAAACTGTCTATGTCGCACCAAATCTAAAGGATGCGAAAAAACGAGGTAAGGAATCTGTTCAATATCACAAAGACTTTAATATACCAGAAGAATTTTACGGTTTGGGAAATGGTCGGAAATTCTATATTCGTACTTACGGCTGTCAAATGAATGAGCATGATACAGAAGTAATGGCTGGTATTTTTGAAGCACTTGGTTACGAAGCGACAGAAACTGTTGAGGATGCAAATGTTATTCTACTAAACACATGTGCTATTCGTGAAAATGCAGAAAATAAGGTGTTTGGTGAAATCGGCCACTTAAAAGCTCTTAAAAAGAACAATCCTGATGTATTATTAGGAGTATGTGGTTGTATGTCTCAGGAAGAATCAGTTGTCAATAGAATTTTAAACAAACATCACCATATTGATATGATCTTTGGTACTCATAACATCCACAGATTACCTCATTTATTAAAAGAAGCTTACATGTCAAAAGAAATGGTAATCGAAGTTTGGTCAAAAGAAGGAGATGTTATTGAGAACCTACCGAAAGTACGTAAAGGTAATATTAAAGGTTGGGTTAACATTATGTACGGATGTGATAAATTCTGTACGTACTGTATTGTTCCTTACACTCGTGGGAAAGAACGTAGCCGTCGTCCGGATGATATTATTCAAGAGGTACGCCAATTAGCGGCTTTAGGTTATAAGGAAATAACTCTTCTTGGTCAAAACGTAAATGCATATGGTAAGGATTTTGAAGATATAGAATACGGGTTAGGTCATCTAATGGATGAAATTCGCAAAATTGATATTGCTAGAATTCGATTTACAACGAGTCATCCTCGTGATTTTGATGATCATTTGATAGACGTATTAGCAAAAGGTGGAAACTTAGTTGACCACATTCATCTTCCTGTACAGTCTGGTAGCACGGATGTCTTGAAAATCATGGCGCGTAAGTATTCACGTGAACGATATTTAGAACTTGTTCGAAAAATAAAAGAAGCAATGCCAAACGTCTCGTTAACTACGGATATAATAGTAGGCTTTCCGAATGAAACTGACGAGCAGTTTGAAGAAACATTGTCACTATATCGAGAGGTTGAATTCGACTCTGCGTATACATTTATTTACTCTCCACGTGAAGGAACACCAGCTGCAAAGATGGAAGATAATATTCCAATGGAAGTTAAAAAGGAACGTTTACAACGACTTAATGCATTAGTAAATGAAGTATCAGCTAAAAAGCTCAAGGAATATGAAGGTCAAGTTGTAGAAGTACTTGTGGAGGGTGAAAGTAAAAATAACCCAGATGTACTAGCTGGTTACACTAGCAAGAATAAACTAGTTAACTTCAAAGGCCCTAAGTCAGCAATTGGCCAGCTTGTCAAAGTAAAAGTACTAGAAGCTAAAACATGGACACTTAATGGAGAGATGATTACAGAAACTGTAGAGGTGAACTAAGTTGGCTCAATATACAAAAGAAGAAATTATTCAAAAAGCTCGCGATCTTGCTAAAATGATTGCTGAAACAGAGGAAGTTGAAACGTTCAAGCAAGCAGAAGCCAAAATACACGAAAATGAAAAGGTAAGTGGCATTATCGCACAAATTAAAAACTTCCAAAAGCAGGCTGTAAACTTACAGCATTATGGTAAAGGGGAAGCTTTACGTAAAACAGAGGAAAGAATTAATAAGTTACAAGATGAATTAGATGGAATCCCAGTCGTTCAGCAGTTCCAAGATACACAAGTTGAAGTGAATGATTTACTACAGTTGGTTGCCTCGACAATTACAAAAACCGTTACAGAGCAAATTATAATGTCAACTGGTGGCGATGTGTTAAGAGGCGAAACAGGTGCTCAGGTTAACAAAAAAGATTGTGGCTGCCATTAATCAGTCATAGGACGATTATAATCATGCAAAGACGTTGGTAAAATACCGACGTCTTTTTAGCGTGGGAAAGTACATATTTCTTATTTACTGAGCGCTTCAAGCTCTAGTAGGTCTTCCATGAGTATGCTTGTTGGTGATTAGCGAAAATGCTGACTTAACAGTGATGTTTCCACAGTTATTGATGCTTCACTCTCTTCTTATAATATTCAACATAACAACGTGACGCATTTCGTGGTGCCCTTAACTTAACGACTAATAAAATGTGAGAGACTATTAAGCAACGTCAAGACTATTCTTGAATATATGGCGATGCCTATTACAAAGTAGTCCAACCATATAATCTGGAGAAAAACTGGAATATTAATCGACTCTGATTGTGTAGGCACCTTTTTTAAAATCAATATGCACGCTTTTCAAATTCACAGTTTGTACTTTTTAAAAATTCGGTACATATCTGGGCGAGTGCGCATACAATGAACTATAAAGAGGTCTAAAAGCTTAATAATGATAATACGAGAAATAATTTTTTAGGTATTCACACTAGTCATTCGCCCTGCATAGGATGAAATGAAGATTGATTGAGGAGGGTTTGCCCGTATGTCAGAATACAGAGAGATTATTACAAAGGCCGTCGTTGGCAAAGGACGCAAATTCACACAGTCTACACATACGATTTCTCCAGCTCATAAACCGTGTAGCATTCTAGGTTGCTGGATTATCAACCATCAGTATGAGGCCAAGAAGGTTGGTCACACGGTTGAAGTACATGGTCGATATGATATCAACGTTTGGTATGCGTACAACGATAACACCAAAACGGAAGTCGTAACGGAAACAGTTTCATACTGCGACGTTATTAAACTAAAATATAGAGATGATGACTTCCTAGATGATTGTCATGATGTTATCGCACGTGTTGTTCAACAACCTAATTGCTTAGAAGCTACAATCTCACCAAACGGCAACAAAATCGTAGTTGAAGTGGAACGTGAATTTTTAGCGGAAATTATCGGAGAAACAAAAGTATGTGTTGCAGTAGCGCCGCATGGTTGTGATGATGATTGGGACTGCGATGATGACGAGTTTGATGATTCAGAATTTGAAGACTTAAATCCAGACTTTTTAGTAGGCGATGTAGAAGAATAATAACTAACTAGGGAGGTATACTCTCTAGTTTTTTCTTTTTATGAAAAGAAATGTTTGCAAAGAAATTTGTAGAATTATGTTATAATATATAGAGTTATGGACATTATCTTTTGTATAGAATTTTAAAACAGTCATAAATACAACAATGGTCGTGTCTATATGTACGAAATGGTGACCCCAAGACCTCATGAGTGGAAATTCAATGAGGTCTTACGTATTTCTTATTATAGATGGAGGATTTTTATGGCAAGCTATACGCCTATGATTCAACAATATTTAAAAATTAAGGCTCACTACAAAGATGCCTTTTTATTTTTTCGTCTAGGTGATTTTTACGAAATGTTTTTCGACGATGCAGTCAAAGCTTCTAAAGAGCTTGAAATAACATTAACGAGCCGTGATGGTGGGGGGGCAGATAGAATTCCTATGTGCGGTGTTCCACATCATTCTGCTAAAGGATACATTGAACAGCTTGTGCAAAAAGGATACAGAGTGGCTATTTGTGAACAAACCGAGGATCCGAAGCAAGCAAAAGGTGTTGTTAAGCGTGAAGTCGTTCAGTTAATTACACCTGGAACAATAATGGAAACAAAAGTAGTTGAAGATAATAAAAACAACTTTTTAACTAGTATAAGTTCGTTTGATAACAATAGCGCATTTGGCTTAGCGATTTCTGACTTGTCAACAGGCGAAACACGAGTAACACTAATTCATGGGCGAATTGACGATGTCTTACAAGAAATTTATGCTTTAGAAGCGAAAGAGATTGTTGTAGACAGCGATTTAAAAGAATTGATTGACAAGCATATGTGGGATGGAGTGTCTATTACACTATCAAAAGAGAATGATACGGATATTCCGGAACAATTCCAATCGTTAGTATCATCAATCAAACAGCAACCACTTGTAATTGCGTGTGGCAGACTTTTACAATATTTGCACAAAACGCAAAAACGTTCACTTGATCACTTGCAGCCGTTTGTTTTGTTCGAAACAGATCAATTTATGAAAATTGACTACTATTCCAAACGAAACTTAGAGTTAACAGAGACTGTGCGTAGTAAGGGTAGAAAAGGCTCTCTCCTGTGGTTATTAGATGAAACTGTAACTGCTATGGGGGGACGAAAGCTTAAACAGTGGTTAGATCAACCATTAATTCATAGAGGTGCCATTGAAAAAAGGTTCTCTATTGTTGAGACTTTACTCAATGAATATTTTGTAAGACAAGAGCTTAGAGACCTACTCAAGGATGTGTATGATTTAGAAAGATTAGTTGGAAAAGTAGCGTTTGGTAATGCAAATGCGCGTGAGTTATTACAATTAAAAAAGTCACTTGCCCAAGTACCATCTATTGTTAAAGGTCTTGAATCTTTGAATAACCCTTATATTCGTGAATTGATGAATACTCTGGATCCGTGTGAAGATCTTAAACTTATATTAGAGCAAGCGCTACAAGAGAATCCGCCAATTTCTGTGACAGAAGGGGATTTACTCAAGGACGGCTATAATGAGTTGCTGGACAAATATAGAGATGCTAGTCGTAACGGTAAATCTTGGATAGCACAGCTTGAAAAACAAGAGAAGGAAGCAACAGGAATTAAGTCATTAAAGGTAGGGTATAACAGAATTTTTGGGTATTATATTGAAGTTACCCGTGCGAATTTACACTTGCTTTCTGAAGGGCGTTACGAAAGAAAGCAAACACTCGCCAATGCGGAGCGCTTTATAACGCCTGAATTAAAGGAGAAAGAAGCTTTAATTTTGGAAGCAGAAGAGAAAAGCATTCAGCTCGAATACGAGCTATTTCAACAGATTCGTGAACAAGTAAAGACATACATTTCACGACTTCAACAGCTGGCTAAGCTCATTAGTGAAATAGATGTGTATCAGAGCTTTGCGACTTTAAGTGAGCAACGTCATTATACACGCCCATGTTTTTCAGAGGGGCGCGAACTTCGAATTATCAATGGCCGACATCCAGTAGTTGAAAAAGTAATGGGTTCACAGGAATACGTACCTAATGATTGTATGATGTCTGAAGGACGAGAACTATTATTAATTACTGGTCCTAATATGTCCGGGAAAAGTACGTATATGCGACAAGTTGCTTTGACCGCTATTTTAGCGCAAATTGGCTGTTTTGTTCCAGCAGATGAAGCTGTTTTACCTATATTCAATCAAGTGTTTACTAGAATAGGAGCT
Organism: Bacillus sp. HMF5848; assembly: GCF_003944835.1. GTDB lineage: Bacteria > Bacillota > Bacilli > Bacillales > HMF5848 > HMF5848. The sequence goes on from NZ_RWIV01000001.1 coordinate 2,016,747, forward strand.
GCTGATGATTTAATTTCCGGTCAAAGTACCTTTATGGTTGAAATGCTCGAAGCAAAGCACGCTATTATGAAGGCTACCCAAAACAGTTTGATCTTATTTGATGAGATTGGTAGAGGTACATCAACCTATGATGGAATGGCATTAGCGCAGGCAATCATTGAGTATATTCATAATAACATAGGAGCTAAAACTCTGTTTTCCACACATTATCATGAGCTTACAGCACTAGAAATGGATTTACCTCAATTGAAAAATATACACGTTAGTGCTGTCGAAGAAAATGGACAAGTTGTGTTTTTGCATAAGCTTCAAGAAGGTAGTGCTGATAAAAGTTATGGTATTCATGTAGCGCAACTCGCTGGATTACCTGAACAATTGATTAAGAGAGCGGAAGTGATACTGACACAATTGGAGGCTGAAAAGTCTACAGAGTCAGTACAACAGGTGAATGAGTTAGAAGAACGAGAAGTATCTGTAAAAGAACAGCCGGCTCAATTGTCTTTGTTTGCAGATAGTAATGTTACAAATAATGATAAATTTACTACTAAACAAAAAAAAGTGATTGATTTACTTTTATTGCAAGATATTATGGCGATGACACCACTTGATGCGATGACAAAGTTATATGAATTACAGAAGATGTTGAAATAAGTAAAATGAGGGGTTTTTATGGGGAAAATCATCCAACTTGATGATCAGCTTTCCAATAAAATAGCAGCAGGAGAAGTAGTTGAACGCCCTGCTTCAGTTATCAAAGAACTGGTTGAAAACTCAATTGATGCTAATAGCACTATAATAGAAGTAGAGGTTGAGGAAGCGGGACTGCAAAGGATTCGAATCCTTGATAATGGCAATGGTATAGAATCAGATGATTGTGAAATAGCTTTTTCACGCCATGCCACTAGTAAAATAAAAGCTGAAAGTGATTTGTTTCGAATTCGCACATTAGGGTTTCGGGGTGAGGCGCTGCCTAGTATAGCTTCTGTTTCTAAAGTTGCCTTACGAACGTCAACAGGATCAGAAGCAGGGACATTTATTGAACTAGAAGGTGGCGTGATTAAAAAACATGAGCGGACAAATAGCCGTAAAGGCACGGACTTAACTGTAGAACAGTTGTTTTTTAATACCCCTGCGCGACTTAAATATATGAAAACTATTCATACAGAACTAGGGCATATCTCTGATGTGATGAACAGGTTAGCATTGGCTCATCCTCATGTATCATTTAAGTTGATGCACAATGGCAAGCGTATGCTGTTTACTCCAGGTAATGGGGATGTCCGTCAAGTGCTCGCCTCTATTTACGGAGTTGCAACCGCAAAGAAAATGCTACCTATTCATCACGAATCGTTAGATTTTAAGATTAGTGGGCATATAGCTTTGCCCGAAATTACGAGGGCTTCTAGAAATTATATATCAACAGTTATTAATGGAAGATTTGTTCGCCATTATGGTATTATGAAAGCTATTGAACAAGGATATCATACGCTTCTACCAATAGGGCGACATCCAATAGTTATGCTTAAGATAGAAATGGACCCTATACTAGTCGATGTTAATGTGCATCCTGCTAAACTAGAAGTTCGCTTAAGTAAAGAACAAGAACTACTTGAAATAATTGAATCGAGCATAAAACAAGTATTTAAGAAGCAAACACTTATCCCAGAAGTTGAAACAAAAGCACACAATAAACGTGAGCAAATTAAAACGGAACAAGAGTTTTTCCGTTTTGAACACGTGGTTAAGTCCGAACCTGAAAAAAGCGAAGCTAGCGATATATATATTGACTCAAATTCTGGCAGATCTGACAGTGAAATCAATGAACGTGGTGGTATGGATAGTACTCAGGATGAAACAACAATACGTAATGAAGTATCATCAAGCGAAATTAAAAAAATAATACAAAATGATAGTTCTGTAGAAGAGGAGTCTATTGCTACTAGCAACACAATAAACGATAGATTACCGCCTTTGTATCCGATAGGTCAAATGCACGGTACGTATATTTTGGCGCAAAACGAGAATGGACTTTATATCATTGATCAACATGCAGCGCAGGAGAGGCTTAAATACGAGTTTTACCGTGGAAAAGTAGCTGAAGTTGACTCTGCCTTGCAGCAGTTATTAGTACCACTAACATTTGATTTTGCTAGTAATGAAGCAATTAAGCTAATAGAGCACAAAGACAAGTTAGAAGCTTGTGGTATTTTTCTTGAATCATTTGGTACACACTCTTTTATCGTGAGAGAGCATCCGAGTTGGTTTCCTGCGGGACATGAACAGAGTGTTATCGAAGATTTAATTCAGCAAGTCTTGACGACAAAAACAGCGGATATAGGTAAGCTTCGTGAGGAAGCTGCTATATTAATGAGTTGTAAAGCATCGATTAAAGCTAATCATTATTTACGTCAGGATGAAATGTTTGCATTACTAGAAGATTTACGAAAAAGTGAGGATCCATTTACATGTCCTCATGGACGGCCTATTCTCCTCCATTTCTCAACCTATGAAATGGAAAAAATGTTTAAACGAGTTATGTAATGAATTAGTTAATAAGTATCCGGGCTACTGAATTTTAGTAGTAGCCCGTTACTGAAAATTTTTTAATTTTTCATGATAAGTTTATTCCAAATGTGGATATAATATGTTGATGTTGTGCTGTTACCAGAAAAGAAGGGATTTTTCTTTCATTTCTTAAAACAGTATGAAGGAGGATCATCCTTTGGAAGAAAATAAACAAAAGGTTATAGTCATTATTGGCCCTACGGCAGTTGGGAAAACAAAGCTTAGTATTGAAGCTGCTAAAAGGTTTAATGGCGAAATTATAAGTGGCGATTCTATGCAAGTGTATCGTGGTATGGATATAGGTACAGCAAAAATCAAATCAAATGAAATGGATGGCATTCCGCACCATTTACTCGATATAAAGGATCCAACTGATGCTTTTTCTGTACAAGAATTTCAAGAATTAGTTGTTCAAAAGATAGACGACATAACGAAGCGCTCGAAAACTCCTGTTATTGTCGGGGGAACTGGATTGTATATTCAATCTGTGTTATATGATTATCAATTCTCAGACGTGTCGTCTGACGACATGCTTCGAGAGGAGTTAACGGCTTTAGCTAGTCAGTACTCACCTGAATTTTTACATAACAAGCTAAAAGACGTTGATAAGGAGAGCGCTGACAGAATTCATCCAAATAACACTCGTCGCGTCATTCGAGCACTTGAAATATATCATACAACAGGGCGTACAATGACAGAATATCTAAGAGAAAATAAACAACAGCCCCGTTATTTAACAGCTCTGATTGGATTAACAATGGAGCGTGAGATGTTATACGAACGAATTAATCAACGTGTAGATATTATGCTCGATGAAGGATTGCTGGAAGAGGTGACAGCTCTATTTAATAATCGTATTGATGATTGTCAATCTATTCAAGCTATTGGTTATAAAGAACTATATGACTACTTAAGAGGAAACATATCGTATGAAAGAGCCGTTGATTTAATTAAACAGAATTCAAGACGTTATGCCAAACGGCAATTAACATGGTTCCGTAATAAAATGGATGTAAGATGGTTCGATATGACTAATGCTTTAGAGTTTGATGAGAAAATGGAGGAAATTTTTCATTATATTGCAGGAAAGCTACTATTAAAAGCGAAATAATATGTATAGAGAAAAGAGGAGGACATAAGCATGAAACAAGCAGTGAACATTCAAGACCAAATATTAAATCAACTTCGTAAAGATGGAACATTCGTAACTGTGTTTTTATTAAATGGATTTCAACTTCGTGGCCAAGTTAAAGGTTTTGATAATTTTACAGTATTACTTGAAACAGAGGGTAAACAACAACTTATTTATAAACATGCCATCTCTACATTCGCACCACAAAAAAATGTTCAAATTGATTTTGAATAAATGTTTTTGCTCACCACTAAATAGCTGGTGAGTTTTTTTGTGAATAAGGCAATCCTCAGCGTTTAGTGGATTTGGGTTGTGTTTTTAACTATCTTTATTTCTCGGGAAAGCGCAGATTGCGACATTTGTGTAAAAATGCTTACTATTTAAGCGAATTTTGTTTTATGGTGTTATATTCTTTTCAAAGGCGTTGAAAAAATTATAAAAAAACTGGGCGTTTGTCACAATTCTCCTATCTTGCACGTATACTAGTAGGGAATGTGAGGTGAAGGTGTTGGATCAACCGATGAAGATGAAAAATAATGGACAGATTAACATCGTTCTCAATGGGCAAAAACATAAACTAAAACTTACTCATAAACAGGACCCACTTCTAACAGAGAAAAACGCCAATAAACATGTTATTTTAAATGATATTGAAAATGAAATGAGCAAACTCGTCGGTATGGATGAGATGAAGAGAATTATTAAAGAAATATACGCTTGGATTTATGTGAATAAAAAACGAGAAGAACAAGGGCTAAAGGCTGGTAAGCAAGCGTTACACATGATGTTTAAGGGTAATCCTGGCACAGGAAAAACAACTGTAGCACGTCTAATCGGTAAACTATTTGTACAGATGAATGTTTTATCAAAAGGACATTTAATTGAAGCGGAACGTGCTGACTTAGTAGGAGAGTATATCGGACATACTGCTCAGAAAACTCGCGATTTAATAAAGAAGGCTATAGGTGGAATATTATTTGTTGACGAAGCGTATTCTCTCGCGCGAGGAGGAGAGAAGGATTTTGGGAAAGAAGCTATTGATACACTAGTAAAGCATATGGAAGATCGACAGCACGAATTTATCTTAATTTTAGCAGGCTATTCAAAAGAAATGGATCATTTTTTATCACTAAATCCAGGATTACAATCTAGATTTCCTCTTGTTATTGATTTTCCAGATTATTCGGTAGATCAACTGATGGAGATTGCTAGGCGTATGCTATTTGAAAAACAATATGAATTAAGCACTGATGCAGAGTGGAAGCTTAAGGATCATTTAGTTGCGTATAAAGCAGGTACGAACCCAAAAAGCTTTAGTAATGGACGCTATATACGTAATGTGATTGAAAAGTCAATACGTGCTCAAGCAATGCGACTATTGTTACATGATGAATTTGATCGAAAAGATTTGCTTACATTGCGTAGTCAGGACCTTATCTTTTCTGATGAAAAATAACATAAGTTTGACTTGAATCTTCTTGATCGGACCGCTTATATTTTTGCTTATGTAAAAAATAGAAATAGAACTATACGATAAAATCTTCAAATAAACCGGCTAAGCCCGGTTTTTTCATATTATTCTTAAATCTGGTCATGTGCGCCTTCATTACCTTCTTGCTTTTTCTTGGTAATATTTTAAGTAGCCTTTCTTATGTTTTGTTAGAGCAGTAAGTAAGATGACTGCTTTTCAAAAGCTTCATTTTTGCTTGTTGTAATAATCGACTTTTTTTATGTTTACCCCTACAAACGTCTCGATTACTGCTTGGGCTCCTGCAATAGATAAAATAAAGATGATTAGTTTAAATACATCATGAAATAAAATAAATCCACCACCTAAAAAAATAGCACTCCAAACCCCTGTACACCAATAACAATTCAATAAATAACCGAATAAATTTTTGGGGATTTTTTTACGTTTATCTCCTTCAGGTGTATGGAAAGTGGTTAATTTCATAAATGGATCACGTATTTTTTCAGTTATTTTATCAAATACAATCAAATGAGTGAGACGATAACTTGCTAAGATAACCATTAAATATTGTAACCATGTAATCTGGGTCATGATTTATGCGCTCCTAAAATTTGTCGTTTCTCCTTCATGATGTCTCAAGGCAAAGTATTTTATTCTGTGTATGTTAAAGAAATAAGCATAGCTGGAAATGTTAAATTGATTCTTGTAATATATAAGAGAATATAAAAAGGAAGAAGGCTAATTAATTGGATATAAGAACTACTAGAAAGGAACAAGCTATAATAGTTGGGTGCCAATTGCCTAATCGAGACGATGAACAATTTGAGAACTCTATGCAAGAGTTAGGTTCATTGATTCGTACTGCTCAAGGTGAGGTTGTCGTGGCTGTAACACAAAAACGTGTTTCTATACATACTGCTACATATATAGGAAAAGGGAAGTTAGAAGAGCTTTCGTTAATAGTGCAAGAAAAAGAAGCTGATATTGTTATCTTTAATGATGAATTAACTCCAAGTCAATTACGAAATATATCTAGAATACTGAATGATGTGAAAGTTGTTGATAGAACGCAGTTGATCTTAGATATATTTGCGATGAGAGCAAATTCAAAAGAAGGTAAGCTTCAAGTGGAATTGGCTCAATTGCAGTATATGTTACCACGTTTAGGTGGACAAGGTTTAGCGTTATCTAGGCTAGGTGCTGGAATAGGGACAAGAGGGCCTGGTGAAACAAAGCTTGAAACAGACCGTCGTCATATTCATAGGCGGATAACTGAAATAAAAAGCCAATTATCAATTGTTGTTAAGCATAGGAAACGTTATCGTTCTAGACGCAAGCGCAACGGTGTATATCAAATTTCGCTTGTTGGTTATACGAATGCAGGGAAATCAACTTTGTTTAATAAATTGACTGATTCGCAAGCGTTTGAAGAGAATTTGTTGTTTGCTACGTTAGACCCGATGACAAGAAAGTTATTTTTACCTTGCGGGATGACTACTTTATTAACAGATACAGTTGGTTTTATTCAAGATTTACCAACGACTTTAATCGCTGCTTTTCGTTCTACACTTGAAGAGGTCCAGGAGGCGGATTTAATATTACATGTTGTGGACAGTTCGAATCCTGATTATTTTCGTCATGAACAAACTGTTTATGAGTTATTAGAAGAATTAGAGGTTTCAAATACACCAGTACTTACTATATATAATAAACGCGATCAAGTACATGAAGAGTTTGTGCCAAATGGTAAAAGTCCATTTCTACACTTATCAGCTTTTATGAAAGAGGACTTACATAATCTTTTGCATAAGATAGAGGAGCAAATGAAATTAGAGATGGTACCGTATGATGTTGCTATTCCTGCTGTGGAAGGCAAGTTATTAGCGGCATTAAAGGCTACGACAATTTTAAATGACTTGCATTACAATGAGATGAGCAATACGTATGATTGTAGAGGGTTTATTTTTAATGATGACGTACTTTTTCAACAATTAAATCACTTTTTAGACTAGAGGAGCTTCAAGATGCAATACGAAAACCAAAATAAGTTACAACCATTAATCGAGCGGGTTGAACAAAAGATTCAACCTGCTCTTCAAGCTATTGATAAAAACATTGAGTACCATCAATATAGAGTTCTACAGGCATTCAGAAACAATAAAATAAGTGAAGGGCATTTCATTCCATCCACTGGATATGGATATGACGACGTAGGTCGAGATACTCTTGAAAAATTATATGCTGATGTGTTAGGTGGGGAAGCGGGGTTAGTTAGACCACAAATCATTTCTGGAACTCATGCAATAACGGTAGCATTATTTGGAGTGTTAAGACCAGGTGATGAACTGCTTTATATAACTGGTAAACCTTATGATACACTTGATGAGATAGTTGGACTGAGAGGACAGGATAATGGTTCGTTAAAAGACTTTAATATTTCGTTTAATTATGTAGCTTTACAAGAAGATGGAATGATAAATTATGAAGCTGTAAAGCAAGCTATTAAGCGAGATACAAAGATGATTGGAATTCAGCGATCGAAAGGATATGCCAACAGACCTTCTTTTAACATCCAAGAAATAGAGAATATGATAAAGTTTGTTAAAAGTTTAAAAGAAGACGTAATTGTATTTGTAGATAACTGTTATGGGGAGTTTGTGGAAGATAAAGAGCCGTGCCATGTGGGAGCAGATTTGATGGCCGGGTCATTAATTAAAAATCCAGGAGGCGGTATTGCGAAAACCGGAGGCTATATTGTGGGGACACAAAGGTTAGTTGAATTATGTGCATATAGAATGACTTCACCTGGCATTGGAGCAGAAGCGGGTCCTTCTTTATATAGTTTGCAAGAAATGTACCAAGGATTTTTCTTAGCACCTCATGTTGTTGGACAAGCTTTGAAAGGTGCATTATTTACATCGTGTTTATTAGGAGAGCTAGGTTTAACGACATCACCTTCGTGGAACCAACCACGGACGGACTTAGTACAAGCAGTGCAATTTGATGACAAAGACCGCATGATAGCTTTTTGTCAGGCTGTTCAGTATGCATCACCCATTAATGCCCACTTTAGACCGGAGCCAAATTATATGCCTGGGTATGAAGATGATGTCATTATGGCAGCGGGTACCTTTATTCAAGGATCTAGTATGGAGCTAAGTGCGGATGGACCTATAAGACCACCATACATAGCGTATGTGCAAGGTGGACTGACGTATGCCCATGTTAAAATTGCGGTATCATTAGCTGTTGATAAATTAATATCTGCAAGCTTAATATAAAAACCAAACGCATATCATTAAAAGTGATGTGCGTTTTTTGACGTTTAGGAATGAAAATCGTGACTTTAATGTGGGGATATAATTCTGAATTGATGAGTGTCCAGTTCTAGGGTTTTTGACTCAAGAGGAAAAATCAGTTTTCTGTGATTACACACCAATCATCTTTGAAAGTCAGAATTTTCGCTGGCTAGGACGACCCAGAATTGAAAAAGTGACAGGACGTCGCGTTTTCTTAGGGTGGTCTCCGCTACCTTGTTATAAGGTAGTTGTATTTTTTGAAAATTTTTTATGCTTAATAGTTGCAATTTATTTGTATAATGCTATAATCAAAATATAAAGTTCATGTAAGGAAATGTAACATGAATAAGTTAGGTATTATTACATTAGTTTAATGGCAAGGGGGTCGTATATTGTATGAGTGATAACATTAGACGATCGATGCCGCTGTTTTCGATGGGCGTTGTTATGCAGTTAACAGAATTAACCGCACGGCAAATCCGCTATTACGAGGAGCATGACCTAGTGAAGCCCGCACGAACAGAAGGGAATAAGCGTTTGTTTTCATTTAATGATATAGACCGCTTACTTGAGATTAAAAGCCTTCTAGACCAAGGTGTAAACATGGCAGGCATCAAACAAATTCTACTTGGTAACCATAATGTAGTGGCAATGCAACAAGAAGAAAATGACATGCAAGATGATGTGACTGATGAACAGTTACGCAAACTCCTTCGTTCTGAGATAATTCAAGCAGGGCGTTTTCAAAAAACACCTTTACGACAAGGAGATTTGTTTAGATTTTTCCATTAGCATCATCGTGTAAATAAAAAACAATTTTATTTTTAGGGGAGGAATTTAGAAATGTCTAAGTACACAAAAGATGACATTCGCGCTATTGTTGAAAAAGAAAATGTGAAGTATATTCGCCTGCAATTTACAGATATTTTAGGGACAATTAAAAATGTGGAGATTCCAGCTAGTCAGTTAGAAAAAGCTCTTGATAACAAAATGATGTTTGATGGATCATCAATTGAGGGATTCGTTCGTATTGAAGAATCGGATATGTACTTATATCCAGATGTAGATACGTTTGTTATCTTCCCATGGACAGCGGAAAAAGGAAAAGTTGCTCGTTTTATTTGTGACATCTACAATCCAGATGGTACACCATTTGAAGGTTGCCCACGTTACAATTTAAAACGCGTGTTGAAACAAATGGAAGATTTAGGATTCACAGATTTCAACCTAGGACCTGAGCCGGAATTCTTCTTATTTAAGCTTGATGAAAAAGGCGAACCAACATTAGAGTTGAACGACAACGGTGGTTACTTCGACCTTGCTCCAACAGATTTAGGTGAAAATTGCCGTCGTGATATCGTATTAGAGCTTGAAGAGATGGGCTTTGAAATTGAAGCGTCTCATCATGAGGTTGCTCCAGGGCAGCACGAAATTGACTTTAAATATGCTAATGCTGTAAGAGCATGCGATGATATCCAAACATTTAAACTTGTTGTTAAAACAATAGCACGTAAGCATGGTTTACACGCTACATTTATGCCGAAGCCACTATTTGGAGTTAATGGCTCAGGTATGCACTGTAACTTATCATTATTTAAAAATGGTGAAAATGCATTTTATGATCCAAAAAGTGAATTAGAGCTTAGTGATACAGCTCGTCAGTTTATCGCGGGTATTGTAAAACACGCAACAAACTTTACTGCTGTAACAAATCCAACAGTTAACTCATATAAACGCTTAGTGCCAGGCTATGAAGCACCATGTTATGTTGCTTGGTCAGCACGTAACCGTAGTCCGCTAATCCGTATTCCGGCATCTCGTGGATTAAGCACACGTGTAGAGGTGCGTAGTGTGGATCCAGCAGCAAATCCATATATGGCTATGGCAGTTCTGTTAGCATCAGGACTTGATGGTATTAAGAACAACTTAACAGCACCAAAGCCGGTGGATCGTAACATTTATGTAATGGATAAGGCGGAACGTTTAGCGCATGGTATTGTTGATTTACCTTCAACTCTTGCACAAGCTTTAGAAAGCCTTAAATCTGACGAAGTAGTGGTTGGTGCATTAGGTGAACACTTGTTCGCTCACTTTGTTGAAGCAAAAGAAATTGAATGGGATATGTTCCGCACACAAGTTCATCCTTGGGAACGCGAGCAATATTTATCTCAATATTAAGAGTTTCAAAGAACCTTGGTGTCATTTACATCAAGGTTCTTTTTTGTGCGATAAAAAAGTTGTAATATGTATATATTCTGTTTTATAACAGTAAAAAGCATCCATTCGTCTAATGGATGCTTTTTGAGTATTAGTATATATGACGATACACACCAATCACTTTACCTAAAATAATAGCATTAGGAAGAATAATAGGTTCTAAATTTTCATTTTCGGGTTGTAAGCGGATATGGTCACGTTCTTTAAAGAAACGTTTAACCGTAGCCTCATCTTCTTCTGTCATAGCGACAACAATATCCCCGTTATTAGCTGTTTGTTGTTGTCGTACTATAACATAATCTCCATCTAAAATGCCAGCTTCAATCATACTGTCTCCAACAATTTCTAGCATAAAAACTTGATCGTCCGAAGCGGCAATTCTATCAGGTAATGGAAAGTATTCTTCAACATTCTCAATAGCTGTAATTGGTTGACCGGCTGTAACTTTTCCGACAATAGGAACATTAATAACATTGTTAATAGGAAGATTATTAAACTCTTCGCTATCTAGTATTTCTATCGCGCGTGGCTTTGTAGGATCACGTCTAATAAATCCTTTGCTTTCTAATCGTGATAGGTGTCCGTGAACCGTTGAACTAGAAGCTAATCCAACGGCCTCACCAATTTCTCGAACAGAAGGTGGGTAGCCTTTTTCTTTTACTTCAAGCTTTATAAAATCTAATATATCTTGCTGTCTCTTTGATAGTTTAGTCATTTTGTCACCTCACCAGTTTATTCTTTTATAGTATTATAGCATGATTTTCCTGTTAGTACAAACATAAGTTCGAAAAAAACGTTGACACAAAACGTTTGTTCGTATTATAATTTATATACAAACATATGTACGAGGTGTAGAAAATGAAAAATTATAGACTTTATATTGCTTTTCTTTTGCTTATCTCAATTCTATGCGTTTTTGTCTCTTTACAATTTAAAAGTGTGTCGGATGAAAAATATCTAACTGTTATTGTAGAAAGAGGGGACAATCTTTGGATGTTAGGAGAAAAATATAAAACACAGCATTCTATGTCTATACCTGAATTTGTTGATTGGGTTGTAAGGACTAATCATCTTTATGAAGGGAAGATCAAGGTAGGTCAGGAAATTCGTCTGCCTATTTCCGAGGACAATTTGCAGTACGCCTTCTCGGATAGTGAATAAAACACCTTTCTTGTAATTCTCTTCTAACTCTAGTATGATAGCAAACGAGTAAACGATTGACATAAAGGAGTAATTACAGATGCTATCAAAAGAAAAATTAGCTAGACTAAATGAGCTAGCCGGTAAAGCAAAACAGACTGAGCTCACACCTGATGAGATTACAGAACAACAATTATTGCGTCAAGAATATTTACAAACATTTCGTCAAGCATTTAAAAATAATTTAGATAATGTTAAAGTAGTGGACCCAGAAGGTAATGATGTAACCCCTAAGAAATTAAAAAATAAGAAAAAACTACAATAACTTATTACGGATGCTGATATAAATGCATCCTTTTTATGTTTTTATAGGAATTTAATTTATATTAAAAGTAGATAACTGCATTAAAAATTAAAATGAACGTTAAAATAATAAAAAGTACGAAAACTATTTATTGTCATTAGTATGATACATGTGTAATGTTCATAATAAGTATGAACAGATTGGGACATTTTACTTAAAAGGTTGTACATTTTTGTTCCTACATATATGATATTTATATTAGTTTTTTTACTATTGATTTTATTGGATTGAAAGGATGAACAAGATGTCAAATACAATTGAAAATCTTTCTATCAACACAATTCGTACGCTATCTATCGATGCTATCGAAAAAGCAAATTCTGGTCACCCAGGAATGCCTATGGGTGCCGCACCAATGGCTTATACTTTATGGACAAAGCATATGAATCATAACCCAAAAAATCCTAATTGGATTAATCGTGATCGCTTTGTACTATCTGCTGGTCATGGTTCAATGCTTTTGTATAGCCTTTTACATTTGTCTGGATATGATTTACCAATGGAAGAAATTAAGAATTTCAGACAATGGGGAAGCAAAACACCAGGTCACCCTGAATATGGTCACACACCAGGTGTAGATGCAACAACAGGTCCTTTAGGACAAGGTATAGCAATGGCAGTTGGTATGGCAATGGCAGAAAGACACTTAGCTGCGACATATAATAAGGAAAACTTTAACATAGTTGATCATTATACATATGCAATCTGTGGAGATGGCGATTTAATGGAAGGTGTTTCGGCTGAAGCGGCTTCTTTAGCTGGTCATTTACAATTAGGTCGACTAGTGATACTTTATGATTCGAATGACATATCTCTTGATGGTGATTTAAACCGTTCATTCTCTGAAAGTGTTGCAGATCGCTTTAAAGCGTATGGCTGGCAATATGTACGAGTTGAGGATGGAAATGATATACACGAGGTTCATGGCGCACTTGAAGAAGCACAACAAGACACGAGTAGACCAACATTAATTGAAGTGAAGACAACAATTGGTTACGGATCTCCAAACAAACAAGGAACTTCAGGAGTCCATGGTGCACCGCTTGGAAAAGAAGAGATTGAATTGACAAGAAAGACTTACGAATGGGTTGAAGATGCAGATTTTCATGTTCCCCATGAAGTATATGAGCATTTCCGGACTACTGTGGAGACTTCTGGAGCAGAAAAAGAAGAAAATTGGAAGCAACGCTTTGAGCAATATCGCCAACAATATCCTGAATTAGCAGAGCAATTTGAAGCAGCTGTTAAAGGTGATGTTGCTGTAGACTTGGAAACTGTTTTACCTAAATATGAGGTAGGTACGTCTGTAGCAACTCGTTCATCTTCTGGTGATGCTATAAACGCAATAGCTAAATCCGTTCCGTTCTTTTTTGGTGGATCAGCTGACTTAGCAGGTTCGAATAAGACATATATGAAAGACTTAGGTGATTTTACTGCTAAAAATTATGATGGGCGTAACATCTGGTTTGGTGTTCGTGAATTTGCTATGGCATCAGCTCTAAACGGTATGGCTCTTCATGGAGGGCTTAAAGTGTTCGGAGGGACATTCTTCGTATTCTCTGATTATTTACGTCCAGCTGTTCGCTTAAGCGCGCTCATGAATATGCCGGTCACATATGTATTAACTCATGATAGTATAGCAGTTGGAGAAGATGGTCCTACACATGAGCCTGTTGAGCAACTACCTTCATTACGTGCTATGCCAAATCTAAACGTTATCCGACCTGCGGATGGCAATGAATCTTCAGCAGCATGGAAAATTGCGCTAGAATCTAAAGAAACACCAACTGTTTTGGTGTTATCTAGACAAAATTTACCAACGTTAGAAACGACGCCTACACAGGCTTATGAAGGTGTTGAAAAAGGTGCATATGTTGTGTCTCCTTCAAAAGAGCAAACACCACAAGCATTGTTATTAGCTACGGGATCAGAAGTTAGTTTAGCTGTCGAAGCACAGTCTGTACTTCGTCAAGAAGGTATAGATGTTGCTGTAATCAGTATGCCAGCTTGGAATCGTTTTGAACAACAACCACAAGAATATAAAGATAAAATCTTACCAAAAGAAGTTAAAAAACGTGTAGGTATCGAAATGGCTAATCCACTAGGTTGGCATAAATATGTTGGCGATGAAGGTGTTGTTATAGGTATTGATACATTTGGCGCTTCTGCTCCAGGAGAAGTTATTATGGAAAAGTACGGCTTTAATGTTGACAATGTAGTAAAACAAGTTAAGAGTATTTTATAATTCCAGTTTAAGCACATGAAAAGCTCACCATCTTGTGTGAGCTTTTCGCCATTAATATGATTTATATTACCTTGATTATTAAAATATTAAGTATATTACATGTTGATTCTACATAATACGACAAATTTAGTGTTGGTTCCATCCTACAAAGTGACAAAATTATCTCTTATTGTTTAGTATACTGAAATAAATAACTGAAATGTCTGGAGGAAAACTATGAGAACCTATCAGATTTTTCTTGTAAAAGAAGAGGTTGCTAAACAATACTTTGGAAGAGAGTTATTAATTTTTAAATTATTTAAAGAATATAAGCAAACTAAAAGTGTGGACATGCTAACTTTGTTAAAGAAACAAATTAATTTTATTACGGAGCCTATTTCTGTTTTTAATTTAGAATATATTATTCATAAACAATTAAGACACGACGCCCGCTATGAAAAATTACCACAAGCATTTGTTGTAGCAGATAGACAAGAAGAATCATTTGCTAAGTTGCATCTAGCTACATCGTATATTACTCTTGAGGCGTACGGCACATATGAGGCTGAAACATTATTTTTTGAGGTTTTAAGACAAAATTGCCCATACTTTTTAGCTATAGACTTTGAAAACAGTCAATATGGATGGTTAGCTCCAATACGGAATAGAAAATATGTCTAAATTTGCGATATAAATATTGTATGTAAGGACAAGTTCTAGTACACTGTAATGTAGACAACATGAAGGAGGAAAGAATTATGGCAGTGTGGTTAGCTATTTTACTCATTATTGTAGCCCTATTAGCAGGTGCTGCACTTGGATTTTTTATCGCACGTCGTTACATGATGAGCTATTTGAAGAAGAATCCGCCGATTAATGAGCAAATGCTTAAAGTTATGATGATGCAAATGGGACAGAAACCTTCTCAAAAGAAAATCAATCAAATGATGAAAGCTATGAACAATCAGATAAAATAAGAAAAAGACACTCGGTAATTGAGTGTCTTTTTCTTTTATGGATGTAATTTTTCTGCTACATTTAACTTGAGGATTGTTAAGGAGTGTAATAATCAGAGGTTCTATCACTATGAAAGTGATCGTTGTTTGGTGTGCTCTGCATGATATAATCTATGTAACGTATTTAGTAGTATATCGAGTTCTTGGCTATGCTGAACAGATAAATTGGAACTAAAACCGTTTCTTAATGCAATTTGTATGAGTTCAGAACGCTTTTTTTCAATTATTGTTAAAAGTTCCTGTTTAGTCACGATGCCTTACCTTCAATCTATTAGTGTTTTACCGTATTGTATCATAAATTGGTAGGGAAATGGAAGTGGGAAGATTTGTAAATTTAACTATGCTATTATATTAAGTGTTACTTGATTTATTCAATTATTCGGTTGTGAGAGGGGGATGATTCTAATACTTTTGTTATAAAAATAAAGTATTAGAAGCTAATATGAATGATATTAATATTTTCTTAGCATTTGGTGCAGGGTTTCTATCCTTTATTTCACCATGTTGTTTACCATTATATCCAGCCTTTTTATCCTATATCACAGGAGTGTCGGTTGGAGAATTAAAGTCAGAAAATGCTATGTTAGGCCGTCGGAGCTTAATCCACACAGTTATGTTTTTGGTTGGATTTTCAATTATTTTTATCGCTATAGGTTTCGGTACTAGCTTTGTAGGGCAATTTTTCATTCAATATCAAGACTTAATTAGACAATTAGGAGCAATTTTAATAGTCGTATTTGGCCTTGTAATTGTTGGTATTTTCAAACCTAATTTTTTAATGAAAGAGCACCGTTTTGAGTTCAAAAATAGACCAAGTGGCTATTTAGGATCCTTATTGATTGGTCTTGCATTCGCAGCTGGTTGGACGCCTTGTACAGGGCCCATACTTGTATCTGTCATAGGTTTAGCAGCAACAAATCCAAGCTCAGGATTGCTTTATATGTTAGCTTATTCCTTAGGATTTTCAATACCATTTTTAGTTCTATCATTTTTCCTGGGTAAAATGCAATGGATTCGTAAACATAATCTTAAAATAGTGAAGATAGGTGGCTACATTATGATTGCAATGGGGGTTATGCTGTTTTTTGATTGGTTGACAAAGATTACCATCTTTTTAACTAATGTATTTGGTGGTTTTACTGGTTTTTGACAGTATTCAACAAATTTTAAAGACTAATCAGCAAGAATTTCATCTGTATTAAAGAATTGTCAAAAGGCTAGAGTAGATAGTACCTTAATAATATGCTTATAATGAAAACAACTTGATGTAAAAGGAATGAAATATATGGCAATAGCATCTTCTATTCTAGCAATCGTTATGGCTACTTTTGTAATATTTGTAAGGATAAAAGCATCAAAAAAACCTGCAACAGCTAAGAAAATTATTTTACCGCCGATTTTCATGAGTACAGGGGCCTTAATGTTTATTCACCCTATGTTTCGTGTTACTCCTGCACAAATATTAGAAGCGCTAGCGGTAGGAGTCTTTTTTTCAATCTTTCTGATCAAAACGTCATCTTTCGAAATAAGAGGCACAGATATATATTTAAAAAGGTCAAAGGCCTTTATTTTTATTCTTATTGGTTTACTTGTCATACGGATTGTCTTAAAATCTTTTTTGAGTACAACAATTGATTACGGTGAACTTAGTGGTATGTTTTGGATTCTTGCATTTGGTATGATTGTACCGTGGCGCATTGCAATGTTTTTATCTTATCGAAAGCTACAAAAAGAGCTTAGTTGAAATAATATCAACTAAGCTCTTTTCATTAAGAAGGTTTTTAGATTTAGGTTACAGTCTTGCTTTAGGCACATTTAGTACGCATCAGTAGAATTCTTTAAGTATTTTTGCGAAAAGTATGATTTTAAAAAGTTTGCTATTTACAGTCGATTTTACTCTTAATAGGGAGAATAAAGATATTCACCTTAGTGGATTCAGAGTTCCTCAGGACCTGCGGCGCCTTAAGGTCAACAATGTCCCAGGACATTGCGTATACAGTTAGTCGGTGCTTGTCGCGCCTTACTAAAACCATTGTTCATATGGTGTAATATCAATCTTTTGCTCTTGAAGTGTTTTGATTAAAAATTTATGGTCTCGTTTTGGTGTGGCAAGAATGTAGCCTTTAATAATTAGGTCAAGATTAATTTTGTTTACATTGTTTTCTAATGCTAATTGTCCAATTTTACCAGCAATTTTCTGTTTCGCCACGTCACGGAATAGCTCAGGTACTGGGTTTACTAGAGTTTGTAATAAAGATTTGCCTTCATCCGTCCAAAGGTGGAGAGATTGTTGGATATAATATTCTTGCCAGTCAATCTCACTTTTACCATCTTCTTTAGGTAATTTTTTCAAAAATTTTCTAAACATGAAATATCCGCCTACAGCCATAGACCCACAGAGAAAAATAGACCAAAAAACTATAAACCACATAAACCAGCCTTGAAGCATAATTTCACCTCGTAAATATTTCTACTTGTATTATACATGAATTTAGTAGATTTTCGTAAGGGAAGACCTATAATTTGAAGAGAAATAATAATTTTATGTAAAAATGTTAAGTTAATGTAAAGGTTTTTAATATTATCTTTACAAAACGATACTTTTTGTTGATAATTAGTGTTGGATTTTGTCGAAGAGGAGTGTTTTTAGTGGATTTGCATGTCCAGGAAATGATTTTTCAGTTTTTTGGTGGTCTAGGTATTTTTCTTTTTGGTATTAAGTACATGGGTGATGGATTACAGCAATCTGCAGGAGATCGCCTTCGTGAAATTTTAGACCGCTTTACTACGAACCCATTAATGGGTGTGTTAGCTGGTATTATCGTAACAGTACTAATTCAGTCAAGCTCAGGAACAACAGCTCTTACAGTTGGATTAGTTAGTGCGGGCTTTATGACTTTACGTCAAGCAATTGGTGTAATTATGGGGGCCAATATTGGTACAACCGTAACAGCGTTTATTATTGGAATTAAAATTAGTGAGTATGCATTACCTATTATTGCAGTGGGCGCATTTTTAATCTTTTTCTTCAAACATAATAAAGTGCAGTCACTAGGTAAAGTAATCTTCGGTTTTGGTTCTTTATTCCTCGGATTATCATTGATGAGTAGTGGCATGAAGCCATTGCGTTCACTTGATGCGTTTTATGACTTAACGCTTTCAATGAGTGATAACCCATTTTTAGGTGTGGTTATCGGAACAGTATTTACTGTTATAGTTCAAAGCTCTAGTGCGACAATTGGAATTCTTCAAGAGCTATTTGGACAAGATCTTTTAACGCTTCAGGCCGCTTTACCTGTTCTTTTTGGTGACAACATCGGAACAACAATTACAGCTGTATTAGCGTCTATTGGGACAGCTGTTGCTGCAAGACGAGCAGCGTTAGCTCACGTAGTATTTAATATTACAGGAACAGTGGTGTTTTTAATCTTACTCGTCCCGTTTACAAAGTTTATTGCATTTTTACAGACTTCTCTAGGTTTAAATCCAGAGATGACTATTGCATTCGCTCATGGGACATTCAACGTAACAAACACAATATTATTGTTCCCGTTTGTTGGATTTATTGCTTGGATAGTTACTAAAGCTATTCCAGGAGAGGATTTAGTTGTTGATGGTAAGCCACAAAATCTTAACTATCTTATTATTGATCAAGCTCCATCTTTGGCACTTGGGCAAGCGAAAAAAGAAGTTATTCGCATGGGGAGCTTGTCTAAGCAAGGTTTAGAAGAAGTTAGACAATTCATGGCGAATAATCAGAAAAAACATGCTGATATTGCCTATGAAATTGAAGAGGCAATTAACAACTTAGACCGAAAAATCACTGATTATTTAGTAGCGATTTCCGGTAAATCGTTATCTCATGTTGATTCGGAAGTACATTCCTTCCTAATGGATGCAGTTAGAGATATTGAACGTATTGGTGATCATATGGAGAATATTGTAGAATTAATTGAGTACAAGGTCTCACGCCGTTTGCATATTTCTGATGAAGCACTAGAAGAGTTAAATACAATGATGCAATTAACAGCAGATACACTGGAAAATGCATTAAAGTCTTTAGATAAGAACGATTTGAAATTAGCAGAAGAAGTTTTAAATCAAGAGAAGCAAATTGATTCTATGGAAAGAATGTTGCGTAGAAGTCATATTCGTCGACTTAATGAAGGTGGATGTACTGGTCACGCAGGAATTATTTTTGTAGATATCGTAAGTAACCTTGAAAGAATTGGTGATCATGCAGTAAACATCGCTGACATGGTTATTGATATGAACAAAGTGCACGATATAAAAAAAGCATAATTAGAAAACGAGCACTTCATACAATTGAAGTGCTTGTTTTTTATATATTACAAGCATGCTAGCAATCACCAGTGTGATCCTTGCTAGAATGCAATAGATGGTAAAAAAATATATTCCTCAAGAAGTTGTATTCAAGTACTAGCAAACAATTTTAAAAAAACCACTCTCATGTCACAAAATATAGAAGGAGAGTGGTTTTAATATAGAGATTAACACATTCAATTAAGTGTTCAGACAAATCTCTTATTATGGTTTATTTTTCTAATCTAATCGATTCAGTTAAGATTTAAGCTACATGCTAGCATTCACTGCTAGAACTTTGATTCTTTATCGTAGCGTTAGACATGCCTTAATTAATGTCTAACGTATTTGACCGGTACCATGCATTAAAAATTTCACTGTTGTAAGAGCTGGTAAACCCATTGGTCCTCGAGCGTGGAGCTTTTGAGTTGAAATTCCAATTTCTGCACCAAATCCTAATGCTCCGCCGTCAGTAAAGCGAGTAGAGGCATTATGATAAATGGCTGCCGCATCAACAAGTGTCATAAACCTTGCTGCTGCTTCTTTGTTTTCTGTTACAATGGCTTCTGAGTGTTTTGTACCATATTGATCAATATGAGCGACTGCATCCTCTAAAGACGATACTAGCTTTACTGCTATGTCTAAGCTTAAGTATTCGTTTGCCCAATCATCTTCATTGGCAAGCTGTACAAATGGTACAGTATTTGCTAACTTTTCGTCTCCATGAATAGATATATTGTGCTCCTGTAGTGTTTTTAAGAACACGTCTTTATTGTTTTGAAACCATGCTTCATGCACGATCACTGTTTCCGCTGCATTACACACAGCTGGACGGTCCGTTTTTGCATTAATCAATATGGAGAGCGCTTTTTCAACATCTGCTTGTTCGTCAATATAAATATGACAGTTTCCAACACCTGTTTCCAGAACAGGGACAGTCGCTTTTGTAATAACGGCATTGATTAATGCTCCACCACCACGTGGGATTAATACATCGATATGCTCTTTCATAGTAAAAAGCTGCTCCGTTGCTTCTCGATCTGTCGTATTTATAAACTGTACAGCTTCTTTTGGAATATCAGTCTTTTCAAGTGCTTCATGCATCACGTCGACTATTGCTTTGTTTGAAGTGATAGCGTTCGAGCCACCTTTTAATACGATAGCATTCCCCGCCTTTAAGGCAAGACCAGTAGCATCGACTGTGACATTCGGTCGCGCCTCGTATATCATCCCGATCACACCTAATGGGACGGTTACCTTTTGAACTTGTAAACCGTTCTCTAATACCCAATCTGATTCAATGATTTTTGTTGGATCATCTAATTCAACCACCTGACGCAATCCGTCAGCAAACCCTTTGATCCTGGATTCATTTAATGCAAGTCTATCCATAAACGCTTCATCAAAGCCTTTATCTCTCCCACGTTGTAAATCTATTTCGTTAGCTTCTAATATCGTATTCTTTTTTTCTTTTAACATATTAGCAATTATGAGCAAAGCATTATTCTTTTGTTCTGTTGTTAATAGTGCTAGAGATTTAGCCGCTTTTTGAGCTTGCGCAGCTTGTTCTTTGACATCCATGTTTGTCTTCGTTAAGGTCATCAAATGCCTCCTATTGTTTTTTATAGTAAAGGCTGTGTTAAAGGTGAGTGTTGATTTTTACACTTAGTTGATTGTATTGTGGAGCAATGTACGCTATCAACATCATTGTTTAACAGTGGCCATAGTAAAAAAGGAATTATAAGAACCGTTTTTTATATAAGACGGTGCTTGATTTTATTTATAGCCCCACTGGAAGTGAAACTTTAATGTGACATACAAGATGATCAATAGAGACAGCTTCTATATTATTTCGACTGGAATTCGTTTCTTTCACTAACTCCTGTGCGGTATAATTGACAATACCAAGAGCTATTTGTTTTTTATGTGAATCTAGGATGCGAACAACGGCACCCTTTTTAAACTGACCTGCAATGTCTTCAATATCCTGCAAGTGTACCCCACCCGCTTGTTCCTTAATTCTGTTTTTTGCTGGCTCTTTTATGATAATTTCGCCTTCAGGTCCAGAGTTAAAGGCAATCCACTGCTGTCTCGAATCTAAATTAGTAGCATCTTTTTTCGCCTCAAAATATGTGCCTTTCGCTTTTCTATGAACAGCTTCATAAATAATATCAGGTGTACCTGATTTCCCTAGAAATGCTGGTATACCAGCAGCCATCGTTATTTTAAAAGCGTCTATTTTAGAGCGCATACCACCTGTACCAACTGCACTTCCTGGCTCTCCTGCCATGTCTTCAATGTCGCTTGTAATTTCTTCTACTCGATCAAGTAATGTAGCATTCTTATTTTTTCGGGGGTCACAATTATATAACCCATCTATATCAGATAAAATAAGTAGCTGGTCAGCATCTACTAACGCTGAAACTTTAGCAGATAGAGTATCATTGTCACCAAATTTCAATCGATTAATCGTGACTGTGTCGTTTTCATTCACGATAGGAATAATCCCTCTTTCTAACAATACATTAATCGTATTTCTTGCGTTGTTATATCTATTTTCATCGGAAAAGTCACTGCGTGTAATAAGTATCTGTGACGCTACATACCCATGCGACAAGAAGAGGTCAGAATAGGCTTCAATAAGCAAACCTTGACCGATTGCTGCTGCTGCTTGTTTTTCTGGTAATGAATTGGGGCGCTCTAAGCATCCTAATTTACGATATCCTGCTGCCACAGCACCTGATGAAACTAATAAGACTTCATGACCGTCATCTTTTAAACGAGCTACTTCATCAACTAATCTCTCTAATTTACGTCGACTAATTTCACCGTGCATACTTGTTAACGAACTGCTACCTATTTTAATTACGACACGTTTTTTCCTGCTGTCATGGGACATTCTATCACTCCTAGTACTGACTGTTTCTTGCCTGTGTATATTACTTT
Organism: Bacillus sp. HMF5848; assembly: GCF_003944835.1. Taxonomy (GTDB): domain Bacteria; phylum Bacillota; class Bacilli; order Bacillales; family HMF5848; genus HMF5848. The sequence continues at coordinate 2,039,444 of NZ_RWIV01000001.1, forward strand.
TTTAATATTTTTAGTTAGAGTTTATTGAGCTATAAGCATGCCTTTTAATTTTGCACTAATTTCCTTTGATTTTCGTTCTGCACTTTTGATAGCCTGCTTAATGGCGTTTCCTCCGCCGTTCTTGGAAAGTGCTTCTAGACCCGCTGCTGTCGTGCCGTTCGGAGATGTTACATTTTGTCTTAATTCGAATGGTGATTCTGTGCGTTCTACCATCATCTTCGCAGCACCTAATATCGTTTGTGCTCCAATTTCTCGTGCTAGCTTGGGTTCTAATCCGCCCTCCACACCAGCTTTTTCCATATGCTCCATGAGATAATAAAAATACGCCGGTCCACTTCCAGCTATACCTGTGAATATATCCATCTGTGTTTCAGGGATTGTATAAACTTTGCCTATGCTTTGCAGCAATTCTTCTGCTAAACGAATATGTTCCGTTGTAGCGTGTGTACCTGCTGAAATAGCTGTAGCTGATTCTTGTAACGTGCTTGACGTATTAGGCATAACTCGTAAAACGGATTGCCCACGTACCAAACCAGCTTCTAAATGAGCAGTTGTAATACCCGCTAACACAGATAATACAATAGTGTCTGGATGTAACGAATGTTTTAGTGATGCTAATACTGTATCAACATCTTTAGGTTTCATAGCCAAAAATAATACGTCAATTTTATCGAATGATAGTTCAGTTTTTGACATGATTGTTACATTGTATGTTTCTTTAATCTGTTGAAGTCGTTTTATGTTAGATCTGTTTGTAACGAATATTTTCTCACGTGGTACAACGTTTGTGCTCACCATACCAGCAACCATCGCTTCCGCCATATTTCCTGCACCTAAAAAGGCTACTGTTTTATCTTTTAGCAATTTTTTCACTCCTAGATATTGATGAAGTCGTCAAAAAATCAATTTTTTATAATCATTTGATCTATAATTGTGACCGTTTTTTGAACGTATTTAATCGTAACACGTCTGGAATTGTTATCAAGGTGTTTTCAGAAAGTCATATGGAAAAGGCCAAAATAGTGAGAGGAAGCGATTACATTTCATACTCAGTTTCTCTTATTACGTTATTCACGCTCAAATCCTTGAATTTAAGGAAATATAACAAAATTTCCGCGTTGCTTATCGCTATATTTAGTGCTTAACCAATGCCGGGATACAATATTAATGTATTAAAGCGACAAAGAGTATAGTCCTCAAGGAGTTACACTTAAGTACCTATATGTGTAATGAATAATCAAAATATTGGTTCTTGTTTATTCGTTCAAAATAAAGTGGTACAACAGAGTGGGGTACTAAGATAGGGGGATATTTGGGTGTTTTTGGGGAGTGTATGGTTTGTTATTGGTTTTGATGTTCTAATAGAAATTAGGAATGCTCTATATAATTGCGTTAGCGCTTAATTTGAGAGATTCACAAACACAGATAGCTATTGAAGAACCTGGGATTGCGATTGAAGTAGAAGATAAGTGGAAAAATAAGAACACCTTATTCAACAAACGTCGACGTAATCTACAGTTATGAAAGATTGGTGGTGATTTTTTTCGTACGTAAAAAAACTCCTTCATAATGAAGAGAGTAGCTCTACATAGCAAAGGAGGTTGAACAGTTTTATTTATATTTTCACACACGGTCAATATGTAAAAAACTATTTTTTACAAGGTCTTAAAAACGTTGATATGGCGGGACCGTCTGGGAATCGAACCCAGCGGAGACGACACGCGCCTCCCGAGCGGTTTTGAAGACCGTGGAGCGCACCAGCTACCCTTCCGACCCCGAATTAAAATAACATTTAATATTATATCAGTAGTATAATATAAATTCAATCTATGATTCTCAAGAGCTTGTATGCTAAGTGAAGAGGCCAATCAAACTTAAACCGGCTATAAATGTAATTAAGCTTAAGAAAATGACACTAGGAGACGATTAGAAAAATAAATGGTTAAGACAATATTTAAGTTCAATATGAATAAACCTAAAATAATAAAAAGGCTGCAAATACAAAAAGATGTCACCTCCTAAGCCAACTAACCATGGCGACCAAAATCTTTGTGTTAAACCTCGTCGTAATACTTCTACATACATAGGGCATATGGGAAGTGCTAAGCTTAACCCTAGAACTGCATAATACACGCATGTAACAAGTAAATATATACCTCACCTCAAAAAAATGAACTTTTCCTGCGAACAATATATGCTTGTACTTATGAAGTATGTGTAAATGGTGTTCTCTAAGTGAAAGGACTATGATTGTACATAAAAATTATAGAATTTGCAACATTGTTAGTATGATGGTTGAACTATTTTTGTTTTTTTCATAAAGTAAAGACATGACAATTTGAAAATGGTGATAATTGATGAATCAGAACTTTTTTACTCTAGGATTAGCAGGGCATATTGACCACGGAAAAACGTCGTTAACAAAAGCATTGACTGGAATAGATACGGATCGTTTAAAGGAAGAAAAGGAACGTAGTATATCTATCGAACTAGGATATGCACCCTTTGAATTAGGGGCGGACATGAAAGTGTCTATTATTGATGTTCCAGGTCATGAGCGTTTTATTAGGCAAATGATAGCGGGGGTAGCGGGTATTGATTTAGTCATTTTAGCAGTAGCCGCTGATGAAGGAGTTATGCCACAAACAAAAGAGCACGTAGAAATACTTTCTTTTTTAGGGGTCAAAAAAGGAATAGTTGCAATTACAAAAATAGATCGGGTGGAATCAGGATTTACGGATCTTGTAAAAGAGGATATAAAAGATCAATTATCCGGAACTATATTTGAAAACTCTCCAATTGCTTTAGTAGATAGTATTCATAATGTTGGAATAGATGATTTTAAATCTATTGTTTATGAACAATTGCTAGAAACGAAGCCAAGAAATGTTGACGCTGCTTTTCGCATGCCTATTGACCAAGTATTCAGTATGAAAGGGCAAGGTACTATTGTACGCGGAACAATCTATGATGGTAAAGTGCAGGAGGGAGACGTAATTACAGTTTATCCAAAAGGTAAACAGCTAAGAGTAAAGCAAATACAAGTTCATAGACAAGCTGTTCCTATGGCTATTGCAGGTCAACGTGCTGCAATAAATGTTGCTGGTGTAACGAAGGAAGAGATACATAGGGGGGAAGTTCTTACAACTGAACACGCCTATACTTCACATAATGTTATTGATGTTGCGCTTCATGTCGTTAACGACTTAGAGCACCCAATTAAACAACGCATGCCAATTCGCTTTTATACAGGTACCACTGAAGTATCTGGTCAAATTGTCTTTTTTGACCGAAATATTGTTGAACAAACAGATGGAGAGATTCTTTGTCAAATTCGACTTCAAGAGGATGTTATCGTAAAAAGGGGAGACCGTTTTGTTATTCGACGTCCATCTCCTGTAGAGACAATTGCTGGGGGGTGGATAATAGACCCAAATGGTGAGAGATACCGATTCGGTGAGGAGACTATTAATTCGTTGCGAAGTAAGCGTGATGGTACACCGCAACAAAGGGTGCGAGATATACTAATTGTTGAAAAATACTTAAAAATCGAGGAGTTAACAAAACGAGCCAATTGTAGTGTGGACATTCTAAAAAGAATGGAAATAGCAAATGAACTAATAGTTATTCAAGATTCTTTTTGTATTCTTCATGAGCAGGTGGCATCTCTTAAAGTTACCTTTACACAAGAAGTACAAACTTATCATACTAACTATCCGATGAGACCTGGTATCGATAAGGCACAGCTGTTAGCTCAAAGTCATCTTCCGAAAGTGATAGGAGATTTAATTTTATCTGTACTGGAAGAAGAAAATAAATTGTTACGAAAAGGCCCTTATATCTATACAAGTTCATTTCAAGCTCATTTCCCAAAGCAGTGGGCAAAAAGAATGGAAAGCTGTGTTGAAAGTGTTAGAAGAGACCAATTACAAGTAGCGCCTTTTATCGAGTATATTTCTAAAGCTGGTATCCCTACAAATGTGGCTGATGATTTCGTTAAATTTCTGATTGATAGTCAAATCTTATATATGTTAACTGATAAAGAATATATTCATCGTGACTCTTTAATAGAATCAATTCGAGCATTGAAACGTGAAACGGACAATACTTTTGATATTCAAGCTGTTAAAGCAGTACTTAACTTATCAAGAAAGTATGTAGTTCCATTTCTTGAACTATTGGATAAGCTCGATATTACAGTACGTAAAGATAATGTTAGAAAATGGAATAAAAACGCGAGTGATGTTTTTAATTAATTTAAAAAAGCTAGGAGCAATTCCTAGCTTTTTTATATTGCTTAAATCAAAGCGTTAGTGTAGGAGACATTCTGGTTAAAAGTTGATATGTTCAGTTTCTTTTAGCGACAATCTCCTACAGCACCTAGATCGCTGAGCGTGAGGCCTATTTTACAAAAATTGAGTAATCTTCTTTTGCTACAACGCTACCAATGATCCTTGTATAAGTATGACCATTGTTATGCATAGCATTCACGTAAGCTTCTGCTTCGTGAGCGGGTAAGCTAATAAATAGCCCACCTGATGTTATAGCATCACAGAGAACAAGCTGTTGGACATGGCTTATATGCTCTTCGTACTTGACATGTGGTTGTAGCCATGTGTGGTTGGATTTAGATCCGCCAGGTACTACCCCGTCTACTGCTAGTTTTTCAGTACCGTCTAGAACGGGAACTTTAGTAGAGTCAACAATAAAAGAAACATTACTTCCTCTTGCCACCTCGTATGCATGACCAAGTAGACCAAACCCGGTAATATCAGTGACGGCATTTGGTTGGAAAGATGATAAAGTTTCTGCTGCTATTTTGTTAAGTAAGGCCATGACATCCATTACTTCAACAGTTTGCTGTTCCGTGGCTACTCCGCGCTTAATACCAGTTGTCATAATACCAACACCTATTGGTTTTGTAAGGATAAGTGCGTCGCCTTCCTGTGCTCCAACATTTTTCCAAAATTTCCGAGGGTGCACAATACCTGTGACACTAAGACCAAATTTAGGTTCATTATCGTCAATAGAATGACCACCGACTATGATAGCTCCAGCTTCAGCCACTTTGTCTTGAGCCCCTTTTAAAATTTCAACTAGCATCTCGTTACCGAGTTTTTTTATTGGGTAACCAACGATATTTAATGCGGTTTTTGGTGTGCCACCCATAGCGTAAACATCACTTAAAGCGTTACTTGCGGCGATCGCGCCAAACATGTATGGATCATCAACAATAGGTGTGAAATAATCTACTGTTTGGATAATAGCTAAATCTTCAGTTAGTTGGTATACACCGGCGTCATCTGATGTATCATTACCAACTAATAAATTATTATCATAACGTTGTGGGGTTAATTGACACAAAACTTGTGCCAGGTCATCCGGACCAAGTTTACAGCCTCAGCCAGCTTTTGTAGATAAACTGGTAAGACGAATTTTCTCATGTTCGCTCATGTTTTAAAACCTCCGTTGAAAAGTAAATAATTTTGCAGAATAGCCTAAGATTATTATACAATACTTTGTAACAAATGTTTTAGGAGGAGATATGTTTATGGAAAAACAATATAAGCTTATAATTCAGTTTTGCATGCAGTGAAACTACGCACCAAAAGCCGCGGGTCTCGCGGAAGAATTGTTTACACATTTTCGCTCGCAAATTACTTCATTCGAGCTTGTACCGAGTTCTAAAGGTGCCTTTGAAGTGTTCGTAAATGATGAAAAGATATACTCCAAACTTGAAACAGGAGTTTTTCCGGATACAAAGACTTTAATTAGTGATATGGAGAAATAGTGCGCAGGAGGTGAATAACCTCCTGTTTTTAGTTGATCTTTCCTAGCTACGAATATGACCAGTTGTAGAGATTCGTTTTGTGACATAACATACGAAAATAAACTCGTAGTGATATAATGAGAGAGAGTGTTTTTTGGAGGAGTTTAAAAAATGAACCATATATTGCGTCAAATACCAGCTATTCATGAGTTGCAAAAACACGTATCCTTTCAAAATTTATGTGAAATGTATAATGTCACGGTTCCGACATTAACTTCAATTTTACAGGAGCAGATACATATACTTAGAATTAATATTATAAATGGGTATGAGCCTACAACGACAATCCTTGACGAAATTTTTATTAATACGGAAGCGAGTCTAAAAAAGGTTTTCAACTCTCGCTTAAATCGCTTAATAAATGCAACAGGTACTATTTTACATACTAATCTTGGTCGCGCTCGGTTAAGTGATTCAGCTATAACGAGTGTGGTAGAAGCTAGTCGTAATTACAGTAATTTAGAATATAATATTGATACCGGAAAGCGTGGATCTCGCCATGACTTAATCGAAGACCTTGTAACACAAACCACCGGTGCTGAAGCGGCTATGGTTGTGAACAACAATGCTGCCAGCGTGTACTTAATTTTAAAAGCTTTGGCTAAAGGAAAAGAGGTAATTGTGTCACGAGGTGAATTGGTTGAAATAGGCGGGTCATTTCGAATCTCTTCGATTATGGAAGAGAGTGGGGCGAATTTAGTCGAAGTTGGTACAACTAACAAGACACATATGTATGACTATGAAAATTCTGTCAGTCCCGATACTGCTATGATTATGAAGGTTCATACGAGTAACTATAAAATTTTAGGGTTTCATAAAACAGTTCCTAGTAGTGAATTAGTTGACTTGTGTAAAAAAGAATCTATTCTGCTATATGAGGACTTAGGAAGTGGAGCCTTATTTGATTATGCTAGTTATGGAATAGGTGATGAGCCAGTAGTTGCTAAAGTATTGCGGTCAGGGATAGATGTCGTATCTTTTAGTGGAGACAAACTATTAGGAGGGCCACAGGCGGGGATTATAGCCGGCAAAAAACAAGTAATAGAAAAACTTAAAAAGCATCAATTGGCAAGAGTACTTCGTGTTGATAAAATGACTCTGGCAGCGTTAGAAGCAACTCTTCGTGCCTATTTGCGAGATGAAACAACAAGAGACATTCCTGTTGTTAGGGACATTTTAACAGATAAAGCTGTTATTAAAAGAAAGGCTTTAGACTTTATAAGCTTGTTAAAAAACTTAGCACCACAATATAGTTGCGAGCTTCATGAAGACACATCTAAGGTTGGTGGTGGTACAATGCCGGATGTAGAACTTCCCACCTGGACTGTACGAATTCAAACTGATACAATCGATGGAAATGCTTTACACGACCTATTACGAAAACAATATCATATTGTTACAAGAATTAAAGACGATATAGTGTTCCTTGATTTTAGGACGTTAACGAATGAGGAAGTTCATATTATTTCTAAAGCTCTAAAAGAATTAGGTGGAGATTAACTCCTATATACAACTTGTTCACAAGAGAACGGTACAAATGTGGTTATTTAATATATATAAGTATAAAAACAAGACTACACAATTATTATTCAAAGTGGAGCTAAAAAACGGACGTCAAATTTCTTTGACATCCGTTTTTTCGTGTGCATTATAATTTTGTTTACATTGTATTTTTGGAAAGTTCCATAAATGGGCCTCATTAATTTTCCTTACACCGTGTTTTATAGATTTAATGCTCATCCGGTTTTTGTTTCGTCATTTAAGCAAGGCGATTGAACCTTACTTACATATCATGACCTTGATTGTGCTTTTGGCGAGTATGGTTACGGTTTTTGACTTTTTTTGACCCGCTTAAGGGTGCAGGCTGTGAACCTTTGTTTGCCTTTGGGCTGTTCCGTCTCATATCTTTAAAATCATTATGTTCAGCCATGATAGAGCCCTCCTCTCTTCATGTATTATCATGACAAAACACCTTATACTTTATTCGATGAATAGTTTACGTACTTTTGCTGAAATCTAAGAGCGTAACACGATTTTATAAAAGGAGAGGCAGTTTATGACATATCATAAAGATAAACAATTTGCTTATCAAGAAGCACAAAAGGGTGTAAAGGAAGCTATAGATGTGTACGAAAGTTTAGTTATTAATGACCCGGGTTATGGTGCAGAACTTAAAGACTTGAAAAATGAGATAAATGAAGCATACGCTCAGATTGAAAATGCACTAGAAGTTGCTTCAGACACACAACGAAATCAATTGAGACAAATGCAACAGGATATACAAAGCATTGTTTCTCAAGTTAATCAATAAGAATAAACAAAGCCGAACTCCTTAGAAATTGAAGGAATCGGCTTTGTTTTGTAATGAAGAAAGTGGGCTATTGGTTTTTCTTACGTTTCTTATTGTTTTGTCTTTGTTCGGCTGTTAATGGTTCGTTTTGCATTTCTTCATTATAACCAGTACCTTTACCTTGACCGCTTGCATCATTCATACCAGGAATAATATGATTCGCTTTTCTTTTCGCCATTGTTTCCATCAACTCCTATATATTTTACAACTCTTTCATAGTATGTGCTGTTTATAACGTAATTAATTATAAAAACGTAATCATAAGATAAACTTATCGAAATGAATAACTTTCTTGATATTTACTTATATTTAAGATTAGTATATTATGATAACGTAAGCACTAATTGGATGGGAGATCCAATACATAATATTCTATTAAATTGGAATATTCACTTTGTAAGAGGGGGTAAGAAAATGAGTAAGCAAGATGTTTTTAATGCTCGAACTTCTTTACAGGTTAACGGAGAAACGTATCATTATTACAAACTGCAAGCTTTAGAGGATGCTGGAGTAGCTAAGGTTTCAAATCTTCCGTATTCTATTAAAGTATTGCTAGAATCGGTACTACGTCAAGTGGATGGAAGAGTTATTACAAAAGATCATGTTGAAAATTTAGCGAAATGGGGTACAGATGAACAAAAAGACGTAGATGTACCTTTTAAACCATCTCGTGTAATTTTACAAGACTTTACAGGTGTTCCTGCTGTTGTTGACTTAGCATCTTTACGTAAAGCTATGGCAGATATAGGGGGAGATCCACAAAAGATTAACCCGGAAATTCCTGTGGATTTAGTAATTGACCATTCCGTACAAGTAGATAAAGCAGGTACTTCTGATTCATTAGACTTCAATATGAAGTTAGAATTTGAAAGAAATGCAGAAAGATATAAATTTTTAAGCTGGGCACAAAAGTCATTCGATAATTATCGTGCTGTTCCTCCAGCAACTGGTATAGTACACCAAGTAAACCTCGAATACTTAGCTAATGTCGTTCATGCTATTGAAAATAAAGATGGTGAGACAGAATTATTCCCAGATACGTTAGTGGGAACAGATTCTCATACCACAATGATTAACGGTATTGGTGTGCTTGGATGGGGTGTAGGTGGTATTGAAGCAGAAGCAGGAATGCTTGGTCAACCATCTTATTTCCCAGTTCCTGAAGTGGTGGGAGTTAAATTAGTTGGGGAGCTTCCAAATGGTACAACAGCTACTGACTTAGCCCTTAAGGTTACGCAAGTGTTGCGAACTAAAGGGGTTGTTGGGAAGTTCGTAGAATTCTTTGGTCCTGGTGTAGCAACTTTACCGCTAGCAGACAGAGCAACTGTTTCTAATATGGCACCAGAATATGGCGCAACATGTGGCTTCTTCCCAGTCGATAGCGAAGCACTTGAATATTTACGTTTAACTGGTCGAGAAGAAAAGCATATAAAAGTCGTAGAGGATTACTGTAAAGCAAATGGCCTATTCTTTACACCTGATGCTGAAGATCCTGTATATACAGATGTTGTAGAAATTAATCTTGGTACTATAGAAGCTAATTTATCAGGTCCAAAACGTCCGCAAGATTTAATTCCTTTATCAACAATGAAGGATTCTTTCAAAGCAGCGCTAACAGCACCTGCTGGGAATCAAGGATTTGGCCTCGATAAAAAAGACCTTGATAAAGAAGTAACGATAAAATTTATAAATGGCGATACTGCAACAATGCGTACGGGTGATATCGCAATTGCAGCAATTACAAGCTGTACAAATACGTCTAATCCATACGTATTAATTGGAGCAGGATTAGTTGCTAAAAAGGCTGTTGAAAAAGGCCTAACGGTACCAAAATATGTTAAAACTTCATTAGCACCAGGTTCTAAGGTTGTTACAGCATATTTAGAGAATTCTGGATTGTTACCTTACATGGAACAGTTGGGCTTTAACATAGTTGGTTATGGCTGTACAACATGTATTGGTAACTCAGGACCGCTTTTAGATGAAATAGAAACAGCTATTGCTGATAGCGATTTACTTGTGACAAGTGTATTATCAGGAAATAGAAACTTTGAGGGGCGTATCCATCCTTTAGTAAAAGGAAATTACTTAGCATCTCCTCCATTAGTAGTGGCTTATGCACTTGCTGGAACAGTAGATGTTGACTTGCAAAAAGAAGCTATTGGCAAAGATGCGGATGGTAACGATGTTTTCTTCAAGGACATTTGGCCATCAATGGATGAAATTAAAGAAGTTGTAAAGCAAACTGTTACGCCAGAACTATTCCGTAAAGAATATGAGCGTGTATTTGATGATAACGCTCGTTGGAATGAAATAGAAACTTCAGATGATGCTTTATACACGTGGGATGATAAATCGACCTACATTCAAAACCCACCATTCTTTGAAGGGCTATCAAAAGAGCCTGGTAAGGTAAATGCATTGTCAGGTCTTCGCGTAGTAGGAAAATTTGCCGACTCTGTAACGACAGATCATATTTCACCTGCCGGAGCAATTGGCAAGGATACACCTGCAGGGAAATACCTACAAGCTAATGGGGTAAGTCCGCGTGACTTTAACTCTTACGGATCACGCCGTGGTAACCATGAAGTGATGATGCGCGGTACGTTTGCTAATATCCGTATTAAAAACCAAATTGCACCTGGAACAGAAGGTGGCTTTACAACGTATTGGCCGACAGGCGAGATTATGGCTATCTATGATGCATGTATGAAATATAAAGAAGATAATACTGGCTTACTTGTTATTGCAGGTAATGACTATGGTATGGGAAGTTCTCGTGACTGGGCTGCTAAAGGAACTAACTTATTAGGTATTAAAACTGTTATTGCCGAGAGCTTTGAACGTATTCACCGTTCTAACCTTGTGTTAATGGGTGTATTACCACTCCAATTCAAAGATGGGGAAAATGCTGACACTTTAGGCTTAACTGGTAAAGAAACATTTGCAGTTGCAATTGACGAAAATGTTAAACCACGTGATTATGTAACTGTAACGGCAACAGATGAAAACGGAAATAAGAAAGAATTTGAAGTGTTGGTTCGCTTTGATAGTGAAGTGGAAATAGATTATTATCGTCATGGTGGTATCTTACAGATGGTACTTCGTGACAAACTACATGGGTAAGAATTGAGCAAAATGCTTAACTAAACAATTAAAAAAAGGTAAGATACAAGCACGGGGAAGAAATTTCTCGTGCTTTTAATTTGCATATGCTAAATATGCTGAATAATGTAGTTGAATTTGGAGTGAAATAGATGGAACAAATTGCAATAGGGTCTGTGATTATACAAGTTTCTTGGTTAATGTATGCTTTTTCAGTTATTGTCGGCTACATTGTGTTACAATTGCAAATGAATAAATACCCTGATGTGTATAAAGAAGTAACAGATACAGCTATTAATAGTATTCTTATATATATTGTTGTGTTTAAATTTAGTATTATATTGTTAAGGCCAACATTACTATTTGAAAACCCTTTAGGCCTGTTATACTTTGATGGTGGAGGAGTAGGAGTTATATTAGGAATTTTAAGCATACTAATTTATGTGGCTTGGAAAATAAAAACAATAACGTTACCTAACATACTCCTAGTTAGAGTGTATTCTGTAAGTGTTGCATCTTCTTTGTTCGTTTATTTAATATTACATACAATTTTTTAAGTAAAGGGGTTTATTGTAGTGAAAAAATTATTGCCATCATTATTATTTCTAATTATCGTAGGAGCAGGGTTATTTGTTGCTTTATCTCCTAAAGAAGCAGTTACTGGCACAACGGTAGGAACAAAAGCACAAGACTTCGAACTACAAACATTAGATGGCAAGCTTGTAAAGCTAAGTGATTACCAAGGGAAGAAGGTTCTTCTAAACTTTTGGGCAACGTGGTGTCCACCATGTAAGGTTGAGATTCCAGAAATGATTCGGTTTTATGAAGAAAATCAGGAGGATATTGAAATTCTTGCTGTGAATCTGGACCCAAAATCCGATGTAAAAGCATTTGCCAATGATTATAGTATGAACTTCCCAATTTTATTAGATGAAGGATCAAGGGTACAAAGAATGTATCAAGTTCTTACTATTCCAACTTCTTATTTTATTGATACGAATGGCGTTATCCAAATTAAGCATACGGGACCATTAAGTGAAGGTGACATGGAAAAGTATACAGAAAAGCTAAATTAATAAAAGTGATGTGCGTAAAAGGTAACCTCCAAAATGGTTACCTTTTTACTTTTTTTATATCTGTTTTTTATTTATGTTCAAAGTTTTCAAAAAGTTGTAATATTTAAGCGGTTACATGGGAATAATTTTATGTATAATTAATGTAAGGAGCGTGAAAACCGTGAGAAGAATTCGAAAACGTACTTTTGAAGAGCTTATAAATGAAAATAAAAAGCAATTATTAAAAGATCAAGCGGCTTTAGAGCGATTAGAAGCAAGATTAGAAGAAAAAATGGTAAAAAAAGCCGAGTAATTATTATGCATGAAGAACCTCTGCTTTGGTCAAAATGACAAAGGGAGGCGATATTAAAATGTCAAATCAAAATGATACACAAACACACTTTAATCCGAATCATGTAGGTACTAAAGGACGAGGATTTGGAGGAAATAAAGGTAAAAAAATGCAAACTAAATCAAATGAAGCGCCACAAGTTATACAAACAAAAGGTGAATGAGTATCTTAATTGATTGATGAATTAAAACTTGAAATTAGTTAAGGTGAAATGCTTGTATTTATTGACTTATTGAGGAAAAGAAAGGTGTACAGCCTTTCTTTTTTTCTGCAAAAGATTATTGTCAAGCTTCAACCATTAGTCATTAGCCCCTTGCAACGCTTATTAGCCTGTCAATTTTGAATTTAGTTTCTAAGCTATTCTGATTAATATAGACTTAAACTCAATTATTATTTCATCATCTACAATAATGAGACAAGTTGAAAATTTCATGAACGTTTTTGTGTTTTGTCATATAAACAGCTTCATGTGCACATAATAATTTTGTCGTTACATAGAACATTATAGGAGGAATTGAGATGACGCAACATAACACACCAAAACCAGATGATCGTAGTGATAATGTAGAAAAGCTACAGGAGATGGTTCATAACACAATTGAAAATATCGAAAGAGCAGAAGAATCTATGGCATTTACCGATTCAGAGGAACTTAAACAAAAGATTCAAGATAAAAATCATCGTCGTGAGGAATCCATTGAGGCGATGCGAAGTGAAATAAAAGATGAAGCACAATACCGTGAGAATAAATAATTATGACTTAAAAGACCTGCACACATGCAGGTCTTTTTATTTCTGATAAGGTAGGAAATCTTCCTATTTAAGGACCATGATGAAATAAATATCTCACTACGTTTTTTAAAAATGCTGTGTTACTATTGAATCATATTGTTGGAAAGATTTGTAGAAGGAGTTAAAAGACAATGTTTGTTTCAAAAAAAGAAATCGAAGTCAGATATGCTGAAACTGATCAAATGGGTGTTGTTTATCATGCAAATTACTTAGTTTGGATGGAGGTTGGCCGTACTAACCTAATAAAAGATCTTGGCTTTAGATATGACATGATGGAGAAGGACGGGATTATTTCTCCGGTTATTGATTTAGAGATATCATATAAAAAACCACTTCATTACGGTGAAAATGCAACAGTCGATACGTGGATTGATTACTATGATGGCTTAAGAGTAACATATGGTTATGAAATTTATACACCCAACAACGAGATAGCTGTTGTAGCAAAAAGTAAGCATGTATGTGTAAAAAAAGAAAGCTTTCGTCCTATATCAATAAAAAAGCATTATCCCGATTGGCATAAAGCCTATGAAGAGGCAAAAAGGCAGGACAATAATTAGTGGCATTTGGTGTGTCTAAGCGAGAACTTAATGAATGGAAAAGAACCGTTTTACAAGGTGATATAGCTTTTTTAACTCATTATTGGTACGATTCAAGATTCCCTCATCTCCGAACAGTAACAAAGGTTGGGTGTAGCGATATCCAATTGCTTGTAACATGGGGATTGAAGTATGAATTGAAAAAAGAGTGGATTCATCATTATAGACAGTTGCCCCATTTTGATCTAATGGGAGAAAAACAATTGAAAATACTGCAGGCAGAAGGTTTAATTGAACACATAAAGCGATTTAAATTAGAAGGAGAATAAGGGGGGATGGAAATGAACTATGATAACACTTTGTTAGAAGTGCTAGGAATGAATGTGGTGGAAGTAAGCAAAGAAAAGGTCGTTGTAACAATGCCTGTTAATGAAAAAACACGACAGCCTTATGGTCTTTTACATGGTGGCGCATCTGTTGCGTTAGCTGAAACTGTTGCTAGTATAGGGGCAAACTATGCGGTAGCAGAATCTAATGAAGTTTGTGTAGGGCTCGAAATAAACGCAAACCACATTAAAGCCAAAAAGGATGGCATTGTGACTGGTGTGGGGACATTGTTACATAGAGGTAAAACAACACAAGTTTGGAATATCCGTATTGAAGATGAACAGCAGCAGTTAATTTGTATTTCCCGCTGTACGATGGCGGTACTAAAAAAAGATGATTCGTAATAGACAGCGGGAGTAATTGTGACAGTCCAATGAAAGATATGACATTAATTAAGCAAGTGTCTTCAGAGAGTCTCACTGAAGGCACTTGTTTACTGTTAGCTTATTGAATATTGACTTTAGGCTCGTTAGACTTATCGTCCATCGTTATGTTCATATCCTTTTCATCAAAATACCACACATCAGCTTCTTCAATATAAAAAGTAATACCATCCATTGTTGTTTCTACTGCTGGCTGTTGCGGAGGTTCAGTTGAAATTCCTAGTGAGAATCCTTCTTGTATCGTACTAGAGCCACCGTAACGGACAAAAAATTTCACATATCCAGTTGTAAGAGATAATTCCTCTTTGTACCATTGTACAGCTTCGTTTGTAATTGAGATTTTCATTACAATGCCTCCTTAAATCGCTCATAAATATTATAACTAAACTGACGCTATAATTTAAGTAAGAGTGCTCAGTATTATGTAATTCACATTACGATAACACGTGTTTTACTATATCTCTTAGTGTGTCAAAAGTAAATCTAAGCAGAATGACAAAGGAATTCTTACAAAATAAAATAAAGCAACTGGCACTCTATAAAGAAGTGTAATTATAAACTTTAAACGAGCTACTGTAAAAGGTATGGTATTGAAAAAGATCCTATTTATTAGGATCTCATCACAAATGTTATAAATATGTGAATTAACCAAATAATAGAAGAAAAGGGGGGATATATATTGTAATATGTAGTTGATAAAAAATTTTTATTATTCTAGAAGGAGGTTGAATACATGAAAAGCTGGAAAATTGGTTCTTTAACAGCAGGGGTTGTTTTACTCGGAATTGGCGGATTGTGGCTGCTTGGTAATCTTCTTAACTTTTCTGTTTTTCCGATCTTGAAATTTATGTGGCCTGTGGTTATTATCTTGTTTGGAATTGAAATTTTGTTATATCAATATTTCCATAAAGAATCGAGTATGCGGTTTGACGGATTTAGCATTTTTATTATTATAGCTGTTATAGCTCTATTTAGTAGCTCTTTTAACATGTTACCGAGTTTTATGGCTAATAGTATTACACAGCAAACTTTTACATATGACATTAATGAAGAGTACGAAATTAATAGTTCCATTGAGACTATTGTAGTAGATATGACTAATGCTGATATTTCTATTCATGGTCAAACGGACATATCCTTTCAAGCAGTGGGTTCACTAGAAATAGGCGGAAATGATCAAAAAGCTGCTGATAAGATTTTTAAAGATGTTGTTAAATTTCGTACAGAGGGAGACACTGCATTCTTCGAAATTATTAAACCGAAACACCTAACATACCAACGCTTTAAAGCCGAAATTGACATTGCTCTTCCAGCGGATAGACTTGTCGATTTAAGGCTTGTTAACGGTGATATAGAGGCTGCTAATTTACATGATGGCCTTTTAGTTCATAGCGTAAATTCGGATATTGAACTTAATAAAATCGAAAATGATGTAGATGTTGTTGTAATAAATGGAAGTATTGATGGCAAAGGTATAATTGGGTCCGTTACAGCAAAAACAACAAACGGTGAGATTGATTTATCCCAAGTAGAAGGTCATATTCAGGCAAGTATAGTAAATGGAGAAGTGGATTTAGCGGACGTGAATATAACTGATGACAGTAGGATAAGTACTGTAAATGGTGATATTTCTCTTACCCTTAATAATAAAGAAAATTTCAAAATAATTGCCGATACAAGTAATGGAGAAGTAGAAGGCAATGTAACATGGGAACGAAGTGGCGATAAAGATGATTTTGGTTATAAAAAACATGGGACGTTAAATCTTGGTAATAATGAATTTATATTAAATCTTAAAGCTGGAAACGGTAAGGTTATAGTAAATAAATAGGTAAGCGATTATCGCTTACCTATTTTCCATCTATAGACTGAAACATATGATGCATAATTTCATCGTAATTAGGATAGTGAACATCATTAGAACTAGTAAGTGGCTCAATATAAAATTTAGTATTATTAAAAGTATGATTGTAAGTAGGAGTAAATCTTGGTTTTGCAATCGTAACAGTAGATTGTCTATTACTATGTATTGTTTTTACAATATCGATTTCAACAATACCTCCAATATCCTTATAGTCTCTCATTTGGCCAGAAATAAAGTTACCAAGTGAGTATACGACTAGACCTTGTGAATTATCATCACGTTCGATCCATTCCATTGGTTGGAGTACGTGCGGATGGTGACCTATAATTATGTCAGCGCCTGACATGATGATACTTTTTGCAAGCTGTTGTTGATTTGTATTAGGAAGACGCATATATTCATTTCCCCAATGCATACTCACTACAACTATGTCAGCTAAATCTCTTAATTTTTGAATATCAGATGTGATTAATTCACTATCAATTAAATTTACAGCGTATGGGTGTTCTTTTGGGATAATTAAACCGTTTGTACCATAAGTATAAGCTAAGAATCCCACACGTATGCCATTTCGAACGAGAATGCGTGGTGTATTAGCATCCTCCTGGCTATCATATGATCCTACATATTTCATGCCTATACTATTATAAAAATCAATAGCATTTTTTATGGCATCAAAGCCTCTGTCTAATGTGTGGTTATTGGCCATTGAGACAATATCTACACCAACATCTTGAAGCGTTGATGCGATTTCATAAGGACTATTGAAGCGTGGGTATGTCGAGACACCTATTTCACTGCCACCAATAATCGATTCTTGATTAGCGAATGTTAAATCTGCATTTGTAAGAATATCTTTTACCCCTGTAAACATAGGCATAAAATCATATGTACCGTTTGTTTTAGCAGCGTTGTAAACGGTGCTATGTATCAAAATATCCCCAACAGCAGCCAAAGTTAAAGACTGACTGTATGATTTCTCCTGATCTGCCATAACAGTTTTCACGGGGTGAGTATGAGCGAATATTGGAACTGAGTTGCTGCCTTGTGTTTCCTCAAAAAAGAATAAGTAAATGACAGTTGACCAAACAGCTGTCATCACTACAACTAACAAAAATATCTGTGCTTTTGGCTTCATGTTTTCATCTTTCCATTCTATAGAAATAGTAATCTAACAATATACATCAATAGTATCATATTTCCAATTACTTAAAATGGGAAAGTTTTAAAAAGAAAAACGTTTTAGTTATCCTAAAACGTTTTTCAAAATAATAAATATGTATGAATCATTGGCTACGGTTATGTATCCCTTAAATGTAGTAAAGGGTAGTTTTGCGTTCATTTAATGCACTAGTTTTTTGTGCTTTGTTTTTAAACTACGAAGTATCAATATATTTTAGCAATTGTTACTTTTACTGTTTTACATCCATTTTATTTTTGGCTCAGTTTTGTTTAGTATACGACGAATATTCGCACGATGACGATAAATAACGAAGGTAGTCAAAATACCTACAGCTATTATTAAAGTAACATCTGATGTGAAAAGGCTATACGCGAATGTAAATAATCCCGTAAGCATCGAAGATAATGATACGTACTTTGTTAAATATAAAACTAAGAAAAAACATGCAACCATCGCCAAAAACATGACTGGCGCATAAAAGAGCAATACTCCACCAGATGTAGCGACAGCTTTTCCGCCTTTAAATTTTGCGAATAATGGATACATATGACCTACTACAGCAAATACACCGATCAGTAATGGGTTTACATCAGGTGCTTGGAAGATTAAAGGTAAAGCAGCAGCTAGTGTACCCTTTAGAATATCGAGTGCTGTGACAATGAATCCAGCCCTTTTGCCAAGAACTCGAAATGTATTTGTACCACCCAAATTACCACTACCATGATTTCGAATATCTACTTTATATCCCCACTTACCAACTATCAGTGCGAAAGGAATGGAACCAATTATGTACGCTATAATAGCTAAAATGATATACCACATGAATACGTAATCTCCTTTTTTGTTACATGATGCATTTCTCAAGTTAAGAGTTATTTCTTTTTAGTATACCCTTAACAATATCCCCATGAAAAGTTGAAGTTCTGTTTATTTTACCATTTAATGCTTTGGCATATCTATGTTTTTATAGTTTTGCATAAAAAAAACCTATAGACAAATATAAACAATTTACTAATTTCTCTTTCCTTTTGTAGTATCTTTTCGTACTATGTCGATAGGAGGGGGATTTTGATGTCTAGAGTCGAAACTTTCAAAAAGAAACAACCTATTGTTTCCATCATACTTGCGGTTGTTTTTACTTTAATTTTAATATCTACAAGTATTACATTTTATCTATATCCTTGGCCCTCAAATGAGCAGGTCGCATATACGGACAAACAGAATCCAATTTTGTTTCAGCAAACACTTTTAGATAATGAAGCGAGTATTATTGATGATGTTTTGTACTTACCATTTGAATTTGTTAAGCAGTACATTGATGAAAGTATAAGTTATGATGAGTCATCACAATCTATTATTATTACGACTAGTCAAAAAGTTATTCAAATGCCAACAAATCAACTAGAATACTTTATTAATGATGAACCGCTCTCGTTAGAATTTCCTGTTCTTTTAGACGACACGAATAATCTTTTAATACCTATAAAAACGATAGAGATGTTATATCCATTTAAAATTAGTTTGCTAGACTCAGGGATTGTGTATATTCAGCAAGAAGGCGACATTATATTGCCAGCTTTTGTAAAATCGGAGCAAAGAGAGCATGATTTAAAGCTTCGTCAGCAGCCAGATATAGCAGCCCCATATGTGGCTACTATAATGAGTGATGAAATGGTATATATCGAAGGAGAGGATCAGGCGTATTATTTAGTTCGAAAAGAGGATGGTGTAGCAGGTTATGTGCAAAAACAAGTTGTTACGTTACAAAAACCTATTGAACTAGATTTAGCTTTTGAACAAGAGCCAAAATTCAATCCTCCAATATCATGGCCGATCAATCTAACGTGGGAGCCAGTATATTCTAGAACACCTGATCCTAGTACATTACCGCTATTACCAGGTGTAAATGTAGTATCTCCAACATGGTTTGAACTAAAGAACGGTGAAGGTGATGTCTCAAATTTAGCAACAAAGGAATATATGGAATGGGCTAAAAATAGGGGGTATCATGTTTGGGCCTTATTTAGTAATGATTTTTCCCCGGAGAAAACACATGAGGCTTTCTCTACCTTTGAAACAAGAGAAAAAATTATTAAACAGCTTTTAGCTTACAGTGAAATGTATGGTGTTGATGGTATTAATATTGATATTGAGAATGTGAACTTAGAGGACGGCCCTCTTGTTACACAATTTGTTAAAGAAGCTGCGCCTTATTTTCATCAAGCTGGCTTAATTGTTAGTATGGATGTAACATTTATATCAGAAAGTGCACGATGGTCTAAGTTTTATGAAAGAGAAAAACTAGCAGAAGTAGTCGATTATATGATGGTTATGGCCTATGATGAACACTGGGGTTCGTCACCAAAAGCAGGAAGTGTGGCAAGCTTACCATGGGTTGAACGAAACTTACAGAGATTACTAGATGTTGTTCCAGCTGAACAGGTAGTCTTAGGCATTCCTTTATATACTCGCTTATGGATTGAGCAAGAAACGGACGAAGGAAACATTGAAGTGTCTTCTAAAGCGTTAACGATGGATACCGTTGATAAATGGATAGCAGATAGACAGCTTGAACCTATTTTCGATGAAGCATCTGGCCAAAATTTTGTAGAATATAGAGATGAGGCTAATAAAACAACGTATAAAATATGGCTTGAAGACAGTGTTTCTTTAACAAAGCGAGTGCAGCTTATGCACAAATATGGCCTTGCTGGTGTTGCAACTTGGGCACGGACGTTTGCAAATGAAAATGCTTGGTTATCAATTGAAGAGTCAATTAAGCATATTAAACCAGCAAATGAATTGGAATAAGCACTATCGTTTTGCACGTTTTTTTCAATATGGTATGATTTTATTAAGGACTATCCAAAATACAGGATAGTCTTTTTTAACTTATAGAAAGTATATAATTCTGAATCTAGACGAGTGTCTAGCCACAGACGCCAACGGTTCGGGAGAAAAACAAACCCAGTTTTTCCTTGGTCGCAAGCCGATTGCCTTACACTTTTCTTAACTAGAGTTTTATACTTTAACAACCAAACGGTTAAGTTGCTATCGCAAAAGAGAGATTGAATAGGAGTCGGTACAATGATTGTTTTTGAAAATGTGTCAAAGGAGTATGATAACGGATTAGAGGTTTTGAAAAACATTAACCTGGAGGTGAAGAAGGGAGAACTACTAACATTGATAGGTCCAAGTGGATGTGGTAAAACTACGACTATGAAAATGATTAATAGGCTGCTTGAACCTACTAGTGGTGTTATAAGAATTAATAACGAAGATGTTGCTAACATTGATCCTGTTGAATTGCGAAGAAACATAGGGTATGTTATTCAACAAATCGGTTTGCTTCCCCATATGACAATAGCAGAAAACATTGCTTTAGTTCCTAAACTGAAAAAGTGGAGTAAACAATCCTATACTAAAAGAGTAGATGAGTTACTAGATTTAGTAGGGCTTGATCCATATACATATCGTGATAGATATCCATTAGAGCTAAGCGGAGGGCAGCAACAGCGCATCGGCGTTGTTCGGGCATTAGCTGCAGAGCCTGACATTGTTTTAATGGACGAGCCTTTTAGTGCACTGGATCCTATTTCACGGGAGCAGCTACAAGATGAATTAGTTCATATTCAAAAAACAATCCAAAAGACCATTGTTTTTGTAACGCATGATATGGATGAAGCTATCAAGATAGCCAATAGAATTGCGATTATGAAGGAAGGGGAAATTATTCAAATTGATTCAGCAAATAATATGCTACAACAGCCGAAGAACGATTTTGTACGATCATTTATAGGTGAGTCTCGATTAACAACGCTTCCTTCGTCAGCTAGTGACCTCTTATCTACTACGTTTGCCGCACTGAATGTAAACGATGGCGTTTCAGAAGCTATTGATTCAATGAAAGCTATCGGAATGAAAAGCTTGCCTGTAGTAAGCCATGCTAAACAATATTGTGGCATTGTTCATTTACATGATGTGGAACAACATATTCATACGCCAGCAGTGAAAATTTCAGAGTTATTACATACTGATTATCAAACAATATCACAGGAAGACACAATTGAAACTACAGTAAGAGTGTTTCTAAATAATCGTCAAAACCTTCTACCAGTATTAGAACACGATAAACTTATTGGCTTTATAACACAAACCAGTTTGATTAGCCGCCTTGCCAACTTACATGATGATAGAAATGTTGAAGAAAAAAAGGTAGGTGGACTCAATGAATGAAACAAATGTCTTTCTTATACTTGTCGAAACCTTTAACAAAAGGTGGGACGCTATTGTAACAGGATTACAGGAACATATTATTTTATCAATTACTGCTATGTTAATAGCTTTAATTATTAGCTTACCGCTAGGAATTTATATTTCAAGAAACAGAAGAATAGCGGAACCTATTATTGGTGTGACAGCTATTTTTCAAACAATTCCTAGTCTTGCCTTTTTTGGTTTCTTAATTCCGCTATTTGGTATTGGTAGTGTTACGGCTATAACTGCACTTACTTTGTATGCTTTACTACCGATTTTACGTAATGTATATACCGGTTTATCAGAGGTAGACCAATCTGCAATAGAAGCCGGAAAAGGAATGGGTATGACGAGATGGCAGATTTTAACGTTAATAGAAATGCCACTAGCCTTACCAGTTATTATGGCTGGTATACGTACAGCAACAGTGTTAACCATTGGCGTTGCAACATTAGCAACCTTTGTTGGAGCGGGAGGACTAGGCGATTTAATATATCGGGGATTAAGTACTATTAATAATTATTTAGTTCTCGCAGGAGCGATTCCTGCAGCGCTTTTAGCGTTATTATTTGATTTTATTTTACGTTACGTTGAAAAATCAGTAACACCAAAGGGATTAAGAAAATAGGGGGAATCTTAAATGAAAAAATTAACGGCACTCTTAGTATTTATTTTAATTTTAATAGTTAGTGGATGCGGTGGTGATAATGCAAAGCAAGAGGTTTTAACTGTATCAGGGAAAAAATGGACAGAACAATACATTCTACCGTACATAATAGCAGAATATGTTAAAGCAAACTCCGATTATACTGTTGAAGTAAAGGAAGGCCTTGGTGAAGTAGCAATCTTAACAGAGGCCTTAAAAGAAGGAGATATTGATTTATATGTAGAATATACAGGTACAGGACTATTAACAGTTTTAAAAGAACCACATGATCCATCGGCTAGTGCAGATGAAATTTTAGAACGAGTTAAAAAAGGGTATAAAGATGAATTTAATTTAGTTTGGACTGCCCCGTTAGGATTTGAAAATACATATGCATTGGCTTTTCGTGATGAATTAAAAGAAAATATAACAGCACGAACTTTTTCTGATGTTGCTCCTTTAACAAACGAACTAACTTTTGGAGCTCCTCCTGAGTTTTTTGAACGTGAAGATGGGTATGATGGACTAGTAGATACATATAACTTTGCCTTTAAAGATACAACTAGTTTGGATCCTAATATAATGTATCAGGCTGTTAAGGATGGTCAGGTAGATATAATCCCAGCATTTACGACAGATGGTCGTATTGCTAGATTTAATTTAGCTACTTTAAAGGATGATAAGCAATACTTTCCTCCTTACTATGCTGCACCTATAGTCCGTCAAGAAGCATTAGATACATTTCCAAAGCTTGAGGAATTATTGGATAATTTAGGTGATCAAATTACCGAATTAGAAATGGCAGAGATGAATGCAAAAGTAGATATTGATGGCTTAGATCCAGTCAATGTTGCTAAGCAATTTCTTCAAGATAAAGGTTTAATACAATAAAAGAGGTGGATAAAATGGACGTGCAAATTCCAAGTCGCCAAGAACTCGGTGTTATTTTAAAGAAAGCAAGGCGGATAGCAGTTGTTGGATTATCAGCGAATCCAGAAAAAACATCTTATATGGTTTCATCTGCCATGCAGGATGCAGGATATGAAATCATCCCAGTAAATCCAACTGTAGAATCTGTGTTAGGTGTTAAAGCGGTAAAGTCATTAGCAGACATAGAAGGACATGTTGATATCGTAAATGTATTTCGCCGTCCTGAGCATTTGCCTGAGGTTGCAAAACAATTTGATGAAATTGATGCTGATGTTTTTTGGGCGCAGCTTGGCATTGTGAATGAAGAAGCGTATCACTTTTTAAAAGAACGAGGATATACAGTTGTAATGGACCGCTGTATTAAAGTGGAACACGCTCTAACGAAAGATAAGTAATTCCGGTAAATTTGCATTATTTTATTTTATTTAACCCTCAAATTTCTAAGAAATTCGAGGGTTTTTATATTTTTTGTCAAATATAAGGTTTGCGAAATTACATTTTACATATACAATAAAGTTTAGATGCTTACATTGAAAGTAAAATTATATAGCAGTCAATGATAGGTTATACGCTAGATGTCGCTTTATTTAACTGTGAGGGAATAATTGACGATGCTGCTTTTGGACTCCAATACGGTAATCTCCGCTTATTTTTGTTTTAAGACACCAAAATTTTAAGGGCTTAAACGAATGTGTAGACCCAGGTATGAGCGCGCTATGTCTAGCTATAAGCTGTATAAGCTGTGGTTTAATGCCTTATATCAGTATGCTACCGAAGTATAGTAATAAATGCTCACAGCACACAGAGTGAGTACTCTCCGATTTTTCATTCTAGCTAAACCATGTAGATAGATAGTTTAAGTCATACTACTATCAAGGCAAAACATTTAAGGTTTTATCTCCGCCGTAGAGCGCACTGCGCGTATAAATACAAATGAACTAAAGTTAAATGATCTTGTCTTAGTATGAATGGCAAGAACAACATGAGCCTGTTAACTAAACAACTCACTATGTTATTAATGCCAGTTTGCAAGCTACGCTTTCTTTAGAAAGGGGAATTTTATTTTGTCAGGGAAAAGTTTTGAATACAACGATGATGCCATACAGGTACTCGAGGGTCTTGAAGCCGTTCGTAAGCGACCTGGTATGTATATAGGAAGTACTGATACAAGAGGGTTACATCACTTAGTATATGAAATAGTTGATAATGCTGTTGACGAAGCTCTTGCGGGTTACGGTGACCATATAATTGTTACAATACATAAGGATAACAGTATTAGTGTAGAGGACAAAGGTCGCGGAATGCCTACAGGGATGCATAAGCTAGGAAAGCCAACACCAGAGGTTATTTTAACAGTGTTACATGCTGGTGGAAAGTTTGGGCAAGGCGGATACAAAACAAGTGGGGGCTTACATGGGGTAGGTGCATCGGTTGTAAATGCATTATCTTCGTCACTAACGGTTCGAATCAAAAGAGATGGATTTATATATGAACAGCGATTCGCAGATGGTGGGAAGCCTGTCACGACATTAGAAAAAGTGGGTACGACTAATAAAACAGGAACAACGATTCATTTTAAACCAGATTCGTCTATATTCAGTGTACTAACGTACAATTATGAAACATTAAGTGAACGCCTTCGTGAGTCAGCGTTTTTATTGAAAGGGTTAAAAATTGAATTAGTTGATAAACGAAACGATGAGCGTGAGACCTTTCATTATGAAAATGGTATAGAAGCTTTTGTAGCTTATCTTAATGAAGAAAAAGATACGCTTCATCCTGTTGTAATGTTCGAGGGGACACAAGGGCAAATTGAAGTGGAAGTCGCTTTTCAATTTAATGATGGCTATGCCGAAAACATGTTGTCATTTGTCAATAATGTACGCACAAAAGATGGTGGTACACATGAGTCGGGCGCAAAAGCGGCTTTTACACGTGTATTCAACGAGTATGCAAGAAAAGTGAACATGCTAAAAGAAAAAGACCGTAATTTAGATGGTTCCGACATTCGTGAAGGTCTAACGGCGATTGTGTCAGTTAGAATACCAGAAGAGCTATTACAATTTGAAGGACAAACTAAAGGTAAATTAGGAACTAGCGAAGCTCGGTCGGCTGTTGACGCAATGTTAAGTGAGCGACTCGCATATCATTTACAAGAAAATACAGATGTTGGTACTTTATTAGTTAAAAAAGCAATAAAAGCATTTCAAGCTCGTGAAGCGGCAAGGAAAGCAAGAGAAGAAGCTAGAAGTGGAAAAAAACGAAAAAAATCAGAGGCTATTTTATCTGGAAAACTTACACCAGCGCAATCAAGAAACCCTGATAAAAATGAAATTTATCTAGTTGAGGGAGATTCAGCAGGTGGCTCAGCGAAACAAGGTCGTGATCGTCGTTTTCAAGCGGTGCTACCATTGCGAGGGAAGGTTATTAATACCGAAAAGGCTAAGCTCGCAGATATCTTTAAGAACGAGGAAATAAATACTATAATTCATGCTGTTGGCGCGGGTGTAGGAGCAGATTTTGAAATAAAAGATGTTAATTATGATAAAGTCATTATTATGACTGATGCCGATACGGATGGAGCACATATTCAAGTTTTGCTTTTAACATTTTTCTATCGTTATATGCGCCCGTTAATAGAGAACGGAAAAGTATATATTGCTTTACCACCACTATATAAAGTTAGTAAAGGAAGCGGAAAAAAAGAAGTTATTGAATATGCTTGGTCTGAAGCCGATTTAAAGGATGCTCTCAAAAAAATCGGTAAAGGCTATACAATACAACGTTATAAAGGTTTAGGGGAGATGAATGCTGATCAATTGTGGGAAACTACAATGAACCCTGAATCAAGAACTTTAATCCGCGTGTGTATCGATGATGCAGCACGGGCTGAGCGTCGTGTTACCACACTAATGGGGGACAAAGTAGAGCCCCGCCGCAAGTGGATAGAAACCCATGTATCATTCGGATTAGATGATGAAACTAATATTTTAGAAAATGAAAATATTATTGTGACAGAGGAGTTGTAGGTCTTGAGTATTAGCGAAAATCTACGTGACCTTCCTCTAGAGGAAGTACTCGGTGATAGGTTTGGTAGATATAGTAAATATATAATTCAGGAGCGGGCATTACCGGATGTACGTGATGGTTTGAAGCCTGTTCAGCGTCGTATTTTATATGCCATGTATGAAGAAGGAAACACACATGAAAAACCGTTTCGGAAATCTGCCAAAACAGTCGGTAACGTAATCGGTAACTTTCATCCACACGGTGATTCCTCTGTATATGATGCTATGGTTCGGATGAGCCAAGAATGGAAGTTACGGAAGTTACTAATTGAGATGCATGGAAATAATGGTAGTATTGATGGTGATCCGCCTGCTGCTATGCGTTATACGGAAGCAAGGCTATCACCTATAGCTCTTGAATTATTGCAGGATATTGATAAAAAGACTGTTGACTTTATTCCGAATTTTGATGATACGAGTGCAGAACCAACCGTATTACCTGCTTTGTTTCCGAATTTACTGGTTAACGGCTCAACAGGGATTTCAGCAGGGTATGCTACAGAAATTCCCCCTCATCATTTAGATGAGGTCATTGATGCTTGCATTATGCGAATTGATTCACCAGATTCTACTGTCGATGAGTTAATGACGGTGATTCATGGACCGGATTTCCCTACAGGTGGCATTATTCAAGGAAAAGATGGTATTAAAAAAGCTTACGAAACAGGTAAAGGAAAAATCATCATTCGAGGTAAGGCTGAAGTTGAGACGGTTCGTGGTGGTCGACAACAGATTGTTATTACGGAAATTCCGTTTGAAGTAAATAAAGCAAATCTCGTTAAAAAGATGGATGAATTCAGACTTGATAAAAAGTTGGAAGGCATTGCGGAAGTTCGAGATGAAACGGACCGAACGGGATTACGAATCGTTATTGAGTTGAAAAAAGAAGCCGATGCAGAAGGTGTTCTTAACTATTTATATAAAAACAGTGATTTACAAGTACCATATAACTTTAACATGGTTGCAATCCACAATCGTCGTCCCACACAAATGGGATTAGCACAAATACTTGATGCCTATATTGAACATCGTAAGCAAGTGGTCACGAATCGCTCAAAATATGAATTAGCTAAAGCCCAAGAACGTGAACATGTTGTAGAAGGTCTTATTAAGGCTTTATCTGTACTCGACGAAGTAATAGCCTTAATACGTGCATCGAAGGATAAGCGAGATGCAAAAGAAAACCTTAAAAGCACTTTTGCTTTCACTGAGATTCAAGCTGAAGCCATTGTATCTTTGCAGCTTTATCGCTTAACAAATACCGATGTAACAGCATTACAAGCAGAGGCAAAGGAGCTTGCAAATAAAATTGCTGAGTTAACTAGTATACTAGAAAATACTAAAAAACTCCTTCAAATCATTAAAACTGAATTAAAGAAAGTCAAAAAGGTCTATTCTGACCAACGTCGAACAGTTATTGAAGATGAGATTGAAGAAATAAAAATCAACTTAGAGGTTGTTGTTGCATCTGAAGACGTCATTGTTACTGTAACAAAGGACGGCTATATTAAACGTACAAGTCAACGTTCATACTCTGCGTCAAACGGACAAGACCTTGGTATAAAAGATGGGGATAGACTTTTAAAGCAATGTGACATCAACACAACAGATGTACTGTTGTTATTTACAAACAAAGGTAACTACTTATATTGCCCTGTTCATGAACTACCAGATGTCCGATGGAAGGATGTTGGGCAACACATTTCAACGCTTATACCTATAGAGCGTGATGACTCAATAATTGAAGTGATGCCAATTAAGAGCTTTGATGAGCCGAAGTTCGTAATGTTTATAACGAAGAATGGAATGATTAAGAAAACAGAGCTAAATCAATATAAAGCGCAACGTTATTCTAAGCCACTAGTCGCTATTAATGTAAAAGATGATGAAGTGGTTAATGTCTACATTTCTTCAGGGAATGATGATATCTTTATCGCGACACATTTAGGGTACGGATTGTTATTCAACGAATCCGAGGTAAATCCTACTGGCATTCGAACAGCTGGTGTAAAAGCAGTTAATTTGAAAGAACATGATTATATTGTGAATGGTATTGTATTCAAAGAGGGTCAAAAACCAGAAGTAGTACTAATTACTCACCGTGGTGCTGTCAAGAAAGTATCAATAAAAGATTTTGAAAAGTCAACGCGTGCAAAACGTGGGGTTGTTATGCTACGCGAGTTAAAACATAATCCACACCGCGTTAAACTTATTATCCTAGCAGATAAACAAACAATGGCTTATATTAAAACCGAAAATGGTTCAATTGAAACAGTGGACTCAAGCTCGATTAGAGTTAGTGACCGTTATAGTAATGGTTCATTTGTATTAGATGTTGATGAAGCTGGTATGATTGTTGATATATGGCATATTGAAAGTAATGAAGCAGAATAAATGCAAATGAAGGGACTTCTATTTGAAGTCCTTTCTATATATGGCTATAGGAGTTGACCAAATATGAAGTTTTCGTCAGAGGTAGTTCATTTTTCAAGTAAAACAAGTAAGAATGTTCGTAGTAAGGTTACCCCAATTTATCAAACATCGGCCTTTACCTTTTCTAACTTGCAACAGCTTGAGGATTTTTATAATGGAAGTAACGATTATTTATACTCTCGTGTAAGTAACCCAAATACAGATGAATTAGGTAAGGCTGTCGCCATACTAGAAGGTGCTGAGGATGGGGTTGCTACATCCAGTGGAATGTCAGCCATATTAGCAGCTATACTGTCTGTTGTATCACACGGTGACCACATTATAGCGGCTGATGATGTATATGGAGGAACATATCATTTATTAGCACATGAATTAGCACAAATGGGAATAGAAGCAACATTTGTCTCATTTAAACATACAGCCAACATTGTCGCGGCTATTAAACAGAATACTAAATTAATATATACAGAATCTATATCAAATCCTTTATTGCGTGTTGAAGACTTATATGAAATTGTGGCGGTTGCAAAGGAACATGAGCTAGTCACGATAATTGATAATACGTTTGCTACCCCATATCTGTTAAACCCTATAAAATCAGGATTTGATTTAGTTGTACATAGTGCAACTAAATATCTTGGGGGACATAGTGATATAACAGCTGGCGTTGTGGTAGGACCTAAATTGTTAATTGAAAAAGCTAAATCAAAGGTAGTAAACCTTGGAGCTAACCTAAGTCCCTTTGAAGCTTGGCTGACAAGTAGAGGTATTAAAACACTTGCTGTTCGTATGGAAAGACAAGTTGAAAACGCCGCAAGATTGGCAGAAGCCTTACAAACTCAATCAGATATTAAGCATGTGTATTATCCAAAACAAGCTTCTTCAAAGGGAAACGGTGCTATCGTAACTATAGAACTGAATGAAACTATTTGTGTGGATACATTTTTCATAAATCTAAATTGGGTTAAAATCGTACCGACTCTAGCTGGGGTAGAAACAACAGTTTCCTATCCAATTGCTACGTCACATCGTGCACTTCCTGAAGAGGCCGCTGCTGAATTAGGTATTACAAAAGGTGTTGTGCGAATATCTGTTGGAATTGAAGATGCGGAAGATATAATCGCTGTATTTAAAAATGCCATCATGACAGCAAAAATGTAATTGAAAAAAGAGCATTCCTGTGTCGGAATGCTCTAATAAAAAGGATGAATTTAAGGCATTAAGAATATAGCATCTAATCTTGGCATGCCTTTAGCTAATCCTACCGCAACAGCAGTATATGTTTTACCCGCTTGAAGTGGTACGCGAGGAATTGTTAGTACTACATTAGAAGTCCCAGCCACGCGTACTTCTAAATCAACTGTACCTGGAGCTAATTCTAGATAGTCTGTTGCTTTCTTAAATGGAACATTACTAAAAATAACTTTGCCTCCTTTTACTGCGATATCAACATTTGGTGCATCTGGTGATAAGTGAATAAAGCGAACCTTGGTTTTGTTTGGCGATACATAAATCTTATCTACAAATGCACTTAGTTCAATGTTATCCAATGTATTTATAGCGGCAACTGTATAGTACGTATTTCTCGTTACAGAGACTATTTCACGAAGCACTCTGTTTGTCGTGTCACCAGCTGGGAATACCTCGATCGTATACTGGCCAGGAGGAATCTGTAAGTAATCAGTGTACTCCTTAAATGCTAGCTCAGAAACAGCTTTCTCTCCATTTACGTAAATATCAACGGCCGGTGCATCAGGTGATGCATGTAGTACTCTAACAAATGAAAATTGACCTGCACTTGGTTGTGCACGATATGTTTGATTGTATAAATGCTGACTTTCAAGTGCGACTAATTGCTGTACGCACATTAAATGCTTATGATAATACATTGTGTGAAGTGACGGGTTACTGTACATATAATATTTTGCTAAGAGCTCATATTTAGCAGCTTGTAGCACTAACATAGTTTCATTTTGATGCAAAGAAATCCACTCCTGTCATAAAAATTCTCTATACTCTATGACAGGTGCCCTTATTTTGACACTTTTTTAAGGCTTTATTGAATTTCACACCTAATTAGATGTTAGTGGTGATTAAGAAAATTCCTACGGTGAAATATGGTTATAAAATTTAAAAAGGGTAGCTTACATAAGTTTGGAGTTGATAATATGGAACCTAGACATATGAGAAGACGTGAAACGAATCTTTACAAGTCCACTAAAAAACTTAGCCAGTCCATATTTAATGTATTTCTATCAGCCTTATTTCTTCTAGTAATTGGATTTGTTTTATTATGGATACTTTCATAATAAAAAGGAAACAAAAAAAAGACTGATTTGTCACAGTCTTTGCAAAAAGAAAGTATTGTTAATATTCGTCATTGGGTGCGCTTTCATGCTTAGGCATAAGGAATCCGATCGTAAGCAAAATGGCTGGGGGTAACAAATAATTTAATACTAACCAAACAGTCATGTATGCTTCCTCCCATTTACATTATTTACAACTTAATAACATTATAACGTGTTGTTCACAAATTTGCCACAATTAATTCACATAAAATTCACAACATAAAAAAAACAGTTGTTCTGTGGGGATAAAAAGCAGTAATGTTAGACAAAAAAGTCTCCTCGTTTGAGGAGACTTTTCTAAAATGGTAGAAGTATTAAATTAATAAGATGCTTTAATACAAAAGGAAAATGAACGCTTTCGCTATGCTATTAAATGCTTCCATAAGTTTTCACTTACTAAAGTATCACAGCCAGTTATAGTTATATTTAGTTGTTTTGTTAGATCCAATATGTAAGGTACAATATCGTCGCCTTTATCATCTTTTATCACCTTGATAATAGGGCGATGAGGGATACCAGGTAAAATCTTATGCACAATCCCTGTAATACCTGAACTCGTTTGCACGGTGAGACCAATAGGATATATGGCTATCGAAGATTTGAAAATGTTTACAATAAAAGGATTAATTTGATTCATTGCGGAGGCCATTAACACTTCTAGTGCCTCAGAAGGTAGCATGGCATCACGATAACTACGATGACTTGTGAGAGCATCATAAATATCAGCTACAGCTAGTACTTGTGCATATAAATGAATTTTATCGGCGCTTATTTTGTTTGGATAACCTGTCCCATCTAATTTTTCATGATGCTGATAGGCACATAGTACAACAGACTCAGGTAAGTCTTTCATCTTCGAGAGAATTTCATATGCAATAACTGGGTGTCGTTTAATTTCATTAAACTCTTCTTCCGTAAGCTTACCTGTTTTTTCAAGTAACGTCGCAGGTAAAATAAGCTTTCCTATATCATGAAGCATGGCACCTAATCCAATTTCGTAAAGTTCCTCGTTATCAAACTGCATGGCTTTACCAATAGCAATAGAGTAAAAAGTTACATTTAATGAGTGAAGAAACACTTCATGATTATGATATTGTAAAGTTAGAAATAAATCTGCTACATTATCATTGTTATTGAGAATATCTAGTATTCTCGAAAAAACGTATGTAAGTTCCTCGATAATTTCTAAATGTGTAATGGAACTAATATCGTGATTTCCATCAACAATTTTTTCCATTGACAGTCTCATCTTATCAAGAATTTTATATTTTTCCTCTTCTGGTATAGAAAAAGAAGGGTAAGAAGGGAGAGCATCTGAGGAATCGACGTAAAGAAAAGTTATCCCAGTTGCTTGTAGCTTTTCTACTAAAAGCGAGGACAGTACTGTACCGGCATTTAACAATAATAGTCCTTTACTATCATATATAGGTTTACTTACAGTCTTACCAACAAGCTCTGAGTTTATGGATACAAGCCTCACATTTATCACCTTTGATATTCTTGTTGTCGAATATTATCGCAATGTTAATGATAAAGGATATTCTTGTCGTCGTAAATACATTTTGGTAATATTTAATGAAATATTAATTATTTTACAGTATTAAGCAAAAAAAGTGGTTTTGAACTTACATAACTTACAATTAAAGGTGGATTACGAATGGAAAAATCATATACGTATCATGATTACATACCAGTTGACGTTCTATTATCTTGTAATGAAGCAGTTACTCATTCTGGGTCCATGCATGCTGATGACGTTTGTGCAGCTGCATTACTATCGCTATTACATCCCAAACTAATCTTCATTAGAAGTCGTGACAAAAAGCTTACAACTACACATAAACTCCATTTTGATGTGAATGGAGGTCGCCTTGATCATCACTTTCCAGGCGCTCCTGTTCGTGACAATGGGATACCGTATGCTGCATTTGGTTTAGTGTGGCGTGACTATGGTGATGAAATATTAAAGATTAGTGGATTTCTTGATTCGGCACGTCGTGCTATCGTGTATAACAAATTCGATGAACAAGTTGTTCAAGCTGTGGATGCTATTGATAATGGTTACGAAATAGAAAGTAACGTTGTCATATTTGGTCTCACGCAAATTGTACAAGGATTTAATAAAGAAGATAATGATACTGAACAGTTTATGCGTGCTGTAACCATGATTCAACAAATATTTAAGAACTTTTTACAGCAAGAACTTAAAAAAGAAAAGTCGTACACTTTTGTTAAAGAGGCTTTTCAGAAGCGAGACAATAGGCACGTAATAATACTAGACAAAGAAACGGATTGGCAAGAAACATTGAATGAAATTGACATAAATAAAGAGGTTCAATTTGTTATTTATCCAGACGCGGATCACGGGTATCGTATTCAGACCGTTCGTAAATCTATGAAACCTGGACAGTTTGAAGCTTTAAAAGATCTTCCTGTTGAGTGGGGTGGAAAAGAGGGGGAAGATCTAAATGCTTTAATTGGCATTAATGATGCTATCTTTTGTCATAAAGCACTATTCATTGCTGGTGCTAAATCTCTCGCATCAGTTAAAAAAATGGCAACGTTAGCTCTTAAGCCCATCAAAAATTGACTTTGCCCCTTCTTCCATGAGAATCTTTCTATAGAGGATAGGAAGTGGTTATGTTGAATTATTTTGCTTTATATAGGATCTCGACCATTGTAATAATGTCAATCAAGTTCTTTATACAAGTACTTATGTTTCAAAAAAAGCATAAAAATAACTTTAATCAACAAAAGTGGAATGAGCTTTTACAAAGGCAAGCGCGCGAGTATAAAGAGACAGCTTTAAAGATTGAAGGCCTTCTTATTAAACTTGGCCAATTTCTAAGCACTCGTGCTGATATTTTGCCAAAGGTTTTTCTTGAAGAATTGGCCGATTTAGTTGATAAAGTTCCCCCTGTTAAATGGGAACCGATAAAACAGGTTCTTGAAGATGAATGGGGAACTTCGTATGGTAATATTGTTTCAAAAATAAGTGAACAGCCTGTTGCATCGGCATCAATAGGTGTTGTGTATCATGGCTATTTACAAACAGGCGAATCCGTTGCCATTAAAGTGCAGCGACCCAAAATTGATAAAATTATAAAGGCAGATTTTCGTGCTTTACGGATTGTTATGTGGCTCGCAAATAAATTCACTAAATTTGGTAAATCAACTGATTTACGAAGGTTATTTTTGGAAATTAAATTGGTAATAAGTAATGAACTTGATTTTCGTAAAGAATTAAAAAATGGACAGTACTTCCAAAATCGCTATAATAATATACCTAATTTTAAGGTCCCATGCTTTTACGAAGATCACACTACAAAAAAAGTGTTAGTTATGGAATGGATGGACGGAGTTTCTATATTAGACACCTCTTTTTTAAGGGGAAATAATATAAATGGCGAGCGACTGGCTGAGACATTATTAACAGGTTTTTTAGAGCAGCTCTTACAGGAAGGTAAGTTTCATGCTGATCCTCATACAGGTAACATCCTTATTCAAGCGGATGGTACCATTGTTCTATTGGATTTTGGTATGGTAGGAGAAATAAAAAAGAAAGACGCTGCAGCTATCAGGCGGCTTGTTCAAGCCATCGTGTTGCAAAATTATCATGGAGCTATTGAAGCTCTAGAAGATCTGCGCTTTTTATTACCAAACGCAGATAAAGATAAATTAGCTAGCGTGTTAGAATTTTTTATTCAAACATTACTTGAGCAAGATTTTGTTAATATGGATGCTGATGTTGCAGAGCATATTTTTGAGAATGTGCAACAAGTTGTAAAAGAGCAACCTATTCAGCTTCCTAGTGAATTTGCTTTTTTTGGTCGCGCTGTTTCTACTTTAGTTGGTATATTATATTTACTACATCCAAACATAAATGTAATCGAAGTAGCAAAACCCTTAGTGCTTAATTGGATACAAGATCGTACTGCTGATACATCTAAAGGCTTTAAGGAGTATATACAATCCGGCGGACAGCAGTTAATTACTGCCTTTCAAAAGGCTTATAGATTGCTAGATGAGCCAGATAGACATCGCAAATGGCAAGAAATTCAATATGAAAGGCAACAGAGAGATTTACAATCTCAGTGGCGTGTGCATTACGTGTTTATATTTGGTGTCATTAGTTTAGTAACGGTGTTTGTCTCAATTTTTTTCGCACATCAATTATTACTTATTGTTTCTAGTTCAGTCTTTTTAATTTCTTTTGCTGCACTTGTTTTATTATTAGCCCGGAAATGAAAGGAGATTAGCTAAATGGATGAGCGTGTTCTTAAACATACAACTGAAAAGCTTGGTCAAGTGGAAGTAAAGCTTGAAGGATTAGAAGACGGTTACAGAGTTACAGTGAAAACAGATGAAGAGAGAATTCGTAAAGAGAGAAGAGTAGGAGGAGCATTCATTAATTTATTAAAACAGCTTGAAAAAGCTGGCTATAAAATCCCTTTTCCTTTTTCATGGATACTTAACTTTTGGAATCGTTATAGTAAAAGTTAAGAAAATGTCGAGCTCTGTACTCGACATTTTTTTTGCGATTTTTCAAGGCATTTAAAATATACTGTAGAAGACCAAAAAACATATATAGTAGGGGTGGAGGAGGAGTATGAGAAAGTTGAGAAATATATCAATGTTTTTGTTTGCCGTCGTGCTTTTGTTTTCAGGAATACCTTTACATGCGAGTGCGAACGTTGTCAAACTTGATTATGTGGCATTAGGAGATTCACTTGCGGCAGGTCAAACGCCTTATAAAGATGAGGCGACAGGACAATTAGTGTTAGATGATAGCTATGCTGATTTTATTGCAGCGGATTTTGCGGAAGAAGGCTTTTTAAGTAGTTTTACGAATGATTTTGCTATATCAGGTTATAAGTCAAGTGATGTGTTAACTGATATAGTGAACAATGTGGAGAAAGACGATAAGGCTCTTCAAGATGTTATTAAAGAAGCAGAGGTTATAACGTTAAGTGTTGGAGCAAATGATTTCTTATCGCAGTTAAATATTAATAGAGATACAGGTACTATTTCTATTACTAAAGAAGATATAGAAACTATCGGTGCTAGTATGACTAAGAATATTCATACAATATTAGGTACTATTCGCGAACTTAATCCGAATGTACAAATTTACTTAATGGGTTATTATAATGCGTTTCCCCACTTACCGGCGGATAAGCTCCCATTAGCAGAGCAGTTGGCTTTACAATTAAATAGTTTAGTTGCATTTCATGAGGGACATTTTGACGCGAAATTTGTCTCAGTTTATGATACGATGAATGCTAATTTAAAGGACTATGTACCAAACCCAATAGATGTCCATCCCTCATTAGAAGGTTATTTTGTAATGGCAAAAGAATTCTTGAAAGTATTTTATATGTCACAATTTACTGACGCGCCAAATGATAAGGAAGCATTTGATGCTATAGCTTCTCTAGAAGTAGCAGATGTATTAGAAGCGAAAGATTTTACTTTGTATGGAACATATGATACAGTCACGCGAGCAGAAGTAGCACAAACGATTTACAAGTTAGTACCAATGACAATGAGTGTCCCAGAAAATCCTAGATTTACTGATGTGAATGAAGCTCATCCGGCTTATATGGCTATAGCTAAGTTAACTGAAATGGGTGTGTTCGATAAACGTCAGAACTTTTATCCTGATGAGCCAATCACAAGGGCACAACTAGCAAAAGTACTTGCTAAAGCATTTAATCTGAGCGGGGAGCGAGCTGACTCATTTGCTGATGTAACAGAAGAGTATTGGGCACATCCGTTTATACAAGCTCTTTTCGCTAACGGAATAACTGTAGGATATGATGACGGTACATTCCGACCAAATCAGGAAGTTACTCGACTACATTTAGCCTTATTTCTTTATAGAATTATGGGTGTTGTGGAGTGAAAAATAAATATCAATAATGCGTGAAAAGGATGAATCTTAATGTTTCATCCTTTTTATATATCAGTAAAATGTTTAAGGAATTGTTCTGGAAATGTATGTTAAAATTACGGTGTAGCTCATTAGAAGGGGGATTCGTAAATGAAAAAAATAATGTTCGCAGGTGCTACTTTACTTTTAATTGGTTTAATAGTCTTGTTGTTTTTAAGGAATCCACAGCCAATAGAACTGATTAGTAGTATGAGACCAGTTGAGAATTTAGAAATTATAGATACGATTAAAGATAAAAATGGTACCATCGTATATTCCTTCGGAGAAGCCAACAGCGGGAAGGACTATATGTATGGTGTAGATATGTTTGAAAGTACGCTACGTGGTTATAGATGGCTAGGTGGCGGTGGCCATGTCAACAACGATATGGTTAAAAAAAACAAAGATTATTTGTTATCTATACAGGCTTTAACGGAGGAACAAAACATTAAACCAATAGTACTAGGTATTATTCAAGATTCAAAGATTGTTGATGTGACTATAATTTCAAATAAAGAGTCTGGAAAAGCAACTATTTATGAAGGGAAAGCAGGAGAAAGATTTTATGTAGTTTCTTTTAGTAAAAACATAGCGGACGCTACTTATGTTTCAGTTAATATACGGAATGTAAGCGGTAATAATGCAGAGTACTTAATAACCGGGGATGCGTTAACAACACTTAAAAAAGGAAGACAATTTTATCTAAACGACAAAGCATTTGATTTTTAGTAAGAGGTGAAGCTGATGAGAAAAGTGGAAGTGGTACCATATAAAGAGGAATGGAAAACATTGTTTGAAATGGAAAGTAAGAACATCAAAGGGATTTTCAAAGAACACATTGTAAATGTATACCATATCGGTAGTACAGCTATTCCAAACATAAATGCTAAGCCTGTAATTGATATTATGGCTGAGGTTTATGACATTTGTGTGGTCGATAACTTCAATGTTGAGATGGAAAAATTGGGTTATAAGGCTCATGGTGAACATGGAATACGTAAGCGCCGCTTTTACAGTAAGGGTGGTGACGCCCGAACCCATCATGTGCATATATTTGAAAAAGAAAGTGTTGAGATCAATCGTCATTTAACATTCAGAGACTATATGATTGCACATCCAGAAGACGCTATAAAGTACAGTGAATTAAAGCAAGAGTTAGCTCATAAATTTTCTACTAATATCGACAAGTATATAGAAGGCAAGGATAGTTTTATAAAAGCAATTGATATAAAAGCAAAGCAATGGAAAGACCAAGTCCAAACTACTAATAAATAATACTAGACACATGGAGAACGACGGGGAGTTTAAGTGTTTTTTCATTCGTGTTTTTGATTCCTATTTTTATCATGAGATATGGATACGAAATTACAAGTAAATCAAGAGAGAGAAAAATAAATATGCTTTACACAGATAAGCATTTTTATCCTCTACTCCCTAAGAATTATTGATA
Organism: Bacillus sp. HMF5848; assembly: GCF_003944835.1. Classification (GTDB taxonomy): domain Bacteria; phylum Bacillota; class Bacilli; order Bacillales; family HMF5848; genus HMF5848. Next base: position 2,078,348 of record NZ_RWIV01000001.1, read on the forward strand.
CCGTCAAAACGGATGTCACTGTAAAGACATCCGTTTTCGCTAAATTACTCTACCGAGTTATTTATCAATGCAGTGTTAGTTAACTCTGTCTTAAGTGCTTGAAATAAACCCAATAGATCTTTCTCAGATTGAAGGCTTACTTGAGCTTGTTTAGCATTCCCGCCACCTTTACCATTGTAAAGAGGAGCTAGTTCTTTAATTAACTGGCCACAATGGTGTGCAGTCGATCCTTGTTGGATTAACAAAATCTTTTTCTCTATTTTGGAGCCACATACTATGAGCGGGTTACATATTTTAAAAATATGTGAGGCAATAAGTTGTAAGTCTGATATATATTCGTCATCACTCATGTGAAATAGAGTATTATGTGATATTTGGTCTATTAAAGTTTGAGCCTTATAAGTAGCAAGCTGTGACTTTGCTTGAGCTAACTCTTTTTGAGTGGACGTTAACTCATCTTTCAAGCCTGATATACGATTAAGTATGGAGTCACGATTAGTTTGAAACGTGTCTGCAACATTTCTAACGATATTATGTGAGGCTTGATAGTCTGAAATAGCACGATTCCCGCATACAAAGTATATACGTAATTTCTGTTTTTGCTTCTCTGTTTTTAAAATCTTAATAAGTCCAATTTCTCCCGTTTGACGTACGTGAGTTCCACAACAAGCCGACAGATCAATGTGAAACATATCCACAATCCTAATATCTTCTGCAACATTAGGGATCTTCCGAAGAGGTAGCTTTTGAAGCTCATTCTCATCTACGTAATAGGCAGAAATTGAAGCATTTGATTGTATAAGTTGGTTTGCATTGATTTCAATGTCCATGATTTGTTGTAAACTTAGCTCTTGAATCGCTAAATCAATGGTTACTGTATCAGTCCCAAGGTGAAATCCAATTGTTTCAGCACCGTAAAGATTTAAACATACAGCCGATAGCAAATGTTGGCCACTGTGATGCTGCATATGATCAAAACGTCTATTCCAATCGATTTCACAAGCTGCAATCTCGCCTTTTGGTTTTTCAGATGTAACATGATAAATCTCTTGATTGTTTTCAAAAACATCAATGACAGGCATGCCGTTAATAGTACCGTAATCAGAAGGTTGGCCCCCGCCTTCTGGATAAAAAGCAGTCTTTTCTAATGTAATAAGGTACCGATCTCTTTCTGCTGTTACACCAGTAATAGTTGTTTGCCAAGTTGTTGTGTAAGGTGAAGTATAGTATAACCTTTCTGTCAATTTGAACGTCCTTTCTTGATGACTAGTATGTTAAGCATCCAGCAATAACAAGACCAATTGAAATGGATAACATTAATAAAAAGATACCAACAGCTTGATTATCTTCTTCAATCGATTCGTGGATGTTGAATTTTGGTGTTAAAAGCTCAGCTAAGTAGAACGCAAAGATTTGCGTAACAATTGCAACTGATCCCCAAATAACCATATCAAGCAAAGAAATCGAGTTATAAATAGAAGAGTATAGCACTATAGCTAATCCTAATAACCGACCACCAAGTACATAAGCAGCTGCTTTATTTCCCGTACCTATCAACTTAAATTCTTGTGTTTTTGTTGTAATTTCAAATAACCATAACCCAATAAATAATAAAGCAATTCCTACAGCAAAGTAAGCTAAAAAGCTAATAAATAAACTCACTAGTAATTCCCCCTTATGTAGTTTTTAAACCCACTGGTAAAAAGTAAGATTCATTTCCTGTAATAGCATTGCCTGCACGTACTCCCATAGCAGAAGACAAACCAGCAACAGTAAAGATACCAAATATGTAAGATAGTTGTTCTATGCCTTTAGCAGTTTGCAAAGAAATACGTGGTAATTCAACGAATTTTTGATATACAGGCAATTCATTTAAATATGTAGTTTGTGCATTTTCCATAATAGGCTTGTTTGCTTTGTCATACACCTTAATAGTATCACCTTCACGGCCAAATGCTGGTTTTTGCACGAAAGCATCTTTGTTAGCGAAAGGATCAGATTCTAAATAGGTTGGTAGCATATATTTGCTTATAGCATCATGTTCTTGAGCTGTAAAAAATGGATGCTGTTCTTCATGAAGGCCCCATATGAGAGCCTGCACAGCTTTACTTTGTAACAGAAAAGCTGAAATAGGATTAATAATGGCTGCTTGTTTTTGTGTAATCGTATGTAATAATTGAATGCCTACGCGATCGGTTGTTTGTATATCTTGGTCGAATATTAAATGCTCAAGCGGGTATGTTTGCCGGTAGAGAACATCTATTTTTCGTGCATTTTCATCGAATAATCCGTCATCGCGAATTTGAAGTTTTGATAAAGGAACACATCTACTTTCTAACCCGTATAAATTTTGCAGGTAACAAGTAGTCAACCAGTCTTCCTCATGTGTGTCATGCGCTGTAAAAACAACGTAAGGATTATCACATTCTATTGATTTGGCACTGGACTTGATTGCTTTTTGGAGTACCTTAGATAATTGTTGCTCATAACCTGTGTTTACACTTTTATAACCAAACTGTTTACACACTAAATCATTTACGAAAAAACATTCTTTAATGAATGTTGGCGTATCACTATTAAATTCTAATAGCTTTAATTCTCCTGAAGAAGTATAAACAAAGTCAAATCGACCAATAATCGTTTCAGGTATAATCGACTTGTATTTAAGAAAAGGAATGCTATCGCTCGGGAAGCCAAGTTGTTTCAGCATAGTAGCGGGAAGCTGTCGCAACAAAGGGGCTGTTTTAAAAAAAATGTGACTCATAGCAGTAGTAGCATTATGAAGTAACTTAATAGTCTCATTATCAATCGTAAAGATATTGTATAAGCTATATTCCATCCCGTATAAATCAGCCCAAAATTCCGGTACTTTTTCATAAAATGTACGACGATTTTCTACATAATGTTCGATCATTCTTTATCCACCAAAGCCTCCTTTAGAGCCAGAGCCAAACCCACCTTTAAAAGATGAGCTGCTTTTATAGGATTTGTATTTTGACGATTGTAACAGGCTACTTTTACCTTTAAAATATCGCCCTCCATAAAAATAGGCCCCGCGATAATCAGAATCATAATCGTCGCATTCCCATACACCTAATTCATTATCCCAGTCCCAATCATCGCAATTTGGATCATCCGGGGTAGGGGGTAGGCTTTGATTACTACAGGCACTCATGGATGTTGCGAGAACAGTGGTAATGACACCAGTAAGTAGTTTTTTTGTTTTTGTACTCAATGTTTTTCCCTCCCTATACGTACACAATATTTATTATATAATATTAACAGGACTAAATCTCAATAAAGGAGACAATTTTATGAAAATGGAGTATCGTCTTAATGACGAAAAGCAAAATTATCCTGCCATATATCATTATAGTAGCTTGGATGTTATGGAAATTACCTGTCGCTTATCCTGTGAATATTTTGTAAAAAACAAAAGAGTATATAAAGCAGTGTCAACAGCTCTTGAACCAAATGAATTACATATTATTTACGTAGAAGAACATAAAATGGTTTCGTATGAGGATGAGTCAACGTATGGAAATATTGGATTTGAGATTCGAGAGATACACTCGAATAATAAAGCGCCTGTAATAAAGAGGGAACAGGTGTTTTCACATGCTGATGTAGTCAGTTATTTACACTCAGATTTTATTTATATTCCAAATGATATAAAAACAGAAACATACAAGGAAATGCAACTTGATTCTTTAGAAATTGACGAAGACCGCAATTGTTATGTGTTCTATGGGATTTTTACTGGTGTTGACATATATTATTAACGAGATAGAAACGAAACGTTCATATTTACCGACCTTTTTCTGCTGCTAAAGGGGTTATAATAGCAGATAAGAAAGAACAAAGGTGGAGGAGACGCATGAAACGATTCATGCAATTATTAGGAGTATTTTATCTCCTTATGGGCGGTATAAATTTATGGCTTTCATTAACTAATATAGAATTGTACGGGGTATGGAAAAATTCTGCCTTTCTTGTCTTATACAGGGTTGTTTTCTCGCTTCCAGAGAGTACTTTATTGTTATGTATCCTAACTGTGGCGTTGTTTGAGATGATTCTAGGGAGTATATTGTTATTCTCACAAATAATTCGCCGTGGTGCATTATATGTTGCAATTACTTTTCATGTCTTGTTACTACCACTAGGCTGGTGGAGTATGTTGAATATTGTATTTATTATTTTGTATTGCTGTGTATTAAAATCAATTAAACCAACTGATTTAAGAGCAGGGATAACTAGATTCGAATAAAAAAGATGCTAAGTTTTGTTTTAACTCAGCATCTTTTCTTATCTATAAACTGTCTATTGCATTTTTCATTTGCTCACTATTTACATGGATGTATTGTCTTGTTACTGAGGGATCAGAATGACCTAACTGTTGCTGGATAATGGTAATATCATTACCTTTGCGGGCCATTAATGATGCGAAAGAATGTCTTAGCTTATGTGGTGATAATGACCTTGATGTATCCTGGGAGTATACAGCCATGTATTTTTCAATAATGCTTTGAACCGTTCTACGCTTAATAGGAGAAGTTGTTCCTTTATACGCGGATATGAATACATGTTCGGTATCGCTGTCGCAGTTATAACGCTCATTCCGTATTCGTAAATATTGTATTAGGTCTTGATGAGCCAGTTTAGTGAAGTATATAACATCTGCTTTATCGCCTTTTCTAACAATCTTTAGTTTCCGTTCATTTAAGTCAACTTTATCAAGTGTTAACTCCAAGAGCTCGACTAAACGAATACCACTTCCTAAAAACAGGCTGATTATAGCAATATCGCGTTCACGATTCTTTATGTAATGACCATATGCTTGTTTATTGCCTTCTATTTGATTTTTGTAGCCTTGACGAACAAAGTCAAGAAAATCAGTAATATCATCATCTGTGGGTAAGATTTTTTCCATAATTTCATGAGCGCGTTGGGAAGGTGTTTTCTTTATTTCAAACATTTTATAATCGAATAGAGGATTGTTTGAAATGTCTCCAGCTTTATACAAATAATTAAACAGCATTTTTAATGATGATAATTTTCGGTTAACAGTGACTTTTGCTAAGCCGATTTTTTTCTTTTTCGCCAATTCATTTTGTACTTTTTGGGTAAGAAGGAACCTTTTGTAACGATCAAAGTCACTTTCTTCCAATTTATCAAGCATTGATATTGTTATTTCATGATAAGTAGGTGAAGAGACTATAGATTCAGCACATAACCACTTAAAGAAATTTTCAATGTCTTCAATATAACCCAGAAGGGTAGAGGGCTTAATATCCTCAGCAATTTTTTTATCGTAAAACGATTCTACAAAGCGGGGAAGAAGAGGTAACTTTTTCTCAGCCTTTGTAGCAGCTTTTGCATAACGTTCTAACATTTCAGCCATAATAAAACCTCACTATAAAATATGTATTTATCTCATTATAAACTATTTTATATAACTTCGCATATTATACGATTTTTGTGCGAAGATAGAAAAACCTTCGAGAAAGAGGTCGAAAATTAGCGAATCTTAAATGAAAGTTACTTTGTGTATTTTAGCGAATTTTATTGGCGATTTTATTCGTTTATTCATTATAAGTATTAACTATTGGTATGTACTGAGTTATATCTGGCTTGTATATTGTGAGCGGTTTTGATTTTATTTTTTGTTATATATGTTCAGCACAATCAAATCGGTTAGTAAATCAATTGAAAAACCAAATAAACTAACGAAAGAAAAATTTATAATACAACCTAAGAAACGATAAATTAAAATGTATTAGAATGCTTTGATGAGATAAATATTGGAAATTCAGCACAGATATAAAACCTTAATTAGTAAAATGGCTTAAATTAGGTAAAAACTTATCTTTTTAGTTAGCTTCCTATAATCGATATTATGTAAACTAGGAAAATGAAAATAGTAAATCTTCTATCTGAGAAAGATTTATTTTTTATTAGATATCCCTATCTATATAGTTCACACTTAACTCAATTAAATCATTGATACATAACTTTTTGGTTTTAGTATATTGTTTTACTTGCTCTAGTATGTCTTTATCATATGTTGTTTTATATGGAATTCTGTCTGTAGGTTTGCTTTTTTTATTAAGCTCAATTAAACCATGTTCCATAATATGTTTTAATCCAATTTCGATTAGGTAATTAGGATATGTGTTCCTTTCATTAGCCAAAGCCCTAAATTGATTCAAAATTGATTTGCTAATATTTGTTCTAAATTTAATTCTATCGTTACTCTTCGACTTGGATATTGTATCTGGATCTTGTAGCATATAGTCCCTTTTATAATAAACCAGATTATCATCTACACCACGATAAATAATTTGTGCTAATCTCTTGATACTATTTCGGCCTTTTACAAATACGCGATAAATTATAGTTTTAGAATCCCCTTGTGTTAATTTTATTTCACATCGCAAATCCCATGATCGAAACACATCTAATACACTGTTAGCGAAGTATGGACTTGCAGTTGTGATGTTCATTGTATAACCTTCTTTATCAACCCATCCATCTCCATCTATGACACCCCGAACAAATGACGGTAAGTATTCTTTCGGTACATTTGGGAATGGCACTGAGGTTGACTTATTGGAGGTAATACCTATCTTTTCAAGATCTTGTTTAATTTCTTTTGAATTTATAACAAGTGTAGGTGTTTGTCTTGTTTTTCCGCTTGCTGCAAGTACATAATCTGCTTCCATATATTTTGCTACTAATCGTAAGATTCTTTCATCTTTTTGTGTGAATGAGATACTGTGATTACTGTTACTTACCGTTCCATCTGTAATAAATAACCCGAGTACCCAAGCCATTTCATTTGTCCAAACTTTAAAAAAGTTTTCGTTAACATGATGAATGCGTGGCTGTCCGGACGATTGTTCGCGATTCATTTTTACATCATATTTATATAACACATTACGTATAGCACGATCTGAAAGTCCAGATATTGATACCATCTTTTTATATGGCATATGACTTTTATACATGGTAATAATTATTTCGTCTGTTATACCTGGGTTTCTTGCCATAATAAAACAACCTCCCTTCACGCCATAAACAAAAAGTGAATTATTTGTCTATACATATATTATAAGAACATTTGTTCTTTTTGTCAATATATTACAAATTATATCTAGAATGATAAAACAATGACAGTCTTTTAAAAAATCATTACAGGCGAATGGTTTTTACAAAATAAAAACTCCTAATCATGTGTTGGCTGATTAGGAGTTTATCTTTCTTTTATTTGCCAATTATGATGGTACTAAGTGGCTCAAGTACGATTGAATTATTTGTCAGGCTACTACCCTCTTTGCTATTAAATAAAATGTGGTTATCGTTATTAAAACTGTTTTGTAAAGTTTGTGTTTCGTTGCTTATATTATGAACAACTAAAATAGAATCATCATGATAATTTCTTCTATATGCAATGAGCTTATCACTATTTGTTTCTACCACTTCAAAGTTCCCTTTAACAAGTGCATCATGTGAGCTTCTCAAATGAATCAATTGTTTATAATGGTTAAACATTGAATTAGGGTCTTGTTTTTGTTCTTGAAGAGAACTTATGTTTTCATTTTGTCTAATTGGTTCCCAGCTTGTTGTCGGCGCCGTTTTATCTTTATTCCATATGAATGGTTCCCTTATAAGTTCGTCCGGCTTAGTACCGACATACCCTAGCTCCTCACCATAATAAATAAATGGATTTCCAGGTAACGTTAAGTAAATATTTGCTGCTAACTTCGCTTTTTCCAAGTCTCCATGCAGACTTGTTACGATACGCTCTTTATCGTGGTTTGAGATAAATGGCGCATCTAAATAGTTCGCCTCAACCTTTGTATACGTTTGGTAACTGTTTGCTAAAGAAAGTGAAAAGCCATCTAATGTACTATCTTCTCCTGCATTTAATATCTCAATTAAATTATCACTAATAGCAAAGTTAAATGTTGAATCAAATGCCTTATAGTATGGTGCTACCACTTCTGGTCTGTCCCATACCTCACCTACGATGTAGACATCTGGGTTCACTTCCTCACATGCTGCACCAAATGTTTCCCACCACTCAACATTTTTCCCACTAATATCTGTTGTATCGGAGTATTCATGCGTATCATAGATATGTCTTGCTGCATCTAAACGGAACCCATCCACACCCTTTTCTAACCAAAACTTCGCGATGTTAGTAATTTCTTCTCGAACAGCAGGATTGTTAAAATTTAAATCTGGCATGCCACGATAAAACGTCCCATAGTAAAAATAGCTCCCAACTTGATGCCAAGTAGGACTATCCCATTCTGTTCTAGCGTTAATATCGTAACCTTTTTGATTTTTTACAATCCATTTGTAATAATCTCTATATTTGCTATCTTCTGATGACACGGCATCCATAAACCAAGGATGATTAGCACTTGTGTGGTTAATGACTAAATCCATTATTACTTTTATACCTCTTTTTTCTGCTTCGTCAAGTAACGTTTGGAAATCGTCGAGATTACCATACTCTGGGTCAATGTTATAATAATCTGTCACATCATATTTGTGATAACTTGGCGATGAATTAATCGGCATTAACCATAATCCATCAACCCCAAGTTCACTTATATAATCTAAATTATTAATAATGCCTTTAATGTCACCAATTCCATCTTCATTTGAATCGGCAAACGAACGAACAAAAATTTCATAATATGTACCGTATTTTGTATCTACCTGTCGAGGCTTACGTGATACTGTTGGAAACTCGTTATTTTCGTATTTATCAATAATGTCAACTACTTCATTACTTTCTTCAACGGATGTAATCATATTTGTAACGTCAAGTTGATAAATCTCAGACTGAGTTATATTTGGATTAATAAAGTATGTTTCTTTTCTTAAGAAAAATAAATATTTACCTTCAGGACTAATCATGGGACCCATTTCATCGGTTTCTTCAACATTAACACGATTCCCTAGCGGCTGAGGTGTCGTCCATTTACCACCACTATTAAAGCTAATGTAAAGATTAAAGCTCCCCTGATCATGTCCTTTTCTTGGCCATGAAAAAATTAAGTATGTCCCATTCGGCTCTATGTATGGATGATAAGCTGGTAAGCCAATATTAATCTCGTGATTTAGTAACTCCGCCTGTTGATATCCACCATTTTCGGGATTTGCGACTAAAATTTCGACAAGCGGATAGTTGTTTTCGCGAATTGTTTCTCTATTAAAAAATAATGTTCCATTTTTATCAACAGATGGCGACATTTCATTGTTAACAGTGTTTACACTGTCATCTAAGCGACTAGGTTCACTCCAACCATTCGCTGTTTTGTTAACAACCCAAATGTCTAAATCTTGTTTTGCATTAGTACCCTCTAGCGGTCTAGTAGATGAAAAGAATAGCTGTTTACCATCAGGTGAAATGGCCGGACCATTTTCGTCGAAGTCACTAGAAAAAGAGACGAGCTCTGGCTCACTCCATTTCCCGTCCTTAAATGAACTCTCTAGTATTTTCCACTTTTCATCAATGCGAGTGGAAAAGTACGCTGTTTTTCCATCTGGAGAAAATGCTAGTCTCTCTGTAAGCTCATGTTTGTTTTGTATACTAAAAGCCTGTGCTGCTTCAAGTATGTCTTCTTTCATATACGGAGCAATCTGTTCTCCTTGCGTAGTTTCAACCACCTCTTTGTTACAAGCTGTGCCTACTAGTAAAGCAAACATAATTAATAAAACACCATATAATTTCTTCATAAAAATATCTCCTAATACAAATAAATTTTTTCAACTTTTCCATTATATGACTTTATCAGGCTATGTTCAATACTTCACAATTTATTTTGTGGATATTGTGAAAATCAATCATATCAAAAGGTTTAATTAGATTATTAAAACAACAAAAAAATTCACATTAGAAAAAGCACCTTTCTAGTGACCTATATCAAAACTCATGTGTCATAAGGGGTGAGTTAAGATTAGGTATTGTCGTAAGGTGCTCAAATATTTTGTGTTACTCTTTTGATCACGTGCTAAATATCGTCGTACTTATTAAAAAGTCTGTTCAGGCTTGTAGTTTAACTTCACATATTCGCGTTATTTTAAGTCATAACGATCTGCATTCATTACTTTTACCCACGCTGCTACAAAGTCATGTACAAACTTCTCTTTGTTATCATCTTGAGCGTACACTTCTGCAATGGCACGTAGAACTGAGTTTGAGCCGAACACTAGGTCAACTCTTGTCGCTGTAAGTACTACTTCACCAGTCTTACGATTCCGTCCCTCATATACACCTCCATCAACAGGCTTCCACTCTACTCCCATGTCAAGCAAGTTAACAAAGAAGTCATTAGTGAGTGTGCCTACGCGATCAGTAAATACGCCGTATGGTGTACCACCGTAGTTAGTGCCTAGAACGCGCATCCCACCGATAAGTACAGTCATTTCTGGTGCAGTAAGGTTTAGTAAGTGTGCCTTGTCTACTAAAAGCTCTTCTGCACTTACACTATACTGCTTTTTCTGATAGTTACGGAAACCATCAGCAATAGGCTCTAGTACTTCAAAGCTATCAATATCAGTTTGCTCTTGTGTAGCATCGCCACGTCCTGGAGCAAAAGGAACAGTTACATCAATGCCCGCATCCTTTGCAGCCTTTTCTACTGCGGCACTACCGCCCAATACAATTAAGTCGGCGAGACTAACATTTTTATCTAAGTGTTTTTGAATCTCTTCTAGAACAGAAAGCACTTTTTTAAGTTGTTCCGGTTGATTCACTTCCCAATCCTTTTGTGGAGCAAGACGGATCCGTGCACCATTTGCGCCGCCACGCATATCTGAGCCACGGAAGCTACTTGCTGAAGCCCAAGCTGTTGTGACGAGTTCGCTGATAGAAAGACCAGAATCTAAGATTAGTATCTTAATTTTTGCTACTTCTTCTTCCGATAATTCATAACGGGCAGCAGGAACTGGATCTTGCCAGATAAGCTCTTCTTCAGGAACTTCTGGGCCTAAATATCTTGAACGAGGGCCCATGTCACGGTGTAATAATTTGAACCAAGCACGAGCAAAAACATCGGCAAATTCATCTGGATTCTTATGGAAGCGTCGAGAAATTCTTTCGTATACTGGATCCATTCGCATCGCCATATCTGCTGTCGTCATCATTGTCGGTACTCGTACTGATGAATCCTCTGCATCTGGTGCTAAATCCTTATTAGCAACATCTACAGCCACCCACTGATGTGCGCCTGCTGGGCTCTTTGTAAGCTCCCATTCATAGCCAAATAGTAGATCAAAGTAACCATTATCCCACTTTGTTGGATTTGCAGTCCAAGCCCCTTCAATACCGCTTGTGATTGCGTCACGACCTTTGCCGGTCCCGTGTGTACTTAACCAACCTAGACCTTGTGCTTCAATAGGAGCAGCTTCTGGCTCTGGACCAACATAAGCAGCGTCACCTGCACCGTGTGCCTTACCAAAAGTATGGCCGCCCGCGGTTAATGCAACTGTTTCTTCATCATTCATTCCCATACGTGCAAAGGTTTCGCGAATGTCGCGAGCACTTGCAAGTGGGTCTGGATTCCCGTTTGGACCTTCTGGGTTAACATAGATAAGTCCCATTTGTACGGCTGCAAGCGGATCTTCAAGTTCACGATCGCCTGTGTAACGATTATCACCTAGCATCTCAGTTTCAGATCCCCAGTAAATATCTTCTTCTGGGTGCCAAATGTCTGGACGTCCGCCTCCAAAGCCAAATGTCTTTCCGCCCATTGATTCAATAGCCACATTCCCAGTCAGAAGTAACAAATCGGCCCAAGAGATTTTATTACCATACTTTTGCTTAATAGGCCATAGTAGGCGACGTGCCTTATCTAGGTTACCGTTGTCAGCCCAGCTATTTATGGGAGCAAAACGTTGTGCCCCTGTACCGCCACCGCCACGACCATCACCTGTACGATATGTACCTGCAGCGTGCCAGGCCATACGGATAAAGAATGGACCATAATGTCCATAGTCAGCAGGCCACCAATCTTGACTGCTTGTCATTAAATTGTGTAGATCTTTCTTAAGAGCATAATAGTCCAATTTTTTAAATTCTTCTGCGTAATTAAAGCCTTCTCCCATTGGATTTGATTTTCTGTCATGCTGATGGAGAATGTTCAAATTCAGCTGATTTGGCCACCACTCTCTTTTTGGCCTACCACTAAATTTGTTGCTAGTAGCGCCTCCGTGCATTACCGGGCACTTTCCGGTGTTAGCATTTGAATCCATATACTTTCTCCCCCTTAAGTGTAAAAAGTAATTAGCAAATAATTGTGACTCTAGTTGTAAGAACCTTGCATACTAGATGACAATTATTATTATGTTATCATTATAATAAACTATTACTTAACTTGAAAAAATATTACAACGATTTTTGATCATACCAAACCTTAACCATAAAATTATGCAAAACTTAATCAAAAATCCGATAACTAGAATTTAAACAAAATAAAAACATGATACCTAATTGGTACCATGTTTTTTAACTGTGTCAGACATAATACGGCCTTCTCAAACCACTGTCTAGATCTTTATGTAGGCTTTTTTAGCTGCTTTTTCTGTACTAGTAGTTGCTACTAATTAATATCAATGAATGATACAACATATGAGGATATCGAATGTACTAACGATGTCTTCTAATAAGAATAATTATCGGTATAAGAAGCATTATTTCTTGAGATTCTTTTTTTCTCTAAAAGATCTACATATTATCCTTAATATTTTTTTAAAACATTAAGGATCGTATCAATAGCTGCATGATCCTCAGGCTCGGTATCGATATGTTTCCAAATAACTTTACCATTTTCATTAAACACCCATGTACCGCCTTGGATATAGATATCTTGAGATTTCATTGCTGTTTGAACTAGCTTTTTCTTAGCTTCATTCTCCGGCATAAAGGCTTTTTTTCCGTGCTTCATAAATGCTATTCCTGCTTGTGTAAGCAGCTTCCACTTTCGCATGGATTGATGCCCCATTTGGCGATATAGGTTTCTCTTCGGGTCTCCATAGATTTGAAATGGAAATGGGCCAAATACTTCGATAAACTGTTCTAAAAACTCTCGTTTTGATGGAGTAATAATAATAGTTTGATAGCCGGTTTCATTAATTTCATTATAATTCTCACGCAACTGCGTGAGCATTTCGCGACAAACCGGTCAGCCAGGATACCTGACAAAGACAACTAGGCTTTTTTTACTTTCAATGATTGCATTAAATTCTATACTCTCAGCAAATGGTTGTTCAATTATTAATTTCAAGTTTTACACCTCTTATTTAGCTTATTTCTACATCTAACATGTGTATTTTTTGTTTGATGTTCATTTTTAAGGAAAAAGAATCTTCATCAACTTTAACAGAGCGGGAAATTAATTACAAAAAAACTTATCTAACGGCATATACATGACGACTCTTGTTACATATTCTCCATCATAGAAAGCTTCTACCTGTACTTCTTCTATTTTTTTATATGTTATTTCGTCAATTCTCCTAACCTCTCTGTCTCCGTTTTCACCAATAAAACTGATATCTGCAATCAATCCCAATTCTATAGTATGTAAGAAATTAATTTCTTCAATATTACTGTATGGCACAACCCAAACCTTTTTATTTGACTGCAGCTTAAACATACTGGCTATCCTCCCTTATCTTAACGTTGTATTATTTAGTAGTTTCTATAGATGATAAGGTACAATTAGTACATCTTTCTTGGTGTAATGTTAATGTATGATTTCGACAAATAAATATGATTCTCCTTCAAAGTTTTTGTACAATAAAAAAGACATTCATGTGAAGAATGTCTTGCACCTCATAGAGACGATTGTTTTTTAGCTTTGTTAAAGAATTACTTTTTTAGATAGAACTAATTCGACCACTACTTCAACTTTAGAATTACAAAGTCAATATGATTGGTTCTGATTTTGTAACAATCACGGTGTGTTCTATTTGAGCAACAAGGCTGTTGTCAGGTGTAATATACGTCCATCCATCTCCCTTATGAATAACTTGGTCTACAGATGCTGAGATAAAAGGTTCAAATGCGATGACTAAACCATCATGTAGCAGTTCATTGTCAGACGGATCAAAATAATTAAGAATATGATTAGGTGCCTCATGTAAAGAACGACCTATCCCATGACCTGTTAAGTTATGAATAACAGATAAACCATTGTTCATAGCTGTACGATATACAGCTTTACTCATTCGATTTTTTTTGGAGCCTGCTTTGCAAAATTTCAAGCCTTCGAATAACGCCTCTTTTGCGACTTCACATAGTTTAGCTGCTTCTTGATTGTGGCCTACTACAAAAGATAATCCTGTATCTGCAAAATAGCCATTTTTTGAACCTGATACATCAATATTAACTAAATCGCCTTCTTGAATAACCCGATTTCCTGGGATACCGTGAGCCACTTCTTCATTGACACTTATACACGTATAGCCGGGAAAATTATACTCCCCTTTCGGCCCTGAAATGGCTTCAAATTTATCAAAGAGCTCCTTTGCTAAATTGTCTAACTCAATTGTAGTGACACCTGGTTCTGTCTTTTTCACCATCTCGTCTCGTATAGTAGCAACTATTTTTCCGATTTCTTTTAGTGCTTGTATGTCTTTGTCATCTTGAATAATCATTAAACATTGTCCTTTCTCAAATAAAAATCGCTTTTATATATTATTTTATCATGACATAGTATATGAGTATGTGCTAGGACACTTTTATAAAAAGTTCAGTTGGTTCTTAGTTGTTTACATAACGATGTTATTGATAACTAAATATAAGTAAAAAACAAGGACAGGCTTTTTTCAGCACTGACCTTCTTTACAACCGCTAAGACAATAGGCTTTTAGAATATATTTTTCCTACTTAATTGTTACTTTTGTTCCTATATCTATGTATTCGAATAATTGTTCCACTTGCTCGTTAGGTAATCTTACACAGCCGCCCGTTACATAATCCCCAATAGACGATGGGTTTATTGTTCCATGAATACCATAAGTTCTCCCGCTTGTACCAGGTACATTTAAACCAAGCCATCTCGTTCCAAGTGGATTATTCTTAGCACCTCCTGGAATGTTTCGCGGTGTGAAACCAGGGTTTGAAATCTTTGTTAAAATCTGAAATGATCCTTTAGGTGTTGCGTTATTCTTTCCGGTTGCTACAGACCATTTTTTTACTAGTTTTTGATCTTGGTATAGCATTAATACGTTACTTTCAAGAGATATAACTATCTCATAATCCTTTTTAGTTGTTGTTTTTTCTTCTCCTACACTAGTTATTTTATATGGATGAGGGATATACAGTAACGTCTGGGCTTTTAGTGGCGTTGTTTGGTTTTCTGCCTCAATTAATGCTAGTAAATCAGTGAAATTATAATATGTATTCATGATACTAAATAGAGTTTCTTTAGGTTTAACGGCATGCTTTATTACCGTTCCTTGATAAAATACTTTAACCTGTTGGCCTATTTTAAGTTCTGTTTCAGGTTTACTTATATGGTTAGCTTCAATCATATATTGAAGCATATGTGCTTTGCTATAATAGTTTTTAGTAATTTGATAGAGTGTCTCCCCTTTTTTAACTTCGTGAGTAGCTACGAAGGATGAATTAGGTAACATAAGGGTCATATCTTCTTTTACATCGTTGTTAGGGTTATGTAAATGGTTGTATTGTGCTATCATATCAGAAACATTTACACCATAATATTTTTGAGAAATACTAAATAAGGTTTCCCCTTTTTTAACAGTGTGGTAAACAACCTTTGTGTCTTGTGGTTGCTCTTCCTCTTCCTCTTTTTGAACGGGTGTTGAAACAAGCATTTCTTCTTGGCTTTTGGTTGGACTTTCAGGAGTCACGATCCAATTAGAAGCTATCTTTTTTAAAGGGATTTCATTTGATACGTTAACTGCAGTTGCCTCATCCTCTTCTTCTAATGGTCTCTTTTTGTTAATATCTTTATGTTGAGCGTGCACTGTGACTAGGTTAATGGTTTCCGCAATGTTCTCATTACCTTCCACTTTATGTGAATCAGCCATGATGTACCAAACAACAAATCCAAACAAAAGTAAAATTAGAAGGATCAGGACTTGATTAGGTAATACTATGTTCTTGTAATCTTTCTTATATGTTTGCATTCTTGATAATGGTTTCTCTGTTGTTGCCATGCGCTCACATTCCTCTCGTTGTCACATTTAGTCGAATTCTTCCTAATATTACGTAAAATAGTGAATAATTCCTATAGGTTTGTAAGCTTATTTTGAATCATATAAGGATAGTGCCAATGATTGGATTAAATTTTATGATTGTTACTTTATATCCATTACTTATAGTTCCTTTTTGCTAATTTTAAAAACCTCTATCTAGATCTTTTAAACATAAATAAAAACGATTAGTCAAAGCTAATCGCTCTTACTACACGTTCTTAAATACGGTAAGATAATATAGACTGTTGCAAAAATGTAGGTTTCTTTTTTAAAGAATTCTTTTGTCATCCATCTTTGCTTTCTTGTGTTGAGATTTTATTTTAGAATTCATTTGTAGGGTTGTTGAATCTACATTATTATTTAATGCTGCTTCTTCGTTTAATTTAAATTCTTTTTTCAATTGCAAAACCTCCATTAATAGTTATTTTACTATAGTCTAATCTGCTATAATAATCACCTAAGCTAATCTACAAAGAAGTCCTAACCTTAGACTATTAACTAATTTATGAAAGCTTCTTCATAACATCTACTCTAAGTTGTTCTATGAGATTATTATCCAGGTTCGCAGGCAAGGAGGATTGATCACGAAGAACCCATGAATTTATGACTTCCAGGTCTGCTTTGTCAAAGTCAATACTATATCTTGAGTTATTATGGTTAAAATGAACTGTGACAGTTTCATCTCCTGTAAAGTCATCGATAATCATATGTTCTATAACATATTTATTCATATTCAAGCTCCTTTGAAACTAAAGTTAATTCAACATTATGTTTCACAATATTTTTAGGTTTATTCTAGGTAGTTATGTTATAAGTAAGTTTCTTCTGTGTTTAAAAATAAAAAAACCGCGACCTCTTTTTAGAGACAACGGTCAAAATTAGAGAAAAATGTTATTATTAACTCGATAGCAATCTATATCGGTCTTTTTATTTTCCATTCCTTTGCTTTTTAAAAGAGAGCTTAATATCCATAGGACTAATATCCATCATAACATTAAGTGCAGCGTATGTTTCTACACCGTCAATTTTACCCCAATAGCCCTCCGTTTCATCTGTTTCTCTAAAAGTAAAAATGAACCCGTTCCCTTGTACATCGTTTTTCATTTCAAATCCTAGTGCTTTCGCTTCTTTTGCTTCATTGTCTACTAAATCGTATGTTAACACCTTAGGTAACGCACCAGCTACGAATATGTCTGTTGTCATTGGGTTTGGAGTATAGTACTCATACCCTTTAGTTGTATCACGATTTTCAATAATATCAAATGTCTTTGTGTCTAGGTGGAATACGTCTCCTTTCTCTATATAGCTTACTTTAATATCAGACATAGAGAAGCGAGTATCTTTTTCTTTAATTGCGTTTTCGAAATCAAAAATCATCACACCGCTCTCTCCGATAGCTGTAATCGTTTTGTCGGCGTTACGAACAACCATAGCTGTATTTTCGTCTACTCCAAATGCTAGCTCATCTTGTTCGTGAGATGCAGCCACAATCAATCGTCCGAAACGTCCACGCTCAATAAAGTGCTGATCGACAACACCTACATCGAAGAACCCTAGACCTTGTGTCAAAAATACGCGGTTATCTTTTGGATCGTCATAGTTATCAGTATACGTAACGCCATCATTTAGAGCACCCAAACTTGTACCCGCTCCAATCATGGTGTCACTCATTATGGCTGCTCCTGCACTAGACCCACCTAATACGGCACCTGATTCATAGATGCTTCTAATTTCTCTAAGAACTGGTCCGTCTTCACCTAAATCAGTTAAAAGTGTCTCTGTATACAGTAATTGGTTTCCACCAACAAACCAAACGGCATCATAGTCCGATATAGTGGATGCTAGTTCTTCACTCATCCCATTGTCAGCCCATAAAGATTCATCTATATCTTCAGTGTCATCATCATCTGACACGGCGATAGGAAGAATAGTGATATGGTCTTCTTGTACACCATAATGAACAAAGTCTTGTTTATAAGAGTTCGCACTACTATACGGACTTGCGCTCGCTGTCGGTACAATCGCAATTTTTACTGTGTCTAAGGTTGTTTCACGATACTCCATCGCTAAATTTAAAAACGCGTCATAAATCTCTTCATTATTTGGATCAAGTGCACCACCGACAATGACTAACGCACCTTTGTCTTGCGGTTTATCTGCCACTGGTCCAACAATCGTGCCTTTCACTGCTCCGTTTACAATGGGTGTAAAGCCGCTACAGATTAACATAAATACTAGAATCAAAACAAATTTTCTCATTTATACACTCTCCCTATCCTTTTGTATATGTTTAAGATAAACGTACGCGACTGCTTAATTGTCTATCCTTAAACCTTTTTGAGTTTGAATGTTGATTCAATTTTACCTACTATATCTCCGCGTCTGTTTTTTAACGAGGGAGATAAATAGTTTGACAGTCTGTTTTGTTCTGCATCTGATAACAAGTTTAGTTGTTTAAGAACCTCTACGGCAGCGGGCCATGCAGCTCGAGCATTTCCATCCACCACTTTCACCGCTACCCCGATACCCTCGTTCATAATGCCCATCGTATACATACCTTCTGCACCTGCTTTCGCAATAACTTTTCCGTTCATTGCTTGCATGACATCGGTACATAAAACATCTTTTCCCCCAACCATTTCAGGGAATTTTGTCATCGCTTTAGTGATAATATCAACAGCATGCTTCGTATGTTCATCTTCTATTGAGCTTGAATTTGATAGTTTTGCAAACATAAATGCTAACTTGTAAAGAGGCATGTAAAAGGTTGGAATACCGCATCCGTCAACCCCTGTTTTTAAGTCTCGCTCCTCGATATCTGCTAGATCGGCTATTATTTCTACTACTTTTTGTTGAACAGGATGATGTAATCTATCATACGTAACTATATCACTCTGTAAGTGTAATGCTAACGCAAGCATCGCTGCATGCTTACCAGAGCAATTATTATGAATAGCAGTAGGTTTTTGCCCTGCTAGTAAAAGTGATTCATAAGCTTCAGGATCGTATGGTGGGTGAGGTCCACACCTCAAATGACTTTCATCTAACCCGATACGAAATAACATAGATTGTACGGTATCTACATGAACTTTCTCGGCATTATGAGAACCACAACTAACAGCTATCTCTCGTTCGGAAAATAGAAATCGCTCACTAGCCCCTGAAGTGATTAATGGTATTGTTTGAACCGGTTTAATAGCTGAGCGAACAAACACGGTTTCTAACGGATTTCCTACTTGATACAGTATTTGTCCTTCTGCATTTACAACTGCTATAGATCCATAGTGGAAGCTCTCGGGTAATCCATTTCTTTCTACAATTGATATTAATTCTTCCATGTTGCCCCGCTCCTTACTTAAAGAGAATCTTTATTTTACACAAATGAGTGTGTGGACTGGTCAGCGTGATAACTTTCTTTATATAAATGACATGCAACAAATTGGCTACCATTGTTTCTCTCAAGCTTAGGAGGGACACGATGGCAAATATCCATAACCTTAGGACATCTAGATGCAAAGGCACATCCTTTCGGAGGATCGCTTGGCGAAGGAACATCTCCTTGTAAAATGATACGTTCCTTTCTGTCTCGAGGATTTGAAACAGGAATAGCTGATAAAAGTGTTTGCGTATAAGGGTGTTTTGGGTTATCGTACAATTGTTCGGTGTCCGCTAATTCAACAATACGCCCTAAGTACATCACCGCTACTCGGTCGGAAATGTGTCTGACCACACTTAGATCATGAGAAATGAAAATATACGTTAACTGCATGTCTTTTTGTAACATTTGCATTAAATTCAAAATTTGAGACTGGATAGAGACGTCTAAGGCGGAGACAGCTTCGTCAGCTATAATCATTTTCGGTTTTAATATAAGAGCGCGTGCAATCCCGATTCGCTGTCTTTGGCCCCCCGAGAATTCATGTGCATAACGTTTCATATAGTCTTTATTTAAGCCACATAACTCCATAATTGAAGCGATCATGTCTCTTCGTTCGGTTTTACTAACAGACAGATGTGTTGTTATAGGCTCTGACAAAATTTGCTCGACCTTAAGACGGGGATTTAACGACGCATAAGGATCTTGAAACACCATTTGAACGTTCGGACGTTGCTTTCGCATGTCAGCTTTTGAAAGCTTCGTGAAGTCCACTCCTTCAAAAATGACTTCACCAGACGTAGGCTGAACTAGCTGTAAAATCGCACGTCCCGTTGTTGATTTTCCGCAGCCAGACTCCCCGACAATTCCTAATGTTTCTCCTTTGTATACATGAAAGGAAATACCATCTACTGCTCTCACGTGGGACGTTACTCTTTGTAACAATCCAGAGCGTATCGGAAAATGCACTTTTAGATGA
This sequence comes from Bacillus sp. HMF5848, assembly GCF_003944835.1. GTDB lineage: Bacteria > Bacillota > Bacilli > Bacillales > HMF5848 > HMF5848. Next base: position 2,098,945 of record NZ_RWIV01000001.1, read on the forward strand.
TTTACCTCAAGAATGTTGTCCTGCATAATTCCCCTCCTCTGTATACAACAAGCATCTACAAGTATGTGTATCAGAGATTCGTAGCATGCTAGGATGTTCTTGTTGGCAAATGTCCATCACGTGACTACAGCGATCCTGGAATCTGCATCCTTTTCTTTCTGAATTTGGTGTAGGTACTTGGCCTTTTAAGTAATATAATGATTCCTCCTTTTGATGCGCCTTTGGAATAGATGCTAACAAGGCTTTTGTGTATGGATGCTTAGGATTGTTAAAAATAGTATCTACATCCGCTTCTTCTACAATTTCCCCGGCATACATAACAATGACACGATCGCACATCTCGGCTACTACGCCTAAATCATGGGTAATAAATAAAATCGACGTGTTCATCTTTTGCTTAAGGTCATTCATTAAATGCAAAATTTGCGCTTGAATGGTCACATCTAAAGCTGTTGTTGGTTCATCCGCTATTAACATATTAGGATTACAAGCTAAACTAATAGCTATCATAACTCTTTGTCGCATGCCACCTGACAATTCATGTGGATGACTATTAAAAATTTGCTCGGCTCTTGGTATACCTACCATCTTCAACATTTCAATGGCGCGCTCTTTTGCTTGTTTTTTTGTCATATGGTTATGAAGTAAAATGACTTCATTCAATTGCTTCCCTATAGTCATGACGGGATTTAAAGATGTCATGGGTTCTTGAAAAATCATCGAAATTTGGTTGCCGCGAATATCTCTCATTTTCCTTTTAGAAAGAGATAATAGATTTTCCCCTTTATATATAATCTCCCCTGTTTTTATCTTTGCGGGCGGTTCAGGAAGTAACCGCATGATTGCAAGAGACGTCATACTTTTTCCACAACCAGATTCTCCAACAATACCGAGTGTTTCCCCTGCTTTTACAGAAAAGGAAATATGATGTACCACTGAAAATTCATCACCATCATCGCTTATTGTAACTGTAAGGTCGTTCACTTTTAAAACTTCCTCAGACATCCTGCTCCTCCTTTCTTTCAACTTTTACTAGTCTTTTAGTTTAGGGTCAAGGGCATCACGTAAGCCATCGCCAAAAATGTTAAAAGCTAGAACGGTCACTACAATTGCCATACCAGGGAAAAAGGTAGGATAAAAAACGGTACGACTATTATCCTTCGCTGCACTTAACATAGCTCCCCACTCAGGTGCTGTAATATCTCCACCTAAACCTAAGAAACTTAGAGACGCACCAATCAGGATGGCTGTTCCGACACGCATCGTTAAATATACGAGTACAATAGAGAAAGTACCAGGTAATATGTGACGGAATATAATAATCAAGTCGGACACGCCAATGGAACGAGCTGCTTCAACATACGTTTTCTCTTTAAGTGATAATGTACTACCACGAACGATGCGAATAAAAATCGGGACAGTAAATGTAGCAACAGCAAAGATAATGTTGACAATGCCTGCACCTAAAATCGCAATAACGGCAATAGCTAGAAGGATACCGGGAAATGCGAGTAATAAATCTGTAAATCTCGTTATAAGGCTGTCAACTCTTCCTCCATAATAGCCTGCCATTAGCCCAAGAATTGTTCCGATACTGGCTCCTACTAGAACAGACACAAACCCTATAATTAATGTTTGTTGTGTGCCAACAAGTACCCGACTAAAAATATCTCGATTTTGATGGTCTGTGCCAAACCAATGTAAATTTGAAGGTTCTTGATGTTTAAAGGAAGTACTTAATAAGACACTAGTTTGCTCAGGAATAAGATTAACGACGCTCGCTGTAGGTACTGTTTCAACAAAAACAGGTATGATGGTGGATACTTCTCCCGCTGTTACTTTTATAATTGTTGAACCTGCTTGTAATGCCTTAATGTTTCCGCGATTATCAACAGACGCAACATTCGGATCAAAGCTTTCAAAAACAATCCCACCTTTAGGGCTCATTTGCGAGGTTGATGATGTATTAAATCCATCGTTTTTGCTAGTTTTGAGATTGTCTTCTTTTGTTAATTGTTCTATTTGATTTGAATCAACCGTTGTTCCGTCTGTAAGCATACCTGTCACTTCAAGTGAAAAAACATCTTCTATTTGTAACGATGAAGTGGGACTACTAACCTCTAAATATGATAAAACTGGCGCAGCTGACTCTGATACCTCAACTTGAATTACAGTTGATATATTATCTTTAGATAGTTTGATTTGAGCAACACCTGTATTTTTTGCTTGAACAGTAAGTTGTTCTTCATGAAAACGGATAGCTGTAACATTTCGTTTAGTATTTGTAATTTTTAAGTCGGTCACTCTTTCTTTTTGATCGGTATTTGTAGTTGCCCATACTGTTACTTTGGTTTCGTTCTGTTGCGTTACTTGAATGCCCTTCTTCTCGTATTGGTACGTAACAGGCTGTGAAGGATCAAAAGGAGCAAGCCACGAACCAAATAAAGCGATGATAACGATAGCAATAACAACAGAAAACGCAATTACTGCTAGTTTTTGTTTTGAAAATTTTCGTAAAAAATCTCTAAAGGGAGAATAAACTTTGTTTTTCTCCATCTAAATCACCCATTTCAGTCATAGCGAATTTGTGGATTTAAAAAGCCGTAGCTTATATCTACTAATAAATTTACAATCAAAAATTGAACAGAGAATAGTAGAATTAAGGCTTGAATTACCGGATAGTCACGAGACAGGATAGAATCTATTAAATAAGAGCCTAAACCTGGCCAGGTGAACACTTGTTCTACTACCACTGCCCCTCCTAATAATATGCCAAACTGTAACCCAGTCATTGTTACAACAGGTATAAGAGCATTACGTAAAATGTGTGTGAATGTTACGACAAACTCACTTTGTCCTTTTGCCAAAGCGGTTCTAACAAAATCTTCTCTCGCGACCTCAAGAACACTTGATCGTGTAAAGCGAGCTATATACGCTGCAACCCCAAAACCAAGTGTGATAGATGGTAAAATTAAATGCTTAAACTCTCCGCTCCCACCTGATGGAAGCCACCCGAGTTGTACAGCGAATATTTGCATAAGGAGTAGTCCTAGCCAAAATTCGGGAATGCTAACAGCTGTTATTGTAAATAGCATACTAAAGCGATCCAAAAAGGAATTTCGTTTAACAGCAGAAATAATCCCAACTAGTATCCCAAATAACACGGCCCATACTAAAGCGGCGAATGTTAACAGGAGGGTGTATCCAAAACGATTGACAATCTCTGTGGATACATCCGATTTTGTCCGAAAGGATGTACCAAAATCCCCTTCAAGGACAATCCCTTTTACATAATTGACGTACTGCACGTGAAGTGGATCATTTAACCCATGTTTCTCTTGCAATGCTACGTAAGTGCTTTGATCAATCTCTGCTCCATACATAATCCGAATGGGGTCGCCTGGTGTTAAATGAACGAATAAGAAAGACAGTATAGAAACAATTAGTAACAGTGGTAGCATACCTACTAATCGTCTAATAATATAAGTGATCATAATGTAACCCCTTTAATAGTGTAGTAATCTCTGTTAAGTAACAGAGATTACCTTTTAAGAGTTTTTGATTTATTCTTTATCAGCATTTCCAACTAAAACGGAGTCTGCTGGTAATACTGTTACGCCTGATACATTACTACGTTTTGCTACTACATTATCCGGTACAAATAAGAAGAGCCATGGTGCTTCTTCATACACGATTTCTTGAACTTCTGCGTAATGCGCTAACGCCTCATTTTGATCTGACGTTTGAATTGCACTATTAAGTAGAGTGTCAACTTGCTCATTCACGTAAAAGCCTGAATTATTATAGTTAGGTGGTACTCGATCAGAGGCAAAGTTTGGACGTAATCCCCAATCTGCTTCACCAGTGCCAGGTGACCAACGACCGATATAAAGATCTGTACCTTTGTTATTATCTAGCATGTCAAAAAGCGTACCGCTCTCGTAAGGTTCAACTTTAACCTTTACTCCAATTTTCTCCAACTGAATAGCGATATTTTCCGCAACAGCTACGAAGCTTGTTTCATTTCGCGTCCATAACGTAGCCTCAAAACCGTTCTCATACCCCGCTTCTTCCATAAGCTGTTTAGCTTTATCTAAATCATATGTGTAAGCTTGTTGACTTTTATAACCATACACACCTGGTGCAATAGCAGAATCAGCAATTGTGCCGTATCCGTCGACAACTTGTGATATAAGAGCATTCTTGTCAATAGCATAGTTCATGGCTTGACGCACTCTTACATCTTGATATTTTTCATGCTTAAGACTTATACCAACATAGAATACGTTTAAGGATGGGCCGGTAAATACATCAATACCTTCAGCTTGAGATAATTCCTCGGCATTTAATGTAGGAAGTTTTGATATAACGTCAAGCTCGCCAGTTTTTAGCATATTAACGCGAGTGCTTGCTTCTTGAACAGGAATAAATGTGATGTCTTTCAATTTAGGTAGCTGGTCAGCGTTCCAATAATTATCGTTTGGAACTACCTTTACATACTGCCCATCTTTCCACTCTAAGAATTTGTAGGGACCTGTACCAATTGCGTTCCTGTCTAAATTGTAATCAGAGTCTTCTACTTTTTTAGTTATTTCATTTATTGATTTAAAGGTCGCAGATACGTGTGCCATATAAGAGGCCATTGCTGAATTTGGCTCTGCAGAACGAATAGTAACAGTATTTTCATCTTCAATAATTACTTCATCGATAAATGAGAAAAAGCTAGAACGTGCTAATCCGTTCTCATCATTTCTAACAAAGTCTAAATTTGCTTTTACAACTTCTGCATTAAAAGTACTTCCATCGTGGAAAGTAACACCTTGACGGAGAGTAAACGTAATTGCCGTAGCATCTTCATTGTACTCATAGCCTGTTGCTAACAAAAACTCAAGGTTCATGTCAGGATCAAACCGAAGAAGTCCTTCGTAAATCGTTTGTTGAATGTTAGCAGAATTACCATCGGTAGCGTTGAATGGGTCCAATGATGTCGGCTCAGCCTCTAATCCAACTGTTAAAGGTAACATCTCGTCAGTTTCTTCTTCAGATGCTTCTGATGCATTCGGTTCAGTTGTTGTAGAGGTATCATCAGTTGTTGTTTGTGGCTCAGGTGCATTTGACGCATCTTCTGAACTATTACTGGAACATGCTACAACCACACTCATCACAATCATACACATGAAAAATACAAATAATTTTTTCAACTCTCTTCCCCCTTCAAATAAGTGTTCATATATATACATGCAAAAAGTGTGCCAACTATGGGTGTCGCAAATTTTCTTGCAGTGGTATTACTGAAATAAACAATAATACTATTTTCTAAATATTTTAAAAAACTTGAATAGTTTACCAATAGGTTGTTAAAATGGTTATAAATGGGTTTGGTTGTTTGTGTTAACACCCAATAAATGAACCAATTTGTGAGGTGAATAACATGGAGTATAAAAATAGTGTCGTTTTGTTAGCGGGTACAAAAGAAACACGAAAAGCGCTCTATCAGCAATTAACAGAAATCATAGGGGATTTTATTCACATTCATAGTTTTTCAGTTGAAGAAAAATTACCTTCTCCTATTAAAAATAAGTTGGTTATTCTTTCTTCTGAACTTATTACTGATGAGGTTCAACATGTGATTGAAACAAGTTGTACTGTTATCGCAGCTAAACGTACTATTAATTATTTAATGATTGATCAATTACTTTTCCTACCAAATGGTGCGAAGGCGTTGTACGTGAACGACTTTCCAGAAACGGTGATAGAAGGTATTCATACTCTAAAGGAGCTAGGAATTGATCACATTGAATACATTCCATGCTATCCTAACAGGAAAGTGTTTCAAAAGACTAAAGTTGCTATTACACCTGGAGAAGTTCATCTCATACCTGACTATGTAGAAGAGATAGTAAATATTGGCCCACGTCTTATTGATATTTCTACCATTTTTGAGATTCTAAATCACCTTCAGTTGTTAGATCAAAAAGGTGCTGAGATTTCGAATAAATACAATCAAAAGATTATTGATTTAAGCAAAAAATTAGCAAGTACGATGAGGCAAGCAAATGACTTAAATAAACATTTAAAAAGAGTAGTTGATGGAGTAAATGATGGTATTTTAGCTGTTCGTTTTGATGGCACCATAACAGTATTTAATGAAATTATGGAGAAGTTTACATCTGTTGCAGCATCTAACGCAATTGGCAACAACATTGACTCTGTCATTAGTAATAAGCAGTTAGTAGAGTTTATTCTCTCAGAGCAGCAAACGGAAGATAATGCTTTCTCATTAGGGTCATACGACACAATAGTGCATCGTTTTTGCTTACAAAGCGAGGAAACAATTGTAGCTACATTTAAGAACCCTCATGAGGCTATAGAGATGGAACGAACACTCCGACGAGAGTTAGTAAAAAAAGGCTACTATGCTAAATATACGTTCGCTGATATTATAGGTCGAAGTAAAGTGTTACAAGATACAAAGGAAACAGCCGCAAAGCTAGCAAAAACAGACCTTACTGTGCTCATTCAAGGTGAGAGTGGCACAGGGAAAGAACTTTTCGCAAGTGCGATACATAATCAATCTATTCGAAATAAAAGTCCTTTTCTAGCTGTAAACTTTAGTGCATTGACTGAGGATTTAATGGAAAGTGAATTGTTTGGGTACGAAGAAGGAGCATTTACGGGAGCAAAGAAAGGTGGAAAAAAAGGATTATTTGAGCAAGCCAATGGTGGTACGATCTTTCTTGATGAAATTGGGGATATTAGTTTAAAGTTACAAGCCCGATTACTTCGAGTTTTACAAGAAAAAGAGATAATGAGAATTGGAGGCAACAAAATAATCCCTGTAGATGTAAGAGTAATTGCTGCAACAAACAAAGATTTGCTTAGGATGATTCACGAGGGGGTATTTCGCGAGGATTTATATCATCGCTTAAAGGTCTTATTCCTACATTTACCCGAACTTAGAAATAGACGTGAAGATATTGAATTTTTAATACAACATTTCATAAAGAAAAGTGGTCGAACTCATATAAAGATTAACATTGATGTAATTGACCAGCTAATGCAGTATCAATGGTTTGGCAATGTTCGAGAATTGAAAAACTCTATTGATTATATGTTAGCTGTTTGTGATGGGAATGTTATTACAGTGCAAGATATTCCTAATAAAGAATTCTTTCAGAACAATACAATAATAACAACGCAGCAAAAGTTACAAAAAAGCATAGCAACACATTCAATGTCCTCCACTCATGATAAGAATGAACTGATAAGAATTTTGCAAACAATTCTTAATATGAATGAAGCGGGTCAACCCGCTAGTCGTAAAAAAATTGAGCTTGAGAGTCAAAGCTGGTCTACCCCGCTAACAAATCAACAGGTTCGGCACCGTTTGAATATCCTTGAAGAAAAAGAATATATAACAAAAGGCCGCGGTCGTGCAGGTACTATGATAACAGAGACGGGTAAGCGTTATTTAGATTCAGTTTTAATGGTCTAGGATGATATTGTGTCTACTTGAATTACAAGTAATACGTTCAGCTGTAAACTAATCGTTTTCTTCACGTTTTGTTTAGACTGCCTCTTGGGGGAATCTCCTCCCCCTTTCTTACTTGTAAAGAACAAAAAATAACTAGCTAGCGCTTTTCATCCACGCTAAAGTTTGTTTCAACCCTTCTTTATAAGGTGTTTTAGGTATATTGCCTATGTTTGCTTCGTATTTGTCTCCATTAAGAATGACAGGGCTCTCAGTCAAATACATCATTTCTAGAAATTCTCTCATGCCTGATGAAAACAATGCTAATAACTGAATCATACCTTTCGAAACAGTTTGTATTTTTCCTTTATAGCCAATTTCATCTCGAAATAGTGAAATCAGCTCTTCTCCGGTTATTGGATGAGATGCTGGAATATTCCAATTTTGATCATACGTGTGCTGACGAAGAGCTAATTCTACCATTGCCTTCGCGCCATCTAATGTGTATAAAAACTCTCTACGTACATCCAATTTTCCTACAAAACGTGAATTCTTTTGATTAGCAACGCTTTTTAGCGTTTCATGAAGTATAGTGTTATTGGCATTTGGTCCATATAGGTCTGGAAAATGAACTATTAATGAAGGCACCGGACTATTTAATAGTTTTTCTTCGAGTGTTAATCGTATTTTTCCTTTTTTCGTGTGTGGTTCTTTTGTTGCAGATTCAGAAACCCTTCTTTTAGCTTGTTTACCATATGCATATATATTGTCGACATGTGCTATCTTAGCATTGCAGTTTAAGGCAACACTTATTATGTTGTCCACACAACGTGGGTGTTTTTCTTTCCATTCTTGGTAAGGAAAACTTATCGCATTAAAGATTACATCTACACCTTCTGCTGCCTTTAATAAATCTTGTACAATTAAAGCATCTCCAGTCGCTATTTTTATCTTAGCTTCATGTTTATATAAGGATGTAAGCTTTTGCTCGCTTTTTGCAAATGCAACCACTTCAACGCCTCTCGAAATTAATTCTTTGACTAATGCATATCCCATTCCACCTGATGCACCAATAACTAAAGCTT